>NZ_CP186327.1:1902563-2536750 GCF_049332655.1 Sinomonas sp. P47F7 | reverse complement strand
ATCTCGACGACCGTGTACAGGAGGTCCTGGGCGTGCATGGCGTCGGGGACCGCCGCGGACCGGTTCGCGACGCCGATGATTCCCCAGCATTCTTCGCCCGCCCGTCCCGCCCGAGAGGCGTCAAGCGCGGCCCGGGTATATACGGCCTGGTGCGCCCGGTGGAAGTTGCCCAAGCCGAGATGGACGATCCCGGGACGCAGCCCGCCGGGGCGAGGCGCGCCGTCGGACGCTGCTGAAAGCCGCGGAAGCGCGGAAGGCTCGGCCATGCTCACCAGTCCTTCATGGTGCCGTCGAGCTCGCGCGCGATCGGCAGGTAGGCGGGGGAGTAGGGGAAGCGCGCGGCGGCGGATTCGTCGACCTCGACTCCGAGGCCGGGCTCGTTCCCCGGGTGGAGGTAGCCGTCCTTGAACGTGTAGCTGCTGCGGAAGACCTCGGAGACAAGTGGCTCGTAGCCCATGTACTCCTGGATGCCGAAGTTCGTGGTCGCGAGGCCCACGTGGAGCGACGCTGAAAGGCTGATCGGGGAGACGTCGGAGGGGCCGTGCGGCGCGCCTTTGACCTGGTAGACCTCCGCGAGGGCCAAGATCTTGCGGACGTGGGAGATCCCGCCCGCGTGGACCACGGCCGTGCGGATGTAGTCGATGAGCCGCTCGGTGAGAAGTGCCTCGCAGTCCCAGATCGTGTTGAACACCTCGCCGATGGCGAGCGGAACGGTGGTCTGGGCTCGGACGGCCCGCAGGAGGCGCTGGTTCTCCGCGGGCGTGACGTCCTCGAGCCAGAACAGATCGACCTCCTCGAGCGACTTCGCGAGCCGGGCCGCCTCGGTCGGGTTGAGGCGGTGGTGCACGTCGTGGAGGAGCTTGAGCTCGGGGCCTACGTGCTCGCGGATGGCCCCAAGGATCATGGGCGCGTGCCGCAGGTACGCCGAGGTGTCCCAGATCTCCTCGGCGGGGCCGCCGCCTCGGCCCGCGGGCTCGTAGCTTGCCGCGCCGCGGGTGACGCCGTAGACCTTGTCGAGTCCTGGAACCCCCGACTGGGCGCGGACCGCGCTGAAGCCTTGCTCCCGCCGTCGTTCGATGGAGTCGAGCAGCTCCGGAAGGTCCCACCCCGTCGAGTGGGTGTAGGTGAGGACCTTGTCCCGCGCCGCCCCGCCGAGGAGCTGGTACACGGGGACGCCGAGTGCCTTGCCCTTGATGTCCCACAGCGCGAGGTCGACGGCGCCGATCGCTGCCATGGTCACGGGGCCGCGGCGCCAGTACGCGCCACGATAGAGGAACTGCCAGGTGTCCTCGATGCGGTCCGCGTCGCGGCCCAAGAGTGCGGGCGCGAGGTGGTCGCGAAGGTAGCTCGCCACGGAGAGCTCGCGGCCGTTGAGCGTCGCGTCGCCCCAGCCGACGATGCCGTCGTCTGTGGTGATCTTGAGCGTGACAAAGTTGCGCGACGGGCTCGTGACGAGCACCTCGACGCCTGAGATTTTGCGGGTCATCTGGTGATCACAACGTTCTTGAGTGGTTCGTTTCGGGAGAGTCGGGTGATGTTCTCGGCGATATCGCGGACGCGGCCGCGGAAGGTCTCGGCGGTCACGCCGGACGAATGCGGGGTGAGGATCGTGTTGTCGAGGCTGCCGAACGGAAGGCTGGACGGCTCGGATATCCCGTCGGGGCCGGGGTACCGATACCAGACGTCGATCGCGGCGCCCGCGATCCGGCGATCGCGGAGGGCCTCGTAGAGCGCGGTCTCGTCCACAACCGGGCCGCGTGCCACGTTGACCAGCAGGCCGTTGGATCCGAGTTGGCCGAGTTCGACGGCGCCGATCACCGAAGCGGTTTCCTCGCTGAGCGGGATGCTCACCACGAGGATCTCCGCCGCGGCGAGGGCTTCGCCGAGCATGGCGGTCGGGCCGGCCCAGCGGAGGCCCTGCCCGGCAGCGTCGACCCCGCCGCTGCGGGTGATCGCAATGCCCTCGGCGCCGAACGCGCGCAGGAGGTTCCACGCGGCCTGGCCGATGTGGCCGAAGCCGAGGAACGCCACGGTCGAGCCACGCAGGGTCTCTGGCTGATGGATGGACCGTGAATAGACGGACGAGGCCCACGCTCCACCGCGGAGGGCCGCGTCCTGGCCGATCAGGTTGCGGCGGAGCGCCACGAGGACGGAGGCGATGTGCTCGGCGATCGAGGACTCGTGGTGGAACGTGTTCGCGCATTCGCACCCGTGCGGGAGGGCGCTCGCGTGGATCCCGTCGTAGCCCGCGCCGGCAACATGGACGAGCCGGAGCTTTTGGGCCGCCGCTCCCATGGCGGCCGTGAAACGAGCGCCAACGTAGACGTCGGCATCGCCAAGGTCCTCGACGAGCGCCTGCTCCTCCCACGCGTCGTGCCACGAGGTCGCGGTGCCCGCCGGCAGCAGCTCCTCGAGGAGGAGCCGGTGGGGGAGCAGATTGCTCTCCGCGATGACGACCCTCATGCCGGGGTCCCCTGGAGGTCGCGGCCCGCGCCGCGCGCCGAGAAACTCGAGCCGCGCACAATGAGCTGCGAACCGAGATGCACGGACTTTGACGGCGTGGCCTTGCCTGAGAGCTCCTTCAGCAGCAGGTCGAGCGCGAGCGTGCCGCTGCCTTCAATGGCGACGCGCACGGAGGTGAGACCGGGTTCGGCGGCTGCGGCGATGTCGAGATCGTCGATGCCGACCACGCTCACGTCCTCCGGGCAGTGATAGCCGAGCGTTCGGGCACCCGCGAGGAGTCCCACCGCGACGAGGTCGTTGTACGCAATGACGGCGGTGGCGCCGCTGGCGACGACCGAAGCGGCGGCGGCCAGGCCGCCGTCGACCGTTGCGTTCTGGTTCCCGACGGTGACGAGCTCAACGCCCCATTCCTCGCAGCGGCGCGTCACGGCGTCCAGGCGCTGGCGGTTGGCCCACGACGACGCCGGTCCCGGTACGTAGGCGAAGCGGCGATGGCCGAGCGCGAAGAGATGCTCAACGGCCTGGCGGAGCCCCGCGTCGGCGTCCATGAGCACGCTCGCGGCGCCTTCGGCCTCGCCGTTGATCACGATGAGAGGGGTCTGGCCTACAAGCTCGCGGATCTCCCCGGCGGGCAGACGCGGCGAGCACAGGATGAGCCCGTCGACGGAGGCTGCGAGAGAGGAGAGGTGCTCGCGCTCCCTGTCGACTGATTCGGCGGTGTCGGCGAGGACCATGCGGTGGTGGCCCGGCCACGCACGCTCCTGCAAGGCCTTGAGGAGGACCGCGAAGACGGCGTTCGAGACATCGGGGACGATCACCCCAAAGGTCCGGCTTCCCGTGGGGGCCGATGCGGCGTAGCCCAGCGCCTCGGCCGCCAAGATCACCCTCTGCCGGGTTTCCGCGGCGAGTCGGCCTGGATCGCTGAAGGCGCGGGACGCCGTCGCGAGCGAAACGCCAGCCAATCTCGCGACGTCGGTGAGTGTCGCAGTCATCACAACTCCTTGACCGATACGGATCTCCTGAAGCGAGTATGGAAGTCCTTGCGCAATCTTGTCAACAGTTTTCATGGACTCTCGGAGGCGCTCACTGCGGCGTGAGTCGATCGTCAGCTGTTCCGCGGGGCCGCCCTGGGGCCTCTTGTACGGGCGGCATAGAGTTGGTCCATGGCTGAGCGGAGCGCGGATCCTTCGGACATCACAGGCCTGGGGTCCGAGGACCTTCCTGGGCCGTCGGGCATGGGCTGCTTCGATTGCGATGAGGCAGGCGGCTGGTGGTTCCACCTGCGGCGCTGCGTCAACTGCGGGCACATCGGGTGCTGCGATGATTCCCTCGCGCAACATGCCCGCCGCCATTTCGAGGGCACCGGGCACCGGTTCATCCAGACCTTCGAGCCGGGCGAGGACTGGTTCTGGGACTATCTCGCTGAGCGGCCCGTGAGGGGACCGCTGCTCCCACCGCCGCGGCATCATCCGGCCACGCAGCCGGCGCCCGGCCCCGCAGACCGCGTCCCCGCCGACTGGCGCAGGCGGCTCGCAGAGGCGAGGTAACGACACCCGCTCGCGGGAGGTACTACGCCTCTGCCGCGAATGGCGTTCGGACTCGTACCATGAGTGCAATTACGCACCTTGCGATGAGGGGATAACGCATGGCGCAACCGGCGGGCGCATTTCTTTCCGACGACTGGTGCTACTCCGAGATTCGGTGGGCCAGCCAGGAGCTGTACTTCTTCGACGACGTCTACGCGCGCCCGCTGAACCCCGACCCGCGCAGCGGCACCGTCATCGAAGCGGTCGCGGCAGCGCGGGGCACCGCGCTCGTCGTCTGGCGCGGCCCCCGCAACCGCATCGGACCAGCAACCCCAGTGGACGAGATGTGGGCGCTCATCGACAGCCCCGACCGTGCACCGGGCGCGCCGCGCGTCCCGCAGGCGGTTGACCCCGACGCCGCGGGATGCGGCGTCCTGCTCCCCGGCGAGCCGACGAACGGGATCGTGGGCCGCGGGATTCACGCCCTCGTGACCATCCTCGAGAACGCCGGGCCCGTGCTTGCGGGGCTGCTGGGCGCCGAACGCGACCGCGCCTATCTTCGGGTCAACGCTGCGATCATCCGCGGAATGCGGGCGTAGCCCTTGAGGGGAGAGGAACCGTGCTGCAGACAGGAAAGCTGGTAGTCGTCGGCGCGGGGGCGGTTGGCAGTTCGATTGCCTATGCAGCCCTCATCCGCGGCTCGGCGCGGGACATCGTCCTCTACGATGTCGACGGACCGAAGGTCGAGGCCCAGGTGCTCGACCTCGCCCACGGGACGCAGTTCACGGGCGCGGGCAGCATCACGGGCGGGACCGACGTCTCGCTCGCGGCGGGCGCCGCCGTCGTCGTCATCGCAGCCGGGGCGAAGCAGAAGCCCGGCCAAAGCCGCCTCGAGCTCGCGGCGACCAACGCCGCGATCCTCGGCACGGTGCTGCCGCCGCTCCTGGCCGTCGCGCCCGACGCCGTGTACCTGCTCGTCACCAACCCGTGCGACGTGATGACCGTCCTCGCCCAGCGGATCGCGGACCTCCCGGCCGGCCGCGTGGTGGGCTCGGGAACGGTGTTGGACACGTCGCGGCTGCGCTGGCTGATTGCGCAGAAGGCGGGTGTTTCCCGATCGTCCGTGCATGCGTACATCGTGGGTGAGCACGGCGACACGGAATTCCCGCTCTGGACCGGCGCGGCCATCGGCGGGGTGCCCCTCAGGGACTGGGAACTGCCCGGCGGCGAGAGGCCCTTCTCGCCGGAATCGCTGGATGGCCTCGCCAGGGAGGTGGCCAACGCCGCCTACCGCGTCATTGCCGGCAAAGGCGCCACCAACTACGCCATTGGCCTTGCCGCCGCTCGGATCATCGAGGCCGTGCTCAGGGATGAGGACGCGGTCCTGCCGGTTTCGACCGTTCTTGACGGGAACCATGGAGTGAGCGGTGTCGCCCTAAGCCTCCCGAGCATTGTCGGCTCACGCGGCGTCCGCACCGTCCTCGAGGTCCCCATGAACGACGGCGAGCGGGCCCGGCTCGCGGGGTCGGCCAGCGCCATCGGCGCGGCGCTCGCCGACCTCACGTAGAGTGTGGGCCGTGGGCGTCCAGACTGACACTGCGCTTGTCCAGCTGCCCATCGGCAGCGCCGCGGCGATGACCGCCACGGGCGTCCTCGGCTCCCTGGGGTCGCGGCCTGAGGGGCTCAGCGAGGAGGAAGCCGCGCGTCGGCTCGCGTTCGGGGCGAATGTGCTCGAAGCGCGTCGCGTCAGTTGGCCCCACGTGCTCCTCCGCCAGTTTGTGAGCCCGCTTCAGGCCCTGCTTGTAGTCGCCGCCGGCATGTCCTTCGCCACGGGGGATCGGCTCAATGCGGCCATCATCGTGGTCATCCTGCTCGGGAGCGGCCTCCTCGGCTTCGCCAACGAGTACCGGGCGGAGCGGACGGCCGCGGAACTCCACGAGCGAATCAGCCACAACGCCGTCGTGGTCCGCGACGGGCGAGAACGGTCGGTTCCGGTGCGCGAGCTCGTCCCGGGCGACGTGATCCGGATCGGGCTGGGGAACATCGTCCCGGCCGATGTCCGGCTCTTGGAGGCCGTCGATCTGGAGACGGACGAGGGAGTGCTCACCGGCGAGTCAGCGGCGGTCGAGAAGTCCGTCGAAGCGGTTGGCGGGCGAGCGGACCTCGCCGAGCTGTCGGACTGCCTCCTCATGGGGACAGTCGTCCACGCGGGCTCCGGGCGGGGAGTCGTCACTGCGACGGGCGGAGGAACGGAATTCGGCCGGATCGCGGCCGGGCTCGCCGCGGGGTCGCCGGAGACGGCCTTTCAACGCGGACTCAAGGAGTTCTCGTTCATGCTCCTCTGGGTCGGGATCGCGCTCACCGCCGGCATCCTGCTCATCAACCTTGTGCTGGCCCGCCCCCTGCTCGACTCGATCCTGTTCTCCCTCGCGATAGCGGTGGGGATCACGCCCCAGCTGCTCCCCGCCGTCGTCAGTACGAGCCTTGCCGCAGGGTCGCGCCTCCTCGCGAAGGACGGCGTGCTCGTGAAGCGACTGCTCGCGATCGAGGACCTCGGCAACCTCGATGTCCTCGTGACGGACAAGACCGGAACGCTCACCGAGGGCCACATCGGCTTCGAGGAGGCCGTGCCCGCAGGCGCCGCAGGCGCCGACGGCGCCGACGGGCGGGCGCGGCTCGTGGAGCTCGCCCTTCTCTGCTGCGAGGCAGACCCCTCCCTGCACGGCTCGTCGGGGGCGGGACAGAACCCCGTGGACCAGGCGCTGTGGGATGAGTTTGCCGAGCGTCGCGCCGGACTGGCGGGTCGCCGCCGGCTGGCTTTCCGTCCGTTCGACCACGACACCCGCACCATGGAGACGGTCGTCTCGGGTCCCGACGGCACGGGGACCGCAACCGGGCCGGTCCGCATCCTCAAGGGCGCGCCCGAGGCCGTGCTGGAGCGCTGCTCCAACGTGACCGACTCGGCTCGGCAGCAGCTCGACGAGTTGTTCCGCCGCGGCGCGCGGGTCGTCGCCGTGGCGAGCGGAGCGGACGACGGCGGCACTCGGCTGACGCTTGAGGGGTACCTGAGCTTCATCGACCGTCCGAAGGGGGACGCGAGTGAGTCGCTCAACCGCCTCGCCGAACTGGGCGTCGACGTCAAGATCGCGACGGGCGACAACGCGCTCGTCGCGCAGCACGTCGTGTCGGTCCTGGGTATGCCTGAAGGTGCCGTCTTGACCGGCGCCCAAGTCGCCGCCTTGGACGACGACGAGCTCCGAGTCGCGGCGGGGAGCGCTCGGGTGTTCGCGAGGTTGTCTCCCGAGCAGAAGGCGCGCATCGTGACCGTCCTCCGCCAGGCGCACTCCGTGGGGTTCCTGGGCGACGGGGTCAACGACGCGCTGGCCCTCAACCGGGCCGATGTGGGGATCTCCGTCGATACCGCCGCCGACGTCGCGAAGGACGCGGCCGACGTCGTCCTTCTGGAGAAGGACCTCGGAGTCCTTGCCAACGGGGTGGTCGGCGGGCGACGGATCTTCGCCAACACCATCAAGTACCTCCTCATGGGCACGAGCAGCAACTTCGGCAACATGTTTTCCGCCGCGGCGGCGAGCGCCTTCCTCAGCTTCCTGCCGATGCTCCCCGGGCAGATCCTGCTCAACAACCTCCTCTACGACACGAGCCAGCTGGCGATCCCCACTGACAGGGTCGATCAGGATCAGCTCCGAAGGCCAGCGCACTGGGACATCGGCGCCATTCGGAGGTTCATGGTGATCTTCGGGCCGATCTCCTCGGTCTTCGACTTCGCGACGTTTGGCCTCATGCTCGGCGTCTTCAACGCTGCGCCGGAGGAGTTCCGGGCCGGATGGTTCGTCGAGTCCCTCGCCACTCAGACCCTGATTGTCTTCGCGATCCGGACCCGCCTGATCCCGTTCTTCCGAAGCCGAGCGTCGGCGGCCCTGTCGACGAGCGTTCTCGCGGTAGTCGCGATCGGCGCCGTCATCCCTTACACCCCGATAGGGGACGTCATCGGATTCCGCCCCTTGCCCGCTCCGTTCTTTCTCGCGCTGGTCGGGATGGTGCTGACATATCTGCTCTTCGTCGAGGGAGCCAAGCACTTCTTCTACCGGTCGGAGGATGCGCGGGCCATGCGGGGCGCGGCCGGAGCGGCCGAGCCGCAGGCCGCGGGGGCCGCGGACCACGCCTCGCATCGGCGGGTCCATCGCCGCGCGGCCCCGTTCCTCGTGCACTCTGGGCGTGCGAGGGTTCGGCGCGATTCGGGCGCCGGGGTCGCGGCGGGGCGGAGATAGTACGCCTCGGCCGAAGTGCGCCTCCTGGGCGGCGTTGCGGTCAGGGTCCCAGCCGGAAGGGCGGGTAGGCGTCAGTGGTGAGGATCCAGGCGTAGGCCACCACGCGGTTGCTCCAGCGCATCACGCCCACCACGAAGTCGAAAAGGCCGCGCGGGTATCGGCCGGAGAAGACGATCGCGAACCACGCGATCACGGCCGCGACCAGCGCGGCGAGGAAAAGGAACGCGAGCACGATGTAGTGCGGAATCGCCAAAAGCCATTTCACGAGGGGCAGCCAGCGGTTCAGCTCGGCTCGCGCGTCGGGATACCGGATGGTCAGATGCACCGCCTGCTCGTCGTCTGTCGCCGGGTAGAGGTCGTCGAGGAGCAGGAGGTATGCCCCGAGCCGGTTGGTGAGCCGCAAGAGCTGAACGTTCCAGTCGAACCACCACCGCGGATACTTCTGGCGGAAGACCAACATCAGGAGCGGCGGGAGAAAAAGGAGGCCGGTGCCGTTGATCACGAGGTCCCGCCCGGTTGGACGACGACCCCATAACGTCACGGCTTCACCGCATCAGCCACATCCCGGCCTACTTCCTGCGCGGGCGGCTCGACGTTGCCTCGCCGCTGCGATCCGCATACGACATCGCGCAGCACCTCCCCATGGCGACACTGGAGATCGTCGAGGCAGGCGCGCCCACGGGGCGGGGGGCTTAGACCGCTCTAAAGGCGGGGACAATAGAGCGGGCCGACCCTAGAAGATGACCTCTTCCCAAATCCCCGTCCGGCTGGAACGCTCGGCCGCCTCGAGGACTTCGGTGACTCGCCAGCCGTCCTCGAACGACGGGTAGGCCTGGCCTCTGTCGAGAATTGCCTGGAAGAGATTTCTGACCTCGACAGCCTTGAGCTCGTGGAGCCCGATCGTGACCCCCGGGAAGGGCCAGAACGCGCCATAGTCCCCGTGCCCGGGGCCGAGGGTGACGGTCGTTGTGCCGGTGGAGGCGGCCGGTTCGGCGCCGCGGAGGAACAGCTCCACCTTGTAGGAATCCTGCTGGGAGAAGCGGACCGAGCCCTTGGAACCGAACACTTCGATGCCGAGGTCGAAGGGGCGCCCGTTGCCCACGCGGCTTGCCTCGATGACCACGGCGGCGCTGTTGCCGAGCCTCCCCAGGACCGTGGCGACGTCGTCGTTCTCGACGGGGAGCAGCGGTGCGTCGGCCGCCGCCCTCGAACCGTAGGAGAGCGCGCCCGAGGCCTCGGGCCGCGCGGGGACGACGGTCGCGAGGTCGCCGAAGACGCGCGTGATCGGGCCGCCGAGGGCCTGGACCATGGACACGACGTGCGATCCGATGTCCCCGAGGGCGCCCAAGCCGGCCTTGCCGCGCTCGTAGTGCCACGTGCGGGGGAGCGCGGGGTCGGCGTTCGCGTCGACGACGAAGTGGCCTTTGACGCTCCACAGCTCGCCGAGCGTGCCCTCGTCAATGAGGCGCTTGATCAGCTGGACGCCCGGGTTGCCGAGGTAGGAATAGCCGACGGCGGTCGTCACCCCGGCTTCGCGCGCCGCCTCCCACATGGTGCGAGCCTCCTTGGCAGTGGTCGCGAGCGGCTTCTCGCAGTAGACGTGCTTTCCTGCGGCGATCGCCTCCATCGCGACCTCGTAGTGGAGCCAGTTCGGCGTGACGATGTCGACGACGTCGACCTCCGGATCGCTGACCGCCTCGCGCCAGCTGCTGGTCCACCGTGAGAAGCCGAGCGCGCGCGCCCCGGCCTCCGCCCGCGCGTCGTCCGCGTCCGCCAGGACGCTCAGCTCGGGGGCGGCCGCGAGGGTCGGGAAGAGCGTGGGGAGGGCGCCGTAGGCGAGGGTGTGTGACTTCGCCATGAGTCCCGCGCCGATGAGGGCGACGCGGAGCCTGCGGGTTTCCTTGGTGGTCGGGCTGATCGTCATTGAACATTCCTTCGTCTTCAAACTGCTGATGAGGCGGCTGAGGTGGTCTGTCTGCGCGTCGGGACCCGACGCAAACAACATGATAGGACATATTGACAGCGTTGTTTAGACCGCTCTAACGTTAATACTTGTTACCGCGCCACGCCCCTCAGGCGCAGATTTTCGCAATGTCTCCGAAGCAAGGACGCTGACGATGAACCAGGACTTTTTCCGATGAGAGTGGGCCTGTACCTCTCCGCCCTCTTGGACCATTCCCTCCGCGACGCGCTTGAGCGGGTGCGCGACTGGGGGATCACCGACGCCGAGGTTCCGGCCGGTGGCTTCCTCCCGTACGTCCACTGCAACCCCGGCGCCCTCGCCGCGAGCCCCGCGATGCGGGACGGCTTTCTCCAGCAGTTCGCCGAGACCGGCGTAAACCTGGCCATCCTCAACGCGAACGGCAATCCGCTGCACCCCGACCCCGACGTGAGCGTCCCGCATCGGAAGGACCTTCGGGACTCGATCGTGCTGAGCTCCCAGCTCGGGCTCGACCGGCTCAACGCCATGGCGGGCAGCGTGGGCTCCGGGCCGGAGGCGAAGCTGCCCACGTGGTCGCTCGTCCCCTGGGAGACCGGCCTGCTCGAGGTCCGCGACTATCAATGGTCCGTCGCCGTTCCGTACTGGAAGGAGACGGCGGCATTCGCGGCCGACCACGGCGTGAAGCTCGCCCTCGAGATCCACCCGCACATGGTCTGCTACAGCCCGGCGACGCTCGAGCGGCTCCTCGATACCGTCGGCTCGGAGCACCTCGGCGTGAACCTTGACCCGAGCCACCTCTTCTGGCAGGGCATCGACCCGAACCGCATGGCGGCGCGCTTCGCCGGCCGGATCTGGCACGTGGCCGCCAAGGACACCGTGCTGGTCCAGGACAACATCGCGGAATGGGGCGTCCTTGACGATCGGTACACCGAGATCCCGCCCGAGGAGCATCCGCTCCCGCTCGGCGGCCGCTACCTCACCACGCGGCCTCCTGCGGACGCGCCGTGGCATTTCGTGGCGGCCGGCCGAGGCCACGACGTCCGGTGGTGGACCGACTTCCTTGCCGCCGTCCGGCGGGCGGGCTTCGACGGCGCTGTCTGCATCGAAAACGAGGACTGGGACTTGCCCCGCGAGGAGTCGATCCCGCTCGCCGCCCGGACCCTACGCGAGGCCGTGGGCGTCCCGGAATCCACCCGCGCCTGAATCCCTCGACGCCCTTCAAGGAGAAGCTATGAAGATCACCCTCGACCCGCTGCCGTTCCGGCATCTCCCCATCCCCGAGATGGTCCGCACGGTCGCCGAGCTCGGCTACGAGTGGATCGAGTTCTCGCAGCGCGACGACTTCTTCCCGTTCTACCTGTACCCGCGAGCCAACAACGCCCTCGTCCAGGAGCTCAAGACCGCGCTCGACGAGACGGGGGTGAAGATCGCCTCCATGCTGCCGATCCTGCGGTGGTCCAGCCCCGACGAGGACGAGCGGCAGGCCGCCGTGCGGTCGTGGATGCGCTCGATCGACATCACCGTCGAGCTCGGCGTCGACCAGATGAACTCCGAGTTCTCGGGCCGGCCCGAGCAGAAGGAGCGAAGCGAGGCCCAGTTCCTGCGCTCCATGGAGGTCATCCTGCCCCGCCTCGAGAAGGAGGGCATCAAGCTCAACATCGAGCCCCACCCGGACGACTTCATCGAGGACGGGATCGAAGCCGTGCAGATGATCCGTGGCCTCAACTCTCCGAACGTCGGCTTCCTGTACTGCGTCCCTCACACGTTCTATCAGGGCCACGATCCGGACACGATCGTGGAGTACGCCGGCGCGGACCTCAAGCACCTGCACCTCGCCGACTCGTTCGACTACCGCGCCTCGGGCGGACGCCGCTATCTCCTGAACCCGGCCGAGACGAACGCGACCGTGCATCAGCACCTCCCGTACGGCCAGGGCGAGGTGGACCTCGACGGATTCTTCGCCGCCCTCAAGCGGGTTGACTTCGACGGCATCGCCACGGTCGCAGTGTTCTCGCAAGAAGAGAAGGCCGCCGAGAACTCGGTCTGGATGCTCGAGGAGACCAAGCGCCGTCTCGCGTAGCTGCGCCGGTCGCATACTCTTTCTGAAAAGGGGAGGGTCGATGGACACGGGACTCAAGCGCGCCACGATGGCGGACGTCGCGGTGGAGGCCGGCGTGTCGCGTGCCCTCGTCTCGCTCGTGTACCGCCAGCCCGAGAAGGTGAGCCCGGAGCGCCGCGCGCGCGTCCACGCGGCGGCCGAGCGGCTCGGATTCCGGCCCAACTGGGTCGCGAGCTCACTCTCGGCCTACAAGGGGAGCTTTATCGGGATCCTCGTGTCGAACCTCCACAACCCGCTCTTCGCGACCATCGTGGACACCGTCCGCACCGAGCTCGACGGGGCCGGGCGATACGGGCTCATGTCCAGTGCGGTGATCCAGGATCGCGACGGGACGTTCCGGAGCGATCGCCGGATCGTCCAGGCGTTCGAGGATCTCAACGCCTCGGCCCTGCTCGTGGTCGGCGTGACCCCCGATGTCTCCGAGCTCGAGACGCTGCGCCCCGACCTGCCGATCGTCGTCGCGGCGGCCTCGATCGAGGAACTGCCCCGCGCGGTGTCCGTGCGAAGCGACAGCGAGGTCGGCATGCGCACGGTCGTCGACCATCTCGTGTCTCTCGGCCACACGCACATCGTGCACCTCGGCGGCGGGGGTGGCCCCGCGAGCCGGCACCGCTCGGAGGCCTACGCCAACGCGATGCGGGAGCGCGGGCTCGAGGACTACATCCACATCGAATCCGCCGAGTTCGACGAGCAGAGCGGCCACGCGGCGGCGCGCCGGGTCTTCACGGCGCGCCCGGACACGACCGCGCTCACGTGTGTCAACGACCTCGTGGCCATCGGCGCGATGGGTGCGGCCACCGAACGCGGGCTGCGCATCCCGGCCGACGTAGCGATCACGGGCTACGACAACACGTTCCTCGCGGGGATCGATGCGATCGGTCTCACCTCGGTGGACACCGAGGCAGAAGAGATCGGAAGGTTGGCCGCGGCGTGGCTCGCGGGGGAGGACACAATGCCGGCGCCCGGCACGGAAGTCCTTGTCCCCCCGCTGCTCGTGGTGCGTCGCTCCACCCAGGCCTGAACGCCGAGACTCCGAGCGCCGCCAAGGCGACGGGGTGGGGTCACGCGACGCTGAGCGTGACCTCGATGTTGCCGCGGGTGGCGTTCGAATACGGGCAGATCTGGTGGGCCTTGGCCACGAGCTCCTCCGCAGCCGCGCGGTCGAGCTCCGGCAGCGTGATCTCGAGATTCGCCGCGAGGCCGTAGCCACCGGTTGGAAGGGCCGTGAGCATGACGTCGGCCACGACCTCGGAGCCCGAGGCGTCGGCGCGCGACTGGGTCGCGGCGAGCTTGAGGGCGGAGTGGAAGCAGGCCGCGTAGCCGGCCGCGAAGAGCTGCTCGGGGTTCGTGGCTCCGCCCGGCCCGCCGAGCTCCTGCGGCACGCGGACTGGGGCGTCGAGGAAACCGTCGGGGGACTGGATGTGGCCGTTGCGGCCGTCTCCGAGCGCGACGGCGGTAGCCGTGTAGAGGGTTCTCATGAACACAACTCTATTGTGCACAATTGAACTGCGCAAGCTAGAATGGCGTGATGGGCCCAACATATCCGCAGCTCGACCTCGACCGGCAGCTGTGCTTCCCCCTGTACGCCGCGGCGCGGAGCGTGGGTCGCGTCTACGCGGACCTGCTCGACGACGTCGGGCTGACCTATCCGCAGTACCTCGCCATGCTCGCCCTGTGGTCCGCTGACGGCGCCCTCTCCGTCGGCGAGCTCGGGGATCGGCTCCAGCTCGACTCGGGCACCCTCACGCCGCTGCTCAAGCGGCTCGAGGCCGCGGGCCACCTCGGGCGCCGGCGCGACCCTGCGGACGAGCGCCGCGTGCTCGTGAGCGTCACCGCGGCCGGCGCGCGCCTTCGCGACCGCGTCTCCGACGTTCCCGTCCAGTTCGGTGCCTGTGTTGGCCTCGATGCCGCGGAGGCCGTCGCGCTCCGTGATCTCCTCGCCAAGGTCATGGCGAACCTCGACGCGCGCGAGGGGACGGGCGGGCCAGCGGTTCGCTGACCCGCCCGCGCCCAGCAAAGTGCCGCTGGATCAGCCCTGGGTTGCACCGCTCGACGCGCTGCCGGACGGAGTACCCGACCCGGCGCCGTCGTGCGTCCCATGGCCGCCCTGGCCGAAGTTCGAATCCGCGGTCACCGTCGAGTAGTCGGCGCTCACGTCGTACTTCGTGGTGGTGCTGCCGGACGTGACGACGACGTCGAACGAACCGTCCGAGTCCTTCCACGAGTCCTTGACCGTCGCGTTGGAGTCCTTGGACTTGATGGCCGCCGTCACCTTGGCGAGCTCGTCGCTCGAAAGCGGCGTGCGCTGGCCACCGCCCCTGCCCGCGTGGTCGTCCACGGTGACCGTGGCGTAGTTCGCGCTGACCTCGTACCGGACCGTCTTGCCGCTCGACGTCGCGGTCGCGTCGAACGAGCCGTCCGCGTCCTTCTCCACCTGCGTCACCGAGGCGTTAGCGTCCTTGGCCTTGACGGCCGCCGTGACCTTGGCCGTTTCGTCTGCTGTCGCAGCCGTGTGCTGGCCCCCGGGGTGCGAGGCGCCGGAATTGCTGCTTGAGCCGCTCGTCGCAGACGGGCTCGGCGTCGTTGCTGCATTCGCCGCTACGGCGGCGCCTCCGCCGATGAGGGCTGCCGCGGCGACTGTCGAGGCCGCTGCGTACCCGATGCGCTGGGTGACCTTCATGGTGTTCTCCTGTCGATGTGCGGCCCGGCGGAATAGCCGAACCGTCCACTTCAGGGTCGAGGCCGTTCCTGTCAAGGGGCTGTCGTGCACGTATAACGGGGGTGGGAGTTCCCTGTGCCCGAGCTATGACCATGCTGGGCCATGACCCAATTGATCAGAATTCGAGAAGCGCCAGACGCCATGGCGCAACTAGCGTCATGACCATGGCAAACATCGAAACAATCACCCTCGAGGCGGCGGATGCCTCCGCCGCTCAGGAGTTCTACTCGACGGCCTTCGGGCTGGGCACCCAACTGCGGGTGCGCGAGTCGCAGGCGCCCACCGATGGCTTTCGCGGATTCACTCTTTCGCTCACCGTCGCCCAGCCGGGCAACGTTGACCTTTACCTCGACGCGGCCCTCGCCGCGGGGGCGACCTCGCTCAAGCCCGCCGCCAAGTCCCTCTGGGGATACGGTGGCGTGGTCCAGGCGCCCGACGGCGCGATCTGGAAGGTCGCGACGTCGTCGAAGAAGGACACCGGCCCGGCCGTGGCGGAGTTCGAGAGCTTCGTCCTGCTCCTCGGGGCCTCCGACGTCGGCGCGAGCAAGCGGTTCTACATGGATCACGGCCTGACGGTCGCCAAGAGCTTCGGCAAGATGTATGTCGAGTTCGGTGACACCGGCCCGGTCAAGCTCGCGCTCTACGGACGGCGCGCCCTGGCCAAGGACGCGGGGGTGGCCCCCGAGGGGACTGGCTCGCACCGGCTCGCCGTTGCGAGCTCGGCGGGCGTCTTCAGCGATCCGGACGGCTTCGCGTGGGAGGCGGCATCGCTCGCCGTCAACCCCTGACGACGGCGGCCGGCCGACGACGGCGGGCGGCCGGCGCGAGATTGCGGCGGGGAAGCCGGGGTCACGCCTCAGCTGAGTCGTTCACGACCACGAGGTCGGCGCGGCTCTTGGTCGCGTCGACGATGCGCGCGTTGGCCTCGTCGGACCTGAGCACCCAGTCACGGGCCTCGTCGGGGGATTTGCCGAACTCGATGTGGCGTCTGATGAGCCGCTCAACGCGGCACGCGGGGTCCGTCTCCACGAACCAGACTTCGCTGAGCCACAAACGGGCCGCGCGCCACGGCCGCTCGTCGACGAGGAGGTAGTTCCCCTCCGTGATCACGAGGCGAGCCTCGGGTGGCACGGCGAGGGCGGCGGCGATCGGCTGCTCGAGTTCGCGTTCGAAGCCGGGCGCATAGACGACGCCGCCTGTGGAGGCCGCGATCCGTCCGAGCAAGGCGGCGTAGCCGTCGGCGTCGAACGTCTCGGGCGCGCCCTTCCGATCCGCGAGGCCGACCCGCGCAAGCTGGACGTCCGCGAGGTGGAAGCCGTCCATGGGCACGTGGGCGGCCCACTCCGCGCCGTGCTCGCTCCTCAGGCGCTGCAGGAGCGCCTCGGCGAGGGTCGACTTGCCGGCGCCGGGAGCCCCGCAGATACCGAGGATTGCCCGGCCGGTACCCTCCGAAGGAACAAGGGCGGCGGCCCGGCGGGCTAGGTGGTCGATATGCACCTAGCTAGTATCTATCCGGTGGCCGTGCCGTCAGGCAGTCATCGCCGGGCGCTCGCGCGGATCAGCGGCGGTCGAATGTCAGCCCACCCGGAACCTGGAAGGTGGGCATAAGCTCGATCATCCCCACGTTGACGTGGCGCGGCGTCTCGATCGCGTAATCCACCGCGTTGACGATGTCCTCGGTGGTGAGCGACTCGTAGCCCTCGTAGTACGTCTTCCAGGCCTCCTCCATGGCCTCGGGAGTGCCACCCATGTTGCGGCCGAAGATCTCGGTCTCGACCCGCCCGGGGCAGATCTCGGTCACGCGGATTCGCTTGCCCACGGTGTCGTTGCGGAGCTGGCGAGAAATCTGATGAACGGCGGCCTTCGTCGCGTGGTAGGCGGTGTGGCCGTAGAAGTTGTAGAGGCCGGCGATTGAGCTGATGTTGACCACGTGCCCGAGGTCACGATTCACCATTCCCGGCAGAATGAGCCGGGTCAGTTGAAGCAGTCCGCGGAGGTTGACGTCGATGATCTCGTCGAGATCTTCCGCCGAGGAGCTCAGGATGTTGCCGGGGCGCGAGACCCCTGCGCAGTTCACGAGGACGTCGACCTCGAGGCCACCCAGCTCGGCTGCCACCGCCGCGGTGTCCGTGAGGTCGACGGTATGCGGGATGGCGCCCGACCGATCCGCGAGCTCCTTGAGGCGCTCCTCGTTGCGGGCAGCGACGTGGACCGTGAGCCCGCGCTTGGCGAGCAGTTCGGCGATCGCAGCGCCCATGCCCGTCGAGGCACCGGTGACGAGGGCGGTCTTGTAGTCGGTGAAGGGCATTCGTTCTCCAGATCTGATGGGGGACGCCGGCGCGGCGTCCGCGGGAGGTTCGGCGCCGCCGTCGTCCGACGACGGCGCCAGCGGGCCAAGTCAGGCGTCGCGCAGCGGCTCGTGCGCGCGGTCCTTGACCGTGAGCACTGCGGCCAGCGTGCCGAGGGCGGTCAATGCGGCGTAGAACGCCGGCATGAACACGTTCCCTGTGGAGCCGATGAGCCAGGTCATGAGCAGGGGAGCGGTACCACCGAAGAGGGCGGACGAGATGTTGTAGCCGAGCCCATACGCCGAGTAGCGGACCCGGGTCGGGAACAGCTCGACGAGGAGGATGTGGATCACAGCGGTGTGCCCGGCAAACACGATCGCCATGATGCTCGCGCCGAGGATCGCGAGGCCGATGTTGCCGGTCGCCAGGAGCGCGTAGGAGGGGACGCACACGATCGCCATGGCGACGGCCGCCCACGCAATGACCTTCTTGCGGCCCACCCGATCGGAGAGCGCTCCCATGACCGGGATGGCCGCGCAGATGACCACGAGGCTCACCGCGGTGATGAGGAGGGAGTTCGCGGTCGAGTAGTGCAGCTGCTTGCCCGCGAGGAACGTCGGCATGTAGGAGAACAGGACGTAGTAGCCCGAGCCGTTCATGAGCGGGATGAACAGAGCCAGGAGCATGGCGCGGCGGTGCTCGGCGGACGCGAAGGCCTCCTTGTACGGGTTCTTCGAGAGGCCGCCTTCCTCCTTGAGCCGCTGGAAGTTGGGGGTGTCGCTGATCGCGCGGCGGATGTACCAGCCGATGAAGCCCATCGGGATGGCCACGAGGAACGGGATGCGCCAGGCGAATGAGCCGAACCCGCCGCCGTTGATCGCCGCGGCGTTGAGCCAGGGGGCCATGGTGAAGCCGATGAGCGTGCCCGTCAGGAGGGCTGCGAAAGAGGCGATCTGCGCGTAGGACGTGATCTGTCCCCGCTTGTGTGCCGGGGCGTGCTCGGCGAGGAAGGTCATGGCGCCCGCCGCCTCGCCACCCACGGAGAAGCCCTGCACGAGGCGCATCGTCACGAGGAGAATCGGTGCCGCGACGCCGATCGCCGAGAACGGCGGGAGAATACCGACGGCCGCAGTCGCGACGCTGATGAGCAGGATGACGAAGACGAGGAGCTTCTGCCGGCCGAGCCGGTCCCCGAGGAATCCGCAGACGATCGCGCCGAGTGGCCGAACGAAGAAGGAGATCGCGTAGCCGGCAAACACGAACATGAGGGCGGCGTTGGGATCTCCCTTCGCGAAGAACACGAGCGAGAGCGTCGTCGCCATGAAGGCGAAGATGCCGTTGTCGTAGAGCTCGACGAAGATGCCGACGCATCCCGCGATGACGACCTTGAGGGTCTGGCGGCTCGTCAGCTGTGTGTGCTGCGCTGCGGCAGCTTCGGGTCGTGTTGCCATGACTTTCCTTACTAGTGAGAGCGTAGCGCTCGGGGGTCGATGCGGGATCAGCCGCAGGCGGCAGCTGGCAATTCCTGCCAGTGGGCCGCACTGCCGATGCCCAGGAGGTTGAAGACAGTCGTGACGGATTCTCGGAGCGTTTCGAGCTGTTGCATCGAACGCCTGTAGGCGGCGGTCGCCTCGGCGACGGTCGCCCGGACGAAGTAGACCGCGTCGCCCGGGCGGGCCTGGGCCAGGACATCGAGCCCGAGGCTCGTGGCCACGGCGAGCACCGGGTATCCGGCCGTCACCCCGCGCCCGCGGTGGAGCACCAGGAGTTCCTCGCGTGAGGGGACTTCGACGGCGCCGACCGGGACTCCTCGGGAAAGCACCTCGCCTGAGCTGGTTCGCTCCGGCAGTTCGCCCCCGAGCCGCAGTCCAATGTGGTTGCTCCTCGGGCTCACGGTGTATTCCGAGCTGAAGAGCAGCCTCGCTGAGTCGCCGAACTCCGCGAAGTCCGGACCGTCCGTCACGTCCACGCGGAGTCGGCCCCCGGTGTGGGGTCGCTCGGCGGCGAGGCGGAAAAGCGGCATGTCGAAGTACGGCTGGCGGATCGGCGAAACGCTGCGGCGGGTTCCGACCGCCGTCCCGTCCCGCAGCTTGAGCCCGAACCCGACGACCGTATCCGGGGCGCAGCTTCCAAGGAGGGTCGGCGCATCGACCGATCCATGGACCGAAACGTAGGCCCTGAGGCCCCCGTTGATTCCGCGCACGGACACGGCCTCACCCGCGCGGACCGAGATGGGCTCCCACTGCGGGCACGCGCGCCCGCCCACCGTCAAGGCCAGAGGAGCCCCCGTGACGGCGATCAGGATGTCCGAGGTCGCCGTCATCCGGAAATCGAGGGCCGTGAGTTCGAAGAGGGGCGCATTGTCGCTGTTCGCCACGAGGATGTTGGCGGCCCTGGCCGAATACTGGTCGAGGGCCCCGTTGACCGGTAGGCCATACCTGGGGCCGCGGAACCGTCCGAGATCGGTGACGACCGCGTTGCCGGCCTGCTGGATGATGATCTGCCCGCTCATGGCTGTGGCCCCGCGAAACGCGCCTCCATGGGGTGTCCCTCGTACGCTGCGAAGTCCTCTTCCGCGATGGGCCGGAAGCGAAGAATATCGCCCGGCCGGTACGGGACCAGGGGGTCCCTGCCGAGATCGAGCAAGGTCAGCGGAGTTCGCCCGATGACCTGCCACCCACCCGGGGCGACGGCGGGCGCGATCACGGCTTGCCGTCCCGCCACCGCGACGGCACCCGCCGGAACACTGAGCCTCGGATCCTTGAGACGCGGAACTGGGGTCGGGAAGTCTGGTCCGTCCGTCATGGGTGAGCCGGCCGGCGCCCCGAAACACCGGATCACGTAGGTCTTGGATGAGTGGATCCGGATGACGTCCTCGACGGAGATGCCTTCGAATTCGGCGAGGAATTCGAGATCGGGCCCGTAGGCGCCCCCGTACACGACCGGGACGTCGAACTCACGGGGAGCGGCGCCGTCGTCCGCGGACAGCGCGAGCTGTCGCAGCCCTTGGCCGATGAAAGCGCGGATCTGGCGGGCAGACAAGGCGAGCGCATCGAACTCCACGAGAACCGAGTCGTACGTGGGGACGGCCCCGTGAAGTCCCTCGGCCCCGCACTCCTCGAGCCATCCGGCGAGGCGGTGAACCGTGGACCAGTCCCGCTCGGCGTCGCCGGAAGTGGCGACCGCACGCACGGCCGCGATTCCGGAGTCGAAGACCTCCACGGCGGAGGGTACGAAGGTCTGCATATCAGGCCACCGGATGCTTCGCTGCGAGCACGTCTGCGAGCGGAGCGATCCGGACTCCAGCAGCCGTGAGTTCGCTGCGGATGAGGCGGGCGAGGTCGACGGCGCCAGCGTTGTCCCCATGCAAGAGGACGGTGTCCGCCTCGATGTCGAGGTCCGTCCCCGCAACCGTGCCGATCTTCCCCTCGCAGACCATGCGGACAGTGCGCTCGACGATCTCCGAGGGGTCGTGAAGCACGGCGCCCGGGAGGCGCCGCGGGACGAGGGTTCCGTCTTCCCGGTAGGCACGGTCGACAATTCCGACGAGCGCGACGTGGAGTCCGCGCTCCCTCGCGGCCTTGGCCAGCTCGCCCTCCTGGGCCACGACGATGAGCTCCTTGTCGACCCCAGCGGCGGCGTCCGCGACCGCGGCCGCGTAGTCGGGCCTGGTCGCCACGAGGTTGCCGAGCTTGCCGTGAGGAGCGATGTGGGAGACCCGTGTCTCGTGAAAGGCCGCGAAGGAGGAGAGGCCACCGAGTTGGTAGACCACGTCGTTGCGGACTTCGTCCGCCGTGAGGTCCATAGCTCGGCGGCCGAAGCCGCGAAGATCTGGAAAGCTCGGATGGGCGCCGACGCCGACGCCGCGGCGGACACACTCGGCCACGGTGCTGTTCATGATGTCCGGATCGCCCGCGTGGAAGCCGCACGCGATATTGGCGCTCGAGACGATGTCCAAGAGCTCGGAATCGTTGCCCATGCGGTAGGCGCCGAATCCTTCTCCCAGATCTGCCACGAGATCGATCATCGGGTTCACGTGCTTCTCAATTCCTTGGATAGCCGGGTGGGATATAATTTCCGGTGGGTCGACGAATTCAGAATTCTTTCCTCTCGGGTGGTTTCTGACATCGCCTCGATACTTCAAGTTAGCGATTGAGGCTTGGGTCACACAAAGACGTGATCTGTGTCCCGCCATAGGGTTCGGTTATGACGGGCGGAGAAGGGTGGAGTTCGTGGACACGCGGAAGCTCGAGTACTTCGTGAGGATCGTCGATGCCGGGAGCATCACGAAGGCCGCTGCGGCGCTCCACGTCGCCCAGCCGGCGTTGAGCCAGCAGGTCTCGGCGCTCGAGAAGGAGCTCAAGCAGCGGCTCCTCATTCGCAGCAAGCAGGGCGTCGAGCCGACGGCGGCGGGGAACGCGCTGTACCGGCACGCGCAGACGATCCTTCGGCTGGTCGAGGAGGCGCGGCAGGACGTCGCGACGTCGGGCGGAGCCCCATCTGGGCGAGTCTCCATCGCCATTGCCCCGTACAGCATGGCGTCGAGCCTGGCGCCGCAGATTGTCCGCGAGGTCAGGCGCAGGTACCCGGACATCATGCTGCACCTCACGGAGATTGTGGGGGGCGTGCTCAGCGAGGCCATCAAGAACGGCAAACTCGACATGGCGCTGATCTACGAACCTGGCGAGATCCGTGGAGTCCGGTTCACCACCATGATCGTGGAGGATCTGTACGTTGTGGCGAGCCCCGAATCGGATCTGTCCGTCGACGCCAATGGGGCGGTTCCGCTGAGAGAAGCGGCGAAGCTCGACTTCTTCCTGCCGGAAAGCAATCACACGATCCGGCAACTCGTCGACAAGGCCCTCAGCGAGCAGGGGCTGCCGCTCCGCCTCGCCGGAGAAGTGGAGTCGGTGCCATCGCTGTGGCGGCTGCTGCGCGCGAATCTTGGTGCAACGATCCTGCCGAGGTCGGCCGCAGATGCCCTCTTCCCGGACCAAGATTTCAAGGTGCTCCGGATCGTGGACCCTGCTCTGCAATGCAAGATCGCCCTGTGCACGGCCGATCATGAGCCAATGTCCGAGGCGGCCTCCGCGGTGCTGATCCTCCTGCGCGACATGATCAAGAACCAGCTGCTCCGACGTTATGGGAATGACGCGGCGTAGCTTCCGGTCCGCTCGATCCATAGGGTCGGCTTATGTTGGCACTCGACTTTGATCTTATTCATGGCCGATTGCGCTGCCTACCATTGAATCAATAGATCAATTCGTAGGCCAGCGAACCAGCTGTCCCAGCGCAAGGAAGCCGGAGATGAAGAAGATCAGCCACACCAGTTGGAACCTCAGGAAGTCGCATTACCCCGTGGTCGTTCAGACCGGTTCGCACTGCCCGTTTAATGGCCTGTGGCGCCCCGTTGATTCCTCCGCGGAACCGCTTTTCGTTTTCGAAGGAAGCATTATGCCGACGCACGGTGGCGGAACCGCTGAGTGGATGCTGGTTGCGACCGGAAACGGAATCGCGGACCGCTCCCGGTGGTGAATCGCGTTCCGCGGCGGGATCCCCGCGGTGGTTGCTGATGGCAGTGGGAGGGCGCCTTGCCGGCGCCCTCCCACTCTGTGTGGGATGGTTCTAGTCCTCCACGAGGAGGCCCTTGGCCTTGAGGACGTCCGTCAGCTTGCACAGCTCGATCGTGTTTCCGCCCGCGTGGTAGGCCTTGATGAGTTGGTCTTCGGCGTCCACGCGAGCCTGGGACAGAGCGATGACTTCCTCCGCCTCCTCGCGGCGAACGACGACGACGCCGTCCGCATCCCCGCGCAGAATGTCGCCCGGGTAGACGATCTCGTCGCCGAAGACGAGCGGGTGGTTGATCGGGCCAAGCGTCTCCTTCACGGTGCCCTTGATGGAGATGCTTCCCGAGAACACGGGGAGCCCGAGCTCGATGAGGTCCTGTGTGTCGCGGACGCCCGAATCGGTCACCATGGCGGCGATGCCCTTCGCCTTCATCGCGTTGCCCAGGACGTCCCCGAACGTGCCGGCTTCGGGAAACTCTCCGGCGCCCACGAGCACCACATCGCCGCTCTGGGCATAGTGGATCGCGACTTGAAGCATGAGATTGTCCCGCGGCGCACAGCGAACGGTCACGGCGGGGCCGCAGAAGGACATCGAACGGTCGATCGGCTTGATGCGCGAGCTCAGCGCGCCCTTGCGGCCCTGAGCCTCGTGGATGGTCGCCGAGGAGAAGGCCGCGAGGCGTTCGACGACGTCCGCGGCCGGGCGCTCGAATTTCGTCTTGACGTGGATCATCTGCTGCATTCTGCTTTCCGTTTTCAGTTGAGGGCGCGGACGGCTTTGTCGATGGCTTCCACGCCGGCGGTGATGGTTTCGAGGGACGTTGCGAAAGAGATGCGGAAATAGGGGCCCAGGCCGTAGGCAGAACCCGGGATAACGGCCACCGACGCCTCGTCGAGCAGGTAGAGGACGAAATCCTGGTCCGTCTCGAGGGTCGTGCCACCGGGCGTCGTCTTGCCGATGGCGCCTTCGCACTTCACATAGGCGTAGAAGGCGCCCTCGGGGGTGAGGCACGAGAGGCCGTCGACGGCGTTGAGGCCAGCCACCGCGGCGTCTCGCCGGCCGCGGTACGCCTCGACGCATTCGGCCACGAAGGTCTGCTCGCCCGTGAGGGCCGCGGCCGCAGCGGCCTGGCTGATCGAGGACGGGCATGAGGAGATCTGGGACTGGAGCTTGTTGATCGAGGCCACGAGCTTCGCCGGCCCGACGGCGTAGCCCAGGCGCCAACCGGTCATCGCGTAGGCCTTGGAGACGCCGTTGACCACGAGGACGCGGTCGCGGAGCTGAGGGGCCGCGGCGACGAGGCTCGTGATCCGGCCCTCACCGAAGTAGATCGCGTCGTAGATCTCGTCGGTCAGCACATGGACCTGCGGGTGCTCGCCGAGGACGGTGGCGAGGGCCTCGAGCTCGGCCCGGGAGTACACGACGCCCGTCGGGTTCGACGGGGTATTGAGGATGAGCCATTTCGTGGCGGGCGTGATGGCCTCGGCCAGCGCGCGGGGCGTGAGCTTGAATCCCACCTCATCGCCGCACGGAACGATCACGGGCGTGCCGTCATTGGCGAGGACCATGTCCGGGTATGAGACCCAGTACGGCGCCGGGACAATCACCTCGTCTCCCGAGTTGAGGGAGGCCATGAAGGCCGTGTAGATCACTTGCTTCGCCCCGCCGGCGATCGTGATTTCTCCGGGGCCGTAGGCGATGCCTGTCCGCTTCTCGACGTGCCGGAGGATCGCGGACTGGAGTTCAGGGGTGCCGGTGACCGAGGTGTATTTGGTCTGGCCCGCGTTGATCGCCGCGATCGCCGCGAGCTTGACGTGGTCCGGCGTGTCGAAGTCTGGCTCTCCGACGGTGAGATCGATGATCGACCGTCCCTCGGCCTTGAGCTCGCGCACTCGCGCCGCTGCCATGACGCTCGCGGACTCCCGGATGCGGGTGACCCGCGAGGCTGGCTGATAGTCGGACATGTCCCCTCCAAGGGAGTGTGGCTGCCGCGAGGGCGGGCGGATGTTATGAGCTTCATTCGAGCCTAGAGAAGGGCACGGCCGCGTGCATAAGACGTAATTTGGGTGGGCGGATAAGAATGACTTATGACGATGAATCGGGAATGCTGGCCTATGATTTCCCTATTCCACTGAATTGTTCGATTGAATTCCGCCGCCCAGTCGCGGAGCCATGCAACAAGGGAGTTGACGGCATGCAGGAACTCAGTGCACTAGTGTCGCGTTTCTGAAGTCGTTTTAGGTTTGGCTTTGGCGAGGATCTGTTCGGGGGTCTTGGTCCAGACGAAGGGGTGGGCGCGGTCGTTCCATCCGGTGATGAACTGGCGGATCTTGGCGTTGAGGTCCTTGACGGAGGTGAAGACGCCGCGGCGGATGGCCTGGCGGTCGATGATGCCGAACCAGACCTCGACGAGGTTCAGCCAGGACCCGGAGGTCGGGGTGAAGTGGACGCTGAAGCGGGGGTGGTCCTCGAGCCAGGCCTTCACCTCCGGGGTCTTGTGGGTGGCGTAGTTGTCCATGACCAGGTGCAGCTTCTGGTCGGGGTAGGCCCGGTCGATCTGGCGCAGGAAGGCGAGGAACTCCTGCCTGCTGTGCTTGGGCTTGACCGCGGCGGTGACCTGGCCGGTGGCGACCTCGAGGGCGGCGAAGAGGGTCGTGGTGCCGTGGCGGGTGTAGTCGTGGGTGCGGCGCTCGATCTGGCGCGGCTGCATGGGCAGCATCGGGGCGGTGCGGTCCAGGGCCTGGACTTGGCTCTTCTCGTCCACGCAGAGCACGATGGCGTCCTCGGGCGGGGCCAGGTACAGGCCCACGACGTCGGTGACCTTCCCGACCAGCTCGGGGTCGGTGGAGAACTTGAAGGTCCCGGAACGCCACGGCTGGACGCCGTACTCGCGCCAGGCCTTGGCCACCGTGGCGTTCCCGATCCCGAGGTGCTTCCCCAGCAGCCGGGAGGACCAGTGCGTCACCCCGTACTTCTTCGGCGGCGGGGCCAGGGTCGCCGAGACGACCTCGGCATGGTCCACCCGCCGCGGGCGCCCCGAGCGCCCCAGGTCGCCGAGCCCCGCCAGCCCGGACTCCGCGTACCGGCGCCGCCACGCCAGAACGGTCACGACGCTCGCGCCGACGCGCTCGGCAATCACCGTGTTCGCCACGCCCTCGGCGGCCAGCAGCACGATCCGGGCCCGCTGCGCGAGCCCGGCCCGCACCGACGGGGAGCGCGTCAGCCGCCTCAATTCCTCGAAATCACCATCACGAAGGCCCAATGCGGGCGCGGGACGATTGGCCACAAGGCCATCCTCCCAAACACCCAACCATTCAGAGACTAACGCCACGCGACACTAGCCGGCAGGAGCGCGGCTCCGTCGGTCAGTCGCGCCATCGAACTCCTCGAGTACCTCGCAGACAACTCGACCGCACCGGTAGGCCTCACGGAGCTCGCGAGGGGAATCGGCGCGGCCCGATCGTCGACCCGCAACATCTGCGGCGCCCTCGAGCTCGGTGGTCTCATTCAGCACTTCGGGTGCGCTACGCCGGCGCGGGCGCCTTCGAGGCGAGCCCCGCCCGAAGCGTCGGGAACGTCGAAGAGCTGATCGCCCAGCTTGGCGCGGTCCGAGACCGCGGCTACGCCGTGGACTACGGCGGGATGCATCCTGCCGTGACTGGCGTTGCCGCCGTCGTCCCCGAAACCGTGTCGGCACCGCGGTTCGCCGTCGGCGTCTCCCTCATCGCCGCCCGGCCTGACGAATCCGACCTCGCGCGGTACGGCAAGGCAGTGCGGATGGTCGCGGCCCAGATCGCCGTTCCGGCGCGCCGCGCGTAGCAACCACTCATCGGGAGCCGGAAGGAAGAAGAAGCATGAGCCCTGAGACAGGCACCGCCCTAGTTCGAGCGGTGGTCGCCCACGCCCGCGATGACGTGAGGGTGGACTTGGTCCCCGAGCCCGTTCCCGGCCCGGACGAGGCGCTCGTGGCCATCGAGCTCGGCGGAATCTGCGGATCGGACCTGCATTACTGGCTTCACGGCGCGGCGGGAGAGTCCATCCTGCGGGATCCGCTCGTGCTGGGCCATGAGGTGGTCGGCCGCGTGATCCGCCGGGCCGAGGACGGCACCGGTCCGGCAGCGGGGGTGCGGGTGGCCGTCCACCCCGCCACCCCAGGCCCGGTCGGCGGCCCAAGGTTTCCCGCTGACCGGCCCAACCTCTCGCCCGGCGGGACGTATCTCGGAAGCGCAGCCACGCGTCCGCACCGAGGGGGCGCTTTCGCGGACCGTGTGGCCCTCCCGGCCCGGATGCTCCGTCCCATCCCGGAGACCCTCGACCCCCGCGCCGCTGCGCTCATCGAGCCGTTGAGCGTCGCGTGGCACGCCGTGAAGCAGGCTGGCGAGGTTGCGGGGAAACGTGTCCTCGTCGTCGGCGCGGGACCGATCGGTGCGCTCGTCGTCTCGGTCCTGGCGCATCACGGCGCCGGCGAGACCATCGTGACTGACCTCTTCGAGGCGCCCCTGCAGCGCGCCGTCGAGCTCGGCGCACACCGTACGGTCCTTGCCTCTGAGGCCGCGGAGCTCGAGGGCCTCGACGCCGATATCGTCATCGAATCCTCGGGGAGCGTCCCGGGGCTGCGCACCGCGATCCGCGCCGCCACGCGGGGCGGGCGCGTCGTGATGCTCGGGCTCCTGCCCCCGGGAGACCAGCCTGTGCCGGTCTCGACGGCGATAGCCCGAGAGCTCGAGCTCGTGGGATCGTTCCGCTTCAACGACGAGATCGACGACGTGATCGCGGCGCTGAGCGCCCGCGAGCTGGACCCCACGGCCGTCGTCACCCACGTGTTCGACGCCGATCAGGCCCTCGAGGCGTTCGGCGTGGCACGGGACGCGTCGACGTCGGGGAAGGTGCTGCTGAAGTTCGCAGGGGAGCGCTGAAGCGGCTACTCGTCGACGGCGGGGGAGTCCACCGGCGTGCGGGCGTCCCGGCGGCGGTGCTCGCCGACCGCAGAGCTATCGGCCCCGAAGCTGCCGAGCAGGGCGAGTGAGTCCGCGGACGGGGACCCCGGTTTGGCCGAGAACACGCGCAGAGTCTGGTCGGGGTCGTGCCTCGGGGCGAGGTCTTCGAAGCTCAGCTCGAGGTCGCCGACCACGGGGTGGTGCATCCGCAGGACCCCCGCGTACTCGGTGACGAGCCGGCGGCTCGCCCACCATTGGCGGAAGAGTTCGCTGTGGACGGCGAGCTCGCCCACGAGCTCGTTGACCTGGGGATCGCTCGGGTTCCGCCCGATGTCGACCCGAAGGGCTCCCGTGGCCTCGGCCGCGACCGACTCCCAGTCCGTGAACAGCTCGCGGGCCTGGGGGTCGAGGAGGATCCAGCGCGTGAGGTTCCGTTCGTGCGCGGGCATGCTCGGGAAGTCGGCGAGCAGGAGGTACGCGAGGCGGTTCCCGGCCAGCACGTCCGTACGGCGGCCCAGTACGAGCGCAGGGACATTCCCCACGGCGTCGAGGAGCTGGCGCAGCGCGGGCCGGGCGTTCTGCGGCGGGGCCGGCGCCCGCTGCGACGAGGCGCAGTGCTCGAGGAGGTCGATCATGTGGGCGCGTTCGCCCTCGTCGAGGCGCAGCGCTCGGGCCACGGAGTCGAGCACGGATCGCGAGGGGTGGATGTTCCGCCCCTGCTCAAGCCGCGTGTAGTAGTCCGTGCTCACGCCGGCGAGCAGCGCGATCTCCTCGCGTCGCAGCCCCGGGACGCGCCTCCCCGTGGTCCCGGCGGTCACGCCGGCCTGCTCAGGCGTGAGGCGGGACCGCATCGCCTTGAGGAATCGCCCGAACTCTGCGCTCTGACCCATGTTTTCCATTCTGGCGGAGGCTCCGCCGATGTTCGACCCTCGGGAGTGGGACTGTGAGTCCTACGAAGCGCCCGCGGTCTCGGCGGACGCTTGCTCCGGCGTGGCCGCTGCCTTGCGCTGGTCCGCGGGCATCGCCAGCACTGCGACGACCGTCAGGACGGTCGCGATGAGGACGGCGAGGAACACCGCGGCAGACGCTGGCACGATGGCCTGCGGGGCCGATGCCGGGCCCGGCACGCTCGCGTAGATCGCGTTGGCGACGGCGCCGAAAATGGCGACTCCGAGGGCGCTCCCGATCGAGCGGGCGAATAGGTTGGTGCCGGTCACCACTCCGCGCTCGTTCCACTCGACGCTCGTCTGAGCGGCGATGAGGGTCGGCGTGGCCACGAGACCGAGCCCGAGGCCGACGACGAAGCAGCTCACCGCGACGAGCACGACGCTCGGCGTATACGCCGTGAAGGCGAGGGCGCTCGCCCCGACGACCGAGATGAGAATGCCGATCACCGCGGTGCTCCGGAAGCCGATCCGCAGGTACAGGCGGCCGGACTGCGACGCGCTGATGGGCCAGCCGAGAGTCAGCGCGGCGAGCGCGAGCCCGGCGAGCACGGGTGAGACCGACTGCGCGCCCTCGAGGAAGGTCGGCACGTAGGACGTGAGGCCGAGGATGATCGCCCCGACGCCGAACGAGACGAGCGTCGTCGTGAGGAGGAGCCGGCGCGAGACGACCCACAGCGGGAGGACGGGCTCGGGCGCGCGGCGCTCGACCACGAGGAACGCGACGAAGAGGGCCGCGCCAAGCACGAAGGCCCCGATGCTCAGGGGCGAATCCCACGCCCACGCCTGCCCACCTTCGAGGGCGCCGAGGATGAGGAGGGTCATCGATCCAGTGAGCAGGCTCGCGCCGATGAAGTCGATGCGGTGCTGCGCGCGCTGGATGTTCTCGTGGAACGAGCGCATGAGCATCCACGCGGCGAGGACGCACAGCGGGATGTTGATGAGGAAGATGCCACGCCAGATCCCGAGCGACGAGAACACCCCGCCGAGGGTCGGGCCGACCACGGACGAGATGGCCCAGACGCTGGCCAGGTACCCCTGGACCTTGGCACGCTCCGCGAGCGAGTAGATGTCGCCCGCGATCGTGATGGCCATGGGCTGGACGGCTCCCGCGCCGAGGCCCTGGATGACGCGGAACGCGATGAGCGCCGGCATCGAGAGCGCGACGCCGCAAAGGATCGAGCCGAGCAGGAACAGCGCGATGCCGGCGAGGATGAGTGGCTTCCGGCCGACCATGTCGGAGAGCTTCGCGTAGACGGGGACGGACACCGCCTGCGCGAGCATGTACGCCGAGAAGAGCCACGGGAACGACGAGAACCCGCCGACGTCGTGCACGATCGACGGCACGGCTGTCGCGACGATGGTCGAGTCGATGGCGACGAGGCCCGTGGTCACCATGAGGGCTATGAGAATGGGGCCTCGCTCGGAGCGGAAACCTACATCGGCGTGCGTCATCATGGGTGGGATCTCTTCCGTGTACGTCTCGAGGCGTGTTTGATGTTGTTAGCGTGAACTCCCCAGCCCGGCGGATTAGTCCCGGATTCTCCGGCGAAACTTGCGTCTGGGTGGGCCTAGGACTCCTAGGATCAACAGGGCAGGCTTCGGGTGCTGACTCGGCCCTCCACCGTCCGTAGCGTTGAAGGACGTGGAACACAGTTCATTCATCGGCCTCGCGTTCATCCTCAGCGTCCAGAGTGTGGAGAGCCGAAGCGCGCTACCAGATGCGCCAGTCGTGGACGACGGCAGGGCGCATCGCGCCGACCGCTTCCGGAGGACACGAGCCCGCCTCGCGACCGCATTGCATCGCGCGGCTTGGACCGTCGAGCCCAAGACCTTCGGCCTGGCGCTCGAGGGTAGGACTCCGAGTCCTAGGAATCCCACACTGTGCCATGACTGCTGACGTGGCCCGCTCGCGCGCCTAGCGTGGGAAGAACACCCAACACCCCAACCGCGAAAGGAGACCGCATGCCTACCGCACGCGCTTACGCCGCCCCGTCCGCCGCCGATCCCCTCGTCCCCGTCACGATCGAGCGTCGCGAGCCTGGGCCCCACGAGGTGCTCATCGGCATCAAGTTCGCCGGCATCTGCCACTCCGACATCCACACCGCCCGCGGGGAGTGGGGCGCCATCAGCTACCCGATCGTCACGGGCCACGAGATCGCGGGCGTCGTGGAGGCGATCGGCGCCGAGGTGACGAAGTACGCCGTCGGCGACAGGGTCGGCGTCGGCTGTTATGTCGACTCGTGCCGGAAGTGCGTCAATTGCCTTGCCGGCGAGGAGCAGTACTGCCTCGAGGGCGAGATCGGCACGTACAACGCGATCGGGCGGGACGGACTGCCGACGGCGGGAGGCTACAGCACCCATATCACCGTCGAGGAGGACTACGTTCTCCGGATCCCGGAGGCGCTCGAGCTCGACGTCGCGGCGCCGCTCCTGTGCGCCGGGATCACCCTGTACTCGCCGCTCAAGACGTGGGAGGCCGGGCCTGGCAAGCAGGTCGCGATCGTCGGGATGGGCGGCCTGGGACACATGGGCGTCAAGATCGCCCATGCGCTCGGGGCCGAGGTCTCCGTGATCAGCCAGTCCCTCAAGAAGCAGGACGACGCGTTCCGACTCGGCGCGGACCATTACTACGCGAGTTCGGACGAGAGCACGTTCGAGGATCTGGCGGGTCGGTTCGACCTCATCGTGAGCACGGTGTCCGCCGACCTCGACCTCGACGCGTACCTCTCGCTCCTCGCCCTCGACGGAACGTTCGTCGCCGCCGGCCTGCCCGAGAACGCCATGAGCTTCGGCTCCGGTTCACTCGCCGGCTTCCGGCGCCGCATCGGCGGCACGAAGAACGGCGGGATCAGGCAGACCCAGGAGATGCTCGACTTCTGCGCCGAGCACGGGCTCGGAGCCGAGATCGAGGTCATCCCGGCGGAGAAGATCAACGAGGCGTGGGAGCGCGTCGTGGCGAGCGACGTCCGCTACCGCTTCGTCATCGACACGGCAACCCTCTGACGTCTGGGGGACCGGCTTCACTTCTGCTGCCCTTGGCCGCTTCCCGTGCGAAATTGCCCACGGGTAGCTGCTGAGGGCAGCAGTTGTCACGCCCGGGGGCCAGCTCGAGCCCGGAATGCGGGGAGCGTGTGCGCCCGCAAACCTATGATGTGTGGCATGGACCTGGCAGCCGTTGCCACCGAGCTGTACGCCCTCCCGCCGAGCGAGTTCACGTCCGCGCGCAACGAGAAGGCCAAGGCTGCGCGGTCTGCGGGGGAGTCTCTCGTCGCGAAGCAGATAGGGCGACTGCCCAAGCCGTCGGCCGCCGCGTGGGCAGCCAATCTCCTCGCGAGACACCGCCCCGAGGATGTCGCGCGCGTCCTCGATCTCGGTGCCGAGCTGCGCATCGCGCAGGAGCTGCTCGACTCCGAGGCCATCCGGCGGCTCGGGCCCGAGCGCCAGAAGCTCGTCACGGCGATCGTGCGGGAGGGGCGAGCGCTCGCCCGCGATTTCGGGGGGAGCGTGAGCGAGGCGGCCGCAGCGGACCTCGAGCAGACGCTCCGCGCGGGCATGGCGGACCCGGGGGCGGCGGCCGCCGTGCGGAGCGGGCAGCTAGTGCGGGCACTCGCGAGCAACGGGATCGACCCCGTGGATCTCACCGACGCCGTCGCGGTGCCGGGGAGCCTGCACGAGCCGGCTCCTCCGCCGGCCCCGGGCGTCCGCGGCGAACGCGCCCCCCAGCGCGATGACGACGAACGACGGCGGGTCGAGGCCGAGCGCGCGCAGGAACGCGAGCAGGCACGCGCCGAAAGGGACGAGGCCGAGCGGAGCCTGCGCCTCGCTGAGGCGGAGCTCGCGGACGCCGAGAGCAGTGCGGCAGACGTCGCCGCCCGACGCGAACACCTGGCGGGCCAGCTCGCCGAGCTCAAGGAGCGGCTCGCGGGCCTCGAAGGCGAGGTTGCCGCCGTCGAACGCGAGGCCGGGTACGCGGAGCGGACGCGGAAACTCGCGGCGCGCGTGGCCGAGCAGGAGCGGCGAGCCGCGCGGCTAGCGCGCGAGCGGCTTGATCGCTTGAGCTGAGAGACCATTTGAACCGGGCAGCGGAGATCTGAGACACTGCTCTGGGCTCGGACGAGCCCCGACGAGTCCTCCCACGGGGAGGCGACCGCGCCGATTCGGCGCCTGAGGAGCTGAGCATGCGCGCTGGCCTGGTGCACCGTGCCGCGGACTGCGGGGTGGCCCTCGTGGCCTGCTGTGCGGCCCTCCTCCCGTCTGCCTTCCGCCGCTGAGGCGCTTCTTCGCCCGTGCGTTGATCCGCGGGTCCCGACCCCGCAGCGCCACCTGACGGCCTCAGGCCGCGTCCGGCAGACGTCCGACCGCCCTCCGCGAGCCCGCGCTTCCGCGCGGCCCTCGTGTCTGCCGAATTCGTGAAAGAGCCCTGCCATGCAGAAGATCACCGTCCAGCAAATTCGTTCATCCTTCATCAACGCGAGCCGCTCCGAGGCCGCGCGCCTCAACCCTCCCCAGGACTTCGACACCCTGGACTGGGACCGCCTCGACTTCCTCGGCTGGCGCGACCCTAAGATGCCGCTGCGCGGCTACATCGTCTTCGCGCCCGACGGCGGCAAACCCGCCTCGATCATGCTGCGCGCCCCCGAGGGCGGGGCCCGGAAGAACCGGTCTGTGCTGTGCGAGCTGTGCAGGTCCGTCGACGCCCCCAACGACGTGTACCTGTGGGTGGCCCGGCGGGCAGGGCAGTCTGGCCGGAACGGCAACACCGTGGGAACGCTCATCTGCGCGGATTTCGAGTGCAGCGCCAACGCCCGCGTCGAGCCGCCCGCGAACGAGATCCACCCGGATCCGGCCGCGGTCGTGCTGAACCAGATCGCCGGGCTCGGCGCCCGCGCGGCCCAGTTTCTGAGCCGCGTGCGAGAGTAGCTGGTATGGATCAGCTCCTGGCCTTGCCCTTCGAGGTTGCCGTGGTCGCGCTGTTCGTGATCGTGCTCGCGCGGACGAATGCCACCTACTGGCTGGGCCGCGCCCTTGCCGCGGGCTACGGGAAGACCCGCCTCGCCCGGCGCTGGGACCCGTCGAGGCTCGACGGCGCGCGGCGGCTCATCGACCGCTGGGGGCCGTTCGCGATCGTCCTGACTTTCCTGACCGTGGGCCTGCAGACGGCGGTGAACCTCGCCGCGGGCATGAGCCGCATGCAGCTGCGCTACTACATCCCCGCGACCGTCGTGGGCTCGGCCGTCTGGGCCCTCGTCTACGCGACGGTGGGGCTCGCCGCCGTCGAGCTCGTCCTGGAGCACGCCAGGGCGTCTCCGTGGGCGTGGGCGATCGTCGCCGCCGTGGTGGGCATCGTCGTCGTCCGCGTGGTGCGCGCCCGCTCCCGCAGGAAGACACAAGGCGGGCACGGCGTTACCGCTAGGGTTGATGAGGCGCGCGACGGAGCTGCGCCGGAGGAAAGGAAGGGCGCGTGACGGAGACGCAGGAGTGGACGGACCAGACGGGCCTCGCTCAGGGTGACTTCTACTATGAGGACCTTGGCGGTGGCCGCTATCGGTCCACGATCCACGTCCAAGGCGCATGGAACGCGCACGAGCAGCACATGGCGCCGGCCTCGGGCCTCCTCGCGCACGCGCTCGAGCGCCACGACCGGCGCGAGGGCCTGCGGATCGCGCGGATCAGCTACGAGATCCTCGGCCTCATCCACGCCGGCGAGTGCGAGGTGACCACCACGACACTGCGGCCCGGCCGGACCATCGAGCTCATCCAGGCCGAGCTCTCCGCCCAGGGGCGCGTGGCCATCCGCGCCACCGCGTGGCGGCTCGTACAGAGCGACACCTCGAGCGTCGCGGCCTTCGAGGACGCACGCATCCCGGCGATCGAGGACTGCGAGCGCTGGGACGGCACCACGGAGTGGCCCGGCGGCTACATCCGCTCGCTGGAGATGTACCAGGCCACGCACCACCGTTCGGGCAACGGCACCGTGTGGATCCGCACACCGTACCCGCTCATCGACCAGCAGGAGAGCCCGGATTGGGTCCGGCTCATGGGCCTCGTCGACACGGCGAACGGCATTGCGACTCGCGTGCCGCCCGGCCCCGGCGGCTGGGCCTTCCCGAACGTCGACCTGCAGATCCACCTGTACCGGCAGCCGGCCGGCGAATGGCTCGGCATCGACAACGCCGTGACGTTCGGGGCGGACGGGATCGGACTTACCTCCTCTGTGCTGCACGATCTCGAGGGGCCGTTTGGCCGCGCCGAGCAGATCCTCACGCTCCGCCAGACCTGAGGGGCGGGACCATGGCTGAATGGAATGACGGCTCGACGGCGGCGCTCGCGCTCATCACCGACCGGGATGGGAGCGACCCTGCGGCCCAGCTCGCGCGCGCGGCGGAGCTGTTGGACGAGGTCAAGCGGGGGCTTCGGGGCCCGACGCTGAGGCTGTATCGGCCCCGCCCGACCATGGCGTTCGGACAGCGGGACACGCGGCTTCCCGGCTTCGAGGACGCCCGGGCCGCGGCCCTTTCACGGGGTTTCGCGCCCGTGGTCCGGAAGGCCGGCGGCCGTGCAGCCGCATACCACGAGGGCACCCTCATCGTGGACCACATCGAGCCCGCCCGCGAGGCGATGGTGGGGCACCGCCACCGCTTCGAGGTCTTCGGCGAGCTCTACGCTGGGGCGCTGCGCACGCTCGGGCTCGATGCGCGCGTGGGGGAGATCGCTGGCGAGTACTGCCCGGGCGAATACAGCGTCCACGGCGTGCCGGGGGAGCGGTCGACGGCGGCCGCTCCCGTCAAGCTCGTCGGGACGGCCCAGCGTGTGGTCGCCGGGGCGTGGCTGTTCTCCTCGGTCTTCGTGGTGAGCGACGCCGGGCCCGTCCGCGGCGTCCTGACCGACGTGTACCGGGCGCTCGCGCTACCGTTCGATCCGACGACGGCGGGCGCGGCCGACGATCTTGTGCCGGGGCTCACGGTCGACGACGTCGAGGCGGCGCTGCTGGCCATGTATCGGGAGCGCGGCGCGCTGGCCTAGCCGGGCTAGGCGGGCCGGTCCCGGTTCAGGACCGAGGAGAGATCGTAGCTGACGGGTTCGTCGAGCTGGTCATAGGTACACGACTCCGGCGAGCGGTCCTGGCGCCATCGGACCCATTGCGCGGTGTGGCGGAACCGCTCGCCCTCCATGTGGTCGTACTTGACTTCGACGACGCGCTCCGGCCGCAGCGGGGTGAACGAGAGGTCCTTGTTTGCATTCCAGCGGGAGTGCGCCGCCGCAGTAGGGGTGCGAGGTGCCGACTGGTCGCGGTTGTCCGGCAGCACCTCGGCGGGCTGCGCCCACGCCCACGGGTGCCCGTCGAACGTGGTCACGAGCGGCTGGAGCTCCTCGAACAGCTCCTTGCGGCGGGCCATGGGAAACGCCCCGATGACGCCCACAGAGTTGAGCCGGCCCGGGGCGTCGTACAGGCCCAGGAGCAGGGATCCGATGGCGTCGCGCTCGTCCTTGTAGAGCCGGTACCCGGCGAGGACGCAGTCGGCCGTCCGCTCGTGCTTGAGTTTGGACATGACCCGCTTGTCCTCGGCGTAGGGCTCTCCGAGGGGCTTGGCGATGACGCCGTCCAGGCCGGCGCCCTCGAACGTGCTGAACCACTCCAGCGCGAGGGCGGGGTCCCCGGTCGCCTGAGTGAGGTAGACCGGGGGCTTGGCGTCCTTGAATGCCTCCTCAAGGGCCGCGCGCCGCTCGCGGAACGGACGCTCCACGTAGTTGGTCTGGCCCAGGGCGAGCAGGTCGAAGGCCACGAAGCTCGCTGGCGTTGCGGCGCTCAGCTTTGCGATGCGGGAGGCCGCGGGGTGAATGCGCTGCTGGAGGGCATCGAAGTTGAGCCGGTCGCCAGAGTCCGGGTCCACGAGGACGATTTCGCCGTCGATGACCGAATGGTCGGGGACGTTTGCGACGATGGCCTTGACGAGCTCCGGGAAGTAGCGCGTCATGGGCAGGGCATTGCGCGATCCGATCTCCACCCGCTCGCCGGAGCGCCACACGATCGAGCGGAAGCCATCCCACTTCGGCTCGTAAAGGTACTCGCCGACCGGGAGCTTCTTGACGGGCTTGGCCAGCATCGGCCCGTACGGGGGAGCGATCGCGGTGCCCCATTCGGCGTCGCGCTCCGCCTTGGGCGCCGAATAGTCCTCGTCGGCTCGATCCGCCTTGCGCTTGCTCGGCGGCACCCGCGGCGGCTCGCCGGGCATCTTGGGGTAGTCCGGCGGGAAGTTGAGCTCGCCGAGCCCGCGCTCGAGGTCCGCGTCCCAGAGGGCGAGTGCGCCCGAAATGTCGCCCGGCGCGGCGTCCATGTCCGCCCACGGGCAGCCACGGGCGGCCAAGAGCACGGGGACCGTACGGACGGTGAAGTCGCGAGGGTCGGCGTCGGGGAGCTCGTCCCACGTCAGCGGCGTCGAGACGGGCGCGTGCGGCAAGGGTCGGGGGGAATAGGCGGCGGCGATCGTCCGGTCGCGGTTGGCCTGGTTGAAGTCGACGAAGACCCGCTCGCCGCGCTCCTCCTTCCACCACGAGCTGGTCACGAGGTCCGGCATGCGGCGCTCCAGCTCGCGGGCGATCCCGATGACGGCGTGCCGCACATGAAGGAACTCCCGCGTGGGCCGGATGCGCGCGTAGACGTGCACGCCTCGGTTGCCCGAGGTCTTCGCGTAGGCCGTGAGCCCGGCCTCGGCCATGACCTCGCGCAGCGCGAGCGCGGCGGTGACAGCGTCCCGGAAGTCGCGCCCGGGCTGCGGATCGAGGTCGATCCGCAGCTCGTCCGGGTTGTCCAGATTGGCCGTGCGCACTGGCCACGGGTGGAAGGTGATCGTTCCCATCTGCGCCGCCCACGCGAGCTCGGCGGCCTCGTCGAACACGAGCTGTTCGTGGCGCCGGTGGGACGGGTAGGTGCAAGTGACCGTCCGGAGGTACGAAGGTGCGCCCCGCGGCGGCCGCTTCGAGAAGAACTCCTCGCCGTCGATCCCCTCGGGGAAGCGCTGCAGAGTCATGGGCCGGTCGCCGTTGAGCCGCAGAAAGGGCGATGCCACCGAGATCAGGTAGCTGGCCAGGTCGCGCTTGGTGAGGGGATGATGCCCCTCGACGCCGGGCCACAGCACCTTGTCTGGGCTGCTCAGCTTGACCTCCCGCGCGCCGTCGGGGCCGTCCACGCGCAGGATCTCAGAATCCGCCATGCGCCCAACGGTAGCTGCCGCAACGCCGTCGGGGCAGGCCCCGCTCGCCAACTAGTAGGCGCTGACCCTGAGAGGTGGTGCGTTGGCCGGTGGGCGTTGGCGCCTTCACGAGCGTCATGGCGTCCCTAATGCCCTCAGCTGGCTCAGCGCGGCGCGTGTCGCGCGCCGTCGCGGGCACACATCCGCCCGGGCGATGTGCCGACCCAGGCCAAGGCGTTGCGGTCGCTGATCACGATGCGTTCGCAGGCATCGACTCGAATGCCCCAATGCTCGCCCGCCATGGCGGCGACCCAGTGACTGGCCGCACCGGCATGGCCGAAGCCGAACCGGGATTCGAGTGCTTCGCTGGGGTCGCTGGCTTCCCACAGCATCTCCACCCTCGGCTGATGCGGCTGGGTCACGTGCTGGCTTCGAGGACGAAGAAGATGAAGGACAGGAACGCCCTGCGATCTCCGAGATGCGGTGGAAAGAGCTCGCGTGGCGCGTCAGGGGAAGCTGGTGGTTCGCTGATGACTTTGATGCGGAAGCCGGCCTCGGTGAAAGCGTCGGTCATGGCGTGCAATGGCCTGTGCCAGAAAGTCAGCTTCGCGGTCTGGCCGTTGAACTCGACCATCGCGGGGCTGGAGTCGAAGCCCGTCACAACCGCGCCCTTGGCGATCAACGCCGCTGAGAGGGGCCCAGAACCGCATCCCGCGTCGAGGATGCGGCGGCCGTCGACGTCGCCGGCAAGGCCAACCATCGCTGGCCGCTCGTAGTACGCGTTCAGGAGACTGGACTCGTTCTCCGCCGAGTAGCTCTCGGCAAAACTGTCGTAGTGGTCGGCCTTCACGGGATCTCGCTTTCGGGGCTCCTGGTCGGACGGTCCGCTCGATCCTAACAAGGCGGCGTCTGCTTGCCGCCGCTGAAACCGACTGTCTGTGTGGCCGAGTTGATCCGCCGCCTTCAGCTCTTGACGTGCCACTTGTTTTTTGCAAGTGTGAGCATCGTCCTCATACCGGATCCATCAGAGGGAGACCACGATGACTGCGATGTTCGTCAACCTGCCGGTGACCGACCTCGAGCGTGCGAAAGCGTTCTACACGGCGATTGGCTTCACCATCAACCCGCTCTTCACCGACCACAACGCTGCTTGCGTGGTCGTCGAAGACGGCCACAGCTACTTCATGATTCTGGTGCGCGACTTCTTCCAGACGTTCACCGACCGACCCATCGGCGACCCGAGCGCCAGCGTGTCGGTAGCGACCGCGATCTTCCTCGACAGCCGCGACGCGGTTGACGTGGCCATCGCCGATGGCGTCGCCGCCGGTGGCGCGGAGTCGCATCCGGTCACGGACCTGGGCTTCATGTACCAGCGTCAGCTCACCGACCCCGATGGAAACGTCCTCGAGTTCGGCTACATGGACGCCGTTGCCGCTGAGCAGGGCCCTGAGGTGTTCATGGACCAGCAGGCCTGACGTCGATGGCAGCACGCGACTATGGGCAGTACTGCGGCGTGACGCGAGCCTTGGAGCTCGTGGGCGAGCGCTGGGCGCTGCTCATCGTCCGCGATCTTCTTGTCGGGCCGCGCCGCTATGGAGAGCTCGCCGCGGGGCTCCCGCGAATCCCAAGCAACATCCTGGCGGCGCGGCTCAAGGAGCTGCAGGCGGCCGGTGTGATCCGCCGGGTGCCCCACTCGCGCGTCGTCGTCTATGAAATGACGGCGTACGGCCGCGAGCTCGAGCCGGTGGTCCTCGCGCTCGGCGCTTGGGGATTCAAGGCGATGGGCGACCCGCGGGAGGAGCAGATCATCACCCCCGACTCGATGACCATGTCGCTCCGGACCGCGTTCCGGCCGCATGTTGCGGCGGGACTGCCCGCGACGGCCTATGCGGCGCACTTCGGGTCAGCCGAGCTGCTCATACGGGTCAACGGGGCCACCCTCGACGTGGCGCGCGGGGACGGGCCAGCCGACCTCGCCTTTGCCGCGGGGCCGGACATCCGCCGGATCATCTCCGGAGAACTCGCCCCGGACCGAGCGATCGCGACCGGCGTGGTCGAGGTGTTGCGTGGCCCAGGCGACCTCCTGGGCCGGTTCGCGACCACGTTCCATCTGGCCGCCTGACGTGGCGTGGGGTCAACGGGCCGCAGCCGACCAGACGCGCCTAGTCCGGCAGTCCGACAATTCGGTCCGCGTAGGCCGGAAACGCGCTTCGGAGCTCGGGAACGAGCCGAGCGTCAACGAGCACGTTGAGATCGCTCACATCGGTCAGAACGCCCTGTATTGCCTGTGGTACCTGTGAGGGTCCGTTATAGAGGGCCTTGGCGTAGGGAATGCCCCGCTGAATGTGCTCGGTCCAATTGCCTTGCAGAGCCAGAGACCATTGTGCGGCAAGCATCGGGTCGAGCCCATTAACGTAACCGACGTAGATGAATGGATGATTCGAGTCGTAGTGCGATATTGCAACGAGTTTCTGGGCAATCGCGTTGGGCTGACCGTCCACGGAATTCAGAGCTCTGGCCTGTATGGCCTGGGCGGCGGACCCGGGGGCCCGCGACGCTAGTCCCAGGTGATCGAGTATGGGTGTAGGCCATCCGAAGGCACCGACGGCGCCGATAGTGGCGAAGGCGAGAGCCACGGTGGGTATGCGACGGCCAGAGGTCCACTGCGAGAAGCGTGGGATCAGTATCTCGCCGCCAGCCATGGCCGCTGCAGCGATCGCCAGCATCATTGCGGCGAGGCCGAACTTATAGAAGTAATACGACAGTGCGTGTGCGGTGGCAATCTGCCAGATTCCGAATCCGGCGGCCATCAGACCTCCGACCACAGCAGACCCGGTTGTCCCCATAATGCCAATCATCAATCGACGGTCGGGCCGATCGGCGAGCCACCAGTTTTTGAAGAGCAAGAGGAAGCAGATAGCGCACACGGAGACGAAGGTGAGATCCATGCCCCAATCGGGCTGGGTGATGCCGCCCGGTGTTGTGAGGACATCCTCGGGGGAGAGCTGCAGCTGCCGGAGCTGCCACGCGGCGAGCGACGCGCCGGCGACGGCAACGGCCAGAGCTGCGGCCCAGACGACCTGAATTGTCAGAGCCTGTTGGCGGAACATTCTTGCCTCGGTCGCCAGGATGATGACGCACGCGGGTGCACACAGGGCCAGCAGCAGGACCCAGTTGTGTGAGACGGAAACGACCGACATGGAGAAGAGAACCGCGATACGGATCGAATTGCTCTGACGTTGGAGTCGCATGATCGACAGGACGGCAACGCAGACCGCGACGCCCAACGCAAAATTGGGGAAGCCGCCGAACACCGGAATCGCGCCGGGGCCGACGAGCCAGGCCGCGGCGACGAGCGCAGCCAGGGGCAAAGTGAATTTGGGCTGGTGCCGGAGGCTGGGTATCGACGTCAGGGATGCTACGACGAGCACCGTGGAGATGGTGCCAACGAGTCCGACAAGCCGGAGGAAGAGGAGGGTCTCGGCATCATTGCCCGCGTACGTTGGTCCGGCGACAACCTCCGCGACCGTGGCCATGAGTGCGTGGATGCCCTGCGGGTAGGTCGCGGAGCTCCATCCCGACCCATCGGCGGGCGGCGTGGCCAAAGGGATGACTGTTCCGTAGCGGCGGAGCATCGCGTACATGTTGAAGTGGGGCGCGAAGTCCCAGGCCATCGAGAGAAGCGACAGGGTGCTCGCCGCGGACTTTGGAATGAAAAAATTCCAGAACACAGAGATGGACGCGATCCCCGCCAAAATGGGATAGCTGTCGACTCCGTTCCAGTCTGGCAGGAACGCCCGCCACGGCCGTTCGTTAGTTCGCCAGTAGATGAGGCATCCAACGAACACCCCACATGCGAGGCCCCACAGTATCCCTGCTCGAAGCCCGGGTAGAGGCATGTGAATCCACCACAGGAGGGGTGCCAGTCCGCTCAAAACGACAATTGCATTGACAAAACGTCGCGAAAGCAAGCGAGACGAAGGGATTGCCAGACATACGAGACAGAGGAGTCCGAAGGACAACCAGCCGGCCGTTCCCTCAAGGCGAATATTCGACATAGCCGTGCCGATCCCCAGTCCGGCAAGAACGGCCGCTACAACTCCTGGCACGAACAGTGGCCGCTCCGACGGCCTTCGGTTCGGATCAGGCATCACGAGGCTCCTCGACGTCGTGGAACCGACGACCGGGACCCTCAACTGTGCGCAGCAGCTCAAGCGTCACTCCGAGGAGAATCAACACAAAAGTCAAAGCTGCACTGTTGGTCCTCAAAAGACCCCCCACCTAGCCGACGCCATTTTCTTGCCTGACCCGCACGGACCGGCGACGGCCGCCTTCCAAGGGTTAGGGGGTTCTCGATCCGCCCCAAGAGGCATCATAGGGTAACAATCCACGCCTCGCGGACTGTGGCGGCGCTCCTAGCCCGACGCCTGCAGCTGGCCCAGGACGCAGAACTCGTTGCCTTCCGGGTCGGCCAGGACGACCCAAGATTGCTCGCCTTGGCCGATGTCGACCCGCTGGGCGCCATGTGCCAAGAGGCGGGCCACCTCGGCTTCTTGGTCGTCCGGTCGGAAATCGAGATGCAGCCGGCTCTTGCCTTTCTTCGGCTCATCGAGCCGCGCGAAGTCCAGACCCGGCCTGCGATCCGGCTCGGAGCGGATCTCGAACTCGTCGTCCGACGAGTGGACCACGACCCACCCGAGCGCCTCGGCCCACCATTGCCCCAAGGCCACCGGATCGAGAGAGTGGACGATCACCTGTTCCCATTCCAAGGTCATCAGCCGAGCCTACGCGTTCAACGTCGGCCGACGGCAAGGGCTGCGTCCCCAGAAAGCCAGCTTGCCAGCGGGTCATTGCCCCGTCCCTCGGCCGGTGCTAGACCGGTGAGAGTACGGGGCCCGCCTCGGAGCCCCCGCGGGAGGTGTTGTCTGGCATGGCCAGGAAGCCGATTGAAGAGGACGTGACCGACGCTGAGCTGCACGTCGGACCACCACGTCGCAGTGCCGCCGGCTTGCCGAGCCTGACCGAGACGATCCCGCTCGCGCTGAGGCGGATGGGGCCCGGGCGAGCGGCCGCGACGCTCGCGAACCTCAACCAGAAGGACGGCTTCGACTGCATGAGCTGTGCGTGGCCGGACCCGCCGGACCGCAAGGTCGCCGAGTTCTGCGAGAACGGCGCGAAGGCTGTCACGTGGGAGGCCGAGCCCCTGCGGATCGAAGGCGATTTCTGGGCCACCCATCCCGTCACTGAACTGCGCGAGCGGACCGAGTACTGGCTCGGGCAGCAGGGGCGGCTCGTGGAACCGGTCTACAAGCCGGCGGGCAGCGATCGCTACCACCCCGTGACGTGGGACGAGGCTTTCGCGATCATCGCGCGCGAGCTCAACGCCCTCGATTCGCCGGACGAGGCCACGTTCTACACGAGCGGCCGCACGAGCAACGAGGCGGCCTTCGAGTACCAGCTCTTCGTCCGCGCGTTCGGTACCAACAATCTTCCCGACTGCTCGAACATGTGCCACGAGTCGACGGGCGCCGCGATGGGGGAGACGATCGGTGTGGGCAAGAGCGCGGTGACCTACACGGACTTCGCGAAGGCCGATCTGATTATCATCATGGGCCAGAACCCGGGCACGTGCCATCCACGCATGCTGACCGCACTCGAGGAGGCCAAGCTCGCCGGCGCGCAGATCGTCGCGGTGAACCCGCTGCCCGAGGCCGGGCTCATCAACTTCAAGAACCCCCAGCGGCCGCGCGGCCTGATCGGCCACGGCACTGACCTCGCCGACCAGTTCCTGCAGATCCGCCTTGCCGGGGATATGGCGTTGCTCCAGGCCCTCTCGAAGCGCGTACTGGCCGCGGAGGCCGCGGCTCCCGGCACCGTCTTGGATCACGCCTTCCTCGAGGAGCATTGCGAGGGGCTCGAGGCGTTGACGGAGCACCTCGCGAGGCTCGACGACGACGAAGTCCGCGCGGCCACCGGCCTCACCGACGCCGAGATCGACGAACTCGCGGCGCGCTATCTCGCCGCGGACCGCGTGATCATCACGTGGGCCATGGGTCTCACGCAGCACAAGAAGGCCGTCCCGACCATCAAGGAGATCATCAATCTCCTGCTCCTGCGGGGGAACATCGGCAGGCCGGGCGCAGGGCCTTCGCCCATCCGGGGTCATAGCAATGTCCAGGGCGACCGCACCATGGGGATCTGGGAGAAGATGCCGCCTGCGTTCCTCGACGCGATCCAGCGTGAGTTCGGCTTCGATCCGCCGCGTCAGGCCGGTCTCGACGCCGTCCAGAGCATCCAGGCGCTCCGCGACGGCAAGGTCAAGGCGTTCGTGGCCCTCGGCGGAAACCTGGTCTCCGCGATCTCGGACACTGCGGTCGCCGAGTCGGCCCTCTGCGGGGCCCGACTGAGCGTCAGCATTTCGACGAAGCTCAATCGCTCGCACGCCTTCGTCGGCGAGCAGGCGCTCATCCTCCCGACTCTGGGCCGCACGGAGATCGACCTCCAGGCGTCCGGCCCGCAGTTCGTGAGCGTCGAGGACACCGTGTGCGCGGTCCACCCGTCCGCGGGGCGCGTCGAGCCGGTGTCGCCCGACGCACTGTCCGAGGTGGCGATCGTGAGCCGTCTCGCGCGCGCTGTCCTCGGCCCCGACCACCCGGTCGACTGGGCCGGCTTCGAACGCGACTACGACACCGTGCGAGAGCACATCGCCCACGTGTGCCCGGGTTGCGAGGACTACAACTCCCGCATCCGCGAGCCGGGTGGGTTCATGCTCGCGCATCCGCCGCGGGACGAGCGCCGCTTCCCGACGGCCACCGGGAAGGCGATCCTGACGGTCAACCAGCTCGAGACCATCCGCGTCCCGGAAGGGCGCCTGCTCCTCCAGTCCGTCCGGTCGCACGATCAGTTCAACACGACGATGTATGGCCTCAACGACCGCTACCGCGGCATCCACAAGGGGCGGCACGTGCTGTTCGTGAACCCTGAGGACCTCGCCCACCTTGGGCTCGTGGACGGCGAGCACGTTGACGTCCACAGCGAAGCGAACGACGGCGTCGACCGCACCCTGCGCGGGCTGCGGATCGTCTCGTACCCCACGGCGAGAGGCTGCGTTGCGACGTACTTCCCCGAGGCCAACGTGCTCGTCCCACTCGAGTCGACGGCAGAGGTGAGCAACACGCCCGCGTCAAAGTCCGTCGTCGTACGCCTTGAGCCGGCCGCGCCCGGGTCCGTTTAAATCCCTCGCGCGGGCCCGGAAGGCGGCGTGCCGCGGTTCGACACGATGCGCGTCATCGAAGAAGAGGACAGGAGCTCAGGTGGGAGGCCTCAGACGCCGAGCTTTTCCTTCACGTCCGCTGCCGAGGGGTTGGTCGCGGCGGTGCCGTCCGGGAAGATCACGGTGGGGACGGTGCGGTTGCCGCCGTTGATCTGCTCCACGAGCTCGGCCGTGCCCGCGACCTCTTCGATGTTCACCTCTGTGTAGCCAATGCCCTTGGCGTCGAGCTGCTTCTTGAGCCGGTTGCAGTAGCCGCACCAGCTCGTGGAGAACATCGTGACGGTGCCGTCGGCAGGGGTGAACTCGTGCATGAACGTGCTCCTTCGGAGTGAATGGGTCCCGCTTTCGGCAACCGCAAGCGGCGCTTGGGTATTCCGAATCGGTGCTTGCTGCGCGTGGGCCGCGTGCGGGCCGCTAGATACTAGTCGTCGTGAGGTGACCCTGCGTTGTTCGGTGACTCGGCGTCGTTCGACGCCGCGGGGTCGCCGGGGGTCGTCGTCTCGTCGGGAGTCGCCTCGCCCTCGAGCGTGCGCTCCTCCGGGGAGCCTGCGCCGTCGTCCGTTGCCGCGGGCGCGCGGCGGGCGCGCAGCAGGACAAGCGCGAGTCCCACGGCGCCGCCCAGGAAGACGAGTGCCGAGACCCACGTGTTGACACGGAGTCCGAGGATGAGGTTCGCGTAATCCGAGCGCATGAGCTCGACCACGAAGCGGCCAGCCGTGTAGATCATGACGTACAGTGCGAACTCGGCGCCGCGGGCGAGCCGGAACCGCCGCGAGAGGACGAGGATCGCGATGCCGCCGATCGTGCTCCAGAGAGCCTCATACAAGAACGTCGGGTGGAAGTAGCCGAGGATCACGGCCGTGCCGTCCGGATTGGTGGCGGCCGCACCTGTCGAGGGGTCCATCTCGTGAATCTCGAGGCCCCACGGCAGGGTCGTGGGGTCGCCGTACAACTCGTTGTTGAACCAGTTGCCGAGGCGCCCGAGGGCCTGCGCGAAGAGCAGCCCTGGGGCGAGCGCGTCGGCGAACGCCGGAAGGGAAATCTTGGCGCGCCGGCAGCCGATCCAGGCCCCGAGGCCACCGAGTGCGATCGCCCCCCAGATGCCAAGGCCGCCATCCCAGATGGCGAACGCATTCCACGGATTCTTCCCCGGGACGAAGTACAGCTCCGGATCCGTGATGACGTGATAGATGCGGCCGCCGACAATCCCGAACGGAACGGCCCAGAGCGCGATGTCCAGCGCTTGGCCGGATTTGCCGCCGCGGCTGATCCACCTCCGCTCAGTGAGCCACCAAGCGAACACAATGCCCGCAAGGATGCACAGCGCGTAGAAGTGAATCGAGAGAGGGCCCAGCTTGATCGCGTTGACCGTTGGCGAGGGCAGGTAGGCGGCGACGGACAGCGGGCTCACCGGGCAGGCTCCGGGTGAGAGGGGAAGGCGGCTTGGTTGTTCATGTGAGCTTTCGGAGGGCCTCTCGAGGCGCGGTGGAAGGACGGGTACGCGGACGTGGCCTCGTTGAGAATACCGCGATTGCCACCGCGGTTGAGGTCGAGAGCATCGCCGACCTAGCTCACGTCTGTGTGCGTGGGCACAGGCCGGCGGGGCGACCCTTCAGGATGTGCGCCGCGAGCATCCGCCGGACAGGAATCCGCGAGCGGAGCGCCACGAGAGCACCGACCACCGCGACTGCGCGGACAGTAACGATCCCAGGCTGAGCCATGATCCCCCGGAGATCACCGAGAGGGCCGAACCGATCGATGCCGCCGACAGGGCGCTGCCGACTGAACCGACCGACAGCACCGAGCCGACGGACCCGATGGACAGGACTGACCCTACAGAGCCGATGGACAGGACAGACCCCTGCGACCAGAGGGACAGCGCGGAGTCTGACGGTCTCCGACGCCCACGGGAAACCGACATTTTGGACATGGGGCCATCCTGCCCGGTTCCCGCGCGGCTCAACAGGGATGGAGCGAAAGAGACATCCAACGGAACCACCCGGCAGTCTGCCCAGTCAGTACTTCTGGGCCAGCTTGACGGGCGCCGTGGTGGAAGGCGCGACGTTGTAGGCGTTGAGGGTCGCGGCCATGACGCTGTTGAACACGGGCGCCTGGGATATGCCGTAGATGTTGCCCTGGGGGTGCTGGACGAGGACGAGGGCCACGTACTTGGGGTCTTCCATCGGGGCCATTCCGACGAAGGAAGCCGTGTAGCCGTGCAGCCCGCTGCCGTCGGTCGCGGCAGTTTCGGCGGTTCCGGTCTTGCCGCCCACGCGGTATCCGGGGACCTTGACGTCCTGGACCTCGCCGGCCGTCACGACGCTTTCGAGGATGTCCTTGAGCTTCTGGTCCGTTTCGGGCGAGACCACCCGGGTACCGGTGTCGGCCTGGGGTGCGGACTTTCCGTCCGCGGCCGCGGCGGGTTCGACGATCTGGGGCTTGAGCCTGACGCCGCCGTTGGCAATCGACTGGTAGATCATCGCGGTCTGCAGCGGGGTCTGCGCGACCCCCTGCCCGAAAAGGACCGTGTACTGCTGCCGGCCGTCCCACTTGTCCGGAGTGGCGAGGATCCCGCCCGATTCGCCCGGGAGCTGGATCCCGGTCTGATGGCCAACGCCGAATTTGGTGAGCCAGTCGTAGCGCTCTTGGCGGGTCAGCTCGCTGCCCGCCATGACGGAGCCGGTGTTGAGGGAGTAGCCGAGCACCCCGGCGAACGTCATGTGGAGGGTGCCATGGTCGAACGAATCGTGGATGCCCTGCCCATCGATGCTGAGGACGGGAGGGACCACCAGCTGGGTCAGCGGCTGGACCTTGTTCTGCTCGAGGGCGCCCGCAGCAGTGACCGCCTTCTCGGTCGATCCCGGCTCGAGCGCGGCCGTGATGGAGCGGATTCCCCGGTCTTCGGGCTTGCTCGCTCCGGGGTTGTTCGGGTCCATCGGGGTGGTGTCCGCCATGGCCCGGATCTTGCCCGTCTTGCTCTCGACGACGATGATGCTCCCCCACTCGGCGTGCAGCTGGGCGACCGACGCGGAGATCGCGTTCTGGGCTTGGAACTGGAGGTTGCTGTCGATGGTCAGGCGGACGTTCTTCCCATCCGCCGGCTTGCTGAGGTCGATCGGGGCCTGGGGGATGAGGACCCCATCTGCGCCCATTTCGAACCGGCGGCTGCCCGGCGTTCCGGTCAGCTCGTCGTCGAGGGTCTGCTCGGCCCCGCCCGCGCCGTGCATCTGGTCGTTCACATAGCCGACGACGTTGCCTCCGACGGCGCCCAGCGGATAGACGCGCTTTTGGACGGCCTGCGACGAGATCCCGGGAAAGCCCAAGTTCATGACCCGCTCCTCCACCTCCGGCGCGATCGACCGCGCCACGTAGGCGAACCTGCCCGGCCCGGTCAGCGCCGCCTTCACCATGGAAGCCTCCATCCCGAGGATCCCGGAGAGCTCCTTGATGCCCTCCTCGGCCGTGACGTGGCGCGCGGAGTTGTCTGGCTGGTGGATGTCGAACGAATCGGCCTTCGCGCTGATGCTGGGGTCGGCGACGATCTCGTAGTTCAGGACGCTGCGAGCCAGCACGATGCCGTTGGCATCGAGGATCTCTCCGCGCGTCGCGGGCAGGACCTGAGTGGTCGTGCGCTTCGTGAGACCCTCCGCGGCGATGGCCGGCCCCTCGATGACCTGGACCCAGACGAGTCGACCAGCGATGACGAGCAGGAGGGCCGAGAAGAGGACGAGCCCCAGCCGGAGGCGCCGAGCCCCGGGCATGTTGGCTGTCTTGACGCCGGTCATCGAATTCGCCCCTAGCCTAGCCTCAGCGGTCAGCCTCCCATGCTAGTGAGCCGGCACCGTCTGCCGGGGACCGCCGCGCCCAGGTCCGCGGATTCGCCCTGCGCCTGTCCTGGCCCCTTCTAGGCGCCAGTCGCGGCGGGCTCGATGAGCTCCGGGCCGTTGTTCTGCACGCTGTTGACGAGGCTTCCCACGATGCGCGGCACAAGGTGCGGCTCAGGCATGGCGTCGATCAGGCTGCGCACGTCCGCCTCGGACTTCGTTTCCGGGTCGAGCCAGTCGGCCCAAAAATCCTGCGGGACGATGAGTGGCGTGCGGTCGTGGATGTACCCGAGCGTGTCAGAAGCCGGGCCGGTGATGATCGTGCACGTGCGCAGCCACCGCTCGGGGTGGTCCGGCGGCAGGGAGGGATCCGGCCAGTTCTCGAACAGCGCGGCGAACGCGAGCATGCCGCTCTCGGGCGCATGGAGATACGTCGGGATCTTCACGAGCTTCCCGCCGACTTCCTCCTTCTGCCATTCGTAGTAGCCGTCGGCTGGCACGAGCGCGCGGCGCTGGGACGCGGCCTTGCGGAACGAGGGCTTTTCCGTGACCGTCTCGCGGCGAGCGTTGATGAGCCGCGCTGCGCCCTTCGTGTCCTTGGCCCACGATGGCACGAGACCCCAGCGTGCCGTGACGAGCTTCCTCGAGAGCTCGCCGGTTTCCTTGTCCCGCCGGTCGAGCACGATCGGGACAGGGTCCGTCGGGGCCACGTTGTAGGAGGGCTCGAGCTCCTCGACGAAGGACTCGTCGACATCGAACTCGGCCACGAGGTCACCGACCGCACGCGCCATGACGTATCTGCCGCACATGCGTTCATTATTCCCCGTTCGTCCGCGGATGCGAGGGAGGCTACACTGAGGACGTTCGAAGATAGTTTCGAAGGCTGATAGATTCGAACACCGCCGAGTTCCTCGACGCTCCAGGAGCCAGCTCCCGTGGCTGAACCGTTCACCCATCTGCACGTTTCGAGCGCGTTCAGCGCGCGCCACGGCGTCTCGTGGCCCGACGAGCTCGCGGCCGCGGCGCACGCGGACGGCGCGAGCGCGCTCGCATGCACGGACCACGACGGGCTCTACGGGGCGATCAAGCATCTGGGGGCGTGCCGCGCCCATGGCCTCGATCCGATCGTGGGCGTGGACCTCGCGGTCCTCGCCGAACCCACGGAGACGGACGACGGCGGCGCTCACCCGGGTGCCCACAAGCCCCGGCGCGGTGCGGCAGGCGTGGCGGGCCGCGTCGTCGTCCTCGCCCACGGCAACAACCGCGGCGCGGGCTGGCGGGCGCTGTGCCGCCTCATCTCGGATGCCCACGAGCACACCACCGGACGCGCCAACGGCCCCATCCCCGTGGGTGTGCTGCGCTCCGAGCTTGCCGCTCGCTGCCTCGATCCGGAATCGGGCAAGCCCGTCCTCACGGTGCTGCTCGGACCCGATTCCGACGTGGGCCGGGCGATGTCCGGGCGCCGCTTCCTGCGCCCCCGCACTCTGTTCCGCGACTGGATCGACGCGATGCCGGTGGGAGTGCTCGCCGCCGAACTCGTGACCCATCTGACCCCGCCCGGGGAACCGCTCAGCACGGCCCACGCAGTGCGGATGCTTCGGCTCGCGAGCGAGCACCACGTCCCGGCAGTCCTGACGAACGCCGCCCGCATGGTCGAGGAGCGCGGTGCGGCGACCGCGGAAGTCCTCGCCCCGCGGTTCGGCGCGCCGGGGGAGGAACGCGCCGAACTGCCCGGCCCCCCGCTCACGGGCCACGCGTGGCTCAAACCCGCGGCGCTCATGCGGCTCGCTGCCCGGGAGATCGTCGAGGCCGCCGGGCTCGGGGCCAAGGACCTCGCGAACCTGCTCGGCAACACCGAGCGGATCGCCGACCGCTGCCGCCTCGATCCCGCCGAGGACGCCGGCTGGGGCCGGCCGGTGGCCCCCGAGGCCGCCGCGATCGGCGTCGCGGGCGAGCCCCTCCGGGAGCTCGCGGAGCGCTGCCGCGCCGGAATCACGCGCCGCTTCCCGGGAGCCGCGGGAGAGCTCGCGGGCGCGGTCGAATTGCGGCTCGAGCACGAGCTGGAGATCATCGGCGGCCGCGGCTTCGCCTCCTACTTCCTGACGGTGGCCGAGGTCGCGGACCTGATCCGAGGCCTGGGCGTCCGCTCGGCCGTGCGCGGCATGGGGGCTTCGAGCCTGGTCAATTATCTGCTCGGCGTCAGCCACGTCGATCCACTGCGCCACGACCTCGTCTTCGAGGACTATCTCCCGAGGGAACGCTCGACTTTCCCGGACATCACCCTCGACGTCGAGAGCGCCCAACTGCACCACGTGTACCGCAAGATCTTCGAGCGCTTCGGGGCCGAGCGAGTCACGCTCATGGGCATCGAGAACGCGTACGGGGCGCGGGGCGGCGCGGGCCAGTTCCACGAGGCCCTCGCCGAGAGCCGGGAGCTCCGCGAGCTCGAGGAATCCACGAGCCATCAGCTCGAGCTCCTCGGCGACCCCACGGAGCGGCTTGACCGGCTCCCGAGGACCATCTCGATGCAGCCCTGCGGCGTGATCCTGGGCGACGCGCGCCTGCTGGACCGCACGCCAGTCCGACCGAGCGGCATGGGCCTGCCCACGAGCCAGTTCGACAAGCACGATATGGAACCAATGGGCATGCTCGGGCTCGGCGTCGTCGGGGTGCGGATGCAGAGCTCGATGGCGTTCGCCGTGCGGGAGATCGAGCGGGTGGAGGGAACCACGATCGACCTCGACGCCCTGCCGTTCGACGACGAACCCGCGTCCGCGCTGCCGACGTGTCAATCGTCGTGGCTCGAGGCCCGCCATCCCGAGGCGTTCCTAGCGGGGATCTTCGAGCACGATCCTGGCACGTGCACCAAGCGGCTGCTCGTGGCCGAGGCCCGCCGGCTCGGCGTCCCGATCCTGCCGGTGGACATCAACGCAAGCCGTGACGAATATCGGATTGAGCGAATCGAGTCAGGACCCGACGCGGGAAGGCTCGGCATCCGGCCAACGCTCAAGGGCATCCACGGGCTGTCGGCGAATGAACTCAAGCGAATCGTCGCGGGGCAGCCTTACTCCTCGATCACCGAGCTCCGCGACCGCGCGCGCCTCACGCGGGCGAGTGTGCGGCGCCTCGCCGAGCTCGGGGCGTTCGGCTCGCTGCATCGCGAAGCCGCGAGCCGGGGGAGCAGCGCGGACCTCGTGGCGCAGCTCGCCGAGCTCGCGCCCCGCGCGGCGCACCGCGGCGACGCGATCGAGGGGCAGCTCCCGCTCGAGATCGGCCCTGTCGAGCCCGCGAACCTCCCGGCGGGGCTCCCCGAGCCCAGCTCGGCGGCGTGAGCCGGGGCCGAATCCGGCCCTCGGTTTCGGCTAGTCTTGTCGGTGGCTGGCTGTGGTCCCCGTATGCCACAAGCTATGAAGCCGACAGATGAAGAGGAGACACCCGTGCCCGATGCCCAGCAGATCACCTTGACCGTCGACGGCGAACAGCGAACCGTGACGCAGGGCACTACGGGGGCGGAGCTCTTCGAGGGCCGCCGCGAAATCGTCGTCGCCCGCGTCGACGGGGTTCTCAAGGACCTCGACCAGGCCATCCCGGGTGGCGCCGTCGTCGAGGGCGTGGACATCGCCTCGGAGGACGGTCTCAACGTCCTGCGCCACTCCACCGCCCACGTCATGGCCCAGGCCGTCCAGCAGCTGCGCCCCGACGCCAAGCTCGGCATCGGCCCGTACATCAAGGACGGCTTCTACTTCGACTTCGACGTCGAGGAGCCGTTCACACCCGAGGATCTCCGGACCCTCGAGAAGATGATGCTCAAGATCGTCAACCAGAATCAGATCTTCAAGCGCCGCGCGGTGAGCGAGGTCGAGGCCGGAGCCGCCATGGCGAACGAGCCGTACAAGCTGATCATCCTCGGGGCCAAGGACCACCAGTCTGAGGGCGCGGCGAAGGAGGGCGCGAACGTCGAGGTCGGTGCTGGCGAGATCACGATCTACGACAACATCGACCGCAAGAGTGGCGAGGCCGTGTGGCACGACCTGTGCCGCGGCCCGCACCTGCCGAACACGAAGCTCATTTCGAACGCGTTCGCGCTCACCCGGTCGGCCGCGGCGTACTGGCTCGGTAGCGAGAAGAACGACCAGCTCCAGCGCATCTACGGCACCGCGTGGCCCACGAAGGAAGCGCTCAAGGAGTACCAGGACCGCATCGCCGAGGCCGAGCGCCGCGACCACCGCAAGCTCGGTGCGGAACTCGACCTGTTCTCGTTCCCAGACGAGCTCGGCTCGGGCCTCCCGGTCTTCCACCCCAGGGGCGGCATCATCCGCAAGTCCATGGAGGACTACTCGCGCCAGCGCCACACTGAGGCCGGCTATGAGTTCGTGTACACGCCGCACATCACGAAGGGCCACCTGTACGAGGTCTCGGGCCACCTCGACTGGTATCGCGAGGGCATGTTCCCCGCGATGCACGTCGACGCCGAGCTCAACGAGGACGGCACCATCCGCAGGCCTGGGCAGGACTACTACCTCAAGCCCATGAACTGCCCCATGCACAACCTCATCTTCCGCTCACGGGGCCGTTCCTACCGCGAGCTTCCGCTGCGGCTGTTCGAGTTCGGCTCGGTGTACCGCTACGAGAAGTCTGGCGTTGTGCACGGTCTCACCCGCGTGCGCGGCATGACCCAGGACGACGCCCACATCTACTGCACGAAGGAGCAGATGAAGGAAGAGCTCACTACGACGCTCAACTTCGTCCTCGACCTGCTGAAGGACTACGGCCTCAACGACTTCTACCTGGAGCTGTCCACGAAGGATCCCGAGAAGTACGTCGGCTCGGACGATGCCTGGGAGGAGGCCACGAGCACCCTCGCGGAGGTTGCGGAGGCCTCCGGCCTCGAGCTCGTTCCGGATCCGGGCGGGGCCGCGTTCTACGGTCCCAAGATCTCCGTCCAGGCCCGCGACGCGATCGGTCGCACGTGGCAGATGTCAACGATCCAGCTCGACTTCAACCTGCCGGAGCGCTTCGAACTCGAGTACCAGGCCGCGGACGGAACGCGCCAGCGTCCGGTCATGATCCACCGCGCGCTCTTCGGCTCGGTCGAGCGGTTCCTCGGCGTCCTGACGGAGCACTATGCGGGCGCCTTCCCGGCGTGGCTCGCCCCCGTGCAGGTCGTCGCGATCCCGGTCGCCGAGGCGTTCAACGACTATATGGACGACGTCGTCGCTCGCCTCAAGCGCGAAGGAATCCGCGCCGAGGTGGACGCCTCGAGCGACCGCTTCCCGAAGAAGATCCGCACGGCGAGCAAGGACAAGGTCCCGTTCGTCCTCATCGCGGGCGGTGAGGACGCGGAGGCCGGCGCGGTCTCGTTCCGCTTCCGCGACGGCAGCCAGGACAACGGCGTGGCCGTCGACGAAGCCGTCAAGCGGATCGTCGAGGCCGTGCGGACGAGGGCCCTCTGACGTGACGGATTCCACGGGCGCCCCGACGCCGCAGCCGGATGCCGAGGTCACGGACAGCTTCGAGCTGCCCGCGGCCCCGGACGCGTTCGGGCGCCTGTGGACTCCGCACCGTATGGCCTACGTGAAGGGCGGCCAGGGGCAGTTCCGCAAGCAGGAGGACTGCCCGTTCTGCGCCGCCCCGCGGCGGAGCGATGAGGATTCGCTCATCGTCTACCGCGGCCGAACGTGCTACGCCGTGCTCAATCTGTTCCCGTACAACCCCGGCCACCTGCTCGTGTGTCCGTACCGCCACGTCGCGGACTACACGGACATCTCTCCCGAAGAGACGGCCGAGATGGCCGAGATCACCCAGACCGCGATGCGCGTGATCCGGAGCGTCGCGGGACCGCACGGCTTCAACGTGGGCATCAACCAGGGCGACGCCGGCGGCGCGGGCATCGCCGCGCACCTCCACCAGCACGTGGTGCCCAGGTGGGGCGGGGACGGCAACTTCCTGCCGATCATCGCCCAGACGAAGCAGATCACGCAGACGCTCGACGAGACCCGCGGACTCATCGCCGAGGCCTGGCCCCAGAACGGGGCCGCCCGGGATGTGGACGCCCACTCGGAGCTCGCGCGCGACGGCGGGAAGGCCACCAGTGCTGAATAGACACGCGCGCGAGTTCTTCACGCGCCTCTTCACGCCGCTCGCCCGCGTGCTGCTCAAGCTCGGCGTCTCTCCGGACGCCGTGACGCTTGCCGGCACGGCCGGCGTGAGCCTCGCCGCGCTCGTGCTCTTCCCGCTCGGCCAGCTGTTTTGGGGCGTCGTGGTGATCACGCTCTTCGTGTTCTCGGACGTCGTCGACGGCATCATGGCCCGGATCGCGGGCCGCACGGGCCGCTGGGGGAGCTTCCTCGACTCGACCCTCGACCGCGTTCAGGACAGCTCGATCTTCCTCGGCCTCGCGCTGTGGTACCTCGGCGGTGGGCACGATCTCGCGACGGGAAGCCTCGCCGTCGTCGCCATCCTGCTTGGCGGCCTCGTCTCCTATGCGCGCGCCAAGGCGGAATCGCTCGGCTTCACGGCGAACGTCGGGATCGCCGAGCGCGCCGAGCGGCTCGTGTCCGTCCTCGTGGTCGCAGGCTTGTGCGGACTCGGCCTTCCCACGCCGTTCCTGTTCTGGACTTTCGTTGTGCTCGCGCTCGCAAGCGCGGTGACGGTCGTCCAGCGCATCCTCGCGGTGCGCGCCCAGGCCCGCACCGAGTCCGGCCCGGCCTGAGGACCCGCTGAATCAGGCTGTGCAGTTGGCCATCCCAAGACGGGATGTTCTGGCGCGTCGCACCGCTCACGGCGGGCCCCGTGCGGCGATAGACTGGGGTTCACCCCAAGGATTTTTCAGGTCCTTCTCGCAGGGCCCCCTTCCAGTGAGAAGCCAATAGAAAGACGAGTACGTGTCTACTGAAGCAAACTCCTCGGCTCCCACCACCGGCAGCGACCGCGTCAAGCGCGGCATGGCGGAGATGCTCAAGGGCGGCGTCATCATGGATGTGGTCAACGTCGAGCAGGCGAAGATCGCCGAGGACGCCGGCGCCGTCGCCGTCATGGCCCTCGAGCGCGTGCCGGCGGACATCCGTGCCCAGGGCGGCGTCTCGCGCATGTCTGACCCGGACATGATCGAGGCGATCATCAGCGCCGTGTCGATCCCCGTCATGGCAAAGGCCCGCATCGGCCACTTCGTCGAGGCCCAGGTGCTCCAGTCCCTCGGCGTGGACTACATCGACGAGTCCGAGGTCCTGACCCCGGCCGACTACGAGAACCACATCGACAAGTGGCAGTTCACCGTGCCGTTCGTGTGCGGCGCGACCAACCTCGGCGAGGCGCTCCGCCGCATCAACGAGGGCGCGGCCATGATCCGCTCGAAGGGCGAGGCAGGCACGGGCGACGTCTCCAACGCGACGACTCACATGCGCAAGATCCGCGCCGAGATCCGCCGGCTCACCACGATGGCCGAGGACGAGCTCTACGTCGCGGCCAAGGAGCTCCAGGCCCCGTACGCACTCGTGCGCGAGATCGCCGAGACGGGCAAGCTCCCGGTCGTGCTGTTCACCGCGGGCGGCATCGCGACCCCGGCCGACGCGGCCATGATGATGCAGCTCGGCGCGGACGGCGTGTTCGTCGGCTCGGGCATCTTCAAGTCGGGCAACCCGGCCCAGCGCGCGGCCGCCGTCGTCAAGGCCACGACCTTCTTCGACGACCCGGACATGATCGCCAAGGTCTCCCGCGGCCTCGGCGAGGCCATGGTCGGCATCAACGTCGACGACATCCCTCAGCCTCACCGCCTCGCCGAGCGCGGCTGGTAATCCAGATCGGAAGCTGTCGCGACGAAGCCCCCAAAGCTGATGCCTTGGGGGCTTCGTCGATAGAGCCTGGCAATATCCGCGCGGTGCCGGTGTTCAGCCGAGCTGGTCGGCCGGGCGGAGAAGGACTTCGTTGATGGCGAGGTGACGGGGACGGGAGAGGACGAAGGCGATCACTTCGGCGATCTCTTCGGGCTTGACGGTCGCCGCGTCGTAGCCCTTCTGAACGGCTTCGCGGGTGGCGTGGTGGGTAATGTGGGTCGGCAGTTCGGTGTCGACGACGCCTGGTTCGATCAGGGTGACACGGACTTCGGGCAGTAGCTCTTGACGGAGCGATTCGGACCAGCCATTGAGGCCCCATTTGGTGGCGGCATAGACGCCGTTGGTGGCCCGGGCGGTCCGACCGGCGACTGAGGAGATGTTGATGAGATCACCGCCGTCTCCGTCCTTGAGCTGGTTGAGGAATACCTCGGTCGCTGTGATGGAGCCGAGCAGGTTGGCCTCGATCATGATGCGGTAGTCGTCATGCTGCTCGGGGGAGAACGGGCCGAGCAGCATGACGCCTGCGTTGTTGACGAGGACGTCTGCGCCGCCAAGCTCATCTTGGACGCGTTGGGCGGCAGCGAGGAGCTGGTCTCGGTCGGTGACGTCGGCCTGGATCGCGATCGACCCATTGGCCAGTTCGGCAGCAAGGGCCTCGATGCGGTCCAGGCGGCGTGCGAGCAGGGCGACCTGGTAGCCGTCGGCAGCGAGCGCACGCGCGGTGGCCGCGCCGATGCCCGAGGACGCGCCGGTGATGACCGCGGCGCGGCCAGTGTTCTGAATGTCGCTCATGGATTGAATCTCCTTGATGTTCGTGATTTCTGGACGATGGTCCGGCGTGGTGGTTCGGTCATCGCAGTGAGCCCCTCCCCCTCAGGCAGTCTTGCGGAGTCGGAGTGTGGCGCCCGCGAGAACGATGAGGACGACGCCGGTGACGAGGTAGTCGGTGCGCAGCCCGGCGTGGAATGCGGGCTGTACGGCGAGGACGGCACCGAAGATGGCGATGCCGAGGGAGCCCCCCATCTGCCGGGCGGTATTCAATACTCCGCTGGCGGTGCCTGCCCGTTCGGCGGGGATGTGGTCCAGGATGAGTGCCGTCAGCGGGGGAACAGTGAAGGACCCGCCAAGCCCGACCGGCACCATCAGGAGCGCGCTGACCACGATCGGTGCATCCACAGGCAGCAGGGACAGAGCAATGAGACCGAGCGCCATCAGCACCATTCCACCGATCGTGGTCGCGATCTTCCCCATGCGTTCCATGGCACGGGCGACGAAGGGGTTGAGCAGAGCCACCAGTCCGGTCATCGGCAGGAACAGCAGGCCGGTGAGCAGCGAACTCACGCTGCGCTGTTCCTGGAAGTAGAGACTTTGGACGAACACGACTCCGTAGAAGGCTGCCATCGTGACGAAGGCGATGCCCAGACCTGTGGACACCGTGCCGGAGCGGAACAGGTCCAGTGGCATCATCGGGTGACGTCCGCGTGCCTGAGCGATCAGGAAGACGACAGCACCGAGCATGGCCTGGACGAACGCTGCCAGCACCTGAGGTGCGGTGTAGCCGAGCGAGCCGCCCTCGATGATACCGAAGGTGAGTCCGCCGAGTGCGGCGATCGCGGCGATCTGCCCGGTCCAGTCGAACCGGATGACGCTGCACGCGGACGGGGCGACCCGGGCGAGGACGAGGAGGGCGACGGCGCCGACGGGGAGATTGACGAAGAAGATCCAGCGCCAGCCGAACTGGGTGAGCACCCCGCCGAGGACCGGCCCGGCCGCCGCGGCGACGGATCCGCCGAGCGCCCAGTAGGTGATCGCCCGGCCTCGCTGCACCGCGTCGTGGAACGCTTCGCGGATCAGTGCCAGCGAGGTGGGGGTGATCATCGCCGCCCCAATGCCCTGCACGACACGGCCGGCGGTCAGGATGCCAAGGCTTGGGGCCGCACCGCAAGCGGCCGATCCGATGACGAACACGACCATGCCGATGCCGTAAGCGCGGCGCGCACCGATCCGGTCGGAGATCGTTCCGCCGAACAGCTGCAAGGCGGAGAACATCAGGGTGTAGCCGGTGACGATCCACTGGAGGCCGGACAGCCCTCCGCCGAGTTCGCCGCGGATGTGGGGGAGTGCGACGTTCACGATCTGGGCGTCGAGGGCGACGACGAAGAATCCAAGCATCGCGACGGCCAGCGACATGCGCGGCCTGGCGGTAGCCGTCATACGGGTGGGGGAACTGGTCGCGGACATATTCCTCTTCGGTTCTGCGCGGTGGGACTTCCTCAATGCAAGCAACGCTGTAGAGAGCGAAGAAGGGACCGGTTATCGGTGCACTGACAGTTCCTCCCACACGACTGAAAGCGGCCGTAGCGTTTTACGTATGGACCAACGAAATGCGGTGGGCGAGTTCCTGCGCACGAGGCGAGACCGGATCACTCCGGAGCAGGCGGGAATCCTCGGCGGCTCCCGTCGCAGGGTTCCCGGCCTCAGGCGTGAAGAAGTGGCGATGCTTGCCGGTGTCAGCGTCGAGTACTACGCCCGGATGGAGCGCGGAGACCTGCGCGGCGTCTCCGCTGAGGTCCTCGAGAGCATTGCCAGAACTTTGCGCATGGACGAGGCGGAGACCGATCACCTTCACGCCATGGCCGAGGCTGCTGGTCCACAGCCGGCCCGACGGCGCAAGCGCCCGGTGGAGCAGCCGTTCCGTCCCAGCCTTCAACGGTTCATCGACGCGATCGCGATGCCCGTGTGGGTGCGGGACCGTCGGATGGATTTCGTGGCTGGCAACGCGCAGGGCCGGGCCCTCTACACGCCCGTGCTGGAAGATCCGGCGAGCCTGGGGAACACCGCCAGGTTCACGTTCTTCAGCCCGGCAGCGCGAGTGTTCTTCCCCGATTGGGAGCAGAACGCTTCCGACATCGTCGCCTCGCTGCGCACCTACGCCGGCCAGAACCCGAGGGACAAGCGCCTGACCGACCTGATCGGTGAACTGGTGACGCGCAGCGATGACTTCCGGCTGCGTTGGGCCGCGCACAAGGTCCGGCACCATCGGACCGGGATAAAACGCATCCACCATCCCGAGGTCGGCGACCTTGAGCTGGTGTATGAGGCGATGGACTTTCCCGCGAATCCCGAGTGGTTCATGTTCGGCTACACGGCCGAGCCCGGGACCCCGAGCGAGGAGCGGCTGAGGCTGCTGGGCAGCCTCGCCGCTGAGACTTCACAGACCAAACACGAGGAGAATGCATGAAAATCACCCTGAACAACGGCGTCCAGATGCCCGCCCTGGGCTTCGGTGTCTTCCAGACTCCGCCAGAAGAGACAGTGTCCTCCGTCGCTGAGGCGCTGCGCGTCGGCTACCGGCTGATCGACACGGCGGCGTCCTACTTCAATGAGCGCGAGGTCGGCGAGGGCATCCGCCGGTCAGGGCTCGACCGGTCCGAGGTCTTCATCGAGACCAAGCTGTGGATCAGCGATTACGGCTACGACGAGGCCCTGCACTCCTTCGACAAGTCCGCCAGGAAGCTCGGAGTCGACCAGATCGATCTGCTCCTGCTGCATCAGCCGCTGACCGCCGACTTCGAGAAGACCATCGGTGCGTACAAGGCCCTGGAGAAATTGCTCGCCGACGGGAGGGTCCGTGCGATCGGCGTCAGCAACTTCATGCCCGAGATACTCGAGCGGCTGCTCACCGAGACCACCGTGGTCCCGGCCGTGAACCAAGTCGAGGTACACCCGTACTTCTCCCAGCCGGACGTGCAGAAGGCTGACTCCCAGCACGGGATCCTCACCCAGGCCTGGTCTCCGATGGGCGGGATCACCAGCTACCGCGGAGACGCCAGCCGGTCGACCTTCAACGACCCCGTGATCGGCGAAATCGCTGATGCGCACGGCAAGACCCCGGCTCAGGTGATGCTGCGCTGGCACCTGCAGGAGAGTCGCTCGGCCATCCCGAAGTCCGTCAACCCGCAGCGCATCGCCGCGAACTTCGACGTGTTCGGCTTCGAACTCAGCACCGAGGAACTCGCACGCATTGACGCTCTCGACACCGGCGTGCGCGGCGGACCAGACCCTGCGGCAGTGACCCTTGAGGCATTCCACCGGGACATCCCCGAGGCCTGAGTCCAGGCAAACCCAGAACGAGATCAGGTCCCACACCCACGAAGGGTGCGGGACCTGATCTCGTGGACTGCGCGGACGTTGATCGGCCGTTCAGTCTCGACCCGTAGGGCTCTTCACGGCTTCCTCGTACTCATCGTCGCCGACCTGCTCATCCCACTCAACCTCGCCTCCTGCGACCGAGAGTGCGAGGTGAGACATGAACGAGTCCGGAAGCGCACCGTGCCAGTGCCACACCCCAGGCGGCGTCATCACGGTGTCGCCGGTGCGCATCACGACGGTCTGCCCGTCTTTGGACTGGACGATCCCGACCCCGCCGGACACGTGCAGGGTCTGGCCGTTCTCGTGCACGTGCCACGCCGTCCGCGCGCCGGGGGAGAACCGCACGGTCGCGAGGGTCGCAGAGCCTGGAGCTGCCTCGCCGGTGATGCCGTCGACCCAGGCGTCTCCGGTGAACCGCTCCGAGGGAGCCTTCACCGTGGCCAGCGTCGGTACGATGACCATCGGACCGGCCGCCCGCGGCTCAGCGGGCATCGAGGACCTGCTTCAACGTGGTCGCCGCGCTCATGCCCGCCGGCCATCCGGCGTAGAACGCCAGGTGGGTCGAGACCTCGGCCAGCTCCTCTTCGGTGACTCCGTTGTCCAGCGCGAGGCCGAAGTGCGAACGTAGCTGGTCGATACGCCCAAGGGCCGTCAAAGCCGCAACGGTGATCAGGCTACGGTCCCGACGCGACAACTCCCGCCGTGCCCACACGTCGCCGAACAGCACCTCATCCGTCAGCTCGGCCAACTTGGGCGCGACATCGCCCACCAACTGCTGCGCTCGGCTCTTCTGATCTGCCATGCGATACCTCCAGGAGTTCCACGGGAGCAATCCCGCTCCCGAAAATCGACGGTAGTCCCGCATTGGTGGAGCTGGGAGGACCTGTCGTTACAGGTATCAGTGGTCCGCCCCGGGTGGACCGGCGAGGAAGCCGGGTTAGGCGTGGTCGAGGTGTCGCGTGAACCATTCACTCGCGAGCGCGGCGACTTGCTCGAGAGCGCCCGGTTCTTCGAACAGATGTGTCGCCCCGGCGATCACGTCGAGCCGGTGCGGGCAGCGCAATTGGACCGCCGCGTCGCGATTGAGGCCGAGGACTTGGCGGTCGGCCCCGCCCACAATCAGGAGGGTCGGCGCGCTCAGGTCGGCGAGTCGCGCGCCGGCGAGGTCCGGCCGGCCGCCGCGGGAGACGATCGCCGCGACCCCGGCGCCGGGCTCGGCGGCGGCCCACAGCGCGGCAGCGGCGCCCGTACTCGCGCCGAAGTAGCCGACGTCGCGTCCTGCCGCCACGCCCGCGCGGAGCCATTCGGTCGCGGCGCGAAGGCGGCTCGCGAGGAGTCCGATGTCGAACACGGCGCTCCGGTCGAGCTCCTCGTTCGGGTCGAGGAGATCCAGGAGCAGTGTTCCGAGGCCGGCGCGCTCGAGGACCCGTGCGACGGCACGATTGCGGGGGCTGTGCCGGCTGCTGCCGCTTCCATGGGCGAACACCACGACGCCGCCGCGCGACGGGAGGTGGAGGCGCCCCGAGAGCTGGGCCGCGCCGGCGGATATCGTGATGTCCTCGTCGACCGGCCGGGCCTCGACATGCTCCGTCGGAGCGCGCCGCGACGCGGCGTCGAGGAGCTGCAGCACGCCGGAATCGTCGGTTGCGGAGAAGTCTCGGTAGTACCGGCCCACGGCGATGAACGATTCGGGTGCGGCGAGGCACACCACCTCGTCCGCGTCTCCGAAGGCCCGGAGCGTATCGGCGGCGGCGACCGGGACCGCCAGGATCACGCGCGCCGCCCCGACTGCCCGCGCCGCGCGGCAGGCCGCGCGCGCCGTCGAACCCGTTGCCATGCCGTCGTCGACGACAACCGCCATCCGTCCCTCGAGGGGCTCCGCGGGGCGCGCGGCGCGGAACGTCGCCGCCCGCAGCGCGAGCCTTTCGCGTTCGGTCGCCTCGACTGCCGCGAGCTCGCGCTCCGAGACGCCGGCAAGACGCACGACGCGCGGATCGATGACCCGAGCGTCATGCTCGGCGAGAGCGCCCATGGCGAGCTCGGGCTGGAACGGCACGCCCAGCTTGCGCACCACGATGACGTCAAGCGGGGCTTCGAGCGCCATGGCAACCTCGAACGCGACCGGAACGCCGCCACGGGGGAGCCCGAGCACCACGAGATCCTCGCCGCGGTGCCCGAGAAGTGCCCGCGCGAGTTCCCGGCCGGCCTCTGCCCGGTCCTTGAAGACGTGCATCGACGGTCCCCTCGGCTCTCCTCCCAGCTTCGCGCACCACGAAGCCCCACGTCAGAGGAGAAGGACCCGGTGCGGAGGATCAGCCGAGGCCGCGGCGCGCGAGGAGCGGGGCGACGGCGGCGTCCCTGCCCCGGAAGGCACGGAACGAATCCAGCGGATCGCGCGAGAACCCCCGCGAGAGGAGCTCGCCGCGGAACGTGTCGCCGTTGGCGCGCGTGAGGCCGCCGTTCTCCTTGAACCATTCGACGGTGTCCGCGTCGAGAACCTCGCTCCAGATGTAGGACCAGTAGCCCGCGGCGTACCACCCGCCCGCGAAGATGTGCTGAAAGTACCCTGTGCGGTACCGCGGCGGGACAAGCGGAACCGAGATGCCCGCCTCGGCGAGCGCCTTTGCCTCGAACTCGAGAACATCGCCGGGGTCCTCGCCCGCCGCGAGCCGGTGCCATGCGAGGTCGAGGAGTGCGGCGCCGAGGTATTCGGTGGTCGCGAAGCCCTCGCCCCACAGCCTCGCGGCGTCGAGTGCGTCGATCTGGGCCTGGGGGAGCGGCTCCCCGGTCTCGTGGTGCCGGGCATAGTTCGCCACGACCTCGGGCCACAGGAGCCACATCTCGTTGACCTGGGACGGGTACTCGACGAAGTCGCGCGGCACGTTCGTGCCCGAGAACTTCGGGAACGTGACGTGGGAGAGCAGGCCGTGCAGCGCGTGGCCGAATTCGTGGAACGCCGTGCGGGCCTCGTCGAGGGTCAGGAGCGCGGGTTCGCCGGGCGCCGGCTTCGGGACGTTGAGGTTGTTGATGACCACGGGCAGGTCGCCCGTGAGGGCCGACTGCTCGACGAGGGCGTTCATCCACGCGCCGCCGCGCTTCGTGGTTCGCGTGAAGTAGTCGCCGAGGAAGAGCCCGAGGCCAGCGCCGTCGGCGTCGAAGACCTCCCACACGCGCACATCCTCGTGGTAGCCCTGGAGGTCCGGGCGCTCCTCGAACCGGAGGCCATAGAGCTGGCCCGCCGCGAAGAAGATCCCGTCGCGCAGCACGGTCTCGAGTTCGAAGTACGGACGGAGCGCCTTCTCGTCCACGGCGTACTTGTCGCGCCGCACGGCCGCCGAGTAGAAGGACCAGTCCCACGGCTCGAGCGCGTGGCCCGCCGCCTCGGCGAGCTGCTGTGCCTCGGAGGCGGCGTTCCGCACCGCCGCGGGCGCGAGCTGCGCGAGCATCGCGTGGACAGCCTCGAAAGACGGCGCGGTCTGATCGTCGACGGCGAGGTCGGCAAAGCTCGCGTAGCCGAGGAGCGCGGCCTTCTCGGCGCGGAGGCGGACCATGTCCTGGACCAGAACGAGCACGTCCGTCTCGCCGCCCGCGCTCCCGCGTGCCACCGACGCCTCGAACACGCGCCGCCGCAGCTCGCGGTTTTCGAGGACGGAGAGGAGTGGCTGTCCGGTCGGCTGGATGAGCGTGATGAGCCAGCCGGATTCGTGCCCCGCGGTCCGGGCGGCCTGCGCGGCGCTCGCGCGGTCGTCATCGCTGAGCCCGGCGAGCTGGGCCTCGTCGGTCACGAGGACTGCCGCATCGTTGATGGCCTGCGCAACGCGCTGGCCGTACTCGGTGCCGAGGCGCGAGAGTTCGGCGTTGAGCTCGCGCAGGCGCGCCTGGCCTGCGTCGTCGAGGTTCGCTCCCGCGCGTCGGAAGTCGTTGAGCCATTCGTCGACGAGGCGCGCGGACTCGGAATCGAGGCCGGAGACGTCGATCGCGGCGAAGCGGTCGCGGAGCCGCCGGTCGAGCAGAATGGCGTCCTGATGGGCGCTGAGCTTGGGCATGAGCTGCGTTTCGAGCTCGCGGATCGGCTCGGTCCCGTGGGAGGACACCATCGTCATGAAGGCGGCGACCGCTCGCGTGAGGAGCCGCCCGCTGCGCTCCATCGCCGCAGCCGTGTTCTCGAACGTCGGCGGTTCGGTCGAGCCCGCGATGGCCTCGAGCTCCGCGAGCTGTTCGGCGATGCCGGCGTCCACGGCCTCGGCATAGTGCTCGTCACGGATCGCGGCAAACGGGGGAAGCCCGTACGGAAGGGAGCTCGGAGTCAGGAGGGGGTTGGCCATGAAAGGAGCCTTTCACGCACCGCGGCCCCGGGCAAGAACCCGGGGCCGCGACGGACGCCGTGGGGGCCAGTCCCCGTGGGGGCTACCCCCGGGGCAGGCTCTCCCCGGCCGTGCTCTCCTGCGTGAAGACGAGCGACATGGGCGTGGCCTGCGAGCCCTGGCCCTGCGGGTTGTCCTTGAACATCCCGGCGATGGTCTCCTTCGGCAGGGCGGTGTCGTGGCCCATGACGACGACGCCGAGATCGTTCGCGTCCATGATCGCGGTCCCGCCGAAGGTCGCCGCGGCGTCGGCCGGGACGGCGGCCCGCACGGCGGCGCTGATGGCGCGCGCGACGCCGTCCGGATCCTTGGGGGCGAGCTTCACCGAGTTGCTCGCGGCACCCAGGCTGTACGGGGTCGCGCCGTCGATCGCGTTGATGTTGTGGCCCACGACGTCGTAGAAGACGCCGCTCTTGCCCTGGAACTTGCCGACCACCGAAGCCGCGGCCGCCTTCACGATGAGCGGCAGCCCGACCTCGTCGATCGCGATCTGCATCGACCACGGGCTCCCGAGCCCGATCCCTGCGGGCGTGCGCGTCACGAACCTGCTCAGCACGCGGGCGGCGGGGGAGACCTCGATCTCCCACACGGGGAACGAACGGCCCTGCGTGATGGCGACGATCTTCTCGCTCACGAGCGCGTACCACGGCCGGCCGTCGACCGCCGCGCGCGTCCCCTCGGGCGCCACGGAGAGGCCCGCGAAGAATCGCTCGACGTAGCCGGCCACTGCGGGCTCGAGGGCTGTGTCGCGCGCGAACACCTCGGTCTGGAGAGGGTAGCGGCGGAACCTCTGCCCGGCGGAGACGATGTCGAGCTCCTTGCCGGGGTTGGCCTCGTAGTCGCTCTTGTTGACCTTGACGTCCGCCGGGGCCTCGTCCTTGTCGATGAACTCGCGGAACCACAGCTCGACGTTGAGGAGCCGCCAGAAGATCATTGTGTCGGCGTCGTTCTTGCCGTTGAGGTACTCCTCGAACGCCGTGAGGACCTGCTCGCGGTCCCAGTAGGGGCGGCTGTAGAAGGAGTTCGACATGAAGATCTTGTAGATCCGCTCCTTCATGAGCTTGAACCACTCCGCCTCAGGCGTCGTGAAGCCGATCTTGTTGCGGCGATTGCTGATCATCTCCGGCAGGAGGCCGCGCGTCGCGTCGCGCAGGATGCGCTTGTTCCAGCCCTCCTTGATGATCGCCTCGTCCGAGAGGCTGAACAGGTACTTGACCACTTCCTTGTCGAGGAACGGCACGCGGCCCTCGAGGGAGAACCGCATGGTGTTCTTGTCCTCGTACCGCAGGAGCGACGGGAGGGACTTGGCGAAGAGGTCGTCGATGAGGCGGAGCTTGAGGTTCGCAGGAATGTTCCCGAACGCCTCGCCGGTGAACTGCTGCGCCCAGTCCTTCTTGAGCAGCGTCGCCATCGAGACGGTCTTCTTGCCGCTCGCCATGCCTCTGAGCCGGAACCGGCCCAGGCGGTAGAAGATGTCGAGGCTCGACGACGATTCCTTGGCGAGCGTCGCGAGGTCGCCGTCGTCCTTGAGCTGGCGCAGGTACGCGAAGTAGTACGGGATGTAGCCGGCCATCATCTCGTCGGCGCCCTGGCCGTCGAGCAGGACCGTGACGTGCTTCGAGGCTTCCTTCATGACGCAGTACTGCGCGTACGGGCCCGAGGAGATGATCGGCTCCTCCATGGTGCGGACGAAGTCCTCGAGGTCCGCGTCGAAGCTCTCCGGCGTCGGCTTGATCTTGTGCGCCTCGATGTTGCCGCTGCAGACCGCGATCGCGGCGTCCGCATAGGCTTCCTCGTCGTTGATCGCGTTGGGGAAGACGGCGCTGAACGTGTTCTGCTTCGCGCCGACGGCCTCGAGGCCCTCCGCGTTCTCCTGCATGAGGCGGTTGATGGTCACGACAACGGCGGACGAGTCGAGCCCGCCGGAGAGCGCGCTGCCCACGGGGACCTCGGAGTTGAGGCGGATGCGGATGGCCTCCGTGAACCGCTTGCGGTAGTCGTCCGTCACCGCGGGCGTGTACGGGGTATCCACCTTCGAGAGCTCCTCGAGCTCCTCGCGGAGGCGCGTGTAGCTCGAGATCCGGAAACGCCCCGACGTGAGGTCGACGGTGAGCATCTCGCCGGGGAGGAGCTTGTTGACCCCGTCAAAGAACGTCTCGGCGGTGTCGTCGTGGATGCGGAAGCGCAGGTAGCGGTAGAGGATGCGCTCGTTGGGCTTCGCCTCGATCTTGCCGGTCGCGAGGAGCGGCTTGATCTCCGAGCCGAACAGGAGCTGCGGCTCGTGCTCGGTGCCTGCGTTGGCCCAGTAGAGGGGCTTGATGCCGAAGTGGTCGCGGGCCAGGACGAGCCGGCCGTTCTTGCGGTCGAGGATTGCGAGCCCGAACATGCCGTTGAAGCGGTCGAACGCGTCCGTGCCCCACTCCTCGAACGCCTGGAGCACCACCTCGGTGTCCGAGACGGTCGCGAACGTGCGGCCCAAGGCCTCGAGTTCCGCGCGCAGCTCGCGATAGTTGTAGACCTCGCCGTTGTAGACCAGGATCGTCTCGCCGTCGGCGCTGATCATGGGCTCCTGCCCGTGGGCCCGGTCGACGATCGCGAGGCGGCGGTGGGCGAGGCCCACCGTTCCCTCGGCGACGTCGTCGATGAAATAGCCCTCGCCGTCGGGTCCCCGGTGCTGGATGCAGCTGTTCATGGTCTCGAGCAGAGCCTGATCCTGACCGAACCCGTAATAGCCGGCGATACCGCACATGTGGCAATCCTCTTCGTTGTCGTCAGTCGGTCCGGCGTCCATGCTACCGGCGCGATCCGTGCCGGACCCGCCGGGCCGGTGCCTGGCGCGGGCCGATGAGGCCTCACGACTAGACTAGACAGGTGAGTTCCGCGCCCATCGAGCACCCCGCTACAGCCGAAGCCGCCGCCCAGCCTGGGTCTGTCCAGCCTGAGCTGCGCGTCGGAGTCCTCGCCCTGCAGGGCGACGTCCGCGAACACGTCGTGGCGCTCACGGCTCTCGGTGCGCGTGCCGTGACGGTGCGGCGGGCCGAGGAGCTCGACGGCCTCGACGGGCTCGTCATCCCGGGCGGCGAGTCGACGACAATCGACAAGCTCGCGCGGGCGTTCGGCGTCGCGGAGCCGCTGAAGCGCAAGATCGCGGAGGGCTTCCCGGTCTATGGGTCGTGTGCCGGCATGATCCTGCTCGCGAACGAGATCGCTGACCCTGCCCAGGACCTTTCGGGCAAGCCGCAGGAGACCTTCGGCGGCCTCGACATTACGGTGCGGCGCAACGCTTTCGGCCGCCAGCGCGAGTCGTTCGAGACGGATCTCGACTTCAAGGACATCGATCAGTCGGGCGGCCCAGTGCATGCGGTCTTCATCCGCGGCCCGTGGGTCGAGCGCGTGGGCGATTCGGTCGAGGTGCTCGCGGAAGTCGACCCCCAGCACGCGTCCCACACGGCCACGCTGGGCGGCCGGTCTAGAATTGTCGCAGTCCGTTCAGGAAACCTGCTCGCGACATCGTTCCACCCTGAGGTGACGGGCGAGCGGCGGGTCCATGAACTTTTCATCCGCATGATCAAGGGAGAAGCGTAGGCATGTCCGGCCACTCCAAATGGGCTACCACCAAGCACAAGAAGGCGGCCATCGACGCCAAGCGTGCGAAGGCGTTCGCCAAGTACATCAAGACGATCGAGGTCGCGGCGCGACTCGGCGGGCCAGACCTGTCCGGCAACCCTGCCCTTGACCTCGCCGTCTCGAAGGCCAAGAAGAACTCCGTCCCGAATGACAACATCGACCGCGCGATCAAGCGCGGCGCGGGGCTGACCGGCGAGTCCATCGAGTACACCGAGATCTCCTATGAGGCCCGCGGCCCGCAGGGCTCCGCGCTCCTCATCGAGTGCCTCACCGAGAACCGGAACCGTGCCGCGGCGGACGTGCGCCTCGCGGTGACCCGCAACGGCGGCTCGATGGCCGACCAGGGCTCGGTGAGCTACCTCTTCACCCGCAAGGGCGTCGTGAGCCTGCTCAAGAACGGCCTGTCCGAGGACGACGTGCTCATGGCCGTCCTCGACGCGGGCGCCGAGGAGGTCAAGGACGGCGGCGAGAACTGGATCGTCTACTCCGAGCCGCACGACCTCCAGGGCATCCGCGACGCGCTCACGGAGGCCGGCATCGAGTACGAGACCGACGAGGCTGAGTTCGTGCCGTCCATGGAGGTCGAGCTCGACGCCGACGGCGCGCGGAAGTTCCTGCGGCTCGTCGACGCGCTCGAGGACCTCGACGACGTCCAGAACGTCTACACGAACGCGGACATGAGCGAGGAGGTCATGGCGGCCCTCGAGGCCGAGTGACCTCGCCGTGGCCGGAACCGTGAACCTTCGCGTACTCGGAGTCGATCCGGGCCTCACCCGCTGCGGCCTCGGGGTCGTCGACGTGGCCCGGGACCGCCGCGCGACCCTCGTCGGGGTCGGCGTCGTCGGCACGTCGGCCGAGCAGCCGCTCGACGCGCGCCTCCTCGTCATCGCAAACGCGATCGATGACTGGCTCGAGCGCTATGAGCCCGAGGTCGTCGCGGTCGAGCGCGTCTTCTCGCAGCTCAACGTGAGCACTGTCATGGGCGTCGCGCAGGCGTCCGGAGTCGTCATTGCGGCCGCGGCGCGCCGCGGCGTTCCGGTCGCGTTGCACACGCCGTCCGAGGTCAAGGCGGCGGTCACGGGCAGCGGCCGCGCCGACAAGGAGGCCGTGACGCGCATGGTCACGAAGATCCTCCGGCTCGACGCCGCCCCCCGCCCCGCCGACGCCGCCGACGCGCTCGCCCTCGCGCTCGCCCATGCGTGGCGCGGCTCGGCGCCCGGCTCGCCTTCCGCCGTCGGACGGACGACGGCGATAACGGCCACCGCGATGACGCCGGCACAGCGGGCATGGGTAGAAGCGGAGTCGAAGGCGCGCCGCAGAACCTGAGGCGCGCGGAGTATTGGGCGGTCGGGCCAGCGGCGGAGTCGAAGGCGCGCCGCAGAACCTGAGGCGCGCCGCGGCTCCTGACGTGTTCTGTCGGACTCCGACGCTAGATTATTCGTAGATGTGTTCGGACGGCAGAAGGGTCGTTGAGCGGTGATCAGCTTCTTGCGCGGCACGGTGGCTCATGTGGGCCTCTCGGCGGCGGTGATCGACGTCGGGGGAGTGGGCATGTCCTTCGCCGCGACGCCTCGGACCCTCGCGGGGCTCCGGGCCGGCGAAGAGGGCACGGTGCAGACGCTCCTCGTGGTGCGCGAGGAGTCCCTCACGCTCTACGGATTTGCTTCGCCTGATGAGCGTGAGGTGTTCGAGGTGCTCTTGGGCGTCGCGGGGGTCGGGCCGCGACTCGCCCTCGCGGTGCTCGCGGTGCACAGCCCGGAGGCGGTCCGTGTCGCGGCGCACTCCGAGGACGCGAAGGCGTTCACGAAGGTGCCCGGGATCGGGCCCAAGGTCGGCGCGCGCCTCGTCCTCGAACTCAAGGGCAAACTCGTTCCGCTGGGCACCCCGGGCGAGCCGGCGCCGTCGTCCGCCCAGGGCACGGAGGGGGTCTGGAAGCCGCAGGTGGTTGAAGCGCTCACGTCGCTCGGATGGTCGGAGAAGGACGCGTCGGCGAGCATCGACCGCGCGCTCGAGGACCGCCCCGAACTCGCGGAGGGCGGAAGCGTGCCGGAGATCCTCCGCGCCACGCTCCGTTGGCTCGGGCAGGGCCCACGGACCCCCGCCAAGGTGGGTGCCCGTGGCTGAGCCCTCCCTCGTCTCGAGTGGCGAGGAGCCGGAGGAGCGCGTCATCGAGGCGGCGCTCCGGCCGAAGCACCTCGACGACTTCGTGGGCCAGCAGCGTGTGCGCCGCCAGCTCTCACTCGTGCTTGAGGCGTCCCGGCTGAGGGGACGCAGCGCGGACCACGTGCTGCTGTCGGGCCCTCCGGGCCTCGGCAAGACGACGCTTGCCATGATCATCGCGGCGGAGATGAACGCGCCGCTGCGCATTTCCTCGGGTCCCGCGATCCAGCACGCGGGAGACCTCGCGGCCATCCTCTCCTCGCTCTCCGAGGGCGAGGTCCTGTTCCTCGATGAGATCCACCGCATGTCCCGGCCCGCCGAGGAGATGCTGTACATGGCCATGGAGGATTTCCGCGTCGACATCGTGGTCGGCAAAGGCGCGGGCGCCACGGCGATCCCGCTCGATCTGCCACCGTTCACGCTCGTGGGCGCGACCACGAGGGCCGGCCTCCTGCCCGGTCCGCTGCGCGACCGCTTCGGCTTCACGGGCCACCTCGAGTTCTATTCCGTCGAGGAACTCGAACTGGTCCTCCGGCGCTCGGCGGGGCTGCTTGACCTCCGGGTCACTTCCGCGGCGTTCACAGAGGTGGCGGGCCGCTCGCGCGGCACGCCGCGCATCGCCAACCGCCTCCTGCGGCGCGTGCGGGACTGGGCGCTCGTGCACCGGATCGAGAGCATCGACGCACGCTCGGCCGCCGCGGCGCTCGACATGTACGAGGTCGACGCGCGGGGCCTCGACCGGCTCGACCGCGCCGTCCTGACGGCGCTCGCGACCAAGTTCGGCGGTGGTCCCGTGGGGCTCTCGACGCTCGCCATCGCGGTAGGGGAGGAGCCCGAGACGGTGGAGACGGTTGCCGAGCCGTATCTGGTCCGCGAGGGGCTCATGGGCCGCACGCCGCGCGGGCGCATCGCGACACCGGCCGCCTACGGGCACCTCGGGCTGCCCGTCCCACCGGATGCGCCGTTCGCCTATAGCGCAACGCTCTTCGATACGTCGTCGCCCCGTGGCGACGACGCGGGGGATGAGGACGACGTCCTGGCCGACTGGCGGTGAGCGGCTGCCCGGCGGCGGGCCGCCGGGAACTCTTCGCACGGCTTGCCCGTAGACTGAGAGAAGACATCCCGTTCATAGCGGGCCGTGATGCCGTGCCCGGGCTTGCCCCGGGACTGACGCGCGTCTCCCAGACGACGCGTCCCCCGAAAGAGATTGGACTCAGCCATGGACTTGATGACTATCCTCCTGCTCGTCATCTTCGCCTTCTTCATCTTCACGATGTTCCGGCGCAACAGGAAGCAGCAGGCACAGCAGACGGAGATGCGGTCGAAGTTCGTTCCGGGGGTTGAGGTCATGACCAGCTTTGGGCTGTACGGCCGCATCCTCGAGGTGGACGAGGCCGAGAACAAGGTGGTGCTTGAGCTTTCTCCCGGCACGACCGCGACGGTCCACCGCCAAGCCGTCTCGAAGATCGTGGAGCCGACCGAGCCGGTGGTCGAGGGCGACGCCGCGACCGCTGCCGATCCGACCGAGGCGGAGACGACCCACGGTCCGGAGAGCTCTCACGGTGCTGCCGCCGCGAGCCCCGAGTCGCAGCTCCATGAGACGCCCGAGCAGACCCTCAAGCGCCTCGAAGGCGAAGGCAAGTAGAGTCTCACCATCCTCGTCCGCGTCCGGTCCGTCCGGCCGCGGACGTCGTCCCCATCAGGAGTTAGCAACCCATGGCTCGATCCCGCACGAAGCGGCCGGGACTCAGGACCGTCATCTGGCTCGTTGTCCTCTTTGTTGCCCTCGTCTCCGTTCTCGGCGGTGGTGTCTTGGCCAGTCAAGCTTCGTGGGCGCCAAAGCTCGCGCTTGACCTCGAGGGTGGCACGCAGATGATCCTGGCCCCGAAGGTCACGGGCGGCGGAGCCGTGACCCAGGACCAGCTCAATCAGGCCGTCGAGATCATCCGCCAGCGCGTTGACGGTTCGGGCGTGTCCGAAGCCGAGATCAGCACCCAGTCGAGCCGCAACGTCGTGGTCAGCCTTCCGGGGACCCCGTCCGCGCAGACACGACAGCTCATCCAGGCCTCGGCGGACATGAACTTCCGTCCGGTCCTGACCGCTGGCGATCCGGCGGCCGTCGCGAAGGACAAGCTCCTGCCCGACGCGCAGCTCCCGAACCCGACCGCGGCGCCGACCAACGCGAGCGACACGAACTGGATCACCGCCGATCTCTACAAGCAGTACGAGGCGCTCGACTGCACGCAGCCGCAGGCCGAGACGACGCAGCGCTCCGATCCGGCGAAGCCCCTCGTGACGTGCCAGCCGGCGGCGTCCGGGGGCCAGGCCGTGAAGTACCTCCTCGGCCCGGTCGAGATTCCCGGCGCGGACATCTCCGGCTCGACGTATGGGCTCGTGCAGGGCCAGCAGGGCTCGGTCACGAACCAGTGGGCCGTCAACATCCAGTTCAATGCCGACGGCACGAAGAAGTTCAAGGACGTAACGCAGCGGCTCAACGGCTTCTACGTCGCTGCCGGCAGCACGAGTGGGGCCGACCCGCGCGCGCAGTTCGCGATCGTGCTCGACGACAAGGTGCTCTCGGCTCCGCAGGCCCTCGCGGTCATCACCGACGGCCACCCGCAGATCACGGGCAGCTTCACGCAGTCGAGCGCGCAGACGCTCTCCGACCAGCTGCGCTTCGGCGCCCTGCCGATCAGCTTCGACATCCAGAGCGAGGAGCAGATCTCCGCGACGCTCGGCACCGAGCAGCTCCAGATGGGACTCCTCGCGGGCGCGATCGGACTCCTGCTCGTCGTGGTGTACTCGCTCTTCCAGTACCGGGCGCTCGGCTTCGTGACGATCTTCTCGCTCGTCGTCGCCGGCCTCCTGACGTACCTCGCGATCTCGATCTTGGGGTGGACCCAGAACTACCGGCTCTCGCTCGCCGGCGTCGCGGGCCTCATCGTCGCGATCGGTCAGACAGCGGACTCGTTCATCGTGTACTTCGAACGCATCCGCGACGAGCTCCGCGAGGGGCGGGGACTCGTCTCCGCCGTCGAGAACGGCTGGAAGCGGGCCAAGCGCACGGTTCTTGCCTCGAAGGCCGTCAATCTCCTCGCCTCCGTGGTGCTGTACTTCGTCGCCGTGGGCAACGTGCGCGGCTTCGCGTTCACGCTCGGCCTCACGGCCATTGCGGACCTCATCGTCGTGTTCATGTTCACGCACCCGACGCTGCAGCTTCTCGCCCGGACGAAGTTCTTCGGCGAGGGCCACCGGTTCTCGGGCCTCGACCCCGTACAGCTCGGGGCCGTTCCGCTCTACCGGGGAGCAGGCCGACTCCGCGAGGCGTCCGAAGCCGCGCGGTCAACGCTCAAGCCGAAGAACGCCGCCGCTGCGGCCGAGGCTGGCCGCCGCATGACCATCGCCGAGCGTCGCGCCGCGGCCGCCGAAAACGGCGGGAAGTCTGATCTCGCGGCCGCCGGCAAGTCCGGCCAGCGCACCGAGCGCTCCCAGGAGGAGAACTGATGTCGACGACAGCCCTCGCCCGCTTCGGCAACGAGCTCTACTCCGGGAAGCGATCGTACGACTTCGTCGGCAAGAAGAGGATCTGGTTCCTCGTCGCCGCGGCCGCAATCATCGTCGCGATCGTCGTGCCGATCCTGAGGGGCGGGTTCAATCTCAGCATCGATTTCCGCGGCGGTTCGCAGTTCACGGTCTCGCAGACCAAGACCTCGGACACCGTGCCCGGTCAGAACGCGGTCCACTCGGTGGTCGCTGGGGCTGCCCCCCGCGTGACGAACGTCGCGGGCGGCACGATCCAGGTCCAGACGGATCAGCTCACGGACACCGAGACTCTCCAGGTCAAGGAGAAGCTCGCCTCGGCGTACGGGGTGTCCCAGGACAAGGTGACCTCGACGTTCATCGGCCCGACGTGGGGCGCTGACGTCACGAACCAGGCGCTCCTCGGCTTCGTGGTCTTCGTGGGGCTCGCGGCCGTGCTCATGGCCCTGTACTTCCGCACGTGGAAGATGTCGCTCTCGGCGCTCACCGGCATGATCGTGACCATCTTCGTGACGGAGGGCGTGTACGCGATCAGCGATTTCGAGGTCTCGCCGTCGGCGATCATCGGGTTCCTCACGATCCTGAGCTACTCGCTGTACGACACGGTCGTGGTCTTCGACAAGATCCGCGAGAACACGGCGGACGTCAAGACGTCCTCGCGCCGGACGTTTGCCGAGGAGGTCAACCTCGCGGTCAACCAGACGCTCGTCCGATCGATCAACACGATGATGGTCGCCGTCCTCCCGGTCGCCGCGATCCTGTTCATCGGTGCTGGGCTCCTCGGCGCAGGCACGCTCCGCGACCTGTCCCTGGCCCTCTTCGTCGGCATCCTCGTCGGCACCGCGGCGACGCTCTTCATCGCGGCCCCGATGTACGCGTGGCTGCGCGAGCGCGAGCCGGACCTCGTCAAGCAGGCCGAGAAGGTCGAGGCCCGGCGCGAGCTGCAGCCCGCCGACCCGACTGCCTGACGCAGCAGCCGGGTGTTCGCGGGGCGCGTCGACGACGCTCTCCGCGAACGCTTGCTGTGCGGGGGAATGGGCGGGATTCTGCGGCATGTTCGTACAGGCATAGACTGAATGAATTCTTAGGCCGTTCAGGAGGCTTGCTTGGAGGAACGCCCGACGCCCGTGCCGGCCCGGTCAGGCGGCCCGCAGTCCGCGGGATCAGTCGGAACCGGTCAGCCGGGGGTTGCGCACGCCCAACGGCCGCCCGCCCCCTCGCAGCACCCCGCGCCGTCGTCCGCGGTGCCCGCGACGCCTGAGCAGGACGGTCCGCCGGACCCGGCCCCCTCCGCGGAGCCCGCCGAACCCGACGCGCCACTCGGCGGCAACAGCCTCCTCGAACGCCCGCTCCTGGGCCGCCGCGACCGGACCTTCTCGCGCCTTGCTCGACTCACGGGGCGCGGAGTCTCCGCCCACTCGCCCATCCTCGAGCCGCTTCTGCGGACCGTTCGCGCCAACAATCCGCGCGAGGACTTCGAGCTCATCACGCGCGCCTACGAGGTCGCCGAGCGCAGCCACCAGGGGCAGAAGCGCAAGAGCGGCGATCCGTACATCACCCATCCGGTGGCGGTCGCGACGATCCTCGCGGAGCTCGGCATGACGGGCACGACCCTCGCGGCGGCGCTCCTGCACGACACGGTGGAGGACACCTCCTACACCCTCGATCAGCTCCGCAAGGATTTTGGCCCCGAGGTCGCGATGCTCGTGGATGGGGTCACGAAGCTCGACAAGGTTCAGTTCGGCGACGCGGCGCAGGCTGAGACGGTCCGCAAGATGGTCGTCGCGATGGCCAAGGACATCCGCGTCCTCGTCATCAAGCTCGCCGATCGTCTGCACAACGCGCGGACATGGCGTTTCGTCTCGCCGGAGTCCTCGGCCCGCAAGGCGCGCGAGACGCTTGAGATCTTCGCCCCGCTGGCCCACCGGCTCGGCATGAACACGATCAAGTGGGAGCTCGAGGACCTCTCGTTCGCGGCGCTGTACCCGAAGGTGTACGAGGAGATCGTGCGGATGGTCGGCGCGCGCACCCCCGAGCGCGAGAAGCAGCTTGGCGTGATCCGGGACCAGATCGCGGAGGATCTCCGGTCCAGCAAGATCCGCGCCGAGGTGACGGGCCGCCCGAAGCACTACTACTCGATCTACCAGAAGATGATCGTCCGCCAGAAGGAATTCGACGACATCAACGACCTCATGGGCGTACGCATCCTGGTCGATTCGGTGCGCGACTGCTATGCCGTTCTGGGCGCGATGCACGCGCGGTGGAACCCTCTTCCCGGGCGGTTCAAGGACTACATCGCCATGCCGAAGTTCAACATGTACCAGTCGCTGCACACGACGGTCATCGGGCCCAACGGCAGGCCGGTCGAGATCCAGATCCGGACGCATGAGATGCACCGGCGTGCAGAGTACGGCGTGGCTGCCCACTGGAAGTACAAGGACCAACCGAACCGGAACTCGCACGCGCCGGACGGCAGGGCCGCGGAGATGGGCTGGCTCCGGTCGCTCGTCGACTGGCAGCAGGAGACCTCCGACCCCGGCGAGTTCCTCGACTCGCTGCGCTTCGAGATCAACGCCCGCGAGGTTTTCGTCTTCACTCCCAAGGGCGAGGTCATGGCGCTGCCCGCCGGCTCGACGCCGGTCGACTTCGCCTACGCGATCCATACCGAGGTGGGGCATCGGACCATCGGCGCGCGCGTCAATGGCAAGCTCGTCCCCCTCAACAGCGAACTCAACCACGGCGACGTCGTCGAGATCTTCACGTCGAAGGCGGAGGGCGCGGGGCCCAGTCAGGACTGGCAGAACTTCGTCAAGAGCGCCCGCGCGCGCAACAAGATTCGGCAGTGGTTCAGCAAGGAGCGGCGCGAGGAGGCTATCGACAAGGGCAAGGAGCTGCTCACGCGCGCGATGCGCAAGCAGAACCTCCCGCTTCAGCGCCTCCTGAGCCACGACGCGCTCCTCGCGGTCGCGCAGGAGTTCCGCTACCAGGACATCGCAGGGCTCTACGCGGGCATCGGCGACGGCCACGCTTCTGCGCAGTCGGTGGTCGAGAAGCTCGTGGACAGCCTCGGCGGCGCCGCTGGCACGGCCGAGGACATCGCCGAGACGATCGCCGCGACCACGCCCGCGCCGCCCCGCTATTCGGATTCGGGCATCATCGTCAAGGGCGTCGACGACGTGTGGGTCAAGCTCGCGCGATGTTGCACGCCCGTTCCGCCCGATCCGATCCTCGGATTCGTCACGCGTGGATCCGGGGTCTCGGTCCACCGCACCGACTGCACCAATGCCGCGGGACTCCGCGCGCAGCAGGACAGGATTGTCGAGGTCGAGTGGGCGCCGACTCAGTCGAGCGTCTTCCTCGTCGAGATCCAGGTCGAGGCCCTCGATCGCAAGAGCCTCCTTTCGGACGTCACTCGGGTCCTCGCGGAGAACCACGTCAACATCCTCTCCGCCCACGTCCACACCTCGAGCGACCGGCTCGCGCTCTCCCGCTTCGCGTTCGAGATGGGCGATCCGAAGTACCTGAACCACGTCCTGAGCGCCGTCCGCCGCATCGACGGCGTGTTCGACGTCTACCGCACCACGGGGAACCGCCGCCGCACTTAGCCTCACGCGGGCGCGCGCTGCGTCTCGCGGAGCAGGGTCGCGATGACCTCGCGGCCGCGTTGTTTGCGCGGCTGCCGGGGGAGCGCGTCGAGTGCGCGTGAGACGAGCGACGGCGTGAGGCCGAGCCCGGGACGGCTGAGCAGCCTCCTGAGCGTCACCGAGGCGATGGGGCTCTCGCCGTGCATTGAGAGGTCAACCGCGGTGCGCAGGGGACTAGTGACCAGGAGCGGCCCGAGTTCGATGATGTCGAACTCGCCAAGCCATACCTCGTGGACGAGGACGCCGCGTGCCTTGCGGGCCGCGGAGAGCCGGCGCGGTGCCGGAACGAGCAACACGGGGAGGGGCGGCGCGGGGGCGCACCCGTAGATCCATGCCGCGGACTGGCGGCCGACGACCGTGCGCGTCCGGAGCCTAGGTTCGTAGACGGTCGCGAGGGCCGTCGCCCTCAGCTCGGGCGTGAGGGGAGCCGCCGCGGGCGCGTACGCATCGCCGACAAGCAGGCGAAGCACGCCGTCGTTCGTCATGGCCTGGAGCTCGGCAGGCGAGAAGGGGCGCCCTGGGGTGAGGATCGTGGTCGGCGAGGCCGACGGCGGGTTGGGGCGGCCGGGTGGGGAGTGCATAACCGCCATCCTTCCCCGAACCGACGCAGCCACGCGACCGCCGGGGCCAGCTTGTGGATAACCGTGAGGCCCCGCAGCCGCCCAGGAAGGGACGGCGACGGGGCCTCATGTCATGCGCGGGGCGCTTAGCCGAGCTCGCTCGCCGACTTCCGGAGCGTCTCGAGCCACGACTCGCGGGCCTCAAGCGCCTCACGCGCCTTGGCGGCCTCGCGGGCGTTGCCGGAGTTCTCCGCGGCGGCGAGATCGTCGCGAAGGCTCGCGATCGACGCCTCGAGCTGCGAGAGGGCCGAGTCCGTGCGCGCCTGGATCTCAGGATCCGTGCGGCGCCAGTTCTCGTTCTCGGCGTGCTGGATCGCGTCCTCGACCTTCCGGAGACCGGCCTCGATGCGACCCATGTCGCCGCGCGGGACCTTGCCCGCTTCCTCCCAGCGATCGCGGACGGACTGGAGCGCCTTCTTGGCCGTCGCGACGTCCGTGATCGGAAGGATCTGCTGCGCTTCGGCCAGCAGGGCCTCCTTGACCGCCAGATTCTCCGAGAACTCGCGGTCGATCGCCGCGTTGGCCGACTTGCGGGCCTCGAAGAAGACGTTCTGGGCGGCGCGGAAGCGAGCCCACAGCGCGTCGTCCTCCTTGCGGTTCGCGCGCGGCGCCGCCTTCCACTCGTCCATGAGGCGGCGGTACTCGCCCGCGGCGTAGCCCCACTCGGTCGAGGTCTGGAGCGCCTCGGCCTCCGCGATGAGGCTCTCCTTGACGGTCTTCGCGGCGGCGTTCGCGCTGTCGAGCTGCGAGAAGTACGCGCGGCGGTGCCGGTCGAACTGTGTGCGCGCGGCGCGGAATCTCTTCCACAGGGCGTCCTCGGCGGAGCGACCGAGGCGAAGGCCCGACTTCTGCGAGTTCTTCCAGGCGTCGAACAGCTCGTTCATCCGCGCACCGCTCGTCTTCCACTGCGTGCGCTGTGGGTCCTGGCCGGAGATCTCCTCGGCCTCGGCGACGATGGCCTCGCGGGTGGCGAGCTCCTCGGCCCGCGCCTTGTCGTGCGCCGCCTTCTGCTCTGCCTCGGCCTCGACGAGGGCCGCCTCGAGGGCGTCGAGGCGGGCCTCGGCGCCGAGTACGTCGCCGACCATCGCGCGCTCCGCGAGCTGCGCCCGCAGGTGGCCGGCCGCCTTGCGCACGTCACCCGCGGCTGCGTGCGACGTCACCCGCTGCTCGAGCAGGGCGATCTGGGCGAGCACATCCTCGAACTTCCTCGCGAAGTACGCGAGAGCCTCGTCCTCGGAGACGCCCGGGTATTGCCCCACGGGGTGCTCGTCGTCGCCGATCGTCAGGAAGACGTGCCCGTCTCCCTCGACGCGGCTCCACTTGCGGGCCTCGTCGAGGTTGACCGGCGTGGCGGCCGGGGGAGCGGCGGGTGCAGCCGCTGGGGCGGCGGGAACGGGGCTCGGCTTCGCCTTGGCGAACGCCGCGGGAGAGGGGGCGGAGGGAACGGGCGCAGCCTCGGGAGCTGCGGTGTCGTCGGGTTTCTGACTTTCGGTCACCGCTAGAAGTTCTTTCGCTTGGTGTGGACTGGAGTGCGGGCGCGTGCCCGCTGCTTAGTTCAGTGTGAACGAGTCTATCGTGACTGGAGTCACGGGAGCCCCGTCATCTGCTGAGCTTCCGCCCGGGGCGACGCCCGCTGCGGCAATCTTTGAGACGACGTCGAGGCCGGACGTGACATGGCCCACGACCGTGTAGCCGCCCGCCGAGTCATTGGGGAACGTCGAATCCTTGTACGTGATGAAGAACTGCTGGCCGTTGCCGTACGCGTTGTTCGAGGTCCGGGCCACGGCGATCGTCCCCGCGGGATATTTCTGGTCCTTGGGCGTGTTCTCGAGCGGGCCCCACGTGTAGCTCGCGTCCGACTTGCCGGTCGCGTCCGCGGCGCCACACTGAAGGATCGCCGCCGTCGCGCTCGTGGTCAGCCGGTGGCACACGCGGCCCTTGAGCGTGCCTTGGTCGGCGAGGGACTTGAACACGGCCGCGGCCTGCGGGGCCGCCGTTCCGTCGATCTGGACGCCGAGCGTCGAGCCATTGAGCACAAGGCTCCCGGTGAAGGTCTTCCCCGCGGCCGTGCTCGCGGCAGGGACGCCCGGGGCGTTGGTCTGCGCCGCGCTGGGGCTCGCGCTCGCGCTGGCGCTGGGGTTGTTAAGGCCGGCCTTGACCGCCTCATAGTCGGCGGCCGTCGGATTGGACGCGAACACCGTGCCCTGCAGGACGCCGGCGAGCGCGACCGCGACGACGACGGCGGCCGACGCGATGACGTTGTCCCGCCGTCGGCGGGCCTCGTGGCCTCGGCGCAGCTCCTGCTTGGCCTCCATGAGCTGCACGCGACGGCGCGCCTCCTGGGCGTTGCGCTTCGACACGCGGACTGACCTCCCTGGCTACCGCATAAACTTGGGCATCAGCCAGTCTACGCAGGCTGGCATTTTTTGCAGCGTCATTCTCACCACGCCGTCACCCTCGCAAGGAGTACTCACCCCATGGCACGTACCGCCTCGCTGTCCGGATTCCCCGAGTGGCTTCCGCAGGAGCGATTGGTGGAGCTCCACGTGCTCGACACGCTCAGGAGGACGTTCGAGCTCCACGGCTTCTCGTCGATCGAGACCCGGGCTGTCGAGACCGTGGGTCAGCTCCTGCGCAAGGGGGAGATCGACAAAGAGGTGTACGGCCTGAGCCGCCTCCAGGACGACGAGGACTCCGCGACGAAGTCGGACGCCAACGCCCTCGCCCTGCATTTCGACCTCACGGTTCCGTTCGCGCGCTACGTGGTCGAGAACGCCGGATACCTCGCGTTCCCGTTCCGCCGCTACCAGATCCAGAAGGTCTGGCGCGGCGAGCGCCCGCAGGAGGGCCGCGCCCGTGAGTTCACCCAGGCGGACATCGACGTCGTGGGCGACGGGACGCTCCCGTTCCGCTACGACGTCGAGCTCGCGCTCGTGATCGTGGAGGCGCTCTCCGCGCTTCCTATTCCGGCGTTCCGTCTGCGGGTCAACAACCGCAAGCTCGCCGAGGGCTTCTACCGCGGGATCGGCCTCACGGACACGGCCGGGGTGCTGCGCAGCATCGACAAACTCGAGAAGGTCGGGCCCGAGCGCGTCGCGGAACTACTCCATGAGGAGCTCGGCGCGACCCCCGAACAGGCCAAGGCCGCGCTCGAGCTCGCCTCGATCCGCACCGAGGACACCTCGTTCGTGCAGCGGGTGCGCGATCTGGGCGTCGAGGACGAGCTCCTCGAAGAGGGCCTGGCCGAACTCGAGGAGGTCATCGCGGCGGCGTCGGCGGTGGCCCCGGGCACGGTCATCGCGGACCTCAGCATCGCGCGTGGCCTCGACTACTACACCGGCACGGTCTACGAGACCGTCCTCGTGGGCCACGAGCACCTCGGCTCAATCTGCTCGGGCGGACGCTACGACGCGCTCGCCACGAAGGGGAACCGCAAGTTCCCGGGCGTGGGCCTCTCGGTCGGTGTCACCCGGCTCGTGAGCCGCATCCTGGCCGCCGATCTCGCCGTCGCGAGCCGCTCGGTGCCCACGGCCGTGCTCGTGGCCCTTTCGGACGACGCGTCGTGGGGGGCCGCACAGAGCGTCGCGGCACAGCTGCGCGGGCGCGGGATCGCGACCGAGGTCGCGGCGTCGGCGGAGAAGTTCGGCAAGCAGATCAAGTACGCGGACCGGCGCGGGATCCCGTTTGTGTGGTTCATGCACCACGACGGCGGGCACGAGGTCAAGGACATCCGTTCGGGCGAGCAACTCGCGGCGGACCCGGCCACGTGGATGCCGCCAGCCGAGGACGTCGTGCCTCAGATCCGCCGGGCCGCCCCCGCCGAGGCCTGAGGCCCAAGGCCGGCGGGTAGACTCTCAGGGAAATCCGACATGTTTGAAGAGGAGCGTTGTGCTGCGCACACATGACCTCGGTTCTCTCCGTTCCGAGCACATTGGACAGACCGTCACCCTTGCGGGCTGGGTGGCCCGCCGCCGTGACCACGGTGGGGTGGCGTTCGTCGACCTTCGCGACGCCTCGGGCGTGGCCCAGGTCGTCGTGCGCGAAGAGGAGGTCTTCCACGGGCTCCGCAACGAGTTCGTGCTGCAGATCGAGGGCACGGTCGAACGGCGTCCCGAGGGCAACGAGAACCCGCACCTCGCGACGGGCGAGATCGAGGTCATCGCCCAGAAGGTGACGCTGCTCAACAGCGCCGATCCGCTCCCGTTCCAGGTCGACGAGCACGTCGAGGTCGGCGAGGAGGCGCGCCTCCGCCACCGCTACCTGGACCTGCGCCGGCCCGGCCCCGCGCGGGCCATGCGCCTCCGTTCGGAGGCCAACCGCGTGGCGCGCGAGCTGCTCCACGACGAGGGGTTCATCGAGGTCGAGACGCCGACGCTCACGCGCTCGACTCCCGAGGGCGCGCGCGACTTCCTCGTCCCCGCGCGCCTCGCGCCGGGCTCGTGGTACGCGCTCCCGCAGTCGCCGCAGCTGTTCAAGCAGCTCCTCCAGGTCGGCGGAATCGAGAAGTACTACCAGATCGCCCGCTGCTACCGCGATGAGGACTTCCGCGCCGACCGCCAGCCGGAGTTCACCCAGCTCGACCTTGAGGCGAGCTTCGTGGACCAGGAGGACATCATTGCCCTCGGCGAGCGGATCGTCGCGGCCGTCTGGAAGCTCGCGGGCGTCGAGGTCCAGACGCCGATCCCGCGCATGACCTACGCGGAGGCGATGGCGAAGTTTGGCTCCGACAAGCCGGACCTGCGCTTCGGACTCGAGCTCACCGACCTGACCGAGTACTTCAAGGACACGACGTTCGGCGTGTTCAAGGCGCCTTACGTCGGTGCCGTGGTCATGCCGGGCGGCGCGTCGCAGGCGCGTCGCACCCTCGACGCGTGGCAGGAGTGGGCCAAGCAGCGCGGTGCGAAGGGGCTCGCCTACGTCCTTTTCAAGGAGGACGGCGAGCTCGCGGGCCCCGTGGCCAAGAACCTCACCGAGTCCGAGCGTGAAGGCCTCGCGGCCGCGGTCGGCGCCCAGCCCGGGGACTGCATCTTCTTCGCGGCGGGCGAGACGTCGTCGTCGCGCGCGCTGCTTGGCGCCGCGCGCGTCGAGATCGGGCACCGCACGGGACTCATCGACCCGAACGGCTGGGCGTTCGTGTGGGTTGTCGACGCGCCGCTCTTCGAGTCGAGCGAATCGGCCGTCGCCTCGGGCGACGTCGCGCTCGGCTACTCGGCCTGGACGGCCGTGCACCACGCGTTCACGTCACCCAAGCCAGAGTTCATGGACTCCTTCGACATCGATCCGGGGAGCGCGCTCGCCTACGCGTACGACATCGTGTGTAACGGCAACGAGATCGGCGGCGGCTCGATCCGTATCCACCAGCGCGACGTCCAGGAGCGCGTCTTCAAGGTCATGGGCATCGACCACGAGGCCGCGCAGGAGAAGTTCGGCTTCCTCCTCGAGGGATTCAAGTACGGCGCCCCGCCGCACGGCGGTATCGCGTTCGGCTGGGACCGCGTGGTCGCCCTCCTCGCGGGCGTCGACTCAATTCGTGAGGTCATCGCGTTCCCGAAGACCGGCAACGGCTACGACCCGCTCACGGCCGCGCCCGCGCCCATCACGCCCGAGCAGCGCAAGGAGGCCGGCGTGGACTTCAAGCCGACCGCCAAGGGCAAGGGCGAGGCAGCGGGCGCCTGAGCCCGGCGCACGCACGGGTCATGGAAGACTTGTTCGGGCTCGAGCCCGCAGGCGACGACGATGGCGGGGACGTGTCCCCTCGCCCCGGGAACCCGCCCGGGCGGCTGGGGCGCTCCGGCCGGGAAGCGCCGCGCAGCCCCCTCGCAGTGAGGATGCGGCCCCGGAGCCTCGACGAGGTCGTTGGCCAGCAGCACCTCTTGGGCCAAGGCTCGCCGCTGCGCCAGCTCGCGGCCGGGGCGGAGGCCTCGGGTGGCCCGACCGGGCCGAGTTCGGTCATCCTGTGGGGTCCGCCGGGCACCGGCAAGACGACGCTCGCCCACGTGATCGCGCGCGGTCCGGGGCGCAAGTTCGTCGAGCTCTCGGCGATCACCGCGGGCGTCAAGGACGTGCGCCGGGTCATGGACGAGGCCCTCACGGCCCGCGACCTCCATCGCATCACGACTGTCCTCTTCCTTGACGAGATCCACCGCTTCACGAAGGCGCAGCAGGACGCGCTCCTGCCCGGCGTCGAGAACCGCTGGGTCGTGCTCGTGGCGGCCACGACGGAGAACCCCTCGTTCTCGGTGGTCTCCCCGCTCCTGTCCCGCTCGCTCCTCCTCACGCTCCAGCCGCTCACCGAGGCGGACATCCACGGCCTCCTCGAGCGCGCGGTGACCGACGCGCGCGGGCTCGCGGGCGCCGTCGTGCTTTCGGACGACGCCGCCGATCACCTCGTGCGCCTCGCCGGGGGCGACGCGCGCCGGGCCCTCACAGCGCTCGAGGCGGCGGCCGCCGTCGCCCTCGACGAGGCTTCGCCAAGGGACGACGGCGAGGCCGCGGGAGGCGAGCCCGTCACCGTTGAGGTGCGGCACGCGGAGAAGGCGCTCGACGTGCACGCGGTCCGCTACGACCGCCAGGGCGACATGCACTACGACGTCATCAGCGCGTTCATCAAGTCCATCCGCGGTTCCGACGTCGACGCCTCGCTGCACTACCTCGCGAAGATGATCGAGGCGGGGGAGGATCCGCGGTTCATCGGCCGGCGGCTCATCATCTCGGCCGCCGAGGACATCGGCATGGCAGACCCGACCGCGCTGCAGACGGCGGTCGCGGCCGCCCAGGCCGTCCAGCTCATCGGCATGCCCGAGGGACGGATTGTGCTCGCGGAGGCAGTGGTCCACCTTGCGACCGCGCCGAAGTCGAACGCCTCCTACATGGGCATCAATGCGGCGATCTCCGACGTCCGGGCGGGCCTCGGGACGGGCATCCCCGCACACCTCCGCGACGCCCATTACTCGGGCGCCCAACGGATCGGGCACGGCGCCGGCTATGTCTATTCGCACGACGCACCCCACAGCGTTGCGAAGCAGCAGTACGCGCCGGACGACCTCGTGGGCAAGGACTACTATGTCCCGACGGGCAATGGTGCGGAGCGGGACATCGCCGCCCGGCTCGAACGGCTGCGCTCGATCATTCGCGGCTCGTGATAAGCTAAATGACCGTCTGGCACGTTGTGGGTACCCCCTGTTCTCTGGCAGGAACACCCGGACGGCAGCTCAAGGCAGCAGCGGGCCGCAGCTCTCCCTCCTGGAGGCCAGGATCCATGAACCGCCGCAAACGAAAGGACACACGTGTCGAGCACTCGTGCACGCCGTCAGACGCGACTCTCGCGTTCTCTCGGTATCGCCCTGACCCCCAAGGCCGCCAAGTACATGGAGCGCCGCCCGTACGGCCCCGGTGAGCACGGCCGCGCCCGCAAGAAGCAGGACTCGGACTACGCCGTCCGCCTTCGCGAGAAGCAGCGTCTCCGCGCCCAGTACGGCATCCGCGAGGCGCAGATGGCGCGTGCCTTCGAAGAGGCCAAGCGCACCAAGGGCCTGACCGGTGAGAACCTCATCGAGCTTCTCGAGATGCGTCTTGACGCCCTCGTGCTGCGTGCCGGCTTCGCCCGCACCATCGCACAGGCCCGCCAGCTCGTGGTGCACCGCCACATCACGGTGGACGGCCAGCGCGTCGACCGCCCGTCGTTCCGCGTCGCCGAGGGCCAGCTCATCAGCGTTCACGAGCGGTCCGAGACGATGGCGCCGTTCCAGGTTGCCGCCGCCGGTGCCCACCGCGACGTTCTTCCCGCGGTTCCCGGGTACCTCGACGTCAAGCTCGAGGCCCTTCAGGCCCGCCTGGTCCGCCGCCCGAAGCGCTCCGAGGTCCCCGTGACCTGCGAAGAGCAGCTCGTCGTCGAGTACTACGCGCGCTGATTCGGCCCGGCCTTCTGGCCGAGCAGCGGGGAGCCCGTGGCAGCATGCCGCGGGCTCCTTTCGCGTTATGTCCCCGTTATGTGCCGTAAGGTAACCAAGGGACGCCGCACGGCGCCCCGTGAGGAGGAAACGTGTCCGGGTCCGACATCGCCGGCCTGATCGCCGCTGGCGTCTTCGCGGTGCTCGTCGCGCTGCTCGCCGTGCCGATCGTCAAGCTCGGCAAGGTCTTCGACGAGCTGCGCGGCTCGATCCGGACGCTCGCCGACGGTGCCACTCCGCTCCTGGACGAGGTCACCTCGACGGTCTCCACCACGCACGAGCAGCTCAAGAAGGTGGACGGCATCGCGGCCAATGTCTCGGACGCCACCGCGAACGTCTCGGCCCTCTCGTCCCTCGTCGCGGCCACGGTCGGCTCGCCGCTTGTCAAGGTCGCCTCGTTCACGTACGGGGTTCGGGCGGCGTGGTCCCAGCGAAGTGACGGCACGAAGCCCTCGGGCCGGCGCAGCCGGTAGGGGAGATTCCCATGAATGGTTCGGCATACGGACGGGGTACAGCATGAAGCGTCTCTTCTGGCTCACGGTGGGCGGCGTGATCGGCGCGGCTGCCTACCGGAAGGTTCAGCAGCTGCGGGCGGAGTCGGAGCCCGGCGGGCTCAATCGGGCCGCGAGCCGGCTCGTGGACTCGGCGGCCCAGTTTGCGTACCAGGTCCGGCACGGCATGGCGGAGCGCGAGGCGGAGCTGCGCAAGGGGCTCGGGTTCGACGCGTGAGCACCGCTGTCGTTCGCGGCGGAACGCCCGATCGGGGCACAATGGAACATTGCGGCAGCGCACTCGCGCGCCGCGCACGGCGCGCACACACGAGCGCCGCCGGGAGGAATTCGGAAGGGTTGAAGCACAGGCCATGAAGTCGCACGAGATCACTCGACGCTGGGTCGACTACTTCGTCAGCAAGGGGCATACGGCCGTCCCTTCGGCATCCCTCGTCTCGAGCGACCCGTCCCTGCTCTTCACCGTGGCCGGCATGGTCCCGTTCATCCCGTACCTGACCGCCCGCGAGGAGCCGCCGTTCCCCCGCGCGACGAGCGTCCAGAAGTGCATCCGCACGGGTGACATCGAGGAGGTCGGGAAGACGGCCCGCCACGGCACGTTCTTCCAGATGTGCGGCAACTTCTCCTTTGGGGACTACTTCAAGAAAGACGCGATCAAGTTCGCGTTTGAACTGCTCACCAAGGGCGTTGACGACGGCGGGTACGGACTCCCTGCCGAGCGGCTGTGGGTCACGGTGTACGAGGAGGACGACGAGGCCGAGCGCCTGTGGCTCGCGAACACGTCCATCCCGGCCGAACGCATCCAGCGCATGGGCAAGAGCGACAACTACTGGTCCACGGGCCAGCCCGGCCCGGCCGGCCCGTGCTCCGAGATCTACTACGACCGGGGCCCCGCCTACGGCATCGAGGGCGGCCCGGCGGCGGACGACAACCGCTTCGTCGAGATCTGGAACCTCGTGTTCATGCAGTACCAGATCGAGAACGTGCGCTCGAAGGTCGAGTTCGACATCGTGGGCGAGCTGCCCAAGAAGAACATCGACACGGGCCTCGGCATGGAGCGCCTCGCGATGATTCTCCAGGGCGTCGAGAACATGTACGAAACCGATCAGGTGCGCCCGGTCATCGACAGGGCCGCGGAGCTCTCCGGCCGGGAGTACACGTCCGCCGAGACCGACGAGGACCCGCACCACACGGATGACGTGCGCATGCGCGTCGTCGCCGACCACGTGCGCTCGGCGCTCATGCTCATCGCGGACGGCGTCACGCCGTCGAACGAGGGCCGCGGCTACGTGCTGCGCCGCCTCATCCGCCGGGCCGTGCGCGCCATGCGCCTCCTGGGTGTCGAGAAGCCGGTGCTGCCCGAGCTGCTCCCGGCCTCCCGTGACGCGATGAAGGGCGTCTACCCGCAGGTCGAGAAGGACTTCGAGCGCATCAGCCGGATCGCGTACGCCGAGGAGCGGGCGTTCCTCCGCACGATTGCCGCGGGCACGGCTCGCCTCGACGAGGCCGTCAAGGTCTCGAAGGCCGAGGGCACGCGGCTCTCGGGCGAGGAGGCGTTCACGCTCCACGACACGTACGGCTTCCCGATCGACCTGACGCTCGAAATGGCCGAAGAGGCCGGCGTCGCGGTCGATGAGGCCGGCTTCCGCACACTCATGGAGGACCAGCGCCAGCGGGCCCGAGCGGACGCCAAGGAGAAGAAGAGCGGCCACGCCGACCTCTCGGCGTTCCAGGAGCTCCTCGCCGAGGGCCCGACCGTGTTCACCGGCTACACCGAGCTCGACGGCGAGTCCCGCATTCGCGGCCTGCTCGCGAAGGGCGCGCGCATCGATCGCGCGGCCACTGGCACGGAGATCGAGATCGTGCTCGAGGAGACCCCGTTCTACGCCGAAGCCGGCGGCCAGGCCGCGGACACGGGCCTCATCACGGGCGACGGCTTCGTGGTCGAGGTCCTCGACGTGCAGCGCCCGGTCAAGGGCCTCAGCGTGCACAAGGCGATCGTGCGCGAGGGCGAACTTGCGGAGACCGCTTTCGTGCGCACCGCCGTCGACCGCGAGCGGCGCCACGCCGCCGAGCAGGCCCACACGGCGACGCACCTCGTCCACGCGGCCCTGCGCCAGATCCTCGGCCCTGAGGCCGTGCAGCGCGGCTCGTTCAACAAGGCGGGCTACCTGCGCTTCGACTTCGCGTGGGGCGAACAGCTCAGCGGCGCCGCGCGCAGCGAGATCGAAGAGGTCGCCAACCTCGCGATCCGCGACAACTTCACCGTCAACACGGCGGAAATGCCGCTCGCGGAGGCCAAAGCGGCCGGTGCGATGGCGCTCTTCGGCGAGAACTACGGCTCGCGAGTGCGCGTCGTTGAGATCAACGGTCCGTGGTCCATGGAGCTGTGCGGAGGCACGCACGTGGACACGACCGCGCTCATCGGTTCACTCACGCTCCTCGGCGAGCAGTCCGTGGGTTCCGGAAACCGCCGTGTCGAGGCGTTCGTGGGCCTCGATGCGTTCCGCCATCAGGCCGCCGAGCGCGCCCTCGTGTCCGAGCTCACCGAGATGTTCAAAGTCCCGTCGGGCCAGCTCGCCGAGCGCATCGGCGCGACGCTGTCCAAGCTCAAGAGCGCCGAGAAGGAGCTCGAGCGGCTCCGCAAGGAGAAGCTCGCGGCGGCCGCGGCGGCGCTCGTCGGCTCCGCGAAGGATGTCGCCGGGGTGCGCCTCATCACCCACGACGCCGGCGAGATCGGCTCCGCGGACGAGCTCAGGGGCCTCGCCCTCGACCTCCGCGGCCGGCTCGGGGCCGCCGCCGCGACGGTCGCCGTCGCGGGCGTCGCGAACGGCCGGCCGGCCGTGCTCGTGGCCACCAACGAGGCGGCCCGCTCGGCCGGCGTCAAGGCCGGGGCGCTCGTGCGCATCGCGGCGGGCGTGCTGGGCGGCGGAGGCGGCGGCAAGGACGATATGGCCCAGGGCGGCGGAACCGATGCGAGCAAGGTCGTCGAGGCGCTCGGCGCCGTGGCAGCGGCCGTGGCGGCGCGCTGAGGCAGGCCTATGACGCACCCGACCCCTGACCAGGAAGCCGGATTCCCCCGCGGAGTCCGGCTCGGAGTGGATGTCGGATCCGTCCGGGTAGGCCTCGCGGCCAGCGACCCGGACGGGATCCTCGCGAGCCCGGTCCGGACTCTGGACCGCGACGCCAAGAAGAATCGTGACGTCCGTCTTGTGGTCCGCGAGGCCCTCGAACGGGGAGCCGTGCAGGTCTTCGTCGGCCTGCCGCGGAGCCTGAGCGGCGCAGAATCGGCCTCCGCGGCCATGGCACGGGCGTTCGCGGGGCTCCTCGCGACGGCTCTCGCCGACAGTGGAGCGGAGTGCGAAGTAAGGCTTGTGGACGAGAGGTTCACGACCGTCGAGGCGCATCGCAACCTGCGCTCGGCTGGCCTCTCGACACGGGACCACCGTAGAGTGGTAGACCAAGTGGCCGCAGTCGGCATTCTCGAACAGGCCCTGAACCTGCTCAAAAGGGGTGCCGGAGCCGTCGGTGAACTTGTGCCGCCCGCGGCGGAGCGTGGTGGGGGGATCCGCCGTGACGATCCGAACAGGAGTACGTAGCCAGGATGGACCCTCAGGACACGGATTTCCGGTCCACGCACGAACGGCCCCTGACTCGTCGCGAGCTCAGGTCCAAGGAACGTGCGGAATCCGAGACCCAGCAGCGGGCGCTCGGCGCGACCAGCGGTACCCCGATCCCGTCGGGGCCGCCGACGGCGTCCGAGTACCGCCCACCGTCGACTATTCCGACGCCTGACGCCACGGCCGAAGGCGCCGACGTTCCGCTTCCTTTCGCGCGGCCGAGCGCGCCAGCGACGCCCGACGACGCCGCCGCACCCGCGCCGTCGTCCGTGCCTCCCGCAGCCCCGACACGGCCGGTGCCGGTGCCGCCCGCGGCGGCCCTCCCGGTGGTGCCCCCGCCCGCCGCGCCCGCGCCGCGTTCGCGACCCCGCAGTGGCCGGACGCTCGCCGACTGGCCGGCCCCCGTGCCGGCGTCCTCGAGCCACCTCTCCGTCAAGGGCGCGCCGGTCTACGAGGCCGAGCAGCGCGTTGGCGGCGGCCAGTACACCGGGACTGAGCCGGCCGACGCCCAGGCACCCGAGCAGCCGACGGCTGCCCCGGCACCAAGGAACCCGATCATGCCCACGGCTCCGGGCCCGAGGGTCACGGCCGGAAGCGCCGCCGCCTTCGGGAGCGCCGCCGCGTTCGGCCGCGCGGCAGCAGGCTCCGCGCCGGTATCGACAGTGGAGTCGCCCAGCCTCTCGGTGCTTCGGCGCGCCGAGGCCGTCCGGGCCGCCTCGCAGGGCGGAGACGCGCTCCCGCCCGAGGAGCACGGCGATTCGGGCTCGGCGTGGGACGCTATCCCCGACGGTTCAGCCGGCGGGCATCACGGAGAGACTGCGCTTGGCCATCATTCGCTGGGGCACGACGCCGGTCTCGGCGTCGCCGTCCCGGCCGAGCCCGCGCTGGGCGGGGGCGTCGGGCACGAGGGCACGGCCCACGGTGGCACCGGGCAGGGCGGCATCGAGCCGGGCGGCATCGAGCACGCCATGCCGAATGACTCAACGGTCCACGAGGCGGTCTTCGCGTCGGCTGAGGTCGTGAAGGCGAAGCCCAAGTGGTCCCGCCAGTTCAAGGCCCTGCTCGCGATGGGCATCGCGCTCGTCCTCATCGTCGGCGCGAGCTTCGTCGGCGCCGCGGTCCTGCGGCCGATCCTCGGTATGGACAAGGTCACGGACTACCCGGGCCCCGGATCCGGCCAGGTGGTCGTGACGGTCCAGCCCGGCTCCGGCCCCCGCGCCGTCGCGCAGGACATGCAGCAGCAAGGCGTCATTGCCGATGTCGACACGTTCCTCAAGGCGTTCGCGTCCACGAACTCGAGCCTCCACCCCGGCGACTTCACGTTCAAGAAGCAGATGAAGGCGTCCGACGCCGCGGCGATCCTCGCGCAGGACAGCGGCGGCAAGGTGATCTACTTCGCGCTCAGCGCTGGCATGCGGATGGGCGATTCGCTCGACGCCATCGCCAAGGCCGCCGGCGCCAGCCGCAAGGACCTCGACGCGCTCAACACCCAGCCCGGCCAGTTCGGCCTCCCCGCGAACGCGAAGAACCTCGAGGGCTACCTCGCTCCGGGCGAGTACAAGCTGCCGGTGGGGACGTCCCCGAAGGACATCCTCGCGAAGCTCGTCACCACGACCACGGACGAGCTCAAGAAGGACGGCATCACGGACCCCGCGAAGCAGTATGAGGTCCTCACGGTCGCGAGCATCGTGCAGGCCGAAGGCGGGCAGGCCGACTACGGCAACGTGGCGGGCGCTGTCTACAACCGCCTCAAGCCGAACGACCAGACCAACGGGCTCATCCAGTCCGACGCGACGGTCACGTACGGCCTCGGCACGAAGACGGTCCAGCTCACGGACGCCCAGAAGCAGGACGGAAGCAACCCGTACAACACGTACGCGCACACGGGGCTCCCGCCCGGACCGATCGGCTCGCCGGGCTCGAAGGCCGTGGCCGCCGCGGCCCACCCGACGCAGAACGACTACCTGTTCTGGGTCACGGTCAATCTCGACACGGGCGAGACGAAGTTCGCGAAGACGTACGCCGAGCACCAGGGCTACGTGGCCCAGTACCAGCAGTGGTGCACGTCCAACGCCGGGAAGTGTCAGTGACCGAAGGGCGACGGGCGGCCGTTCTCGGCCACCCGATCGGCCATTCACGCTCGCCCGCGTTGCACCGGGCCGCCTACGCGCTGCTCGGCGAGGACATCGAGTACGGCTCGTTCGATCTCGTCCCGGACCAGCTCGGCGACTTCGTCGGGCGGGTTCGGGACGAGCCCGGATGGTGCGGGCTGTCCGTGACGATGCCCCTCAAGTCCGCGCTCGTGCCCCACGTCGACCGCCTCGCGGGGCACGCGATCTCCCTCGGCGCGCTCAACACGGTCGTGTTCGACCGCAGCGACGGGCTCGCGCTCGTGGGGCACAATACGGACGTCGCCGGAATCGTCGAGGCGTTCCGCCACGCGGGCGTCGAGCGCGCGGTGAGCCCCGTCGTCGTCGGCGGCGGCAACACGGCGCTTGCCGCGGTCGCGGCCGTTTCCGAGCTGGGCGCCCGGTCGGTGCGCTTCCTCGTGCGCAGCCCCGAGCGGGCCGGCGAGTCGATCGGGCTCGCCGAACGGCTCGGCCTCGAGGTCGCGATCGAGGCGATCGGCGGCGGCGCGCGCTCGCTCGCGGGCGCGGACGTGGCGATCAGCACGCTCCCGCCGCGCGCGGCGGACGCGCTCGGCGCCGAGCTTTCGGGCCTTTCCGCGGACGACGGCGGCCCCCGAGTCCTGCTTGACGCCGCCTACGACCCGTGGCCGAGCGCCCTCGCGGCGGCGTGGACGGGTCGGGGCGGGAACGTTCTGCACGGCCTCGAGATGCTCGTCTACCAGGCGGTCGAACAGATCGTCCTGTTCACGGGCCGAGAGGATGCCCGCACGCGCGAAGTCATAGATGTGATGTGCGACTCAGTCGGGCTCCCGCGGCGCACGAGGTAGACCGCCTACGTGGCAGGATGGATGGCATGTTGCGTTGGTTGACCGCCGGGGAGTCGCATGGTCCGGCACTCGTGGGCATTGTCGAGGGGCTTCCCGCTGGCGTTGAGCTGAACAGCGAGGACGTGCGGCGCGCGCTCGCGCGTCGTCGCCTCGGCTACGGCCGCGGTGCTCGAATGAAGTTCGAACAGGACGAGGTGACGCTCGTGGGGGGCGTGCGCCACGGCCTCACACAGGGTGGCCCCGTCGCGATCCAGGTCGGCAACACCGAGTGGCCCAAGTGGGAGCAGGTCATGTCGGCCGACCCCATCGAGGCCGCCGAGCTCGATGGCCTCGCGCGCAACGCCCCGCTCACGCGGCCGCGCCCAGGCCACGCCGACTTCACGGGCATGCAGAAGTATGGCTTTGACGAGGCGCGCCCCGTCCTCGAGCGAGCGTCGGCGCGTGAGACGGCCGCGCGCGTGGCGCTCGGCACCGTCGCCTCGAACTTCCTGCGTCAGCTCGGCATCGAGCTCGTGAGCCACACGACCCAGATCGCCGGCGTCGCATCCCCCGAGGACGCCCCGCTTCCGCTGCCCTCTGACGTCGCCGCGCTCGACGCCGATCCGCTGCGCTGCTTCGACCCCGAGACCTCCACGGCGATGGTCGCGGAGGTCGACGCCGCCCACAAGGAGGGCGAGACTCTCGGCGGCGTCGTCGAGGTCCTCGCCTACGGCCTTCCCCCGGGACTCGGAAGCTACGTGCACTGGGACCGCCGGCTCGACGCGCGTCTCGCGGGCGCGCTCATGGGCATTCAGGCCATCAAGGGCGTTGAGGTCGGGGACGGCTTCCGCACGGCCGCGCGCCGCGGCTCGCAGGCCCACGATGAGATCGTCCGCGACGCGTCCGGCAAGATCGTGCGCACGTCCAACCGCGCTGGCGGGATCGAGGGCGGCATGAGCATCGGAGACGTCCTGCGGGTCCGCGCCGCCATGAAGCCCATTGCGACGGTTCCGCGGGCGCTCGGCACGATCGACATTGCGACCGGCGAGGCCGCGAAGGCCCACCACCAGCGCTCGGACGTGTGTGCCGTGCCCGCGGCGGGCGTCGTGGCTGAGGCGATGGTCGCGCTCGTGCTCGCGCAGGCCGTGCTCGAGAAGTTCGGCGGCGACTCCGTGGCGGAGACCAAGCGCAACCTTGTCGCGTTCCTCGAGAGCATTCCCGCGGCCATGGACTCGGTCGCGCGATGACCCCTTCTGCGCCGCGCCTCGGCCCGGGGCGCGCGGTGGTCCTCATGGGCCCCATGGCGTCCGGCAAGTCCTCTGTCGGCGCCGCGCTGGCACGGCTCCTGGGGGCGGAGTTCGTCGACACCGACGTGCGGGTGGTCTCCGAGCACGGCCCGATCCCCGACATCTTCGCCGCCCAGGGCGAGGAGGGGTTCCGGGCCCTCGAGGCTCAGGCCGTCGCGACCGCGCTGGCGGAGGATCATCCCGGCGGACTCGTGCTCGCGCTCGGGGGCGGCGCCGTGCTGCGCGACGACACGCGCGAACTGCTCTCAGGGAACGACGTCGTGTACCTTGAGGTGCGCTGGGAAGACGTCGCGCCCCGCCTCGTGGGCAGCGAGGACCGTCCGCTCCTCCACGGGGAGGCAGAGCGGAGCTGGAGGGAACTCATGGAGCGGCGTCGGCCCGTGTACGAATCGGTGGCCACGCTCCGCATCTCCGCGGGCGGCGGCACCGCGGAAGAGGTGGCCCGCGCCGTCGCGGGCCGGCTGACACTTCAGCGCAAAGGAGCTGACGCGTGAGCGTCGACAGTGAATCCAGGCCCGAGGGCGATGCAACGGTCATCAAGGTCACGGGGGCCCAGCCGAACGAGAACTACGACGTCGTGGTGGGCCGCGGGCTCCTGACTCGCCTCGGCCCGATTCTCGGGGAGCGCGTCAAGCGCGTCCTCGTGATCCATCCCCGCGCCCTCAGGGCCACGGGCGACGCCGTGCGCGACTCACTCGCCGCGGACGGGTTCACTGCCCTCACGGCCGAGATCCCGGACGCTGAGGAGGGCAAGCACATCCAGGTCGCCGCGTTCTGCTGGCAGGTCCTGGGGCAGAACGACTTCACGCGCTCCGACGCGATCGTGTCCGTGGGCGGGGGAGCGGTGACCGACGTCGCCGGCTTCGTCGCGGCCACGTGGCTCCGCGGCGTCCGAGTCGTGCACCTTCCCACGAGCCTCCTCGGCATGGTCGACGCCTCGGTGGGCGGCAAGACCGGCATCAACACCGCCGAGGGCAAGAACCTCGTCGGTGCCTTCCACCCTCCTGCGGCCGTGCTCGCGGATCTCGACGCTCTCTCGACGCTGCCGCGCAACGAGCTCGTCTCGGGCCTCGCCGAGGTGGTCAAGTGCGGGTTCATCGCCGACCCCGAGATCCTCGACCTCGTGGAGCGGGACACCGACGGCGCGACGGACGCGAGCTCGGACACGGTCCGCGAACTCATCGAGCGCGCCATCGCGGTCAAGGCGGACGTCGTCTCGACCGACCTCAAGGAGAGCGGCCGGCGCGAGATCCTGAACTACGGGCACACGCTCGGCCACGCGATCGAGCTCGCGGAGCGCTATCAATGGCGGCACGGCGCGGCGGTGAGCGTCGGCATGATGTTCGCCGCGGAGCTCGCGCGCAGCGTGGGCCGGCTCGACGACGCGGTCGCGGACCGGCATCGGCACGTCCTTGAGCTTCTGGGACTCCCGACTTCGTACCGCGGCGACCGCTGGCAGGCCCTCCTGGATGGCATGAGGCGCGACAAGAAGTCGCGCGGTGATCTCCTGCGCTTCGTGGTGCTCGACGGCGTCGCGAAGCCAGGGATCCTCGAGGTCCCGGACACGTCGCTCCTCTTTGCCGCGTACCAGGAGATCGCCTCATGATGATCGACCGCCGCGAGTGGCCGGACGCTGGGTTCCCGGGAATCGCCGTCGATCCTGAGACGCTCAACGCCGTCGTCGTCGACGAGGACCGCTGCCAAGCCGCACTCGAGACGAGCGGCTCCCTTGAGGACCGCGCGGTCGTCGAACTCGCGCGCGGGAACGTCAACGAGGCCGCCGAGCTCATCGTCGAGGCCCGGTATCGCGACCCCGAGTCGTTCCAGCTCAAGGTGCTCGAGCTCGACGTCCTCCGGCTCGGGAACCGCAACGACCGCGCGCTCGAGCGTGCGCGGCAGATCCTCGCGGAGGTCAAAGGCACTCCGCGCGAGGCGATGGTGCACCAGTACCTCGGCAAGATCCAGTTCTCGCGCGGCCAGTTCGCCGCGGCCGAGGACGCCTTCACGAAGGCGCTCGAGCTGCGCGTCGCGGCGTCGGCAGACGCGAGCCTCATCTACTCGAGCACTGTCGCCCTCGGGCGGGCCCGCGAGGAGCGCTTCGGCGGTTCCTGAGCCGCGCCGCCGCCCAAGCGGTGCGGGCAGCGCCGGCCGGGTTGTTCGCACAGGTAGAATGGTCCCCGGATTTCCGCGTGCGCCCTCCTCGAGGTGCCGTGACCGCGGCAGGTGATAAGAGAGGGATACGTGGCTACGACCAACGACATCAAGAACGGGACCGTCCTCAACCTCGACGGACAGCTGTGGAACGTCATCGAGTTCCAGCACGTCAAGCCGGGCAAGGGCGGCGCGTTCGTCCGTACGAAGCTGCGCAACGTGACGTCGGGCAAGGTGGTGGACCGCACGTTCAACGCCGGCACGAAGATTGACACGGCGACTGTTGACCGCCGCGACTACCAGTACCTCTACAAGGACGGCTCGGACTTCGTGTTCATGGACACGGAGGACTACGACCAGATCCACATCGCTTCCGAGGCTGTGGGTGACGCCGCGCACTTCATGCTCGAGAACCAGACGGTGCTCATCGCGTTGCACGAGGGCGCGCCGCTCTACATCGAACTTCCGCCGAGCGTTGTCCTCGAGATCACGTACACCGAGCCGGGCCTCCAGGGCGACCGATCCTCGGCCGGGACCAAGCCCGCGACGCTCGAGACCGGCTACGAGATCCAGGTCCCGCTCTTCGTCGAGACCGGCACCCGGGTCAAGGTCGATACGCGCGAGGGCAACTACCTGGGACGTGTCAACGACTAGTGAGTGCCCGCGGCAAGGCCCGGAGCCGGGCCCTCGACATCCTCTTCGAGGCTGAGCAGCGCTCGGTCGCGCCGTCCGAGGTCATCCAGCGGCGCGTCGAGCGGACGGACCAGCAGATCAACCCCTATACGGAGGAGATCGTGGCCGGCGTCGTCGCGAAGCAGGTCCAGATCGACGAGATCCTCACGACGTACGCGCGCGGCTGGACCCTCGAGCGCATGCCCGCCGTCGACCGCATCATCCTGCGGATCGGCACGTGGGAGCTCCTGTTCAACGACGAGGTCCCGGACGGCGTCGCGGTGAGCGAGGCCGTCGCGCTCGCCCGCATCATGTCGACCGACGACTCGCCCGGCTTCGTCAACGGCCTCCTCGGAACCCTCCAGACGCTCAAGCCCACGCTTCTGGCCTGAAGCGCGCGCGGCTGAGGCTCACGAAACGCAAGCGGGCCGGTTCAGGGCGCCACGACGGTGGCCCTAAGCCGGCCCGCTTCGCGGAGGAGCACCTGCTCCGCTTGGACGTAGCCCGCGAGGTCCCGCCCGCTCACGGCGCGCTGGCGCGTGTAGGCAAGTTCGGTCGCAACGCGGATGAACGCGCGCATCTCGCTGCGCCGCCCGCGCGACGCGGCCCAACGCAGGCCCGCGCTGCGACCGCGCGGGGTCGCGAGCATGTCGACCTCGAGCGGAGTGAACCATCCCGCTGCCGCGTATTCCGCGAGCCGCCGGTGGGTCAGCCGCGCGTCGGCCCTTCGCAGGAGGTACACGCCCGCGATCGCCGCGCCGAACAGCGGCACCTCGACGGCCGCGTACACGAGCAGGAACTGATCGCCGCCGCTGTTCCACAGGTGGTGCAGCAGGATGGCCGGGACGAGGCCCACGAAGAACGCCGCGATCCCGAGGCCGGCGTTCCAGCGCCGCGCGGCGAAGCCCATGACGGCGCCGAGCGAGCCCGTGAACATCGCGTGGGCGAACGGGGAGAAGATGCCTCGCAGCATGAACATGACCACGAGGGTCGCCGTGGAGCCCGGCCCGCCCGCGTAGGCCCGGCCGAAGTAGAGGATGTTCTCCGTGAATGCGAAGCCCGCCGCGATCGTCATGCCGTAGACCACACCGTCCACGGGGCCGTCGAAGTACTTGCGCGCGGCGAGGAACAGGACCAGGAGGCCGAGGCCCTTCGCGGTCTCCTCGACGAACGGCGCCTCGACCGTCGCGAGGAAGAGCCGCATGTCGTCGGGCCCGCCGTGGTGCGGACCGAAGACCTCCAGAAAGAACGGCTGGACGAGCGTCGTCGTCGCCACGGCGACGACCGCGCCCCACGCGAGGGCGAAGATGAGCAGGCGCGTGGGCTCGGGCTCCCAGCGGTCGACGACGGCGACCGCCCCGAGGACGACGGCGAGTGGAACGAGCGAGAGCACGAACCCGACGGCGAGTCCGCCGCTTCCGGTGTTCGTGACGAGGAACGGGATGACGAGCAGGAGGCCCGCGAGCACGAGAATGCCGCCTGCGAGCAAGAGTGCTGTGAGGCCGGGGGCGTGGGTTCGGCGCGTCGGGGGCACCGGAACGATCCCTGGGGCCTGCGCGGCTGGTTCGGGCCGGGGATCTACAGGAGGCGGCGCTTGGCTCGTCATGGCTCTTAGGCTAGCGGCCGGGCCGGGCGCACCCGGTCCGCCCCTGTGATAGTTTTGAAGGCGGTTCAGCCGTCACATCCTTTTAATTCCGTCCTGTGAGGCGGGGAAAGGGGTCTGCCTTGGCACCAGCTGCCGCAGACAAGGGAACGCCCGGGACCGCCGCTCCGGCGCACGCGCCGTTGGGCCGCGTCGTCCTGAGCGCAGCGGATATCGACCGCGCCCTGACCCGCATAGCGCACGAGATCCTCGAGGCCAACAAGGGTTCGCAGGACATCGTGCTCCTCGGCATTCCGCGCCGCGGATATCCGCTCGCGCTCCGCTTGGCCCGCAAGCTCGCAGCCGCCGATTCCGGCGTCGACCCGGACCAGATCGTGGGCCAGCTCGACATCACGATGTTCCGCGACGACCTAGCGCGCCAGCCGACTCGGCCGCCCGCCCGGACGCTCGTTCCGCGGCAGGGAATCGACGACAAGGTCGTGATCCTCGTCGATGACGTGCTGTATTCGGGCCGCACCATCCGCGCCGCGCTTGACGCCCTTGTGGACCTCGGGCGTCCGCGGATCGTCCGGCTCGCCGTCCTCGTGGACCGCGGCCACCGCGAGCTGCCCATCCGCGCCGACCACGTGGGCAAGAACCTGCCGACCTCCGCCGCGGAGAAGGTGCGCGTCCGCCTCGCAGAGGTCGACTCAGGTGAGGGCTTCACGGAGGATCACGTCGCGATCGAGGCGCCCGCTGGCGGCACGGATGGAGAGGCATTCGCGTGAAGCACCTGCTCTCGACTCAGGACCTCACGGCCGCAGACGCGATCCAGATCCTCGACACGGCAGAGGAGATGGCCGCCGTCAACGACCGCGAAGTCAAGAAGCTGCCCGCCCTGCGGGGCCGAACCGTGGTGAACCTCTTCTTCGAGGACTCGACGCGCACGCGGATCTCGTTCGAGGCGGCCGCGAAGCGGCTCTCCGCGGACGTCATCAACTTCGCCGCGAAGGGCTCCTCGGTCTCGAAGGGCGAGTCGCTCAAGGACACCGCGCAGACGCTCGAAGCGATCGGCGCGGACGCCGTCGTCATCCGCCACTCGGCATCCGGCGCGCCCCACCGCCTCGCGACCACGGACTGGATCGACGCCGCGGTCGTCAACGCGGGTGACGGCACGCACGAGCACCCCACTCAGGCCCTCCTCGACGCGTTCACACTGCGGCGCCACCTCGCGCAGGTGGCGGGGACGCCGTCGTCCGGGACGGACCTCGCGGGGGCGCGCGTCGTGATCGTGGGGGACATCCTGCACTCGCGCGTCGCGCGTTCGAATGTGTGGCTGCTCACGACGCTCGGCGCGAAGGTCACGCTCGTCGCGCCGCCCACGCTGCTCCCGTTCGGCGTCGAGCACTGGCCGTGCGAGGTGAGCTACGACCTGGACGAGGCCCTCGCGGACGCGCCGGACGCCGTCATGATGCTGCGTGTCCAGGCCGAGCGCATGAACGCCTCGTTCTTCCCCTCGACGGCCGAGTACTCGCGCCTCTGGGGGCTCGGCGACGAACGTTTCTCACGGTTCAGCCAGCCGGAGTTCAAGGACACCGTGATCCTGCACCCCGGCCCCATGGTGCGAGGGCTCGAGATCTCCTCGGCCGCGGCCGATTCGGATCGCTCCCAGGTGCTCCGCCAGGTCGCGAACGGCGTGTCCGTGCGCATGGCCGTCCTGTACTTGCTCATGTCTGCGAAGGAGTCTGCGCGATGACCGAAGAAGTGACCGCCCCCGCCTACCTCGTCCGGGGAGCAGCCCTCTACGGCGGCGAGCGTGCCGACCTCCTCATCGAGGGCGGCCGGATCGCGGCCCTTGGCTCCGCGCTTGACGCGGACGGAGCGATCCTCGTGGACGCGGACGGCCTCGTCGCGCTGCCCGGGCTCGTGGACGTGCACACGCATCTGCGCGAGCCTGGCCGCGAGGACGCGGAGACCGTCGAGACCGGCACGCGGGCCGCGGCGCTCGGCGGGTACACCGCCGTGCACGCGATGGCGAACAGCAACCCGGTCGCGGACACGGCGGGTGTCGTCGAGCAGGTCCACAGCCTGGGCCGCCGCGCGGGCTGGGTCGACGTCCGCCCGGTCGGCGCGGTCACGGTCGGTCTCGCGGGCGAGCGCCTTGCGGAGCTCGGGGCGATGCATGCCTCCGCTGCGCAGGTTCGGATGTTCTCCGACGACGGGATCTGCGTCCACGATCCGGTGCTCATGCGGCGGGCGCTCGAGTACGTCAAGGCGTTCGACGGCGTCGTGGCCCAGCACGCGCAGGAGCCCCGGCTCACGGCGGGTGCGCAGATGAACGAGGGCGCCGTGTCCGCGGTCCTCGGCCTTCCGGGGTGGCCGGCGGTCGCCGAGGAGAGCGTCATCGCGCGTGACGTCCTCCTCGCCGAGCACGTGGGCTCGCGCCTGCACGTGTGCCACGTGTCGACGGCCGGATCGGTGGAGATCATCCGCTGGGCCAAGTCCCGCGGCGTCAACGTCACGGCCGAGGTCACGCCGCACCACCTGTGGCTCACCGACGAACTCGTGCGCAGCTACGACCCGGTCTACAAGGTCAACCCGCCCCTGCGCACGCAGTCGGACGTCGAGGCCCTCCGCGGCGCCCTCGCCGACGGCACGATCGACGTGGTCGGTACCGACCACGCGCCGCACCCGAGCGAGCACAAGGAGTGCGAGTGGGCGCAGGCCGCGATGGGCATGACGGGCCTCGAGACCGCGCTCTCGGTCGTGCAGCACGCGATGGTCGAGACGGGGCTCCTCGACTGGCGCGGCGTGGCCCGCGCGATGTCGGAGATCCCCGCGCGGATCGGCCGCGTCGCCGACCAGGGCCGCCCGCTCGCCGCGGGCGAGCCGGCCAACCTCGTGCTCGTCGACCCGGCCGCGCGCTGGACGGTCGATCCCGCCGCGCAGGCCACGAAGGGCCGCAACTCGCCGTTCGCGGGGCGCGAGCTGCCCGGCCGGGTCGTCGCGACGTTCTTCCGGGGCCACCCGACGGTCCTCGACGGCGCGCTCAACGCGCCGCACCCGGACGCGGTGGCCGCGGGGGAGTGCTGATGGACCGCACCATCCCGGCGCTCGTCATGCTCGGGCTCGCGGTGGCCCTTGCCGTCCTCCTCTGGGTGGGCTGGCGCGGACGCCAGCGACGGCAGGCTGAGGTGCCCGCGCCGCAGCCCGTACCCGACGACCCGGGACCCGAGCGCTACCGCGCCGAAGGCCAGTACGTCACGACGACGACGGCGGGCGATTGGCTCGACCGGCTCGCGGTCCATGGCCTCGGCCTCAGGACGAAGGCGGATGCGGCCGTGTACGACGGCGGCGTCCTCTTCGAGCGGGCCGGCTCGGGACCGCTGTGGGTCCCCGCGGGCAGCATCGACGAGGTGCGCCTCGAGAGCGGGATGGCCGGCAAGTTCGTCGAGCGCGACGGACTCGTGGTGCTGGGCTGGCGGCTCGGCGACCACGCGGTGGACACGGGCTTCCGCACGCGCGTCCCCGGAGACAAGACTGCCCTCAAGGCAGCGATCGAAGACCTCATGAGTTCAGGGCGTCCCGGCGACACCGGCCTCCCGCAGGACCAGGAAGAAGAGTGAACAGTGACTGAAATGGGAACGTCGGCGACGAAGAGAAGCGCGCCCGCGGTGCTCGTGCTCGAGGACGGCCGGGTGTTCCGCGGCCGCAGCTACGGTGCCGTCGGCACGAGCCTCGGCGAGGCCGTGTTCGCGACCGGCATGACGGGGTACCAGGAGACCCTGACGGACCCGTCCTACGACCGCCAGATCGTCGTGCAGACCGCGCCGCACATCGGCAACACGGGCGTCAACACCGAGGACCCCGAGTCGCGCCGCATCTGGGTGGCCGGCTACGTGGTCCGCGATCCCGCGCGCCGCGCGTCGAACTGGCGCTCTGAGGGAAGCCTCGACGACGAGCTCGAGCGGCAGGGGATCGTCGGCATTCAGGGCGTCGACACGCGCGCCATCACGCGGCACCTGCGCGAGCACCGCACCATGCGCGCCGGGATCTTCTCCGGCTCCGCGGCCGAGCGCAGCGACAAGGAGCTCCTCGACGAGGTGCTCGCGAGCGCGACCATGGAGGGCTCGCGCCTCGCGGAAGAGGTGAGCGTGGACGCCGTCTACACGGTCGAGCCGGCCGAGCACGGCTGGGAGGGCGAGCCCCGGTTCACGATCGCGGCGATCGACCTCGGCATCAAGGCCATGACCCCGCACCGCTTCGCCGAGCGCGGCGTGCGCGTGCACGTCCTGCCGGCCACGTCGACGCTCGAGGACGTCAAGGCCGTGGGCCCCGACGGCTTCTTCATGTCGAACGGCCCGGGCGACCCCGCGACGGCGGACGCGCAGGTCGCGCTGCTGCGCTCTGTGCTCGACGAGAAGATCCCGTACTTCGGCATCTGCTTCGGCAACCAGATCCTGGGCCGCGCGCTCGGCTTCGGGACCTACAAGCTCCGCTACGGGCACCGCGGCATCAACCAGCCGGTCATGGACCGCCGGACCGGCAAGGTCGAGATCACGTCGCAGAACCACGGCTTTGCCGTCGACGCGCCGCTCGACGGACCCACGAACGCGCCGGAGTCGCAGTACGGGCGCGTCGAGGTGAGCCACGTGAGCCTCAACGACGAAGTCGTCGAAGGCCTCGCGTGCCTCGACATCCCGGCGTTCTCGGTCCAGTACCACCCAGAGGCCGCGGCTGGCCCGCACGACGCCGCGTACCTGTTCGACAGGTTCATCGACCTCATGGACGCCCAGAAGACCGCGGGCGATGCCGCCCAGACCACGAACGACGCACCGAGTGAGGGAGCGAACTAAATGCCGAAGCGTACAGATCTCACGAGCGTCCTCGTCATCGGCTCTGGCCCGATCGTCATCGGGCAGGCCGCCGAGTTCGACTATTCGGGCACGCAGGCCCTCCGCGTCCTCAAGGAGGAGGGCCTGCGCGTGATCCTCGTCAACTCGAACCCGGCCACGATCATGACCGACCCCGAGTTCGCAGACGCGACGTACGTCGAGCCGATCACGCCCGAGGTCGTCGAGAAGATCATCGCGAAGGAGCGCCCGGACGCGATTCTTCCGACCCTGGGCGGCCAGACTGCGCTCAACACCGCGATCGCGCTGGACAAGAACGGCGTGCTCGAGAAGTACGGCGTCGAGCTCATCGGCGCGAACATCGAGGCGATCGAGCTCGGCGAGGACCGCGAGAAGTTCAAGGGCGTGGTCGAGCGCTGCGGCGCCGAGTCGGCACGCAGCGAGATCGTCCACACGATCGACGAGGCCCTCGGCGCGGCCGAGCGGCTCGGCTACCCGGTGGTGGTGCGCCCGTCGTTCACGATGGGCGGCCTCGGCTCGGGCTTCGCCTACACGGAGGAGGACCTCCGCCGGATCGTGGGCCAAGGCCTGCTCTACAGCCCGACCACCGAGGTGCTCCTCGAGGAGAGCATCCTCGGCTGGAAGGAGTACGAGCTCGAGATGATGCGCGACAAGAACGACAACGTCGTGGTCGTGTGCTCGATCGAGAACTTCGACCCGGTCGGCGTCCACACGGGCGACTCGATCACCGTGGCCCCCGCGCTCACGCTCACGGACCGCGAGTACCAGAAGCTGCGCGACGTCTCGATCGCCGTGATCCGCGAGGTCGGCGTGGACACCGGCGGATGCAACATCCAGTTCGCCGTCGACCCGAAGACCGGGCGCGTGATCGTCATCGAGATGAACCCGCGCGTCTCCCGCTCCTCGGCGCTGGCCTCGAAGGCCACGGGCTTCGCGATCGCGAAGATCGCCACGAAGCTCTCGCTCGGCTACACGCTGGACGAGATCCCGAACGACATCACGCAGAAGACGCCCGCGAGCTTCGAGCCGACCCTCGACTACGTGGTGGTCAAGGTTCCGCGCTTCGCGTTCGAGAAGTTCCCGGCCGCGGATCCGACGCTCACCACGACCATGAAGAGCGTGGGGGAGGCCATGGCCCTCGGCCGCAACTTCACCGAAGCGCTCCAGAAGGCCCTCCGCTCGCTTGAGCAGCGCGGCGCCCAGCTCGACTTCACGCCCGTGCCCGAGTGGGACGTTCCGGAACTCGTCGAGCAGTCCAAGCGTCCCACGACCGACCGCCTGAGCCAGGTCCAGCGCGCGCTGCTCGGCGGCGCGGGCGTTGACGAGCTCCACGCGGCGACGGGCATCGACCCGTGGTTCCTCGACCAGCTCCAGCTCCTCAACGAGGTTGCGCGGGAGATCCGTTCGGCGAGCGTGCTCACGGAGGACCTGCTGCGCCTCGCGAAGCGCCACGGCTTCTCGGACGAGCAGATCGGCGCCCTCACGCACCACTCCGAGGACGTGGTGCGCGGCGTGCGCCAGGCCCTCGGCGTGCGTCCCGTGTACAAGACCGTGGACACGTGCGCGGCCGAGTTCGCGGCGTACACGCCTTACCACTACTCCTCCTATGACGAGGAGGACGAGGTGGGCCTCCACTCGAAGCCGTCGATCGTGATCCTCGGCTCGGGCCCGAACCGGATCGGCCAGGGTATCGAGTTCGACTACTCGTGTGTCCACGCGTCGATGGCCCTGCGCAAGGCGGGCTACGAGACGGTCATGGTCAACTGCAACCCCGAGACGGTCTCGACCGACTACGACGTCTCGACGCGCCTCTACTTCGAGCCGCTCACGCTCGAGGATGTGCTCGAGGTCATCGCGGCGGAGGAGCGCACGGGCGGCGTCATGGGCGTCTTCGTCCAGCTCGGCGGACAGACCCCGCTCAAGCTCGCCCAGCAGCTCGCCGACGCCGGCGTGCCGATCCTCGGGACGTCCCCGGAGGCGATCGACCTCGCGGAGCACCGCGGCGCGTTCGCGAAGGTGCTCGACGACGCGGGCCTCATCTCGCCGAAGAACGGCACGGCCGTCTCCTTCGACGAGGCCAAGCGCATCGCGGACGAGATCGGCTACCCCGTCCTGGTCCGCCCGTCCTATGTGCTGGGCGGCCGCGGCATGGAGATCGTCTACGACGAGGCGAATCTGCGCCGCTACATCGAGAACGCGACCGAGATCACCCCGGACCACCCCGTGCTGATCGACCGATTCCTCGAGGACGCGGTGGAGATCGACGTGGACGCGCTCTACGACGGGCGCGAGCTCTACCTCGGCGGCGTCATGGAGCACATCGAGGAGGCCGGGATCCACTCGGGCGACTCGGCGTGCGTCCTCCCGCCCGTCACGCTCGGCACGAACGTGCTCGAGCGCGTCCGGAGGGCGACGACGGCGATCGCCGAGGGCGTCGGCGTGCGGGGCCTCATCAACATCCAGTTCGCCCTCGCTGCGGACGTCCTCTACGTCCTCGAGGCGAACCCTCGCGCGTCCCGCACGGTCCCGTTCGTCTCGAAGGCCACGGGCGTGCAGCTCGCGAAGGCCGCCGCGCTCATCGGCACGGGCGCGACGATCCACCAGCTGCGCACGGCCTACCACATGCTGCCCGAGACGGGCGACGGCGCCGAGATCAGCCCGAACGCGGCGGTCGCCGTCAAGGAGGCCGTCCTGCCGTTCAGCCGCTTCCGGACCCCCGAGGGCACGGTCGTGGACAGCCTGCTCGGCCCCGAGATGCGCTCGACGGGCGAGGTCATGGGCATCGACAAGCACTTCGACACGGCGTTCGCGAAGAGCCAGGCGGCTGCGAACAACGCGCTCCCGACCTCGGGCCGCGCCTTCGTCTCGGTCGCGAACCGGGACAAGCGCTCGGTGATCCTCGGCGTCAAGAAGCTCGCGGACCTCGGCTTCGAGATTGTCTCGACGGGCGGCACCGCGGCGGTGCTCCGCCGCAACGGGATCCAGGCGACGGTCGTCCGCAAGGTCGGCGAGGGCGCGGGTGCCGACGGCCAGGGCACGATCGTGGACCTCATCAACGATGGCCAGATCGACATGGTGTTCAACACGCCCTCGGGCGGCGATGCGCGCGGCGACGGCTACGAGATCAGGGCCGCCGCGACGTCGAACGGCAAGCCGTGCATCACGACGGTCGCGGAGTTCAACTTCGCGGTGCTCGCGATCGAAGCCATGCGCCAGTTCGAGTGGGGCGTCACGAGCCTCCAGGAGCACGCGGCCCGGCTGCGCGAGGGCGCGGCCGCGGAGCCGGCCGGTGTCTGAGGCGGCGGCTGAAGCCCAGGGCGAGAGCCCGGCGCGCCGCGCGTCGTTTGGCGCGCGGCTCGCCGCGGCCATGGGGGAGTGCGGCCCGCTGTGCGTGGGCATCGATCCGCACCCGGCGCTCTTGAGCGCGTGGGGCCTGGCGGACGACGTCGACGGGCTGCGCCGCTTCTCCCTCGCGGTCGTCGAGGCGGTCGCCGACCTCGCTGCCGCGGTGAAGCCGCAGGTCGCGCTCTACGAGCGCCACGGCGCGCGCGGGCTCGCGGTCCTCGAGGAGGTCCTCGCGGCCTCGGCGGCGGCCGGCGTCCTGAGCATCGCGGACGCGAAGCGCGGCGATATCGGCTCGACCATGGCCGCCTATGCTGACGCCTGGCTCGGCGACGGCTCGCCGCTCGCGGCCGACGCCGTGACGCTCAGCCCGTACCTCGGCTTCGAGTCCCTGCGGCCCGCGCTCGAGACCGCGGCCGCGACGGGGCGCGGGGCGTTCGTGCTCGCGCTCACGTCGAACCCTGAGGGCGCGTCCGTGCAGCACACGGGCGGCGACCGCTCGGTGGCCAAGGCCGTGTGCGAATCCGCCGCTGCCGAGAACGCGCGCTATGCGGGCGAGCCGCTTGGAAGCATCGGCCTCGTGGTTGGCGCAACGGTGGGCGACGCCGTCGTCCGCCTGGGCCTTGACCTCGCCGCGATGGGCGGGCCCATCCTCGCGCCCGGGCTCGGTGCCCAAGGCGCTACCGGGGCCGCTCTCCGCGAGACATTCGGTGCGGCGTACGGCCGCGTGCTCGGGACCTCGAGCCGCGATATCCTCGCGGGCGGCCCGAGCCGCGCGGGCCTGCGCGAGCGGACGGAGCGCACGCTCGCCGAGCTCGCCTAGGCGTAGGCGTGCCCGGTGCGCCCGCCGCGCCCGGGCACGCTGCGCATTGCCACGCGGCGGCGCGGAGGACTAGGTTCGTTGTCATCCGCGTGGGGGTGCGCGCGTTAGTCGAGCTGGGAGGCGACTGTGGGACTCAACCCCTTGACCTCGGAGGAGCGCAGCAGGGCGGTGTCCAAGGCCACGGCCGCCCGCGCACGGCGCGCCGAGGCCAAGTCCGCGCTCAAGGCCGGCACGCTCGGCCTCGACGAGCTGTTCGAGCGGGCCACCGCAGACGAAGCGCTTGCGCGGCTCAAGGTCACGGAGATGCTCGAGTCGTTCCACGGGATCGGGCCCGTGCGCTCGCTCGCCATCCTGGGCCAACTCGGCATCGCCCCGAGCCGCCGCCTGCGGGGCCTGGGCATCCACCAGCGCCGCGCGCTGATAGATTTTCTCGAGGCGCAGTAACGTTTGGCGCCCGAGTGTCGCCACATGGCGCACGCCAGCGGAAGAGGCAAGGAGCACGGGTACACGCGTGGACAGCACAACGAGCGCAGCCGGCGGGGAGCGCCATGCGCGCGGCGCGGCCAAGCACACGGGCCTGACGGTCCTCGCGGGACCCACCGCGGTGGGGAAGGGAACGGTCTCGACGTACATCCGGGACAACTACCCCGAGGTGTGGCTCTCGGTCTCCGCGACGACCCGCCCGGCCCGTCCCGGTGAGCGTGAGGGCGTCCACTACTTCTTCAAGTCGCACGAGGAGTTCGAGCGGCTTGTCGCCGACGGCGAGTTCCTCGAGTGGGCCGTGGTGCACGGTGCCAACCGCTATGGCACCCTCAGGGCGTCGGTCGACGACGCGATCGCCCAGGGCAAGGCCGTCCTCCTCGAGATCGACCTGCAGGGCGCGCGCCAGGTCAAGGAGGCCATGCCCGAGGCTCGTTTCGTGTTCCTGGCCCCGCCGAGCTGGGACGAGATGGTCCGCCGGCTCGTGGGACGCGGCACGGAGAGCCCCGAAGAACAGCAGCGCCGCCTCGAAACGGCTAAAATAGAACTCGCTGCCGAGCCGGAGTTCGATTTCACGGTCGTCAATGACGATGTCCGGCGCGCGGCAGACGAGCTTGTTTCACTCATGGGACTGACACCACACGCGCACCAATCGGCGCGTTAGTGTGTCCGTTCCGCCCCGCACCAGTGCATTGGAGAAATTCGTGACTTCGAACCCCGAAGGAATCATCAACCCGCCGATCGACGATCTGCTCACGAAGTCGGACTCGAAGTACGGGCTCGTGATCTTCGGAGCCAAGCGCGCCCGCCAGATCAACGCGTACTACGCCCAGCTGCACGAGGGCCTCTTCGAGTACGTCGGCCCGCTCGTGGACACGAAGCTCAACGAGAAGCCGCTCTCGATCGCGCTGCGGGAGATCAACGACGGGCTGCTCGTCGCGAAGCGCTCCGACGACGAGTCGGCCGCGCAGGACTAAGGCTCACTGACTGACTTCGGGAGGGTCGTTGCGCGTCGTCTTGGGCGTCGGGGGCGGGATTGCAGCCTATAAGGCCGCCTCGCTCCTCCGTCTGTTCACGGAGGCCGGGCACGACGTAACGGCCGTGCCGACCGACGCCGCGCTCTCCTTCGTCGGCAAGGCGACGTGGGAGGCCCTCTCGGGCAAGCCCGTCCGCACGAGCGTGTTCGAGGCCGTCGAATCCGTCAACCACGTGCGGCTCGGGCACGAGGCCGAGCTCATCGTCGTCGCGCCCGCGACCGCGGACCTCCTGGCCCGCGCGGCAGGTGGCCACGCGGACGATCTGCTCACGAACGCGCTTCTCACGGCGCGCTGCCCCGTGCTCATGGCCCCGGCCATGCACACCGAGATGTGGCGCCACCCCGCGACTCAGGCCAACGTCGCGACGCTCCGCGCGCGCGGCGTCGAGGTCATGGAGCCGGCCGTTGGCCGGCTCACCGGCCGCGACAGCGGGCCGGGGCGGCTGCCGGAGCCCGAGGAGATCTTCGCGGCCGCGCTTGCGGTGGCCGCGCGGGGCGCAGCGGACGACCGCGCCCCCGCGCCAGAGGACGGTCCCCTCGCCGGACGCCGCGTGCTGCTATCGGCCGGCGGGACGCGCGAGCCGATCGACCCCGTCCGCTTCCTCGGCAACCGCTCGTCCGGCAAGCAGGGCGTCGCTCTCGCGCGCGCGGCGCTGCAGGCCGGGGCATCGGTGACACTCGTCGCGGCCCACCTCGAGGTCGATCCGCCGGCTGGGGCCGACGTGGTGCGAGTCGAGACCGCGGTCGAGCTGCGGGACGCGATGGTCGAGCGGGCGCAGGCCGCCGACGCGCTCATCATGTCCGCGGCCGTCGCCGACTTCCGTCCCGCGCACCGTCACGAGGCCAAGATCAAGAAGCGGGACGACGTCCCGGACGCCCCGATCGAGCTCGTCCGCAATCCCGACATCCTTGCGGAGCTCGTCCGGCTCCGCAACGCGGCGGGCAGCCGCCAGGTGATCGTCGGCTTTGCCGCCGAGACGGGCGACGACGGCGCCGACGTCCTCGAGTACGGGCGCGCCAAGCTCGAGCGCAAGGGGTGCGAACTCCTCGTGGTCAACGAGGTCGGCACCGACCGTGTCTTCGGGCTCGACGAGAACAGCGTGACGATCCTCGCGAAGGACGGCAGCGAGCCCCAGCATGTGGCGGGAAGCAAGGACGAGGTCGCGGACGCCGTCGTGCTCCGCCTCGCCCGCGAACTCGACGCTCGCTGACGCGCGGGCCGTCATCACGCCGCTTCGCGCGGCGAAATACGCGCCCCGGCTTGTTCCGGGGCAGGAAGTAGAGTAGAGCAGTGACCCACGCTCCCCTTGACGCCGCACGCCCGGCAGACACTACAGCCCTGAGGCTTTTCACCTCTGAGTCCGTCACGGAGGGGCACCCGGACAAGATCTGCGACCAGATCAGCGACGCGATCCTCGACGCGCTCCTCGCGGCCGATCCGGAGTCCAAGGTGGCGGTCGAGACGATGGCGACCACGGGTCTCGTACACGTCGCGGGCGAGGTCACGACTGACGCGTACGTCGAGATTCCCCAGATCGTGCGCAACACGATCCTCGGCATCGGCTACGACTCTTCGGCGAACGGCTTCGACGGCGCGCGCTGCGGCGTGTCCGTCTCGATCGGGCAGCAGTCCTCGGACATCTTCGACGGCGTGTTCAACTCGCTCGAGTCCCGCGAGGGAACGCTCGAGGACGAATACGACCGTCAGGGCGCGGGGGACCAGGGCATCATGTTCGGCTACGCGAGTGACGAAACGCCTACGTACATGCCGACGCCCATCTGGCTCGCCCACCGGCTCTCGGAGCGGCTCACCGAGGTGCGCAAGAGCGGCGAACTGCCGTACCTGCGCCCCGACGGGAAGACCCAGGTGACCGTGGGCTACGACGGGGACCGTCCGGTGACCGTCGAGACGGTCGTGATTTCGAGCCAGCACGCCGAGGGCACGCAGCTCTCGCAACTGCGGGCCGACCTCGCCGACCACATCATTGCGCCCGTTCTCGCCGCGAGCCAGCTCGAGAGCGGCCACGTGCGGAGCATCCTCAACCCGGCGGGGCCGTTCATCATCGGCGGGCCCGTCGGCGACGCGGGCCTCACGGGCCGCAAGATCATCGTCGATACGTACGGCGGCTTCTCGCGCCACGGCGGCGGCGCGTTCTCGGGCAAGGACCCGTCGAAGGTCGACCGTTCCGGCGCGTACGCGATGCGCTGGGTCGCGAAGAACGTCGTCGCGGCCGGCCTCGCGCGCCGCGCCGAGATCCAGATCGCGTACGCGATCGGCCAGGCGCGGCCCGTCGGCATCTACGTCGAGACTTTCGGTACCGAGAGCGTCGACCCGCTGCGTATCAGCGCCGCCATCAACGAGGTCTTCGACCTCCGCCCCCGCGCCATCATCGACGCCCTCGACCTCAAGCGGCCCATCTACGCGAAGACGGCCGCCCACGGCCACTTCGGCCGCGAGGAGCCGGACTTCACGTGGGAACGGCTCGACCGGGTGCAGGCGCTCAAGGACTTCTTCGGCGCCTGATGAGCCAGAACGTGCCGGTCCCGGGTGGGGAGGCCGGGCCGGAGGCGGCGCAGCCGTCGCTGCTTGTGGGCCTCCCTGAGCCGGCGCGTCCCTCGGCACGGGTCGAGGCCGCCCGCGAGCGTCCCGTGGCACGCGTGTGCGTCGAGTCGCCGTTGCCGCAGCTCGACCGCCTCTTCGACTACCTCGTCCCCGAGCAGCTCTCCGAGGCGGCCCAGCCCGGCGTCCGCGTGAGGGTGCGCGTCGCGGGCCAGGAACATGCGGGGTTCCTCCTCGAGCGCGCCGAGTCTTCGGACTCTGGGGTAGCGCTCCAGCCCCTCCTCAAGGTGATCTCGCCCGCCGTCGTCCTCACGCCGACCATCGCGCGGCTCGCGGCCGCGGTCGCGGAGCGCTGGGCGGGCGCGCTCGGCGACGTGCTGCGCTTCGCCGTGCCGCCGCGCGCGGCGCGCGTCGAGTCCGAGTATCTCGGTGAGCTCGCGGGGAAGCAGCTTCCAGCGCGGTGCCGGACCTCCGCACCGTGCCGGCGGCGCCAACGGCCGACGGCGGCGATCACCCGGGCGCGTCGGCGTGGGCGGAGCTTCGGCGCGGCCCGGCTTTCCTGCGCCACCTCGGGGCCGGCGGGAGCCCCCGCGCGTCGCTCGAGGCGGTTGAGGGCTACGGACCCCGTGGCTGGCCGGCCCTCATCGCCGAGGCCGTGCGCACCGCGCGGATGAGCGGGAGGGGAGCGCTCGTCGTCGTGCCGGACGGCCGGGACCTCGAGCGCGCCCGCGCCGCACTCGAGGCGGCGCTCCCGGGAGAGCCGGTCGTCAGGCTCGCGGCCGAGGACGGGCCCTCGCAGCGCTACCGCGGCTTCCTCGATCTGCTCGCGGGCCGCGCGCGCGTTGCGGTCGGCACCCGTGGCGCCGCCCTCGCGCCGGTTCGAGACCTCGGCCTCGTGGTGTGCTGGGATGACGGCGACGATCTCCATGCGGAGCCCCGCGCCCCCTATTTCCACACGCGGGAGGTCTGTCTCCTTCGCTCGGAGCTCGAGGGCTGCGCCCTCGTGCTCGCGGGGCACACCGTGTCCACCGAGGCCCAGCGGCTCGTCGAGAGCGGGTGGCTCCAGAGCGTGTCCGCGGCCCGTTCGGTGCTGCGGCGCCGGCTCCCGCGCGTCGTGAGCACGGCGGACAGCTTCGAGACGGCCCGTGATCCGTATGCGCGCATTGCGCGCCTCCCACACGCAGCGTGGCAGCTCGCTCGCGAGGCCCTCGTTGAGGGGCCGGTGCTCGTCCAGGTCGCGCGGGCCGGGTACGCGCCGTCACTCGCGTGCGAACGCTGCCGGGAGCCCGCCCGGTGCTCCGAATGCTCGGGCCCGCTTGCCGAAAGCGCGGGCGCCGGCTCCGCCCGACGCGTCGCGTGCCGCTGGTGTGGGACGCCCGCCGGGGCCTGGACGTGCCCGCACTGCGGCGGCCGTGCCCTGAGGCGCTCGTCGGTCGGCGCGCTGCGCACCGCCGAGGAGCTCGGGCGAGCGTTCCCGGGCGCCGTCGTCGTCACGTCGTCGGGGGAGAACGTCAAGGCAGACGTTCCAGGCACCTCCGCGCTCGTCGTCGCGACGGTCGGCGCGGAGCCTGTCGCGCCGGGCGGCTACGCGGCCGCGCTCCTGCTCGACGGCGATTCGCTCCTGGGCCGCGAGACCCTCCGGGCCGGCGAGGAGGCGCTCCGCCGGTGGCTCAACGCGGTGGCGCTCGTGCGGCCCGCCGAGGCTGGGGGGCGCGTCGTCATCACGGCCGGCGACCACGAGGCCGTCTCAGCGCTCGTGCGCTGGGACCCAGCGGGGTTCGCGGCCAGGGAGCTTGGCCTCCGCCGCACCCTCTCGCTGCCGCCGGCCGTCCGCGTGGCCGCCGTGACGGGCACGCGGGCGGCCGTTGACGGCTTTGCCGCGGCCGCGGTGAGCGTGCTCGACCTGCCAGGCGTCCGCTCGGCGGGGCCGGTCCAGCTGCCCGCTCCGGCCGGAACGGCGGCGGCAGACGCCTCGTGGCGCCTCTTGGTCTTCTTCCCTGTCGCGGACGGACCCGAGGTGTCGCGGGGTCTGCGGGCGGCGCGGATCGCCCACGCGACGCGGCGTGGCTCGGAGCCCGTGCAGCTCAGGCTCGACGGTTCAGACGTGCTCTAGTCACCGCGGGCCTGCCTGCGCCGCCCGGCGCTCTACCGTCGCGAGCGAAAGAGCCCGATCGCCTCGTTTGCGGCGTCGAGGAGTGCCTCCGCGGAGCGGTCCCAGCTGAACGTCTCCGCCTGCCTGACGGCGGCGCGGGACGCGTCGGCCCACACCCCGGGCGGCTCGAGGCCGCGCACGGCCGCCGCGAAGTCGTCGGCCGAGTCGGGGTCGACGAATCGCGCGCCGTCGCCGCCCACCTCGCGGAAGATCGGAATATCGCTCGCAATGACGGGGGTCCCGAGCGACATCGCCTCGACAAGCGGGAGCCCGTAGCCCTCCGAGCGCGAGAGGCTCACGAGCGCGCTCGCCTCGCGCAGGATCGCCTCGTATTCCTCCTCGCTCACGCCGCCGTGGAACTCGACGGACGCCCCCGCAGGGACGAGCGCCTCGAGCTCCGCCCGGCGCGCGGGAGAGACGCGGCTCAGGAGGTGAAGGGTGTAGTCGGGCAGGGCGGCCATCCCAGCGATGACCGTCTCCACGTTCTTGTAGGGCATGAACGAGCCCATGTAGACGAGGCTGCGCTTGGGTGCCTCGTTCGGGTCGCGCGGCACGCGGCCGCCCTGCGGCGCGTTCCCGATGATCCGCACGGGCCGCTTCGTGAGCCGCTTCTCGGACATGAGCCACTTCGTCGTGTGGCTCACCGTCGCGACGACGTCAGCGCGGTTGAGGAGCGCGCGTTGAGGCCAGTACGCCTTGTGGTAGAGCCGCCACAGGAGCCGCACCGGCGCGGGCAGGAAGCCCGGGGGCTCGGGGTGCTCGTAGTAGATGAGGTCGTGGAGCGTGAGGATGAGCGGGTAGCGGCGGCCCCACGAGCCCATGGTCTGCATGGGGCAGAAAACGACGTCGGGCGCGAGCCCGTTGACGCGGGCGGCGACGAAGAGCTCGGCTGGCGAGAGCGGGCTCGAGACCTTGATGTGCGGGACGTCGGGGAGGAGCGCGAGCTGGCGCTCGTCGCTGATGAGCATCGCGGTCTCGGTGCGGGCCGCGACGGCCTCGATGAGGCTTGCGCCGTAGCGGCTGATGCCGTCATGGTGGTCCGTGCGGGTGAACCGCGCGTCGATGAGGAGCCTCACTCGGCCGCCTCGGCGAGGAAGTCGCGGATCGCCTGGGCTGCGGGCTCGGGCGTCTCGTAGTGGATGAGATGGCCGACGCCGGGGATCACCGTGAGCCGCGAGTCCGCGAGCCGCTCGTGGAACCGGCGCACCGCCGCGAGCGGGGCGACCTCGTCGCGATCGCCGGCGATGAGGAGGACGGGGAGCGCGAGTCGGTCCGCGACTTCGGCCGCGGTGTGCGAGACGGAGGCCTCGAACGATTCGACGAGCATGTCCCGGTTCGCGAAGCTTGAGAAGTGCTTGGCGTGCTGGCCGTGCACGAAGCGGCGGAGCGCGGCGTCCCGCGTCTTCGCCATGGCCTCGCTCATGATCCGCACCACGAGTGCATGGCGCAGGAGCCCGGCCCCCGCGCGCTCGGGCAGCGACGCTCCAGCGCGGTAGTACCCCACGGCGAGGCGGCTCAGCACGCCCTTCGTGCCCTCAAGGGCCGGGGCCGAGATCGGGTTGACGAGGATGAGCCGCGCAAACCGCTCCGGATGCGCCGCCACGAAATGCGCCGCGATGATTGAGCCGAACGAATGCCCCAGGAGCACGGTGTCCGGACCGAGCCCCAGCTCGTCCGCGAGGGCGGCGAGCCACGCGGCGTAACCGGCGATGTCATGGGCGCCCGAGGCGAGCGGCTCGGACGCACCGAAGCCGGGCAGGTCGGGCATGACGATGCGCACGCCGGGGAGCCGGTCCACGATGCGCAGGAGACCGTGATGGGTCCCGCGGAACCCGTGCACGGCCAGGACCGTCGGCGCGGAGGCGCCGGCCCCGGATTCGGGCTCGTAGGTGAACACGGCCGTCGCGGCGCCGAGGACCGTGACCGTCGAGCGACGTTCACGAGCATCGAGGCCGGGGGAAAGGAATCCGTCCTGTGCCGTGGCCACCATCAGTTCACCTCGTCGCGAGCGGTCATGCCTCCGACTCTACCGGGCGGCGCCGCGCCCGCGAGTCAGGTCTCGAGCGCGAGGAGCACGCGGACTGTCGCCTCGTCGGCCACGAGCTCCGTGACCAGACGCGCGTTGAGGGCCCCGCGCAGGCTCCGCGCCTTCGCGGGCCCGGAGACGACGCAGAAGCGATGCTCGATCGATCTCATGAGGCGGTGCGAGGGTCCGGTCGCGCGGTCATTGAGCGCGATCCCGTTTGAGCTCCCGTCCTCGCGGAAGAAGACGGTCGCGATGTCTCCGGCCACGCGCTCGGCCGCGAGGCTCGCGACGTCGGCCGCGTCGAGATAGGAGCCCGAGTACACGTGGCTCGGCACGTCCGCGTAGACGGAGCCGACGCCGAACACCGCGAGCTTCATGCGGGCCTGGAGATCCAAGACGCGGCGCACGCTCCGCTCGCGCCACATGAGCCGCTTCGTCTCCGCGCGGTCGAAGAACGCGGGCACGGGGAACTCCTCGACCGCGGCGTCGTACGCGGCCCCGAAGCGGCGCACGATCTCGCTCGCGTAGCCGAGCCCCATCGTCTGGGTGTTTGCGGCGCCGTTGAGCTGCACGACCGTGCTGCCATGGGTCGACTTCCGGTTGAGATAGCGGCTCATGGCGGTGAGCGTCGAGCCCCACGCCACCCCCAGCACCATGTCCGATCCGACGAACGGCGTGAGCGTGCGCGCCGCGTACATCGCGACGCGGTCGAGCATCTCTGCCTCATTGAGATTCGCGGCATGCGGCACGATGTGCGCGCGGACGCCGTAGCGGCGGGCCACGGCCGCCTCGAGCTCCACGGACGAATCGAGCGGATCCGAGACCTGGATCTGCACGAGGCCCGTCTCGCGTGCGAAGGTCAGGAGCCGGGACACGGTGGAGCGCGAGGTCTGCAGCTCGCGGGCGATCGCGTCCATCGTGAAGTCCTGCAGGTAGTAGAGGCGCGCGGCCAGGAGGGCGTCCCGGTCCTTGCGGGCGATGGGAGAGTGTGCGGAAATCGAATCGTCGGGCCGGTCGCGCCGGGCATCTGACGGTGTCATGGAAACCATATTTGCACGTATGTGCACAGCCCTTGAACTTACTTCTCAAGCCTCCGAAGAATGGACGGTGACCCCACCGCAACGATTCAAGGAGGACGCGTGGCCCAGCACCACGACTCCGGCACCCACGAGCCCGATCAGAGCATCCCGTCGGCCGGCGCGCCCCGCGCAACCGTCACCGCCCTCCGCGACCGCCCGAACGCGCAGGTCCTCATCATCGGCGGCGGGATCAACGGCGTCGCGACGTTCCGGGACCTCGCGCTCCAAGGGATCGATGTGGCCCTCGTCGAACGCGGCGACTACTGCCAGGGCGCGTCCGGAGCTTCCTCGCACATGATCCACGGCGGGATCCGCTATCTCGAGAACGGCGAGTTCCGCCTCGTCCACGAGTCGGTCGTCGAGCGCAATCGCCTCCTGCGCATCGCGCCCCACTACGTCAAGCCCCTGCAGACAACGATCCCGATCTTCAGCACGTTCTCGGGGCTCCTCAACGCACCGCTCCGCCTCCTTGCCCACCGCAAGGGCAAGCCGCACGCGCGGGGCGCGCTGCTCATCAAGCTCGGTCTCTCGTTGTACGACACGTTTTCGCGCGAGGGCGGGGCGGTGCCCCGGCATCGCTTCGTGGGGCGCGGGCGGGCCCTCGCGGACCTTCCGCAGCTGCGGCCCGACGTCAAGTACACCGCGACGTACTTCGACGCCTCGGTGCACAATCCGGAGCGGCTCACGCTCGATGTGCTCCGAGACGGGCTGGACGCCGGCGCCGAGGCGGGAGGCACCCGGGCGCGGGCAGCCAACTACGTCAGCGCTGTCGCGACGGACGACGGCGCGGTGCGGCTCCGCGACGAGCTCGCCGGTGAGGAATTCGCCTTCTCTGCGGGCGTCGTCGTCAATTGCACGGGCGCGTGGACCGACGAGACCAACGCCGCCCTCGGCTCAGGCACCCACTTCATGGGCGGCACCAAGGGCTCACACATCGTCCTTGACGCTCCGGAACTGCTCGAGGCCTGCGCGGGGCGCGAGATCTTCTTCGAGCACACCGACGGTCGCATCGTCCTCATCTACCCGATCGGGGACAGGGTCCTCGTGGGCACGACAGACATCGACGCGGCGGGCGACCTCGATCCAGTGTGCACGGACGGAGAAATCGAGTACTTCTTCGACCTCATGCGCCACGTCTTCCCGGGCGTTCGGGTGGGCCGCGAGCAGATCGTGTATACGTTCTCCGGGGTCCGGCCCCTTCCGCGGCACAGCGACACGGCCCCGGGATTCGTGTCCCGCGACTATCGGATCGAGCGCGCCGGCGGAACGGGCGGCAAGCCCGTGCGGCTGAGTCTCGTGGGCGGCAAGTGGACCACGTTCCGCGCGCTGTCGGAGCAGCTCGCGAACCGCGTTCTCGGCGAACTCGGTGCGCCGCGCCGCATCAACACGGAGGAGCTCGCGATCGGCGGCGGGGCGGGGTTCCCCAACGACCCCGCGGGGCGCGAGGAATGGCTCAAGGCCCACCTCAGCCCCGGCATCGACGCGGCCCGCGCCGAGGTCCTCCTCGAGCGCTACGGCACGCGGGCCGCAGACGTCATCGCGTTCCTCCGCGACGGCGAAGACAGCCTGCTCAGGAGCACCCACGAATTGAGCGACCGCGAGCTCGCCTATCTCGCCCGCCACGAGCAGATTGGCCACGCCGTCGACGTGCTCATCCGCCGGACGTCGCTCGCGTTCCGGGGGCTCGTGACCCGCGAGCTCGTCTGGGAGGTCGCGTCGGCGCTCGCGCCCCACCTTGGCTGGGACGGGGGCCGGGTCGCGGCTGAGGCCGAGCACGCGCTGCGCACGCTCGCGGCGTCACACCGCGTTGACGCCGATCAACTGGTTGGCTGAAGCCCCGAGCGGCTGACGCCCCGGTATCGTACCCACAGCGCATCCATTCCGAAGGAGCAGTGAATGTCTGAGCCGGCCCCGAGCACCCGCTACGTCCTCGCGATCGACCAGGGGACCACGAGCACGCGCGCGATCGTGTTCGACCATGGGGGCTCGATCGTCTCGACCGGCCAGCTCGAGCACGAGCAGATCTTCCCGCAGGCCGGCTGGGTCGAGCACGATCCCCTCGAGATCTGGGACAACACGCGCAAGGTCATGGCTGAGGCGCTCGCCGCGTCTCGGCTCACGAGGGACGAGATCTGCGCGGTGGGGATCACGAATCAGCGCGAGACCGCCGTCGTGTGGGACAAGACCACGGGCGAGCCCGTCTACAACGCGATCGTCTGGCAGGACACCCGAACGCAAGCCATCGTCGACGCGCTCGCGGCGGAGGGCGGCGTCGAACGCTTCAAGGCCACGGTGGGCCTCCCGCTCGCTACGTACTTCTCGGGCACGAAGATCGCGTGGATCCTCGACCACGTCGAGGGCGCGCGCGAGCGCGCCGAGGCGGGCGAGCTCCTGTTCGGCAACACCGACGCCTGGATCCTGTGGAACCTCACGGGCGGGACCGACGGCGGGGTGCACGTCACGGACGTCACGAACGCGTCCCGCACCTTGTTCATGGACCTCGAGACACTCGCATGGGATCAGGGCATCCTCGACGCGTTCGGGGTCCCCGCGTCGATGCTGCCCGAGATCCGCTCGTCGTCCGAGGTCTACGGGACGGTGCACGGTTCCCTGCCGCTCGCGGGGGTGCCGGTTGCGGGCATCCTCGGCGACCAGCAGGCCGCGACCTTCGGCCAGGCCGCATTCGCCGAGGGCGAGGCGAAGAACACGTACGGCACGGGGTGCTTCCTCATCTTCAACACGGGGGAGCAGATCGTTCACTCGAAGAACGGCCTGCTCACGACCGTCGGCTACCGGCTCGGAGACGCGGCGCCGCACTACGCCCTCGAGGGTTCGATCGCCGTCACGGGATCGCTCATCCAGTGGCTGCGCGACAACCTCGGCCTCATCGAGTCCGCGCCCCAGATCGAGAATCTCGCGCTCTCGGTCGAGGACAACGGCGGCGTCTACATCGTGCCCGCGTTCTCAGGTCTCTTCGCACCGTATTGGCGCGCCGACGCGCGCGGGGCCATCGTGGGCCTGACCCGCTTCGTCAACAAGGGCCACCTCGCCCGCGCCGCACTCGAGGCGACCGCGTTCCAGACCCGCGAGGTGCTCGACGCGGTCAACGCGGAGTCGGGGGTCCCGCTGAGCGAGCTCAAGGTCGACGGCGGCATGGTCGCCAACGACGCGCTCATGCAGTTCCAGGCGGACATCCTCGGCGTCGACGTCGTGCGCCCGAAGGTCATCGAGACGACGGCGCTGGGCGCCGCGTACGCCGCGGGCCTCGCGGTCGGCTTCTGGCAGGACCTCGGCGAGCTCTCCGCGAACTGGGGCGAGGGGCGGCGCTGGTCCCCGGCGATGGACTCGGCCGAGCGGGACCGCCAGCTGCGCCTGTGGAAGAAGGCCGTCACGAAGTCGATGGACTGGGTCGACGACGACGTGCGCTAGGCCCGGCCCCGCGCGTCGCCTGCGCTGGCGGTGCCTGCGCTAGGATATTGCGTATGCATGGTGTCCTCCTCCTTTCCTAGCCGCTCGTCAAAGAGCGGCAGCCCCTCCCTGTGAGGGGCTTTTGTGTGTCAGGAGGCAGGTGCCTGCAGGCGAGGCGGACGCCGCGGCGTCCGCGAGGGGAAACAGACAGTGGAGAGAAGCACGGTGAGCGAAGAGCAGGGCGCGGAGCAGACGACTGCAAGCGTGGCGGAGTCCGCCTACAGCTTTGCCGCAATCGAGGCCAAGTGGCCGTCGGTGTGGGACGAGCTCGGCGTCTTCATGCCCCACGACGACGGGAGCCGCCCGCGCCGCTATGTCCTCGACATGTTCCCGTACCCCTCGGGGGACCTCCACATGGGCCACGCCGAGGCGTTCGCGATGGGCGACGTCGTGGCCCGCTACTGGCGCCTCAAAGGCTTCGATGTGCTCCACCCGATCGGCTGGGACTCGTTCGGCCTCCCCGCGGAAAACGCCGCGATCAAGCGCAACGCGCATCCCGCCGAGTGGACGTACGCCAACATCGAGACGCAGGCCGCGTCCTTCAAGCGCTACGCCCTGAGCCTCGACTGGTCGCGCCGCCTGCAAACCTCTGACCCCGACTACTACCGCTGGACCCAGTGGCTGTTCCTGCGGTTCTACGAGCGCGGGCTCGCCTACCGGAAGAACCACCCGGTCAACTGGTGTCCCAAGGACCAGACCGTGCTCGCGAACGAGCAGGTGGTCAACGGCGTGTGCGACCGTTGCGGCACGCCGGTCACGAAGAAGGCCCTCAACCAGTGGTACTTCAAGATCACTGACTACGCCGACCGCCTGCTCGACGACATGACCGAGCTCGAGGGCCACTGGCCGGAGCGCGTCCTGGCAATGCAGCGCAACTGGATCGGTCGCTCCGAGGGCGCGCACGTCGACTTCGTGATCGAGGCGACGGACGCAGACGGCGCCCGGCCCGAGCGCAAGGTCACCGTCTTCACGACGCGCCCGGACACGCTCTACGGGGCGACGTTCTTCGTCGTCGCCGCGGACGCCGACCTCGCCGGCGAGCTCGTCGCACCCGCGCAGGCCGGGGCGCTCGCCGAGTACCAGGACCGGGTCAAGGCGCTGTCCGAGATCGAGCGGCAGAACACCGACCGTGAGAAGACCGGCGTGTTCCTGGGCCGCTACGCCGTCAACCCCCTGAGCGGCGAGCGCCTCCCGGTCTGGGCCGCCGACTACGTCCTCGCCGACTACGGCACTGGCGCGATCATGGCCGTCCCGGCGCACGATCAGCGCGACCTCGACTTCGCGCGCGCGTTCGGGCTGTCCGTCCGGCCTGTGCTCGAGACGGGTGAGGAGGATCCCGCGGAGACCGGCGTCGCGACCTCCGGCGAGGGCACCATCGTGAACTCTGGTCCGCTCGACGGGCTGTCGAAGGCCGAGGGCATCGCGAAGGCGATCGAGATCGTCGAGGCCGCGGGGACCGGCTCTGGCACGGTCAACTACCGCCTCCGCGACTGGCTCCTGTCGCGGCAGCGCTTCTGGGGCGCGCCGATCCCGATCATCCACTGCGAGACGTGCGGCGAGGTGCCCGTGCCGGACAGCGAGCTCCCCGTCCGGCTCCCCGACGATCTGCGCGGTGAGCAGCTCGCCCCTAAGGGCACGTCGCCCCTCGCGGCGGCCGAGCATTGGGTCAACGTCGCGTGCCCCTCGTGCGCGGGGCCGGCGAAGCGGGACACCGACACGATGGATACGTTCGTGGACTCCTCGTGGTACTACCTGCGTTACCTCTCGCCCGAGTACACAGAGGGCCCGTTCGACCCGGACGCGGCAAAGCGATGGATGCCCGTCGCGCAGTATGTGGGCGGCGTGGAGCATGCGATCCTGCACCTGCTCTACAGCCGGTTCTTCACGAAGGTCATGAAGGACATGGGGCTCGTCGACTTCGACGAGCCGTTCGCGTCCCTCATGAACCAGGGCCAGGTGCTCAACGGCGGCAAGGCCATGAGCAAGTCGCTGGGCAACGGCGTGGACCTCGGCGAACAGCTCGACCAGTTCGGCGTCGACGCGGTGCGCCTCACCATGGTCTTCGCGTCGCCGCCCGAGGACGACGTCGACTGGGCGGACGTCTCGCCTGCAGGCTCGGCGAAGTTCCTCGCCCGTGCGTGGCGTCTGGGCCAGGACGTGACGAGCGACCCCGGCGTTGATCCGGCGGCGGGCGACCGGGCCCTGCGCTCCGTGACGCATCGGACGCTCGCCGACGCGTCCGAGCTCGTTGAGGCGCACAAGTTCAACGTCGTCGTCGCGAAGGTTATGGAGCTCGTCAACGCGACCCGCAAGTCGATCGACAACGGCCCCGGCGGATCCGATCCGGCCGTGCGCGAGGCCGTCGAGGCCGTCGCGATCATCCTGAGCCTCGTCGCGCCGTACACGGCCGAGGATCTCTGGGCCACGCTCGGCCACGAGCCGTCGGTCGCGAACGCGGCGTGGCCCGCCCACGATCCGTCGCTGCTCGTCGAGGAGACGGTAACCGCCGTCGTCCAGGTTCAGGGCAAGGTGCGCGACAGGCTCGACGTCGCCCCTGACATCGCCGAGGACGCCCTCCGCGAGCTGGCCCTGGCGTCGCCGAACGTGCAGCGCGTCCTGGACGGCCGGGGCATCCGCACGGTCATCGTGCGGGCGCCGAAGCTCGTGAACATCGTCCCCGCGTAGCGTTGGGCGGGCCTCGGGCGTGACAGAGCGTTCAGCGGTGGGCTGGCTGAGGAACCGCTTCACCGCGGAGCGCCTCAACCGCCTTCTGCCGGTTCCCCGGGGAGCCGACGCGCCGTCGGTTCGGACCGCGATCGTGACCGACAGCGCCGCGGGCCTGCTGCCGGAGTGGACCGAACCAGCCGAGGCGCGCGGCTGGTTCGCCGTTGTGCCGCTCTCGATCATGGCGGGCGACGAGATCTTCTCTGATGGCCCGGAGGCCGTCGCCGCGCTCGGCATCGCCCTGGCCGCGGGTCGGCCGGTCAGGACGTCGCGCCCGGCCCCTGGCCTCTTCGAGCGCGTGTACCGCGAGCTTGCGCAGGCCGGCTACGGGGGCATCGTCTCCATTCATCTGTCGGGGGCGCTCTCGGGCACGGCCGACGCGGCGCGGCTCGCCGCCGATCGGGTCGGCGTCCCCGTCCACGTGGTCGACACGCGCAGCGCGGGGCTCGCCGAGGGCTTCGCCGTTCAGGCGGCCGCGGCGGCCGCGGCGGCAGGCGACGACGCCGACGGCGTCCTCGCGGCCCTCCGCGGCGCGCTCGAGGGGGCCGAGGTGCGCTTCTTCCTCCCGAGCCTCGAGCAGCTCCGGCGCGGCGGGCGGATCGGTGCGGCGGCGTCATGGGTCGGCACCGTGCTGTCGATCAAGCCGCTCCTCGCGATCCGTGACGGACAGATCGTTCCGATCGAGCGCATCCGCACGAGTGCCCGGGCCCTCCCGCGGCTCCGCGAGCTGTCCGTTGCCGACGCTCGGCGCCGTCTCAGCCCGCGGCTCGCCGTACACTACTTCGGCAACCGCGGCGAAGCGGACGAGCTCGCGCGCGAGCTCTCGGACGAGCTCGGCGGCGACGCCGACGTGACGGTCTCGCCTCTTCCGGCCGTCCTGGCGGCGCACACCGGTCTCGGCGTCCTCGCCATCGTCGTTTCGGGGGCGCCCCTCACGGGCGCTGAGGGGCCGTGACTGGTCCTCCACAGAGCGGTTTCGGCGAGCTCGCCCACATGCAGCTTGAGGGCACTGCCGGTCTCGTCGCGCGCGTGCGAATGTGGAAGCCATGGGACGCCGAGCTCGCACCGCGCAGTCGATCCAGCGCTGGGATCGCTATACGGGCCTGCTCGATCTAGGACCGCCCGGCGAGGCTGACGAGGATCTCGGCGTCAATTCGTCGCACGACGCGGAGCAGGGCCCCCGGCGCCGGTGGGCGCTCTCGGCGGGCCTCGCCGCGCTCGTCGTCACGCTGTTGGGGGCGTGCGCAGGGATCTGGTGGTGGTCGGTCGCGTCGGATCGCCCCAGCGTGCGATCCGTCGACGATTCCGATCCGCTCCCTTCGGCGGACGGGGGAGCGGGGGCGACGACGTCCGGCGCGCGCTCGCCGGGAACGGACGACGGCGCGCGGCCGCTCGTCGTCCACGTCACCGGTGCCGTGGCGTCGCCGGGGGTATATCGCCTCCCGGAGGGCACCCGAGTGCACGAAGCGATCGCGGCAGCGGGCGGCCCAGCGCCCGGCGCCGAGCCGGATCGGCTCAACCTTGCCGCGACGCTCGTGGATGGGGCCCGCCTCGTCGTCCCGCGGAACGGCGAACCGGTCGAGGACGCTGGGCCTGCTCCGGGCTCGAGCCCATCGGCGGGACGCGGCAGTCCCTCCACAAAAGTCAATGTGAACCGCGCGAGCGCTGACGAACTCTCGGGGCTTCCTCGCGTTGGCCCTGTCCTCGCTCAGCGCATCGTCGACTACCGGACGCAGCACGGACGGTTCGCGAGCGTGGACGCCCTCGACGCCGTGCCGGGAATCGGCCCCCGAATGCTCGACTCGCTGCGGCTCCTCGTGACGGTATGAGCGGGGACGATATGGGAGAGCAGGATCGAGGCCGGGACGGCGGTCCAGCCGACCACGGCGCCGGCCGCGGCGCCCAGCCTGACAGAGTGTCCAGCAAGTCATGGCGGCGGTACGCCGACTCCGCGACGGTCGCGGCCCGAATCGCGGCCCAGCCGGTCGGCGGCCGGACGCCCTCACCGACAAACCGGCGCGTTGAGCGGCTTCTCGCTTGGCGTGCGCAGCGACAGGCGAACCGAGCGGCCGAGGCGCGCCCGGCCCCGCGCCCGTGGCGGGACCTTCGTCTCGTGCCGCTTGCCGCGGCGGTCTGGACGGGAGCAGTGTGGGCCCCGCTCGGCCTCAGCCTCGGCCTCGCCGCGGAGTCGACGGCTCTCGTCGCTGCCCTCGTCGGCCTCGGGATGCTGGCACTCGCCGTAGCCTGGTCGGCGTTCCGAACCGATGTCGGGAGGCGTGCCGTCATGCTGCTCGCCGTGGCGGTGGTCGCCGGCTGGGGCGTTGGGTATGCCGCGGCGTCGGCCCGGATCGCTCACGACGCCGCCGGTCCCGTCGGCGCACTCCTCGCAGAAGGAGGGGCCACGACCGCCGTCCTCGAGATCCTCGCCGAGCCACATCGACAACGGCCCGCCGGGCAGCGCCCGAGCTGGCAGGGTCCGGGCTGGCAGGGACCCGGTAGCGAGGGGAGCGCAGAGAAGCGCTACGTGGCCAACGCGCGGCTCCTCGAGGCTACGCGCGACGGTCAGCGCTTTTCGGCCTCTGTGCGCGTCATCGTGACGGGCAGCGAGTCTCTCGCGCGGGTCAAGGTCGGCGACGTCGTTGCGGCGCCCGCGAAGGTCCGGTCGGCGACGCCCGGTGACGAGCCGTTCGTTTCCCTCGTGGGGGCGCCGAGGCAGGTCCGCTGGGCTGGCTCTGCTGCTGGCCCAGCCGAGGCTCGGGAAGCGTTGAGGCGGCACGCGGCGTGGCTCCCCACAGACGCTGCGGGACTTGTTCCAGCCCTCGCGACGGGCGATCGGAGCGCGCTCGAGCCGCGGCTCGAGGAGGATATGCGGGCCGCCGGACTCGGACATTTGACCGCCGTAAGTGGCGCCAATTTCGCGATCGTGCTCGGATGCGCCGCCATCGTCCTGCGGCTCGCGCGGTGTCCTCGATGGGGCGTGGTCGCTGGGTGCGCGCTCACGCTCGTCGCGTTCGTCGGCGTCGTCGGTCTCGAGCCGAGCGTGCTCCGCGCCGCCGCGATGGGCACGGTTGCGCTGGTCGCGCTCGCGACAGGCAGGGCCGGCGCAAGCTGTTCGGCCCTGTGCGCGGCGGTTGTCGTCATTCTCCTTGCCGACCCCGCGCTCGCCCTGAGTCTCGGCTTCCTTCTTTCCGTGCTCGCCACTCTGGGGATCGCGTCGGTGGCGCCCCGCCTGGCCGCGGCGCTCGGCGCGTACCTCCCGGAATGGCTCTCGCTCGCCATCGCGGTTCCGCTCTCGGCCCAGCTCCTGTGCGGCCCCGCCCTCGTGCTGGTGCAGCCGCAGTTTCAGACCTGGTCGCTCCTTGCCAACATCGTCGCGGCGCCGCTCGTTCCGATCATCACTGTCGCGTCGACCCTCGCCCTCGCGGCGGGGTCGGTCGCGCCTCCTGTGGCCTGGTTCGCCCTCGCTGTCGCGGGCCCTCCTGCCGAGCTCCTTGCGGCCGTCGCGCACACGACCGCGGCCCTCCCGGGGGCGGGCCTGCCGTGGCCCGAGGGACCACTGGGGGCGATCGCGATGGCGCTGCTCTCCGCCTTCACCGGTGCGGCGCTTCTGGCGGCGGGCGATCCGCGGGTTCGGCGCGGCGCCGGGGCGCTCACGGATGCGGCGCTGCGCTTGGCGACCGGCCGCCCACGTGGCAAGGTGGACGGGTGAATCAGACGGCGCGCAGGTCGGTACGGTGATGGCGGCACGGTCCGGTGCGGGGGCGCGCGAGCCTCGCTCGAGCGCCGCGAACACGGTCGATTTCCGGAACGCATCCCCGGCACCGGTCCTGCTCATCGCAGGCCCCGAGGACTACCTCGCCGCGCGTGCCCTCGACCGGATCCGCAGGGAGGCCAGGTCCGTCGATCCGGGCCTCGAGGTCACGCGACTCGAGGCGGCCTCGTACGGCGCGGGCGAGCTCCTCCTCGCTGCGTCGCCGTCGCTCTTCGGGGAGTGCAAACTCATTGAGGCTCACGGCCTGGAATCGATGAATGAGGACTTCCTCAAGGACGTTCTCGCCTACGTAGCCTCGCCGGACCCCGACATCGTGCTGGTGCTGCGGCACGGGGGCGGGACGCGCGGCAAGAAACTCCTCGACGCTCTTAAGGCCTCCGGCGCGCCCGTCGTCGACTGCCAGCCGCTCAAGAGGGACGCCGACAAGGCAGCGTTCGTCGCGGCCGAGTTCAAGGGCTCGGGCCGGCGCATCGAACGGGACGCCGTGGACGCCCTCGTCGCGGCCGTGGGGAGCAGCCTCGCCGAGCTCGGTGCGGCGTGCAGCCAATTGCAGCTCGACGCGACGTCGACCGTGGACGTGGCCACCGTGGAGAAGTACTTCGGGGGCCGCGTCGAGGCGACTGCCTTCAAGGTCGCGGACGCCGCGCTCTCGGGGCGAAGCGCTCAGGCGCTCTCGGCGTTTCGGCACGCGATCGAGACAGGCGTCGACCCCGTGCCGATCGTGGCCGCTATCGCCTCGAAGCTGCGCACGCTCGCGAAAGTTGCCGGGGAGCAGGGATCGGCGCAGAGCATCGCTCGCTCGCTCGGCATGCAGCCCTGGCTCGTCGAGCAGGCTCAGCGGGACATCCGCGGGTGGACGCCGAAGAGCCTCGCTGCCGCGATCCGCGCCGTCGCAGAGGCCGACGCCGAGGTGAAGGGCCTCGCGCGGGACCCGGGCTACGCCGTCGAACGCGCCCTCGCCGTGGTGAGCGCCTCGGCCCGCGCCCGCTGAAGCGATCTGCGCACGGCCCAGGACAGCCGGGACCGATCGCGAGGGCAGCCTAGCTCGGTCGGTGCTGGCCGGCGAGCGGGCATTCGAAGACCGAGCCGAGGCCGTGGCCGACGGCGTTGAGGTATCGGACGATGATCGCGTAGGACGCGAACAGCGTCGTGGCCGTGTAGGGGATCCCGCGTCCGCTGCAGTGCCGACGGACCAGCTTCTCCGCGTGCCGGAGGGCGGGGCGGGGCATGGTGGGGAACAGGTGGTGCTCTATCTGGTGGTTGAGCCCGCCCATGAGCAGGTCCATGAGTGCTCCCCCGGTGATGTTGCGCGAGGCCAGGACCTGCCTCGTGAGGAAGTCCGCCTTTGACGATGTCGGGAAGATTTTCATTCCCTTGTGGTTCGGTGCGAAAGTGGCCCCCATGTACAGGCCGAAGACGGCCTGCTGCACGCCGATGAACGCCGCGGCGATTCCTGGGGGCAGGAGCCAGAACGCAAGCGCCGGCACGGCGAGCACCCGGGCGGCAAGGATGGCGACCTCCACGCCGCGGCGTTTTACGGGCGTGCGGCGGAGGAGGAACCTGAAGGAATCGACCTGTAGGGCCACGCCCAGGAAGGGCAGAAAGAGGAAGAGCAGGTAGCCCTGGCGTCGGGTGAAGACGCCGAGCCATCGGGGCCGCGCGGCGGCCACCGCGTCGTGGAAGGCGATCATGCCCGGCTTGATGTCCGGGTCCTTGCCGATCTCGTTCGGGTTGGAGTGGTGGCGCGAGTGCTTCTGCTGCCACATGGCATAGCTGATGCCGGTGAAGCCGTTGCCGACGAGGCGGGCGGACCATTCGTTGACTGGCCAGGAGGAGAAGATCTGGCTGTGCGCGGCTTCATGAGCCAGAAATCCGAACTGTGTCGTCAGGATCCCGATCCCGGCAGCGATCAGCAGCTGGTACCACGTTGGGCCGAGGAGCGCGAATCCGGTCCACGCTGCGCCCCAGGCCGCGAGGAGTACAGCGAACAACGTGATGTAGTAGCCCCGCCGTCGATCGAGGAGGCCGCTCGTCCGGACTTCTTTCTGCAGCGCCAGATAGCTGTTGACAACGGCGTTCGGGCGAGCCGCCCGCCCGCTGCTGCTGGTGCTCGCGTTGATCATGGTCCCTCGAAACTTCCTGAGCCTGGAGCAACGGTCCGGAGTGCAACCAGTTCCTCCCTCTCAGGATAGGCACCGGGAGTCGCGGAGCAGAGGGGACGAAAGGCCGGTCTGGCGAAGCGGCGGCCCGATCAACCAACGCCCACCGGGGGACGACGCCGACGCATGGCCCGGCGTGCTCCGCTCCGCCACTGAGTTGCCGCCACTGAGTTTTCGGGCCGTCAGGCTCTTTCGAGCGGGGGCGGACTTACGCGTGCCGCGCCGTTGTTAGAGTGAAAACGCCGCGCCGTCGTAGGTCATTGTCTTAGGCGCGGGATCAGCATCGACGACTTGGGGGACGTCAATGGCGCTCTATCGTTCTGTTCGCTTGGCTTTTCGCTTGGTCTTCCGCTGGCCTTTTCGGCGCGCGTTTCGCTCTGCGGGGCTCGCTGCGGTCGTCGTGTTCGGTCTGGGGCTGTCCGCGTGCGGCTCGGGTCCGGGCGAGGCGGTGCCGTCGGGTGCGTCCTCGTCGGGGCCTTCTGTTTCGTCGGGGTCCTCGAGCGCGCCGCCGACTCCGGACTCCCGCCCCACCCCCGCGAGCTCGAAGGGTCCCGCGAGGAACCTCCCCAGGCCGGTCCTGCCGGAGGCCGCGAAGCACAACACCAAGGAGGGCTTCGCGGCGTTCACGCAGTACTGGTTCGACACGATCACGTACGGGTTGGAGACCGGAGACAGCGGTCCACTTCGCGCCGCCTCAGCCGATGGATGCAAAATGTGTGGTTCCTATCTGACCTCGATTGATGAGATTGGGAATTCCGCAGGATGGCGTGAGGCGCCGCGATGGACGGTTATCGGATTTATCTCAGATTTCATTAAGGATGCAAATGGCAGAATGGCCGGGCAGTTCATCTTGGAAGAGTCTGCGTCGGCTATCTATTCAGCTCAGGGCCTGGCGGACAAACGCCGGGCAGGCGGCCGGCTTCCGGGGGCGCAGGCGATACACGCTGTTTACGGAGATATGAGTTGGATAACTGTCGAAGCAGGTGGAGCGTGAGCCCATTCCATAGGGCTCCGAGCGTCGTTGCTGCAGTGATCGTCTTGAGTGCGTTCGTATCGGGAGAGGCCTCTACCAGTCAGGTCGATGCAGACTGGGGCGACCGTAAAACTAATATTCATGCCAGCACCAGCGGGAGGATCCCGGTTGAATTTCCTCGCTTGCCCGAGGGTGTGAGTGATCCGTACACCTATTCCTATGGCCACGCGTGTCTGTCGGATGAGGTGGGGTTCGGTGATTCCCGGTCCTGCGCGGCGGCGACAGCTGCGTGTACGGAGAAGCCGGACGGGATGCTCGTGAGCTGGTATCGGCAGCGCGCCGGGGCGGAGCCGGAGAGGCTGGACTCGGGCTGCCTCTATCCCGGTGTGCCGCCGGAGCGTCCGGGTGGGGGCCTGGTGGTGGCGGTGACGGAGCGGCAGCTGCGGGAGCTGCCCATCGCGGGCCCGGTGCTGGGGTCCCAGCCGGGCCGGCACACGCTCAAGGGGGCCGAGACGAACCTGTACGCGGAGCCGGCGGGGCAGTCCTTCCGGCTCACGATCGCGGGCCGGGCGGTGGAGGTGCGGGTGGCCCCGGTCGAGTACCGGTGGTCGTACGGGGACGGGGCGGTGTTGACCACGGCGGCCCCGGGCGGGCCGATCCCCGAGGCGAGGTGGGGGGAGAAGACGGCCACGAGCCACGCCTACACCGCCACGGGGGATGTCACGGCTTCCCTGGCGACGGTGTTCGCGGGGGAGTTCTCGGTCGAGGGCGGCCCGTTCCAGCCCATCGCGGGCACCGCGACGGTCCCGTCCACGCCCCGGGCCCTGACCGTGTGGCGCTCCGAGGTGCGCCTCTACGCGGACGACTGCAACGCCAACCCCCACGGCCAAGGCTGCTGAACCCCCGGATCTCGTTCCGGCGAGACGTTCCGGCCCGCGACTGCTGCCCTGACCCGCATCTCCGGTGCAGATTCCCCACGCAGTTGCGGGTCAGGGCAGCAGATGCGGCTCAAGGCAGCAGCTGGGCTAGCCCCGCGGGAGCTGCCGCGCCGTCGTCGTCGGCGAAGGGTCCCAGAATGCAGCAGGGGCCGGCATCCCAGTGGATGCCGGCCCCTGCCGTGAGTCTGACGTGTGGGTCAGAGCGCGTTGACCTTCTTGGCGATGCCCGACTTGCGGTTCGCCGCCTGGTTCTTGTGAATGACGCCCTTGCTCACAGCCTTGTCCAGCTTCTTGCTGGCGCGCTCGAGCGCAGCAGCCGCGCGGTCCTTGTCAGCCGCCTCGACCGCCGTGTTGACGGCGCGGATCAGCGTCTTCAGCTCGGACTTGACGGCCATGTTGCGCTGCCGGGCCTTCTCGTTGGTGAGAATGCGCTTCTTCTGGGACTTGATGTTCGCCACGTGTGTGAACTTTCTTGTTTTGCTGACAGGGTCTAGAGGGCTTTCAAACCGGCCTCGACTGAGCGGCGTGGGGATGCCTTTGGCGGCCGGTTGTCAGTGCCCGTCGACCTGCACGGACACACAGCAGTCCATGTTAGCAGAATTGGCCACACCCACGCCCGGCGCCAGCATCCGGCGTGGCGACCGCCGGGGCTCGGCGGTGCACCCGGATCCGTGGGAGACTGGGAAGTCAGCAATCGCCACAGGCCTGCTCACCACGACGCAGTAATCATCACACAGCAGTAGAGGACGTACAGGGTGTCTCCAATGGCCCGCACCGCGCCGGTGCCCGCCGCGACCGATCCGTCGATCATCCGCAATTTCTGCATCATCGCGCACATCGACCACGGCAAGTCGACCTTGGCCGACCGCATGCTTCAGTTCACCGGCGTCGTCCAGTCGCGGGACATGAAGGCCCAGTACCTCGACCGCATGGACATCGAGCGCGAGCGTGGCATCACCATCAAGTCGCAGGCCGTGCGCATGCCGTGGGAGCTCGACGGCATCGCCTACGCCCTCAACATGATCGACACCCCGGGACACGTCGACTTCACGTACGAGGTCTCCCGCTCGCTCGCCGCGTGCGAGGGCGCCGTCCTGCTCGTGGACGCTGCTCAGGGCATCGAGGCCCAGACGCTCGCGAACCTGTACCTCGCGATGGAGAACGACCTCCACATCATCCCGGTCCTGAACAAGATCGACCTCCCGGCGGCGCAGCCGGAGAAGTATGCCGAGGAGCTCGCGAGCCTCATCGGGGGAGACCCGGACGACGTCATGCGAGTGTCGGGAAAGACCGGGATCGGCGTCGAGGGCCTGCTCGATCGCATCGTTCGGGACATCCCTGCCCCGGTCGGCAACGCGAACGCGCCCGCGCGCGCCATGATCTTCGACTCCGTCTACGACACCTACCGCGGCGTCGTGACGTATGTCCGCGTGGTGGACGGCTCGCTCTCGCCGCGGGAGCGCATCCAGATGATGTCCACGAAGGCGAGCCACGAGCTCCTCGAGATCGGCGTCATCTCGCCCGAGCCAATCCCCAGCAACGGCCTCGGAGTCGGCGAGGTGGGCTACCTCATCACTGGCGTGAAGGACGTGCGCCAGTCCAAGGTCGGCGACACGATCACGAACCTCTCGCACCCGGCGGCGAAGTCCCTCGGCGGGTATCAAGACCCGAAGCCGATGGTGTTCTCGGGCCTCTACCCGCTCGACGGCTCGGACTACCCGGACCTCCGCGACGCGCTCGACAAGCTCAAGCTCAATGACGCCGCGCTCGTGTACGAGCCGGAGACCTCGGCCGCGCTCGGCTTCGGCTTCCGCGTCGGCTTCCTCGGTCTCCTGCACCTCGAGATCGTGCGCGAGCGCCTCGAGCGAGAGTTCAACCTCGACCTCATCTCGACCGCCCCGAACGTCATCTATGACGTCACGCTCGAGGACAAGTCGATCGTGACGGTCACCAACCCGAGCGAGTTCCCGACCGGCAAGGTCAAGGAAGTCCGCGAGCCCATGGTGTCCGCGACGATCCTCGCGCCGAACGAGTTCGTGGGCGCGATCATGGAGCTGTGCCAGGGCCGCCGCGGCCAGATGAAGGGCATGGACTACCTCTCCGAGGACCGCGTCGAGCTGCGCTACTGGATGCCTTTGGCCGAGATCGTGTTCGACTTCTTCGACCAGCTCAAGTCGAAGACGCGCGGCTACGCGTCCTTGGACTGGAAGGCCGACGGCGAGCAGGCCGCGGACCTCGTCAAGGTGGACATCCTGCTCCAGGGCGAGACCGTCGACGCGTTCAGCGCCATCACGCACCGCGACAAGGCCTATTCCTACGGCGTCATGATGACGTCGAAGCTGCGCGAGCTCATCCCGCGCCAGCAGTTCGAGGTGCCGATTCAGGCCGCGATCGGCTCGCGGATCATCGCGCGCGAGAACATCCGCGCGATCCGCAAGGACGTCCTCGCGAAGTGCTACGGCGGCGACATCACGCGTAAGCGCAAGCTGCTCGAGAAGCAGAAAGAGGGCAAGAAGCGCATGAAGATGGTGGGCCGCGTGGAGGTCCCCCAGGAGGCGTTCATCGCCGCGCTCACCACCGACGAATCGAAGGACAAGGCCAAGAAGTAGGGTGCGAGCCTTTCCAGCAATCGTCGGGACGGCGGTGAACTAGGTGCCCAGCGCTCTTCCCCTCGGGGACCCCGCACCGGCCGACGGCGTCCTGCCGCCTCAGGCGGCCGTCGGCGCCGAGGCGCGGGGCTTCTCGCTCTACGCCCACATCCCGTTCTGCACCGTCCGCTGCGGGTACTGCGACTTCAACACGTACACGGCCGCGGAGCTCGGCGGCGGCGCGTCGCAGGCCGAGTACGCGCAGACCGCCGTGGGCGAGGTGCGCCTCGCGGCCCGTGCGCTCGACGCCTCAGGCGTGCCGCGCCGTCGTCTGTCGACGGTGTTCTTCGGCGGCGGGACGCCCACGCTGCTCCCGGCTGGAGACCTTGCCGGGATTCTTGGGGCTGCGGTCGAGGAGTGGGGCCTCGAGCCCGGCGCGGAGGTGACCACGGAGGCCAACCCCGACTCCGTGACCCCCGATTCGCTCGCCGCCTTGCGCGAGGCGGGCTTCACGCGCGTCTCGTTCGGCATGCAGTCCGCCGTCCCGCACGTACTCCGGGTCCTGGACCGCACGCACACCCCAAGCCGCGTCCCCGAGGCCGTGCGCTGGGCGCGGGAGGCCGGCCTCGACGTGAGCCTCGACCTCATCTACGGCACCCCCCGCGAGAGCATCGACGATTGGCGCGCCTCGCTCGACGCGGCGCTCGAGTGCGAGCCCGACCACGTGAGCGCGTACGCGCTCATCGTGGAGGAGGGCACGAAGCTCGCCGCGCAGATCCGCCGTGGCCAAGTCCCCGACGTGGACGACGACGACCACGCCACGAAGTACGAACTCGCCGACGCCGCGCTCGGGGGAGCGGGCTTCCACTGGTACGAGGTGAGCAACTGGGCGCGAGGCGCCGCGGGCGACGCACCGCAAAACAAGCGCTTCGAGTGCCGGCACAACCTCGCCTACTGGCGGGGAGGCGATTGGTGGGGCGTCGGCCCAGGTGCACATTCGCACGTGGGCGGCGTGCGCTGGTGGAACGTCAAGCACCCGCGCGCCTACGCAGCGCGGCTCGCAGGCGGCGCCTCGCCGGCCGCGGGCCGGGAGACGCTCGACGCCGAAACCCGGCTTGAGGAGCGGATCATCCTGGAGCTACGGCTCGCCGACGGCCTACCGGTCGATGTCCTCGCACCCGCGGCCCGCCGCGAGGTCGCCGGGCTCATCGCCGAGGGTCTCGTGCAGCGGCCGCAGGCCCTGCGCGGCACGCTCGTGCTGACGCTCGCAGGCCGGCTCCTCGCCGACGCCGTGGTGCGCCGGCTCATGCCGTAACTGGCCGGCTCATGCCCTAGCGGGCGCCGGGACCGCTACTTGATCCAGCGAAGGTTGAACCGGTAGCGGAACGGCTGGCCGCGGTTGACCTCGATCCCGGCGGCGACGGACATGACCGCCAGCGCGACCCACACGAGCGTCGCGAGCACCGAGAACACGCTGCCGACCACCGGAATGAACGAGAGGACGTTCAGGAGCAGGGCCGCAAGGGTCGGGGGAAGCGTGAAGTTGAGCGCTTCCTTGGACTCTTGGGCCGTGAACGGGCCGCGATCCTTGAACGAAAGGTAGACGAGGAGCGAGGGGAGGCATCCGAGGATGCCGCCGAAGTGCGCGAGTGTGGCCCACTGGCGGTCCTCGCCGGCCGTGAACGGCTCGCTGCCACCCACGTTCCCGAGCCGCCTTTCGTGGGGCTCATGGTGATCCTGCCAGTTGTCGGGCACAGCACGTCCTTGCGGGGTCGGAGGTCTCAGGGCTCGCTCCAAGAATACCGAATGCGTCATACCGGATCACGCCGTGAGGAAGTCGATCACCTCTTCGACCCTGCCCAGCAGCGCGGGCTCGAGATCCGCGTACGTCCGCACCGCGCCGAGGAGCTTCTGCCAGCCCAGCCCGATGTCCTCGGCGGTCGCATGGGGCCAGCCGAACGCCCGGAGGATCCCGGTCTTCCAGTCGGTCCCTCGTGGCACAGCGGGCCACGCGGGGATGCCGAGGGTCTGCGGGCGGATGGCCTGCCACACGTCGACGTACGGGTGGCCGACGATGAGCACGTTGCCCGCGGCGCCCGGCACGGCGAGGGCCCGCTCGGCGATGCGGCTCTCCTTCGAGCCCGCCACGAGGTGGTCCACGAGGATGCCGAGCCGGCGCTCGGGGCCTGGCCGGAAGTCGCCAACGGCGGCTGCGAGGTCGTCGACGCCGTGCAGCGGCTCGACCACGATCCCCTCGATCCGCAAGTCGTCGCCCCAAACCCGCTCGACGAGTTCGGCGTCGTGCTTGCCTTCGACCCAGATCCGGCTCGCGCGCGCAACACGGGCGCGAGCGCCGTCGACCGCTACGGAGCCCGAGGCCGTCCGCTTCGGGCCCGAGTGCGCGGCCCGCGCGGCCGGGGGAGTGAGGCGGATGGGCCGCCCCTCGAGGAGGAATCCATGGCCCAGCTCGAAGGAGCGCGAGCGCCCCCGACGGTCCTCGAGGGCGAAGACGTGCATGCCGCCCGACTTCTCGACGCGCGTGACCGCTCCGACCCAGCCGCTCTGCGAGTCCTCGAGCACCATGCCGAGCTCGATCGGCACGTCCGGGGGAGCGGTCTTCTTGGGGGCCGTGAGGTCGATCGGCCCCCACTGGTCGTAGGACATCGGGTCCGTTCTCCCTTGCTGCCGAGCTTGTTGCTCAGCTGCCGCTGAGCGGATCCGCTTCATGCTAGTCGGGCGGCCGCGCACGCGGCCCCCGACGGGCGCGGCGTGTCCCGTATGCTGGGTTGCTCCGGGACGGGGCGCATAATGGATCTAGCACTTGGGGAGAGAGAGTGCTAACAAATCGCTCGGAAGCATGCGCACGTCGCGCTGCCGATGTCGTCCTCAGGGGAGGTGGAATGAACGAGCCGCGAAAGCTCGAGGTGCTCCGAGCCATCGTCGATGACTACGTCCACTACCGCGAGCCCGTCGGCTCGAAGGCTCTCGTGGAGCGCCACCGGCTGGGGGTTTCGAGCGCGACGATCCGCAACGACATGGCGACGCTCGAGGACGAGGGGCTCATCATGGCCCCGCACACGAGCGCGGGCCGCGTCCCGACGGACAAGGGCTACCGCGTGTTCGTCGACCAGCTCTCGACCGTCCGCCCGCTTTCGGCGGCCGAGCGGCACGCGATCCAGTCGCTCCTCGAGGGCGCCGACGATCTCGACGACGTCCTCGAACGCACCGTTCGGCTGCTGTCCCACCTGACCAATCAGGTCGCCGTCGTCCAGTATCCGCAGCTCGGGCGCGCCCGTGTTCGGCACATCGAGGCGGTGGGCCTCGCGCCGCGCCAGGTCCTGCTCGTGCTCATCGCGGACAGCGGGACGGTCGAGCAGCGGGTCGTGACGGTGGGCGAGGATCTCGACCTCGACCGCCTCGCGTTCCTGCGCCAGAGCTTTCTCGCGTCCGCCGGCGGGCAGCCCGTAGGCCAGCTCGGGGCGAACCTCGCGAGCGTCATGGACACGCTCCTGCCGGAGGACAAGGCCGTGGCGGCCGAGCTCGCGGCAGGGCTCGGTGCCCTCGCGGCGTCGAGCCGAGAAGACCGCATCGTCACGGCCGGGACCGCGTACCTCGCGCGGTCGAACAGCGACTTCCTGCTGAGCATCTCGCCTGTGCTCGAGGCGCTTGAGGAGCAGGTCGTGCTCCTCCGCCTCCTCTCGGAGATGGCCAGCGATCCGCGCGGCGTGGCCGTCGCGATCGGGCACGAGACCGCCGCGGATTCGCTCTTGGAGACCTCGGTCGTGGCTACGGGCTACGGACGCGACGCCAAGATCGGCATTTTGGGCCCCACCCGCATGGACTACCCGGCGTCGATGGCCGCAGTGCGCGCCGTGGCACGGTACCTCTCCAAGATCCTCGCCGGAAGCTGAACGCCGGAAGCAGAAGCTGAAGGCTGAAGAGAAAGAAGACAGTGAGCAGCCACTACGAAACCCTCGGCGTGTCCCCGGACGCGAGCGGCGAGGAGATCAAGAAGGCCTACCGGAAGCTGGCCCGCAAGTACCACCCGGACGTCAACCCGGGTGAGGAGGCGTCCGAGCGCTTCAAGGCGGTCACGCATGCCTACGAGGTTCTCTCCGACCCGGACAAGCGCCGGATCTACGACACGACCGGCAACGAGAACGGCACGGACAACGGCTTCTCGGGCGCCTACAACGGCGCGGGCTTCGCGTTCCAGGACATCTTCGAGACGTTCTTCGGGGGCGGCGGCCAGCAGGCGGGCCCGGCGTCCCGAGTCCGCCGCGGCCAGGACGCGCTCATTGCGGTCCGCATCGAGCTCAAGGACGCCGTGTTCGGCGTCAACAAGAAGATCGAGGTCGACACCGCTGTGCTCTGTACGCGGTGTGACGGCTCGTGCTGCGAGCCCGGCACCGAGCCGGTTCGCTGCACCGTGTGCGGCGGCTCGGGGCACGTCCAGCGTGCGGTCCGCTCGATCCTCGGCCAGGTCATGACCACGGCCACCTGCCCCACGTGCAACGGCTTCGGCACCGAGATCCCGAGCCCGTGCAACGAGTGCGGCGGCGAGGGCCGCGTCCGCAGCCGGCGCGCGCTCACCGTCAAGATCCCCGCCGGCGTCTCGACCGGGACCCGCATCCAGCTCGCGGGCCAAGGCGAGGCGGGCACCGCTGGCGGGCCTTCTGGCGATCTCTATGTTGAGATCCGCGTCGCCACGCACACCACGTTCACGCGCGACGGCGACCAGCTGCACGCGACCCTGAGCGTCCCCATGACGGCCGCGGCCCTCGGAACCGAGCTCACGCTCGAGACGTTCGACGGCGAGCAGTCCATCACGCTTCGCCCCGGCACCCAGTCCGGCGACGTGGTCACGCTTCCGCACCTCGGCGTCGCCCGACTCCGTGGCGCGGGCCGCGGCGACCTGCTCGTCCACGTCAACGTCGAGGTCCCCACGAAACTGGACCCCGAGCAGGAGGAGCTGCTCCGCCAGCTTGCGAAGCTCCGTGGCGAGCACGTCGCCGAGGGCAAGCTCGTGGGCACGGGTGGGGGAGTGTTCGCCAAGCTGCGCGACAAGTTCGGAAACCTCTGACGTGTCCAACCCGGTCTTCTTCGTCCCGGCCGGATCCCTCGACGGCCTCGTCGCTGGCAGCACGGCGACCGTGACCGGGCCCGAGGGCAGGCACGCGGCGACCGTGCGTCGGCTTGGGCCGGGGGAGCCCGTGGACCTCGTCGACGGGCGAGGCACGCGGGCACGGGGACGGGTGTCCCGCGCGGAAGGTGACGTGCTCGCCGTCGTGCTGGACGGCGTCGACCGCGAGCCGAAGCCGCCCTACCGCCTAGTCCTCGTCCAGGCGCTCGCGAAGGGTGACCGGGACGAGCTCGCCGCCGAGGCGGCGACGGAGCTGGGGGCCGACGTCGTCGTTCCGTGGCAGGCCGAGCGCTCGATCGTGCGGTGGAAGGGCGAGCGCGGCGCGAAGTCGCTCGCGAAGTGGCGTGCGCTCGTCGCCGCAGCGGCGAAGCAGTCGCGGCGCGCCTGGGTGCCGGACGTCGACGAGGCGCACGACGGCGGGGAGCTCACCGCGCGCGTGGGGCGGGCGGCCCTCGCAATCGTCCTCCACGAGGACGCGACCGCGCCGCTGGGCGCGCTCCTCGACGAGTTCACGGCACAAGGAGCGCCAACCGACGGCGAGGTCCTGTTCATCGTCGGGCCTGAGGGCGGCATCTCGCCCGCTGAGATCGAGCGATTCACGGCGGCGGGTGCGCGGCTCGCACTCTTGGCGCCTCACGTGCTGCGTTCATCCACCGCGGGGCCCGCGGCTCTCGCGATCGCCGGGGATCGGCTGGGCCGCTGGCCCGCGCGCTCGGCCTCGTAGCGGAGGACCGTTACGGCGTGACGGTGAAGTCCTTGGAGTCCCATGCAAGGGCCGAGGCGTCGCCGGGCCCCGGGTCGCTCGGGAAGAGCCGCAGGACGTACTTGCCCGCAGGAAGGTTGATCGTGAAGCGGATCTGGCCGGCCGAAGCGTCGGCTGCCTGGCTCGCGACCACGTGTCCGCTCAGATACGGCGTGCCCTTGTCGGTCTTGACGTCGGCGCGCGAGACCTGCCAATACACGTCAGCACCGGGGCTCGTGCTCCGGCCGTAGACCGCGAGCTGGCCGTGCGCCGACTCGAGTCCGGCCTGTGGGTCGATGATCCACATGGGGGCGACCATGGCCGGGTCCCGCTGCATGAGCTGGCCCAGCTTCACGCGGTTGAACGCGAGCTGATCCGTGCGTCCATCGACGAGGAGCATGACCTGGACCGGCTGACCCGAGTCGATGACTCCCGCGCTGGCCGCCGCCGCAGTCGCGGTGTAGACGAGCTGCTGGACCGCGAGCTGCGCGGTCTGCTCGTCGACCGTGCTGTTGAACGCGTCGGAGGAGACGTCGACGGTGATGACGTTGCGGCCCGAGATCGATGCGGCGAGCTTCTTGGGGGGCTGCCACGGGCTGAAGAGGTTGGCGTCGAGCGGCTTGACCGACATCATGAGGTGGAGCGCCTTCACGACAGGGTTCTCGGTGCCGGTCGCATCGCGGAACTCGCGGTAGAGGTAGACGCCGTCGCGGGCCCGTCCGAGCCAGTAGACAGGCGACTTCGTGGACGTCTGAGACGTCTCGAGGGGGACCGAGGCCGAGGCGCCGCCGCCCGAAATGGCTGGGGACGCTCCCGCCGCGAGACTCGGTGCCGGCTGACCGCTCGCGGTGCACCCCGAGAGCAGGATGGCGAGCACGGCAAAGCCCGCGAGCGCAGTGCGACTGCGGCGCGTCGGGCTTGCGGTACGGGTAGCCATGGCTGTCCTCCGGGCTCGTGGCTGGGCACCGCGCGGGCACCCAGAAGGCAGGGTTGCACGCGGACCCCCCGCCGGCGCCTCCCCGGGCAAGGTCCAGCTTGACATAGCGACCTGTCTACCGAGTGGCCGCTGCCGGTTTCGTTGCCCAAGTGATGCGGGATTGATACCTAGCGGTAGCATGGTTCGACAGGTTCCGAATGAGGAGAGAAAAGGCATTTGACAGCGGAGTTCCCGCACACGACGCCCACAACCAGGACCGAGGTGCTCCGCTTCGCCTCTGGCGAAGACATGGTCCACATCCTCGGACCGCACGATGAGGCCCTCCGCTACGTCGAAGAGCAGTTCCCCTCCGTGTCGATCCACGTCCGCGGCAACGAGCTCACGATCGTGGGGCCGCCGGCGGAGGCGCCGCACATCAAGCGGCTGTTCGAGGAGATCACGGCACTCGCCGAACGGGGGACGCCCGTCACGCCGGCCTCGCTCGCGCAGCTCGTGGCGATGCTCCGCGAGCAGACCGTCGCGAGCCCATCGGACGTGCTCACCCACAACATCCTCACGAGTCGCGGCCGGACCATCCGGCCCAAGACCGCCAACCAGAAGAGCTACGTCGACGCGATCGACGCGAACACTGTCATCTTCGGCATCGGCCCGGCGGGCACGGGCAAGACGTATCTCGCGATGGCCAAGGCAGTCCAGGCGCTCCAGCACAAGGACGTGAGCCGGATCATCCTCACGCGGCCGGCGGTCGAGGCCGGGGAGCGGCTCGGCTTCCTGCCGGGCACGCTCAACGACAAGATCGACCCGTACCTGCGCCCGCTGTACGACGCGCTCCACGACATGATCGATCCCGAATCGATTCCGCGGCTCATGGCCGCGGGCACCATCGAAGTGGCCCCGCTCGCCTACATGCGCGGCCGCACGCTCAACGACGCGTTCATCATCCTCGACGAGGCCCAGAACACGACCCCCGAGCAGATGAAGATGTTCCTCACACGTCTCGGCTTCGGATCGAAGATGGTCGTCACGGGAGACATCACGCAGGTCGATCTTCCCTCCGGCACGTCGTCGGGTCTGCGCATCGTCCGGGAGATCCTCGCCGGTATCGAGGACGTGAGCTTCTCGATGCTCGACGCGTCCGACGTCGTGCGGCACCGCCTCGTGTCCGACATCGTCACCGCGTATGGCCGCTGGGACGAGCGGCAGCGCGCGCGCACAGAGCGCGCGCGCACAGAGCGCGCGCGCCTCCGATCCGATCGGCGCCGCGCCTCAGGGTCCGAGCATTCCGCGCCGACTAAGCTTGAGCCGTGAGCATCGAAGTCAACAACGAGTCCGGGGTAGCCGTCGACGAGGAAGCGCTCGTCCGGCTCGGCCGGTTCATCTTCGACCGCCTGTGGCTGCACCCGCAGACCGAGCTCTCCGTGCTCCTCGTCGACGAGGCGGCCATGGAGCGCCTCCACCTCGAGCTCATGGACGAGCCCGGTCCCACCGACGTGCTGTCCGTCCCCATGGACGAGCTCACGCCGGGCACCCCGGGGCGCCCCACGCCGCAAGGCATGCTCGGCGACATCGCGATCTGCCCCCAGGTGGCTGCGGAGCAGGCGGCACGTGGCGGGCATTCGACGGCGGACGAGATGCTCCTGCTCGCGACCCACGGCATCCTTCACCTGCTGGGCTTCGACCACGCCGAGCCGGAGGACCGGGATGAGATGTTCGGCCTCCAGCGCGAGCTGCTCACGGAGTTCCTCGGCCGGCCTGCCCCGAAAGAGACGATGGCGTGACCATTGCCGTTCTGCTGGCCATGGCGCTGGCGTTCACGGCGCTCGCTGCACTCCTGACGGCCGCTGAGGCCGCCCTCTCCTTCCTCCCACGTCACGACGCCGAGGAGCACATCGAGCAGGGGCACGCGCGCTCGCTCGCGGTCATCCTCGCCTCACCCGTGCCGCACGTGCGGGCGCTCCGCTTCTGGCGCATCTGGTTCGAGACGGCCTCGGCCGTCGCGGTCGCGGTACTCATGCAGAGCTGGCTCGAGAACGTGTGGCTCGCGGGGCTCTCCGCGACGATCGTCATGGCGCTTATTGGCTTCCTGCTCGTCGGCGTCTCGCCGCGCCAGCTCGGGCGCCGGCACGCTCTCGCGGTCGCGGCGGCCACCGCCCCGTTCACCACGTGGCTGCGTCGCATCCTCGGTCCCATCCCGGGCTGGCTCGTGTCGATCGGCAGCGCCGCGACGGGCACGGACCCCACTCAGGAGGACGCGATCTACTCGACGGACGAGCTGCGCGAGTTCGTCGAGCGGGCCAGCGACTCCGAGGACTTCGAGGAGGACCAGGCTGACCTGCTCCAGTCGGTGTTCGAGCTCGGCGAGACGCGTGTGCGCGCCGTCATGGTCCCGCGGACCGACGTCATCGCGATCGAGGCCGGCTCGAGTCTCCAGCAGGCCATGTCGCTCTTCCTCCGCTCCGGCTGTTCGCGCGTGCCGGTGTACGTCGAGAATCTCGATGACGTGCGCGGCGTCCTCTATCTCAAAGACGTCGCCGCGCGGCTCCACCAGGCACCCGAAGCCGCTGACGAGCCGGTCGAGGCGCATGCACGCGCGCCGCGCTTCGTCCCGGAGTCCAAGCCCGTGAACGAGCTGCTCAAGGAGCTCCAGCGGGAGTCGACGCACCTCGCGATCGTCGTCGACGAGTACGGCGGAACGGCCGGGCTCGTCACGCTCGAGGACCTCATCGAAGAGCTCGTGGGCGAGATCGCCGACGAATACGACGAGGACGACGAGGAAGCCGTCGAGATCGCGTCGGGGCTCTTCCGCATCCGCGCCCGCATGAGCCTCGACGATCTCGGCGAGCTTTTCGACGAGGACCTCGAGGACGACGAGGTGGACACCGCCGGCGGCCTCCTCGCGAAGGCGATCGGCCGAGTCCCGATCGTGGGCAGCAGCGCGGAGATCGACGGCATCCGCCTCACCGCCGAGCGCCTCGAGGGTCGCCGCAAGCGCGTGAGCCACCTCCTCGCGCAGAGGGCAGAGCCCCCGCGTGAGGACGGCGCTGACGACGGCGACGACGCGGGATCAGAGCGCAATCATCACGAGACGACAGGGAGACAGCATGGCTGAGCAGGACCGTGACGCGCAGAAGATGGCGGGCGACGGCGGCTTCCGGGCCGGGTTCGCGGTCCTCGTGGGCCGGCCCAACGCGGGCAAGTCCACGCTCACCAACGCCCTCGTGGGCCAGAAGGTCGCGATCACGTCCGCGAAGCCGCAGACCACGCGCCATACCATCCGCGGGATCGTGCACCGCGCCGACGCCCAGCTCATCCTCGTGGACACCCCCGGGCTGCACCGACCGCGAACCCTTCTGGGGCAGCGTCTCAACGACCTCGTCGCCGACACGCTTTCCGAGGTCGACGCGATCGGCTTCTGTCTCCCCGCGAACGAGCGCATCGGCCCAGGCGATCGCTTCATCGCGACACAGCTCGCCGGGGTGGGCCGCAAGCCGATCGTCGCGATCGTCACGAAGGCCGACCTCGCCGACCGGGGCGGCCTTGCGGAGCAGCTGCTCGCGGTCACCGCACTGGGCCGTGAGGTGCTCGGGGGAGACGGCTTCGCGGACGTGGTTCCGGTCTCGGCGCAAGACGGCTATCAGGTCGAGACCGTCGCGGATGTCCTCGTGGGCCACATGCCGCCGTCGCCGCCGCTCTACCCCGACGGCGAGCTCACCGACGAGCCCGAGGCGGTCATGGTCGCGGAGCTCGTGCGCGAGGCCGCGCTCGAGGGGGTGCGCGACGAGCTGCCCCATTCGCTCGCCGTCGTCGTCGAGGAGATCGTGCCTCGAGAAGACCGCCCCGAGGACAACCCGCTGCTGGATGTCCGCGTGAATCTCTTCGTCGAGCGCCCCTCGCAGAAGGCGATCATCATCGGCCGCGGCGGCGAGCGCCTGCGTGATGTCGGCTCGCGAGCGCGGCACGGCATCGAGGCGCTGCTGGGGACTCGGATCTATTTGGACCTGCACGTCAAGGTCGCCAAGGACTGGCAGCGCGACCCGAAACAGCTCGGCCGCCTCGGTTTCTGACCCGCCCGCACAGGTGCCTCTCAGATGCCCCTGTAAAATGGTTCGGAGTGTCATCTAGCGGAGGGCGAGGTTTGGATATATCAGGGGGCGGAGCGCGTCATGCCCGAACGCGACGCCATATTGCACTGTGGGTCAAGATTCTTTGGGGAGTCGTGGCCCTCGCAATCGTCGGCGTCATCGCGTTTGCAGGATATTGGACGTGGAGGCTTCAGTCGAACCTTCACAAGGCTCCTCTGAGCGCCGGCAATTCGACGGCGGACGCCACGAACGATGCGACCGACCCCCTGCAGATCCTCATCATCGGCACGGATACGCGCTCGGGCGCGGACGCCTCCTACGGCTCTCAGGCAGACAGCTCCGGGTACGGCAACTCGGACGTCATGATCCTCCTGAACATCTCGGCGGACAACAAGGTCGTGTCGATGACGAGCTTCCCGCGTGACCTCATGGTGCCGATCCCCAAGTGCCATGACCCGCAGAGCAACAAGGATTACCCGGCCCAGGAGATGGGGCAGATCAATTCGGCCATGGCCGAGGCGGGCCCAGGCTGCGCCGTCGACACGATCAACAAGCTCACCGGGCTCCAGATCGACCACTTCATGGTGGCCGACTTCAACGCCGTCAAGGACCTCTCGAACACGATCGGCGGCGTCCAGGTCTGCGTCAACGCCGCCATCGACGATCCGCTCTCGGGCCTCAAGCTCCCGGCCGGAACGTCGACGATCCAGGGTGAGATGGCGCTCGCCTTCCTCCGCAGCCGCCACGGCGTGGGCAACGGAAGCGACATCTCCCGCATCAAGTCCCAGCAGGAATTCCTTGCCTCGCTCGCCCGCAAGGTCAAGTCCGACGGCACGCTCTCGGACGCGCCCAGGCTCCTCTCGATCGCGGACACGATCACCAAGAACCTCACCGTGGACAGCGGGCTCGCCAACCCCGAGACCATGCTGACCATCGCGAACCGGCTCAAGGCGGTCGATCTGGCCAAGGTCGCATTCGTCACCGTCCCGTGGGAGCCGTACGTCGCGGATCCGAACCGCGTCCAGGCCAAGGAGCCGGATGCCTCCGCCCTGTTCCAGGGGCTCCGCGACAACCGCGACCTGACCGCTCCGGCGGCCGCGGCCCCGACGCCGACGCCTAACGGGACGGCCAGTGCCGCGCCGACGAGCGCGCCGCCCACGTACAACAAGGCGCTCCAGCCTGTCGCGGTCGCGAACGGCTCGGGCATCACCGGCAGGGCGAACGAGCTCACGCAGTTCCTCGCGAGCCAGGGCTTCTCGAAGACGGCCCAGTTCACGGCCGCGACTGTCGCGACGACGAGCGTCTACTACGGCTCGAACTTCGCCGACGTAGCCAACGACGTCGCGGCGGCTCTCGGGATCCCGTCGTCCCAGGTCCACCCCGCGAACATCAACGGGGTCCAGGTGTATCTCGGCCAGGACTTCACGTCCGGCACGCACTACACGCCGAAGGCCCCGGACACCGTGGTGGCCCAGACGGCCGCCGACAACACGTGCCAATCGGCCTTCGGCCACTAAACCCCGTCTCGCGGAAAGCTACCCCCGCCCCACACCCTCCGGGTACAGATAAGGCCCGGCATCCTCGCGGATGCCGGGCCTTTCCGTCAGCAGCCTCGGCCGGCTACCAGATTTCGACGCGCTCCGCGGGGTCGAGCCACATCTTGTCCCCCTCGGCCACGCCGAACGCCTCCTGGAACGCCGTGAGGTTCCGCGCGATCGTGTTCGTCCGGAACTCGTTGGGGGAGTGCGGATCAATCGCGAGCCGCCGGATCGACTCCTCGGTCCGGCAGACCTGCCGCCACACCGTGGCCCACGAGACGAAGAACCGCTGATCGCCCGTGAAGCCGTCGATCACGGCGGCCTCGTTCCCGCCGAGGTGCAGCCGGTACGCCTTGAACGCGATGCCGAGGCCGCCCAGGTCGCCGATGTTCTCGCCGAGCGTGAGCCTGCCATTGACGGTGTGGCCCGGCGCCTCGGCCGGGGACAGCACCTCGAACTGTTGGACGAGCCGGGTGGTGAGGGCCTCGAACTCGGCCCGATCGTCATCCGTCCACCAGTTGCGCAGCGCGCCGTCGCCGTCGAACTGCGAGCCCTGATCGTCGAAGCCGTGCCCGATCTCGTGCCCGATCACGGCACCGATCCCGCCGTAGTTGACGGCCGCGTCGGCCTCCGTGTGGTAGAACGGCGGCTGCAGGATCGCGGCAGGGAACACGATCTCGTTCATGAGCGGGTGGTAGTAGGCGTTGACGGTCTGCGGCGTCATGAGCCACTTGATGCGGTCCACGGGCTTGCCGATCTCATCGAGGAGTCGGTCAAGCTCGCCCGCATGTGCCCGCCGTACGTTGCCGAGGAGGTCTCCCGAATCGACCTCGACGGCTGAGAAGTCGATCCACTCGTCGGGGTAGCCGATCTTGGGGCGGAACGCATCGAGCTTGGCCAGCGCGCGCTCGCGCGTCTCCGCGCCCATCCACGGGAGCACCGTGATGCTCTCGCGATAGGCCTCGACAATGTCAGCGACGAGGCGCTGCATTGCCTCCTTGTGTTCGGCCGGGAAGTGGCGCTCGACGTAGAGCCTGCCCACGGCCATCCCGAGCCCGCCCTCGACGGTCGCGACCCCGCGCTTCCACCGCTCCTTGTTCTCGGGGGTGCCGCTCAGCACGGTCCCGTAGAACGCGAAGTGCCGGTCCACGAACTTGGCCGAGAGGAACGGCGCGGCGGCCGAGATGACGTGGGCCGCGAGCCAGCGCTTCCAGTCCTCGAGCGGGACCTCGCCGAGCAGGGGCGTCACACCGGACAGGAACTCGGGATTCCCCACGACGACCTCGGCGCGAGAGGCCTCGGAAACGCCCGTGGCCTCACCCCACGCGGCGAAGTAGGGGAACTCGGACGCCGCCTTCTGGTCCGTGTACAGGTTGTACGTCTTCTGCGGATCGCGCAGCGTCACACGATCCCAGTGGAGGGCGGCGAGCCGCTCTTCGAGACGAACGACGGCGGCCGCGTCCTCAGCGGGCGACGCGCTGCCCACGAGGGCGAACATGTCCGCGAGATACGAGCTGTACGCCGCCCGGACCTCCGCGAAGCGATCCTCCCGATAGTACGACTCGTCGGGGAGTCCGAGCCCGCCCTGGGACAGATAGAGCAGTACTCGTTCGGGGTTGCCCGCGTCAGGGGCCGCATAGTAGCCAAAAAGGCTTTCGCTGCCCCCGCGGCCAAGGCGCGCGGACGTCGTCACGAGCCCCTCGGCGTCGTCAATTGCCTCCACCTCGGCGAGCAGCGCGTGCAGCGGTGCGGCGCCGAGCTGTGCAACGCGTTCCTCGTCCATGAAGGAGGCGTACATCGCGCCGATCTTCTGTTCGTCGCTTCCGGCAGGGTGCCCGGTCGCGGCGAGCTCCTCAATGAGCGCCCGGACATTCTCCTCGGCGAGGTCACGGAGCTGGATGAACGTTCCGACCAGCGCACGGTCGGACGGGATCTCCGTCTCCCGGAGCCACGCGCCGTTCACGTGCCGGTAGAGATCGTCCTGGGGACGCACGGTCCTGTCGAAGTACTCGCGCTCGACGCCAGACGGCGCGACAGAGCTTTCGGTCATGGTGCCTCCTTGAGGGCATGCTCGGATGGCTTCATCCTAAGCGCGGGGCCTGACAGCGCGGTGGGCGCTCGCGCGGTGCGTGCTATCGTGTCGATGTGCCCATTGCGCAGCGCCTCCTTCTTAGCTGCCGTGGCGGGGCCCTGTAGCTGCCGACGGATCTGAATCCGCCAGAGCTAGGCCGGATCCCCGCCGCGGAGTTTTGTGACGCCCGGCCACAAGGATCCCAGCTTTGAGAAAGGCCTAGAGTAAAACCATGCGCAACGCACAGAAGCCCTCGGGCATGCCCGTTCACCGCTACCTCCCGTTCCACGAGCAGATCACCGTCGAGCTGCCGGACCGGACATGGCCGGACAAGCGCATTGAGAAGGCGCCGCGCTGGTGCGCCGTGGACCTTCGCGATGGCAACCAGGCGCTCATCGATCCCATGAGCCCCGCTCGCAAGCTCAAGATGTTCAAGCTCCTCGTCTCAATGGGCTACAAGGAGATCGAGGTCGGCTTCCCCTCCGCCTCGCAGACCGACTTCGACTTCGTGCGCCAGCTCATCGAGGGCGGCCACATCCCCGACGACGTCACGATCCAGGTCCTCACCCAGGCCCGCGAGCACCTCATCGAGCGCACGTACGAGGCCCTCGTCGGCGCGAAGAGCGCGATCGTGCACCTCTACAACTCGACGTCGGTGCTGCAGCGCCGCGTCGTGTTCAACTCCGACGAGGAGGGCATCCTCGACATCGCTGTCCAGGGCGCGCTCCTGTGCAAGAAGTACGAGGAGACCCTCCCGGACACCCGCATCACGTATGAGTACTCGCCGGAGTCCTTCACCGGCACCGAGCTCGAGTACGCCGCGCGCGTGTGCAACGCCGTCGCCGAGATCTTCGAGGCGTCCGCGGACAGCCAGGTCATCATCAACCTCCCGGCCACCGTCGAGATGGCCACGCCGAACGTCTACGCCGACTCGATCGAGTGGATGAGCCGGAACCTGCACCCGCGCGAGGGCATCATCCTCTCCCTGCACCCGCACAACGACCGCGGCACGGGCGTCGCGGCGGCGGAGCTCGGCTACCTCGCGGGCGCCGACCGGATCGAGGGCTGCCTGTTCGGAAACGGCGAGCGGACCGGCAACGTGGACCTCGTGACGCTCGGGCTGAACCTGTTCGTCCAGGGCGTCGACCCCATGATCAACTTCTCGAACATCGACGAGATCCGCCGCACGGTCGAGTACTGCAACCAGTTGCCCGTCGCCGAGCGTGTGCCGTACGGCGGCGACCTCGTCTTCACCGCGTTCTCCGGCTCGCACCAGGACGCGATCAAGAAGGGCTTCGAGGCCCTCGAGCGCGACGCCTCCGCCGCGGGCGTCCCGGTGGACGAGTTCACGTGGCAGGTGCCGTACCTGCCGATCGATCCCAAGGACCTCGGCCGCACGTACGAGGCCGTGATCCGCGTGAACTCGCAGTCCGGCAAGGGCGGGGTGGCCTACCTGCTCAAGAACGAGCACAACCTCGACCTGCCGCGGCGCGCGCAGATCGAATTCTCGCGTGTCATCCAGCAGCACACGGACACCGCGGGCGGCGAAGTGAGCCCCTCGACGCTGTGGGACATCTTCAGCGACGAGTACCTCCCGGCGTCGTCGGTCGACGGCGGCAAGGCGTGGGGCCGCTTCGCGCTCTCCTCGGTGAGCACCGAGACCGCCGAGGACGGAACGATGACGCTCGAGGCCTCGCTCCGCATCGACGGGACGCCCGTGCAGCGCACCGGCACGGGCAACGGCCCGATCGCCGCGCTCCTCGACATCTTCTCGACGGAGGGCGTCGACGTGCGAGTCCTCGACTATACCGAGCACGCGCTCTCGGAGGGCGGGAGCGCACGCGCCGCGGCGTACGTCGAGTGCGGGATCGGCGAGCGCATCCTGTGGGGCGTCGGCATCGACGCGAACACGAGCCTCGCGGCCCTCAAGGCTGTGATCTCCGCCGTCAACCGCGCCCTGCGCGACAGCGCCGCGGCGGGCGTCTGACCCTACCGCTGCCGCGCCTCGCCCGCACGGCGAGGCGCGGCAGCGCGCGGTCCGGGCCTGGCGGGTGGGAGAATACTAGCTATGGCCGAATCGACGTTTGCTGCGCGGAGCTACCGCGACGACGGCGTCATCCTGCGCACCCATCGCCTCGGCGAGGCCGATCGGATCATCGTCATGCTCACGAAGCACCACGGTCAGGTGCGGGCCGTGGCCCGCGGGGTGCGCCGCACGGGCAGCCGCTTCGGCGCCCGGCTCGAGCCGTTCATGGTCGCCGACGTCCAACTCGTGCGCGGGCGGTCGCTCGAGGTGATCGGCCAGGCCCTTGCGAAGGGCACGTACGGTCGCGACATCGCGGCTGACTATTCGCGCTACACGGCCGCTGCCGCGATGGCGGAGACCGCGGAGCGGCTCACCGCGAACGACGGCGAGGCCTCCCTTCCGCATTTTCAGCTCCTTGTCGGGGCGCTCGCCGCGCTGAGCCGCGGCGCCCATTCGCCCGAGTTGATCCTCGACTCGTACCTCCTGCGCGCGCTCTCGACGGCCGGCTGGGCTCCGAGCTTCACCGACTGCGCGCGGTGCGGCGAGCCGGGACCGCATTCGGCATTCTCGGCCGCCCTCGGGGGCATCGTGTGCCACGACTGCCGCCCGCCCGGCTCCCCTGCACCCGCGCCCGAGACCGTGCGCCTCCTCGCCGCGCTGCTTTCGGGAGACTGGGCGACGGCGGACGTCTCGGAGCCGGCGCACCGACGTGAGGCCTCAGGCCTCGTCGCCGCGTACGTCCAATGGCATCTCGAGCGCGCCGTCCGCTCGCTCCGCCTCGTCGAACGCGACGATCCACCCCTTCCGGCCCCCACTCACCAGGAGACCAGCAGCACGTGACACCTTCCCGCCGCGAAGCGCGACCGATCGTGGCCCCGTATCCGCATCCCTCAGGCGCGCGTCCTCCGGCCATCCCTGGCGAGTTCGTGCCGCGCCATGTGGCCATCGTCATGGATGGCAACGGCCGCTGGGCCAATCAGCGCGGGCTCCCGCGCATTGAGGGCCACAAGGCGGGGGAGCCGGCCCTCCTGGACGTCATGGCCGGGGCCATCGAGCTCGGGATCGAGTACGTGTCCGTCTACGCGTTCTCGACCGAGAACTGGAAGCGCTCCCCGGAGGAGGTCAAGTTCCTCATGGGGTTCAGCCGGGACGTCCTGCGCCGGCAGCGCGACACCCTCGACGCGTGGGGCGTTCGCATCCACTGGGCCGGGCGGCGTCCCCGGCTGTGGGGTTCTGTGATCCGCGAGCTCGAAGAGGCCGAGCAGCTCACGCGGAACAACTCGAAGTGCCACCTGACCATGTGCGTCAACTACGGCGGGCGGGCGGAGATTGCCGACGCCGCGGCCGCCATCGCGCGCGACGTCGCCGCCGGGACGCTGAGCCCGCGCACGGTCTCGGAGAAGACCATTCAGCGCTATCTCGACGAGCCGGACCTGCCCGACGTCGACCTCTTTCTCCGGAGCTCGGGGGAGCAGCGGCTCAGCAACTTCATGCTGTGGCAGTCCGCGTACGCCGAGATGGTGTTCATGGACAAACTGTGGCCGGACGTCGACCGCCGGACGCTGTGGGAGGCCGCGGAGATCTACGCGAGCCGCGACCGGCGCTACGGGGGCGCGGTGGATCGGGCCCCCGGGGCCTGAGCCTCAGACGCCCGCGCCGCGGCCCGCGACCGACGCGTCGAGCCACGCGCCCAGCCGGAGGTAGGCCTCGCGCCGCACGCCCGGCGCGGACAGGAGCACGTCATGCAGCCCCCCGTCCACGAGGACCTCGTCGAGGTCGCCGCACACGAGCGCGGCGGCCCGGCGCATCGGCGCGATCGGCAGCACGGCGTCCCGGGAGCGCATGTGCTCGCGCCACACGAGTCCGGTGTCGCTCCGCGTCGACGCAAGCAGGAGCGTGGGCAGGGCGATCCGCGGACCTTCCGCGAGTTCACGCTGCGCCGTCAGAACTCCGTGGAGCCAGCCCGCGCGGACCGGGAACGCGTTGCGCGGACGCAGGTCCTCGCGGAGGTCCCATTCCCCGCCCGCCTCGCGGGCCACGGCGCGCCAGAAGAAGCCGCGCGGCGGAAGGGGCAGGACCCGTTCGGGGCGGCCTCCCGCGCGGGGCGCGAGCGCGAACTCGAGCATGCGGCCGGCCGCGCGTCCGCCGTGCGGGACGAGCCACGGGCTGCTCAGGACCACCGCGGCGAGGCGCTCGGGGCGGCGCTGAGCCTCAAGGGCCACGGCGAGCCCTCCTGTCGAATGGCCCATGAGGGCGATGGGCCCGGTCCCGTCGGCCGCCACGGCGTCCAGCGCGGCGTCGATGCTCGAGAGGTAGTGGGCGGCCGACGGGACGAAACCGGGCTGACCTCCCGGGCGCAGGCTCCGGCCGTGCTCGGGGACGTCGAGCGCGTAGAAGCGCCATCCTCGCGCCGTCACGAAGCGCGCGAGCTCGGTATTGAAGTAGTAGTCGCTCCAGCCGTGCACGTACACGAGGGCAGGACGGTTCGCCCCGGCGCTCGGCGCATCGCCGGCGAAGCGCACGAGGGTACCGGCCGCCGTCGTGCCCTCCCCGAGAGCGCATTGCTCGAAGCCGGGGCCAAGAAAGTCGGCGCTCCATCGGTTCATGCGCCCTCCTCGCGCTTTCACGTTCAGGATAGGCCGTTCGTTTTGTTGACGGCCCTTCGCCTGGGCGACACTTGAGGCATGCGTGTCTACCCCCTCTTCTTCCGTGCTGCCTTCTCGTGGATGGACGCCGAGCGCGCCCACCGGATCGGCTTCGGCGCCATCCGCGCGGTGCACGGGGTCGGCCTGGGCGGCGTCCTCGAGCGGTTCACCGCTCCGGCAGAGTCGCTTCGGACGAGCGCATTCGGCGTCGAGTTCCCGTCGCCGTTCGGCCTCGCGGCGGGCTTCGACAAGGAGGGGCTGGGCATCGAGGCCCTCGCGGAGCTCGGCTTCGGCCACGTGGAGGTGGGCACGATCACGGGCCAGGCGCAGCCCGGCAACCCGAAGCCTCGGCTGTTCCGGCTCGTCAAGGACCGCGCGGTGGTGAACCGCATGGGGTTCAACAACGACGGCGCCGCCACCGTCGCGCCGCGCCTCGCCACAGCGCGCGCCGCGCTCGAGAAGAAATACGGATCCCGGCGGCCGGTCATCGGCGTCAACATCGGCAAGACCAAGGTGGTTCCGCTCGAGGACGCCGTGGCGGACTACCGCGTGAGCGCGCGGGCCCTTTCCCCGTATGCCGACTACCTCGTGGTCAACGTGAGCTCCCCGAACACGCCGGGCCTGCGCCTGCTTCAGAGCGCCGATTCGCTGCGGCCACTTCTCGAGGCGGTGCGCGAGGAGTCGACCGCGTCCGCGGGCCGCCGGGTCCCGCTCCTTGTCAAGATTGCCCCTGATCTCGAGGACGCGGATCTCCACGACGTCGCACAGCTCGCGCTCGAACTCGGACTCGAGGGGATCATCGCAACCAACACGACAATCGGCCGGGACGGGCTCGCGAGTGACCCGGCCGCCGTCGAGGCATGCGGGGCTGGCGGCCTTTCCGGCGCGCCGCTCAAGGCGCGTTCGCTCGAGGTGCTTCGCCGCCTCGCATCGATCGTCGGTGATCGCCTTGCGCTCGTCTCGGTGGGCGGCGTCGAGACGGCGTCGGACGTACAGGAAAGGCTCGCCGCGGGGGCGAGCCTTGTCCAGGGGTATACGGCGTTCCTCTACGAGGGGCCCTTCTGGGCCGCCTCGGTGAACCGGGGGCTCGCCGTCAGGAAGGATACTGCCCGCGCGTGACCTGCGGCTTCGGCAGCCGGAGCGGGCGGAATTGGAGCGCGCGCATCGCGCCGTACCAGACCGTGCCGCGCTCGACCTCGGAGAACTTGTCCGTGAGACGCCTCCTGATCTGGCGTGAGAGCCAGAACGTGTCGATGATGACGAGGGCGAAGACCACCCAGAACGCGATGAGGATGAAGAACTGAGCCTCGCTGGCCTGCGGCACCACGAAGGAAATCACCACAAACGCGAGCGCCGCGAACATGAGGTACTCGCCGAGATTGAACCGGGCGTCGACGACGTCGCGGGCGAAGCGCTTCTGCGGTCCACGGTCCTTGAAGGGCAGGTGCCGTTCGTCGCCGGTCTCGAGGGCTCGGCGCACGCGCGCCCGCTCGTCCGCGGCAGCCTGCCGCTCTGCGACCCGCGATGCCTTCCGGTCGGTTGGCACGAGCGGCCGACGGCGGGCCGCTTCCTGCTCCTTGCGCCGCGGGGTCGGCGCCCCCTTGCCGATCATGGGGTCGGCTGGCTTCTCCTCGGGCTGCCCGGCGCTCTCGGCCGCGGACCCGTTCTTTCGTCCAAACACCTTTAAAGGATAGCCAACCCGGGCTGCCGGTTGCTCGTGCGAGGGGGAGCCTGAGGCATTGATGCCCCATCGCACGGCTTGTACTGTGAAGCCATGATTTCAGAATTCGCCCCCACGGCTCCCGGCCTCACCGACGAACTGCGCGCCGCCGTCGACCGCCGCTTCGAAGCGACGCTCGCCGAACTCATCGGGCTCGCCGCGATCCCGGGCATCGCCTGGGAGGCGTTCGACGCTGAGGAGCTCGAGCGCAGCGCGCGCACCGTCGCGGGCCTCGCCGAGGCGGCCGGGTTCGAGTCGGTCGAGATCCTGAGGGCGCCACGCCCCGACGGCAGGCCCGGTGGGCCGGCCGTTGTGGCAAGCCGGCCGGCCAAGCCCGGCAACCCAACCGTTCTGCTCTACGCCCACCACGACGTGCAACCGCCAGGGGACCGCGCCCTGTGGGAATCCGAGCCCTTCCTCCCCGAGGAGCGCAACGGGCGGCTCTACGGCCGCGGCACCGCGGACGACAAGGCCGGCGTCATGGTCCACATCGCAGCCTCGCGCGCGATCGCCGACGTGCTCGGAGACGCTGGCGGAGTGGGCGTGACGCTCTTCGTCGAGGGCGAGGAAGAGGCAGGATCCCCGAGCTTCCGGACGTTCCTCGAGACCTACCGTGACCGCCTCGCCGCCGATGTCATCGTCGTCGCCGACTCGTCCAACTGGGCCGTGGGCACGCCCGCCTTGACGACGAGCCTGCGGGGCCTCGTCGACGGCTCGTTCACGCTGAGCGTCCTGAGCCACTCCGTGCACTCGGGCGTGTTCGGCGGCCCGGTGCTCGACGCCCCGACGCTGCTCGCTCGCCTCATCGCGACCCTCCACGACGACGAGGGCAACGTCGCCGTGCATGGGCTCGTGGTCGCGGACGATCCCGAGGTCGAGTACCCCGAGGAGCAGTATCGCCGGGACGCGGGAGTGCTCGACGGCGTCCGGCTCGCCGGGAGCGGAAGCGTCGCCGCCCGGCTGTGGAGCCGCCCTGCGCTCTCGATCATCGGCATGGACGTCCCGGCTGTCGCTGTCTCGTCGAACACGATCCAGGCGACGGCGCGCGCCAAGTTCAGCATGCGGCTCGCCCCCGGGCAGGATCCCGATGCGGCCATGGCGGCGATGGGGCGGCACCTCGAGGCGAACGTTCCGTTCGGCGCCCGCCTCGAGTTCACGCCGGGGGAGCGGGGGAGCGCCTATCTCGCGGACACGTCCTCGCCCGCCGCGAGCCTCGCACTCGACGCGCTCCGCGCCGCGTGGGGCACCGAACCCGTGCGCATGGGAATGGGAGGGTCCATACCCTTTGTTGCGGATCTTAAAGAGGTATTCCCCGAAGCCGAGGTGCTCATCACGGGCGTCGAGGATCCGGACAGCCGAGCGCACAGCGCGAACGAATCGCTCCATCTGGGCGATTTCAAGCGCTGCATCGTCGCGGAGGCTCTGCTCCTCGCAGCGCTCGGCGCCGACGAGGGTTAGACCAGCCGGAGGGGATCGCCGTAGCATGGATTGAGGGGGACGCTGCCTGCGCACGCAGGAATCCGCGTCCCAGCAGCGCTCAGCGGCACGGGCCGCAGAGGGAAGGTATGGAATGAGCACCGTTACCAACGAGACCACCGAGGCCATCGCGTCCCACGAGGTGAGCCTCACCGAGGTCGCCGCGGGCAAGGTTCGGAGCCTGCTCGAGCAGGAGGGCCGCACCGACCTGCGCCTACGGGTCGCGGTCCAGCCGGGTGGCTGTTCCGGCCTCATCTACCAGCTCTACTTCGACGAACGCATGCTCGACGGCGATGCCGTCCGCGACTTCGACGGCGTCGAGGTCGTTGTCGACAAGATGAGCGTGCCGTATCTCGCCGGCGCGACGATCGACTTCGAGGACACCATCTCGAAGCAGGGCTTCACGATCGACAACCCCAACGCGCAGGGTTCGTGCGCGTGCGGTGATTCGTTCCACTGATCGCCCCACAGCCCCTCATCGGCCGTGCCTTCCAACCGCTCCATTTGGAGCCTCGGAAGGCACGGCCGACGTGCATATGCGACATGTGGGCGATTCCTTTGGGTTAGCTGTAAGCTCTACGTCGAGTAGTAAAACTATGCCGTCGGGGAGAGTTTCTGCGGGTCATGCCGTAGGGGAGTGAGCCCCGGCCACAGCATCAAGAGGAAGGGCCGTCTGTGAGGTCGCAGAACCGAACCAGCAGCCAGCGCACTCGAATCATCGCGGTAGCCTCAGTTGCCGTTGTGGGAGCGCTTGCACTGTCTGGATGTACATCCCAAGTACAGAATGGCTGGCTGCCGGGGTCGCGGGACACGACGAGCAACACGGGCATGATCACGGACCTCTGGGTCAACTCGTGGATCGCAGCACTGCTCGTCGGGGCCGTCACGTGGGGCCTCATCCTCTGGTGCCTCGTCGCGTACCGCCGCCGCAAGGGCACTGTGGGCTTCCCACGGCAGACGAGCTACAACCTCCCGCTCGAGATCTTCTACACGGCGATCCCCCTCTTCCTCGTCGTCGTGTTCTTCTACTTCACCGACCGCGACCAGCGCGCGATCGACAACCCGAACCCCAACCCTGACGTCACGATCAACGTCGTCGGCAAGCAGTGGGCGTGGGACTTCAACTACAAGCAGGGCGGCGTCGTCAAGGACAACGTCTACGAGGCCGGCACGCAGGCGCACCTCACGGGGTCCGACATCGACCTCAGCAAGCTCCCGACGCTGTACCTCCCGGTCAACAAGAGCGTGACGATCGAGCTCACGTCCCGCGACGTCAACCACTCGTTCTGGGTGCCCGCCTTCCTCCAAAAGCGTGACGTGATCCCGGGTCACCCGAACACGATGTACTTCACGCCGCAGAAGGAAGGGACGTACGACGGCAAGTGCGCCGAGCTCTGCGGCGAGTTCCACTCCGAGATGCTGTTCCGTGTGAAGGTCGTCTCCGAAGCGGAATTCGAGGCTCACTTGGCCGGTCTGCCCAAGGGTCTGCTCGACACGACGTACGACCGCAACCCGGATCTCATCCAGAAGTAGGGGAAGAACGTGGCTACCTATACACAGTCGCCCTCAGCCGGGGCCCTCAGCGCACCGGTCGTGCCGAAGTCCAAGGGGCGGATCGTCGTCAACTGGATCACGTCGACCGACCACAAGACCATCGGGTACATGTACCTCATTGCGTCGTTCGTCTTCTTCTGCCTGGGCGGCGTCATGGCGCTGCTCATCCGCGCCGAGCTCTTCGAGCCCGGCATGCAGATCCTGCAGACGAAGGAGCAGTACAACCAGCTCTTCACGATGCACGGCACGATCATGCTGCTCATGTTCGCGACCCCGCTCTTCGCCGGCTTCGCGAACGTGATCATGCCGCTCCAGATCGGCGCCCCTGACGTCGCGTTCCCTCGCCTCAACGCCCTCGCGTTCTGGTTCTTCCTCTTCGGTTCAACGATCGCGACGGCGGGCTTCATCACGCCGCAGGGCGCCGCCTCATTCGGCTGGTTCGCCTACGCGCCCCTCTCGAACACCACGTTCACCCCCGGGGTGGGAGGTGACCTCTGGGTCTTCGGCCTGGCCCTCTCCGGTTTCGGCACCATCCTCGGTGCGGTCAACTTCATCACGACGATCATCTGCATGCGTGCCCCGGGCATGACCATGTGGCGCATGCCGATCTTCACGTGGAACACGCTCATCACCGCGATCCTCGTGCTCATGGCCTTCCCGCCGCTCGCCGCGGCGCTCTTCGGCCTTGGCGCCGACCGCCGATTCGGTGCCCACGTCTTCGACCCCGAGAATGGTGGCGCGGTCCTCTGGCAGCACCTGTTCTGGTTCTTCGGCCACCCCGAGGTGTACATCATCGCGCTGCCGTTCTTCGGCATCGTGTCCGAGATCTTCCCGGTCTTCAGCCGCAAGCCGATCTTCGGGTACAAGGGCCTCGTCTTTGCGACCATCGCCATCGCGGCCCTCTCGGTCACCGTGTGGGCCCACCACATGTACGTGACCGGCGCCGTGCTCCTCCCGTTCTTCTCCTTCATGACGATGCTCATCGCGGTCCCGACCGGCGTGAAGTTCTTCAACTGGATCGGAACGATGTGGAGAGGCTCGATCACGTTCGAGACTCCGATGCTGTGGAGCCTCGGCTTCCTCGTCACGTTCCTCTTCGGGGGCCTGACGGGCATCATCCTCGCGTCGCCGCCGCTCGACTTCCACGTCTCCGACACGTACTTCGTCGTGGCGCACTTCCACTACGTCGTCTTCGGCACGGTCGTGTTCGCGATGTTCGCCGGGTTCTACTTCTGGTGGCCCAAGTGGACGGGCAAGATGCTCAACGAGCGCCTCGGCAAGATCCACTTCTGGCTCCTGCTCATCGGCTTCCATGGCACGTTCCTCATCCAGCACTGGCTGGGCGTCATGGGCATGCCGCGCCGCTACGCGGATTACCTGCCGCAGGACGGCTTCACGTGGATGAACCAGTTCTCGACGATCTCCTCGTTCATCCTGGGCGCCTCGCTCATCCCGTTCTTCTGGAACGTGTACATCACGGCCCGCAGCGGCAAGCGCGTCACGGTCGACGACCCGTGGGGCTTCGGCGCCTCGCTCGAGTGGGCCACCTCGTGCCCGCCGCCGCGCCACAACTTCACGTCGCTCCCGCGCATCCGCTCGGAGCGCCCCGCCCTTGACCTCCACCACCCGGAGCTCTCTTTGGTCGGCGCCGTCCAGCACTCGCAGGCCGCCGCGGCGATCGCCGCAGACCGGAAGGACACGCACTAGTGAAAATCGAATCCTGGCTCTTCGGCACGGGAGTCTTCTTCTTCGTTCCGGTCGCGATCGTCTACGGCTTCCTCACCCACTGGGGCGAATGGGTCGGCATCATGGGCATGCTGCTCGTCGGTGGCCTCGCACTCATGATCGGCTCCTACCTCGGGGTGACCGCCCGCCGCGTCGGCACGCGCCCGGAGGACCGCGAGGACGCTGAGATCCACGAGGGCGCCGGCGAACAGGGCCACTTCAGCCCGTGGAGCTGGTGGCCCATCACCCTCGGCGCTGCGGCCGCGACGGGCGTGCTTGGCCTCGCGGTCGGCTGGTGGATCACGTTCATCGGTGCGGGGATCGCCATCGTTGCGCTCGTCGGCTGGGTGTTCGAATACAGCCGCGGAGACCACGCACACTGAGCCCCATGCCATCAAGGGCCCGGCTTCTTCGGAAGCCGGGCCCTTGTGCGTTCGGCGGAGCTGCGACCCCGCTCAGCGTGTAGCCTTCAATTGGTAAGAGCCGATCAGGAGGGGCGGAGTGGAAGAGGCCGACAGCATCGTCGGAAAGCTCGACAGATCCTCGAAGACGGCGGTATACGTGCAGCTCCGGGAGCTGCTTCGCGAGCACATTCAGGCCAACCTCTCGCCGGGGGCTCCTCTCCCGTCGGAGCGGGAATTGGCCCACCGGTTCGGGCTCGCCCGCATGACCGTGCGCCAGGCGATCGACGCCCTCGTGGCGGAGGGTGTCCTGGACCGCATCGTGGGGCTCGGCACCTTCGTGAGCCGCCCGAAGCTCGATCTGCAGATGAAGCTCACCTCGTACAGCGAGGAGATGCAGCGCCGCGGCATGGTCCCGGACGCGAAGGTGCTCAGCTTCGAGCAGATTGGCGCCTCAGCCCACCTCGCCCGTGAGCTGCAAGTGGAGGAGGGGACCGCCGTCGTGCGCTTTCGCCGCCTCCTGCTCGCGGATCAGGAGCCCATGAGCGTCGACGAGAACTACATCGTCGCGCATCGTGTTCCGGGCTTCGCCGACGGCCCGCCGCCCACATCCCTCTACCAGGTGCTGAGCGAGCGCTACGGGCTCGTCATGGAGTGGGGAGAGGACATGATCGAGGCGACGGCGGCGTCCCCCTCGATCGCACGGCTGCTCAAGGTGGACATGGGCGCCCCGCTGCTCAAGATCCAGCGGCACGCCTATGTGGCCAAGGCGATGGTCGACTACTCGGTCTCGTACTACCGGGCCGACCGATACAAGCTCTGGGTGCCTCTCCAGCGGCCCGGCGTCCGCTCGCCGCGCACGTACACGACGCAGAGGTTTACGGGCTAGCATGCGCGGGCTGGCGACTCCTGACGGGGTCCCAGTAGATCTCGCCGAAAAAGCAACGCGAAGGACTGAGCCCCAGGTCAGTCGGCACGGGCGGCGCCGTTGAAACGGGGACCACATATGAAACGTCGGCTGCGGTGGGGCCGAAGCGCGTCAGGGGTTGTTCAGGTAGGCGAGGACAGCAAGGACGCGGCGGTTGTTGTTGTCGTCATCGGTGATGCCGAGTTTGCCGAACAAGGAGGTGGTGTACTTGCTGATGGCGCTTTCGCTGAGGAAGAGCCGTTGGCCGATGGCCTGGTTGGACAGTCCTTCGGCCATGAGGCTGAGCACGGAGTGTTCGCGTTCGGTGAGCTGTTCGAGCCGTCGATTCGAGGATCCGCTGGACAGTAGTTTGGCAATCACGGCCGGGTCCATGGCGGTCCCGCCGGCGGCGACGCGTTCCAGGGCGTCGATGAACTGGTCGGCGTCGAAGACGCTCTCTTTGAGGAAGTAGCCGATGCCACCGGCGCCGTCGGCCAGGAGCTCGCGGGCGTACAACTGCTCGACGTACTGGGAAAGGATGAGGACCGGCAGTCCGGGCTGTTCGCCGCGGGCGGCAAGAGCCGCGCGCAGGCCCTCATCCGACTGGGTCGGTGGCATGCGGACGTCGACGACGGCAATATCCGGCCGCCACGTCAACAGCGCGTGCAGCGTCTCGGGTCCGGTGGCTGCGGTCGCCACCACCTGGTGTCCATATGCCTCGATGAGGCGAACCATCCCGTCCCGCAGGAGGTACAGGTCTTCGGCTACAACGATCCGCACGGCACCATCATCCTCGCCCGGGTCGGGCCGCCTTCCGGGCTGGTGATCTCCAGGGCGCCGTCGAAGACTGCGAGGCGGCGGCGCAACCCCGCGAGTCCGCCGTCGGCTCGCAGGCTGGCTCCGCCGCGGCCGTTGTCTTCGACATCGATGACGATGCCGGTGTCGTCCCGGCGGATGGAGATCCGGGTGCGGGTCGCGTGGGCGTGCTTGACCGCGTTGGTCAGCAGTTCGGCGATGGCGAAGTACAGGGCGGACTCGATCGGCGGGTCCAAGCCGAGTTGAAGGTCTGCGCTGACTGCCGCTTCGAGCGGGCTGTCCAAGGCAAGAGCGCGAACAGCATCCACGAGCCCTCGGTCGTTCAGCACGGGTGGGTTGATTCCCTTGACCAGTTCGCGGAGCTCGGTCAGCGATGCGGTGGCACCGGCTCGCGCTTCCCCCATCAGCGCCTTGGCCTGGGCAGGGTCGGTTTCCATCAGCTTCTCGGCGGTCGCAAGGGAGAGCCCGAGGGAGACCAGGCGGGCCTGTGCCCCGTCGTGCAGGTCCCGCTCGATCCGGCGGATCTCGGCGGCCTGGGCGACCGTCGCGTCCGCGCGTTGGGCGGTCAGCTCGTCCACCCGGTCCGCCAGTGCCATCGCGGGCGACGGGCGCAGGAAGCGGACGGCCACCGGCCCAACACACCGCCAGGCGTACGGAGCACAGGCGATGGCCACGACCAGGCCGAGCGTCCCGACGACGCGCGCGGCCGCCCCCGGCTGGCCGAGCCCGAGGATCGCCACGGCCACCCCGGCAGGCGGGAGGGACGCGACCACGCCCACGGTGAGCGGCGCGATCACCGTGAACCGCAGGTCGCGCCAATTGGCGGGGTCGCTCCACCGGACCCGCCACTTCTGATCCAAGAGGGCGTTGCGGCGGGTGCGCTCGTAGCTGAAGCCGTTCCACCAGTACCCGGTGGACATCCGCGTTACCGGCCCGGCCTGCCGATATCCGGCGGGGATGGCGGTGGCCGTCCACCTCGCGACGAGGAACCGGACCATCCGGCAGACCGGGCGGGACAGGGCGAGGGTGCCCCCGCACGCCAGCACGACCGGCGCAACCCACGACCACGGGTTTCCCGCCCCCCACCAGATCCCCAGCGCCACGGCGGCGGCCCACACGGCCGGGACCAGCATGCTGATGGCCGCCACGACGCATGCCCGTACGAACCCCACACTGGCGCGCGCCAGCCACGACCCCGGCTGTCTCATGATTCTTCCTTCGCTTTCCGTTCGGTGCTCCCACTGTGCACCATGCGGGGCCCGTTACCCCCTTGGTCAGCCGGGAAGTGGGGCTATCCCCACCCACCCGTGGGTCCAGGGGGATGCCGCGTCGGCCGGGCGCTTCCTAGCATCGGTGAGTATGGAAACCAACAAGCACACTACGACCGCGGCGACGCTCCTCAACAGCCCCCGCACCCGAGAAGCCTTCGACACGGCGAAGAACAACGTCAAGGTCTATGGCGCACTCAGCGCCGTCGCCCTCCTGACGGTCATTGTGGTGTCCACCAGCGGTCACATGGTGAACACGTTCATGTGGGTCCGGGCAGTCCTGCTGCCCGTAGTCGCCGTGCTGATCTACGGGATGACCGTCTCCGCCTCCCGGGGATCTCGACGGGCCTTCGAGCGCGTGAGCGCCCTCGCCGTCATCATGCCGATCGCGATCATCGGCGTCGACCTGATCCCGGATGTCTGCCCGCCGTGGTACGCCGTGATACAGGCCGTCTGCATGCTGCCCATCATCCGAGTCGTGTTCATCACCCGCGGCTCCGAACTGCGCGCCGCCTTCCCCAAGTCACGCTGACCCCGTCAGCTGCTGCGTGCTTCCCGACCTCGAACTGCCATCGGCCACTCCCACCCCACTCGATCAACGCAGACGAGCACCGCCACTGTCTCAGCTCACGCCACACTCTCGCCGAACGACGAGAAAGGGCCCTGCAGCAGGTGCTGCAGGGCCCTTGGGGTCTCTCGAGATCAGTGACCGGAGCTCGGCGCCGACTCGATGGCCTCGTGATGGCCGTGCGCGTGCGCGGCCTCGAGCTCGGCCTGAGTGACCGGAGCCACGCGGTCCTCGAAGAACCACTTGGAGAGCTGCGCCCGGCGGCGCTCCCGGCGGTCCACGACGCCCTTCGCGTTCGGCTGCGCCGGCAGGATCTCCGGCGAATCGAAGGTGACGAGGCGGTAGCGCTTGTAGGGATCGAGCGGTGCGTGAACCTCGATGAACTCACCGTGGGGGAGGCGCACGATGCGACCCGTCTCACGGCCGTGCAGCGCGATCTCACGGTCCTTGCGCTGCAGCCCGAGGGCGATGCGCTTCGTGACGACGAACGCGATGACCGGGCCGATGAAGAACAGCGCACGCAGCCAATAGGTCACATCGTTGAGCGCCACGTGGAAGTGCGTCGCGATGAGGTCGGAGCTCGCCGCGGCCCACATGACGCAGTAGAACGTGAAGCCAGCCATGCCGATCGCGGTGCGCGTGGGAGCGTTGCGCGGGCGGTCGAGGACGTGGTGCTCGCGCTCGTCCTTCGTGATCCAGCGCTCAATCCACGGGTACGTGAACAGGACTGTGAACACGATTCCGGCCGGCACCAGCGCGGGGAGGAGGACGTTGAGCGTGAGTGTCTGCTGCCCGAACACCACAAACTCCAAGTGCTGACGGTAACCGCCGAGGGCGCCGAGGACGCCGGGCATGAGGCGCAACGCGCCGTCGACCCAACCGATGTACCAGTCAGGCTGCGTGCCTGCGGACACGGGGGAGGGGTCATACGGCCCGTAATTCCAGATCGGGTTGATCGTGAACGCGGCGGCAATCGCGGCCAGCACACCGAAGACGATGAAGAAGAAGCCGCCGGCCTTGGCCGCATACACCGGGCCGAGCGGGTAGCCAACCACGTTGCGGTCGTTGCGGCCCGGGCCGGGGTACTGCGTGTGCTTGTGCACCACGACGAAGATGAGGTGCAGCGCCACAAGTCCGAGAATCATCGCGGGGATGAGCAGGATGTGGAGCACGTACAGGCGGCCGATGATCGCATTGCCTGGGAACTCGCCGCCGAACAGGAAGAACGAGATCCACGTGCCGATCACGGGGATCGACTTGATGACGCCGTCGATGATGCGGAGGCCGTTGCCCGAGAGGAGGTCGTCGGGGAGCGAGTAGCCCGTGAAGCCCTCTGCCATGCCGAGAATGAGCAGCACGCCACCGATCACCCAGTTGATCTCACGCGGCTTGCGGAAGGCGCCCGTGAAGAACACGCGCAGCATGTGCACGGACATAGCGGCAACGAAGAGCAGGGCGGCCCAGTGGTGCAGCTGGCGCATGAACATGCCGCCGCGGATCTCGAACGAGATGTGCAGCGAGGACTGGTAGGCCACCGACATGTCCATGCCCCGGAGCGGCACATACGAGCCGTCGTAGGTCGTCTCCGCCATCGACGGGTTGAAGAAGAACGTGAGGAACGTCCCGGAGAGGAGCAGGATGACGAAGCAGTACAGCGCCACCTCGCCGAACATGAACGACCAGTGGTCAGGGAAGATCTTGCGTCCGAACTCCCGCGTGACGCCAGAGAGGCCGGTGCGCTGGTCGACGAAGTCGGCGATACGGCCGACCTTCGTCGGCGGCTGGTAGGTAGGTGAAGCGTTGCTCACGAGTACTCACGCTCCCAGTAGCTCGGTCCAACAGGTTCGTGGAAGTCGGAGGTCGCGACGAGGTACCCGTCCGTGTCGACTTCGATCGGCAGCTGGGGGAGCGGGCGGCTCGCCGGGCCGAAGATCACCTGGCACTCGTGCGTGAGGTCGAACGTCGACTGATGGCACGGGCACAGGAGGTGGTGGGTCTGCTGCTCGTAGAGGGCCACGGGGCAGCCGACGTGCGTGCAGATCTTGGAGTACGCGACGATGCCGTTGTAGCTCCAGCTTTCGCGCCCCTTGGAGATGTTGAGGTCCTCGGGGTTGAGGCGCATGAGCAGGACGACGGCCTTCGCCTTCTCGTTGAGCTTGCCTTCCTTGAGGTCGTTGAGCCCCTCCGGGATGACGTGGAATGCCGAGCCGATCGTCACATCCGACGCGCGGATGGGCGTGCCGTCGGGGTCGCGCGTCAGGCGGACCTTCTTGCCCGTCTGCGCATTCGGCGCCCACATCGTGTGGCGCAGCTTGTCGTTGGCGTTCGGGCCGAGGTCGCCGAAGACCGCGAGTGCCGGCAGCGGGGCGAGGGCGAGCGCACCAATGAGGGTGTTGCGGATGAGGGGGCGGCGCTTGATGCCCGTCTCCTCGATGATGTCGTCGACGATGCGGACCGCGGCAGCGCGGTCCTCCTCGGTCCGGACCGCGTGGCGAGCCTCGGAGACCTCGTGATCGGGCATGAGAGCCTTCGCCCAGTGGACGATTCCCGTGCCGATGCCCAGCATGGCAAACGCCGTGCTGAGACCGAGCAGGATGTTCTGCGTCCGAATGGTCTCAATGCTCGAATCGTGCCCAAGCTCGATGGCGAAGTACGAGATCAGGAACGCCACGGTTCCGATCGCGGAGATGACGAACAGCGCCGTCACCTGACGCTCGGCGCGCTTCGCGGCCCTGGGGTCGGTGTCAGCCAGGCGCGGGCGGTGCGGCGGGATCCCCGGATCCTCGAACTGCCCCCCGGCCTGACCAGCCGTAGCTACGGTGCCCCCTTGCTGTGGGGCGCCGTCACTAGGGTTGCCCATATTTCCCCTCATCCTTCCTTGGCCCCGGTGGTCCCGGGGACGATATTCAGATCAATGCCGCGAGGCGGCCGAAATTCGTGGCGTTCGCCGGTCAGGACGTCCGCGAGGTGAGCCAGATGGTGAACGCGATGATCACGCCGAGGCCCGCGACCCAGATGAACAGGCCCTCGGACACCGGACCGAGCGAGCCGAGGTCCGCGCCACCGGGCGAGCCCTGCTTCTGGATGGTCTGGAGGAACGTGATGATGTCGCGCTTGCCCTCGGGAGAGATGTTGGCGTCGCTGAACACCGGCATGTTCTGCGGGCCGGTCACCATGGCCTCGTAGATGTTCTGCGCGGGCACGCCATCGAGCGCCGGCGCGAACTTGCCTCGTGTGAGCGCGCCACCGGCGGCCGCTGCGTTGTGGCACATGGCACAGTTGACGCGGAACAGTTCGCCACCGTGCGTCGCATCGCCCTTGCCGTCAAGCATGGCCTGATCCGGGAGCGACGGACCGGCACCGAGCGAGGCCACGTAGGCCGCGAGCTGGCGGGTCTGGTCGGCGTTGAACTGCGCCGGCTTGCGCTGGGCCTGCGGGCCCGACATCTGCATCGGCATGCGGCCCGTGCTCACCTGGAAGTCAGCGGCAGCGGCGCCGACGCCCACGAGCGACGGCCCCGACGAGGAACCCTGGCCGCCCATGCCATGACAGGTCGCGCAGTTCGCCACGAAGAGCTTCTGGCCCTCGCTCACATCGGTGGCGGAGAAGCCGGTGTCAGCCTTGGCCTGGTTTGCAGTGCTGGCCACCGAGTAGAGGACGCCTGTCAAGAGGAGGCCCATGACCAGCAGTGCGACCACTGCCAGCGGATGCCGCCGCTTCTGTGAGAGTGCCTTCACGTAATCGTTCCTATCCGTCTGTTCTGCAGCCCCGGGGGCGCGTGCTCAAAAGTTCTTCTGCCTGCCAATGGCAGGTGCCTACCTGAGGACGTAGATGACCAGGAAGAGCCCGATCCACACGACGTCGACGAAGTGCCAGTAGTACGACGTGACGATGGCAGACGTCGCCTCGTAGTGGCCGAAGCGCTTCGCGGCGAACGCCCGCCCGATGATGAACAGGAAGGCAATGAGGCCGCCGATCACGTGGAGGCCGTGGAAGCCGGTCGTCATGAAGAACGCGGACCCGTAGGCGTTCGCATCGAGCGTGACGTGCTCGGCGGTGAGCATCGTGTACTCGGTGGACTGGCCGGCAACGAAGAAGGCGCCCATGAGGAACGTGAGCACGAACCACTCGACCATGCCCCAACGCAGGAAGTCGAACGCACCGCCGCCCCGTCTCGGCTGGAGACGCTCCGCGGCGAACACACCCATCTGGCACGTGAACGAACTCGCCACGAGGACGATGGTGTTCACGAGCGCGAACGGGAAGTTCAGCTTCTCCGTCGCGTTCCCCCACAGGTCAGGCGAGGCGGCGCGGAGGGAGAAGTACATCGCGAACAGACCGGCGAAGAACATCAGCTCGCTCGAGAGCCACACAACGGTCCCCACGGAGACCATGTTGGGGCGGTTCAGCGTGGGATGTGCCGGGGTTGTCGGGGCATGAGTCGCTGTCGTCACAAGGACATTATGTCTACAAACGGCGGGTTCGCCCAACGCAAACCGCCTCTTCGGGGAAGTTTTTCTACAAACCCTCGAAATTCCGCGGAACTCGGCCGGGGCGTCATCCGTTCGCCCGCAGGCAGGGGGATCGATAGCATCAGGGGGTGACCACTCAGGAACCCGCAGCTACCCTGTCGCCCAGCTGGCGCAGTCTGATCGGAGCGCTCGTCAAGGGCGAGCACCTCACGCGCGAGCAGACCGCGTGGGCCATGGACACGATCATGGGCGGCAACGCGACGGATGCGCAGATCGCGGGCTTCCTGGTAGGACTCAGGGCCAAGGGCGAGACCGTCGAGGAGCTCACGGGGCTCGTCGAGACCATGGTGAGCCGGGCGACGTCCATCTCCGTTTCCGGGGAGAAGCTCGACATCGTCGGCACGGGCGGCGACATGCAGAACACGGTCAACATCTCGACGACGGCGGCCCTCATCTTGGCCGGCGCCGGCGCGAAGGTGGTCAAGCACGGGAACCGGGGGGCTTCGTCGTCGTCCGGGGCCGCAGACGTCCTGGAGGTGCTCGGCGTCCGCCTCGACATGACCGTCGACGAGGTGGTCGCCTCGGCGGAGCAGTGCGGCATCACGTTCTGCTTCGCCCAGGTCTTCCACCCGTCGTTCCGTCACGCCTCGGGACCGCGCAAGGAGCTCGGGATTCCCACTGCGTTCAACGTGCTCGGCCCGCTCACCAACCCGGCCCGCGTCCAGGCCTCGGCGGTCGGCGCGGCCGATGTCCGGATGGCGCCGGTCATCGCGGGCGTCCTTGCCGCGCGGGGGAGCCGGGGACTCGTCTTCCGCGGTGACGACGGCCTCGACGAGCTCACGGTGACGACGACGTCGCGCGTCTGGGAGGTACGCGAGGGAGCGGTTCGGGAGTCCGTCCTCGACCCCGCGGACCTCGGCATCCCGCGCGCAAGCCTCGCCGACCTTCGCGGCGGCGACGCCCGGCACAACGCCGGCGTGGTGCGCAGAGTCCTGGCGGGGGACAAGGGCCCGGTGCGCGACGCCGTCGTCCTTAATGCCGCCGCCGGTCTCGTCGCCTACGACACATCCGCCAACGGTCCGCTCGTCGAGCGACTCGCCGCAGCGAAGGTGCGCGCAGAGGTGGCCATCGACTCAGGCGCGGCCGAGCGGGCACTGCAGGCTTGGGTCGAGTTCAGCCGCTCCTGAGCGCCTGAGGACCTGCTCGAGGCGGGTCTACTCGAGTCCGATCGAGAATGCCGCCTCGAGATCGTGCCGCGAATAGGCGCGGAACGCGATGTGAGTGGTCGTCTCTACGACGCCCTCGACCTTCGAGAGGTGATCGGCGACGACGTCGGCGAGATCCTCATGCTGTTGGACGCGCGCGATCGCGATGAGGTCCCAGTCGCCCGTGACCGAGTAGACCTCGCTGATGCCGGGGATGGCCGAGATCTTCTCCGCCGCCTCCGGGATCTTGTCCGAGTCCGTCTGGATGAAGACGAATGCCGTGATCATGGTCCTCCGATCGGTGTGTGCTGCAGCATCCACCCTATAGCGAGTGGACAGCTCTACGCGCGGCGGGCGGCCCGGCGGATCAGCCACGCCACGGCCCGCCAGCCGAGGAACGCCACGCCGAGCACGCTCGCCGCGACGATGAGGAACGGCACCGCGAGGCCCGCTCCGGTCGCTCCGCGCAGGATCATTCCGATCACGTACGTGCCGAGCCAGACCGCGACACCACCGGGCCATACACGGAGCGGGCTGCGGCGGACCGGCGGAAGCGCCCACGCGACGAGGAGCCCCACGAGGAACGGCCACGCCGTGAGCAGCACCCCGAGAATCGGGTTGCCTTCGCCGTGGAACTCGCGCCCGGTTCCCGCGAAGGCGAGGACGACGACGACGTCCCCCACGAGAGCGAGGACTGACGTTCGGGCGCGGGTGGTCGTCGGAGAGGCATTCGTGGTCATGGTTAAAGCGTACGAGGCGAAACTGGGCGCTCCTGACGACGAATCCCTGGGCCAAGCCCTTCACCCCGGAGCCGCGCCACGGAAGAATCCGAAGGGTTCAGGCCCATCACGTCACACCGAGGAGAAGCCATGCCGGACATTGTCCCCTGCCTGTGGTTCGACACCCAGGCCGAAGAAGCCGCGAACTTCTACGTCTCGATCTTCCCCAACTCGAAGGTCACGAACGTCGACCACTACGGCGAGGCCGGCCCTCGCCCCGCCGGGACCGTCATAACCGCCTCGTTCGAGCTCGACGGGAAGCCGTTCCTCGGGCTCAACGGCGGCCCCGAGTTCACGTTCTCCGAGGCCGTGTCGATGCAGGTGTTCTGTGCCGACCAGGCCGAGGTGGATCACTACTGGGACTCGCTCACCGCCGACGGCGGGCAGGAGAGCCAGTGCGGTTGGCTCAAGGACCGCTTCGGGTTCTCATGGCAGATCGTGCCGACCCGGCTCACGGAGCTCCTCCAGGATCCTGATCCCGGCCGGGCTCAGCGCGCCATGGGCGCCATGCTGCAGATGAACAAGATCGTCATCGCGGACCTCGAGACCGCAGCCGACTCCGCCGGACTGAGCTGACGCAAAGTCGCGCGCCCGAACTGTCGAAAACCGGCGTACCCGATCGTCCAGTTGGTGAGGGCCAACCACGGCCCCACCGAAACAGGAGGCGAACAGCCATGACGCAGTACCTCATCAGCATGTATCAGCCCGACGGCATCGTGCCGCCGCCCGAAGTCCTCGGGCCCATCATGGAGAAGATCGGGGCGTTCAACGAGGATCTTCAGGCCGCGGGGGCGTGGGTCTTCGGCAACGGGCTCCTCGACCCCTCGTCGGCAACGGTCCTCAAGCGCAATGGCGGCGAGGTCCTCGTGACGGACGGACCCTACCTCGAGGGCAAGGAACACCTCGGAGGCTTCGACATCATCGAGTCTCCGGACCTCGACGCGGCCCTCGCGTGGGGGAAGCGGCTCGCTGAAATCACGGGGCTCCCCATCGAGGTGAGGCCGTTCGCCTCCCGACGTGACTGAAGCCCCGACGCCGACAGACTCCGTTGCGGCCGTGTTCCGCGAGGAATACGGCCGCGCGGTGTCCGTCGTGCTGCGCACTACGCACGATCTGGGGCTCGCCGAGGAGGCCGTCCAGGAGGCGTTCGCCGCCGCCTTTCAGCGGTGGCCCTCCGAAGGCCTGCCCGAGCAGCCCGGTGCGTGGATCATTACGACGGCGCGGCGCCGCGCCGTCGACCGTTTTCGGCGGGACGCCGCGCGGGGCGAGAAAGAAGCGCAGGCCGCGCTCCTGCGCACGGAGGCCGAGCCCGAACCGGACGTCTTCGGCGACGATCGGCTCAAGCTCCTGTTCGCGTGCTGCCATCCCGCCCTTGCCATGCCGGCGCGTGTCGCCCTCGCGCTCCGCGTCCTCGGCGGGCTGACGACGGCGCAGATCGCCGCCGCGTTCCTGCTCCCCGAGGCGACCATGGGCCAGCGGATCTCCCGCGCCAAGGCGAAGATCCGGGACGCCGGGATCCCCTATCGCGTCCCGTCCGCGGGCGAGCTGCCCGAGCGGCTTGCCGGCGTCCTTTCCACGATCTATCTCATCTACAACGAGGGGTATTCGGCCGAGCTCGGCGCCCCGCCCGCACGGACAGGGCTCCGGTCCGAGGCGCTTCGTTTGGCCAGGACGACTTCACGGCTGCTCCCTGAGGAGCCCGAGCCCGCGGGCTTGCTTGCGCTGCTCCTGCTCTCGGAGTCGCGGCGCGAGGCCCGGTCCGGGGCCGACGGTGTGCTCGTGCTGCTCGGCGAGCAAGACCGCGGCCGGTGGGACACAGCGCTCATCGCGGAGGGGCTCGCGATCGTTCGGCGATGCCTACAGCTCGGCCGGCTCGGACCGTACCAGCTCCAGGCCGCGATCCAGGCAGTGCACAGCATCGCGCCGTCCACCGAGGCGACAGACTGGCGGCGGATCGTCCGCCTGTACGACCTGCTGCTCGACGTGTCGAATGGGCCAATCGTGCGTCTGAACCGTGCCGTGGCCGTCGCCGAGGTCGAGGGGCCAGACGCCGCGCTCGAGCTCGTAGACGGCCTCGAGCTGGGTGGCTACCACGTGTTCCACGCGGTCCGCGCGGACCTGCTCCGGCGGCTAGGGCGCGTGCACGAGGCGGCGGATGAATACACCGAGGCGGCTCGGCTCTCGCCCAGCGCGGGGGAGCGGCTTCTGCTCGACGCCCGACGGCGCGCGCTCGGCCAGGCGTGAAGCCTTCGCGCCGGCAGGCCGTTCGGCGGAAGCCAACGCCCACAGGACGACGAGCGCCGTAAGCAGCGCCGCCGCGACGTGGGCCACGACGAGGAGGTGCACGTCTGTCTCGCTTGCTGCGGGAGCGCTCGCGGACGAGGGGGCGGTCGACCCACCGTGATGGTGGCCCGCGGCGGGAAACAGCGGGGCGTTGGCCCCTGCGAGCGCCGTGAACACGACATGGAGGATCTGCTGCACGAGCGCGCTTGCGATGCCGATGCCCCACGCCGGAAGAGGCAGCCGCGCGGCGACCGCCGCGCCCAGACTCACGAAGGCCACGAGGGCGAGCACAACTGCGGTGGGCGGTGCGGCGCCCCCCGAGGCGATATGTGCGGCGAGCCCGAGAACGACGGCGGCAGGGCCCGCCGTGAGGGCTGCTGCCGCGGAGCGGCGACGGGACCGGCTGCTCGCGTTGATCACGGAAGGCATTCGGAGCGCCAGCCCGGGAGGATTGGCCGGGGGATCGGCCGGAAAGTTTCGTTCCGTCAGGCCGACGGCGGGACGCGGTGAAGTGCGATGAGAAGCGAAGCCATCTGGCGAGCACGCTCGGCTGCGTGGGCGTCGCCCTCCGCTGCCGCGACAATCGAGCCCTTGATGAGGATGTGGCACGACCAGGCGAAGTCCTCGGCGTTCCGAAGCCCAGCTGCGCTCGCGAGGGCCGCCATCTGGCTTCGCGTGCGGGCGAGGTAGTCTATGCTCGCTCTGCCGAGCGGATGGTTCGGCCCCATCTCCATCATGACGTGGAGGAAAGAGCTGACCTCGGCTGCGCCCTGCTGGAACCACTCGTTGAACACGTCGAAGATCGCGAGGAGGGCCGCATCGCCGGCACCGCCGCGCCGGGCGACCGCGGCTTCGATCGCCGCGCTCCGCGCGTCGTACCATCGCTCGAGGTACGCGAGGGCTAGTTCGTCCTTGGACCTGAAGTGCTTGTAGAAAGTCGCCTTGGCGACGCCGGAGCGAGCGATGAGCTCGTCGACGCCGACGTCGCGAATGCCCCGGCGTGCGAACAAGTCGTACGACGTGGCGAGGATTCTCTCGCGCGCTCCGACGGCGGGCTTGTGTTCAACGGCTTGAGGCTCCACGGCACCATGATAGGAGCAACCCGCTGTAGACAGAACGCCCTGTCTGCACATAGCGTCCACGCCATGGCTGGTCCGTCGGGCGGGAGAGCCACCTGTCAGCTGGCGACGGACCGAACGAGGGCATCCAGAATCGCCACCTAGCCGGAGACGAGCCGCTCCCGGGCCTCTGGCTCGGCCACCCATTCGGCGCGGTCGATCTCCGGAAAGTCGCGCAGGATCCCGGACCCCTTGGGCCATTCCATCGCGAACGTGTTGCTCCGAACCTCTCGCGGCTCGAAATGCGCCTCGGCGGCAAAGACGGCGATGATCTTGCCCGACGGTTGGCGGAACTCGCCGAGCGACCGATAGTCCGCGTCCGGCGGGGCGGAACCGATCTCCTCGGAGAACTCCCGCAGGGCCGCCGTGAACGGATCCTCGTCCGCGCCGTACTCGCCCTTCGGAATCGACCACGCGCGCAGGTGCTTGCGCGACCAGAAGGGCCCTCCCATGTGGGCGATCCAGACCTCGAGACCGGCGCCGTCGGTCCGGCGGTAGAGGAGGAGGCCCGCGCTGCGAACGGTCATGAACCTAGGCTACGGCCGCATCTCGCGGGCGAGCGCCCATGGCGTCAACCCATGATTGACGATTCGGCACCGTCAATCCATGGCCCGGTCGGTGCGCTTCTATGCCGCGGCGGGCATGCCGAACCAGGCGGTCAACGCGTGGGGGAGTCCGGGATCCGAGGGAGCTCCGGCCCAAGCGACGTAGCCGTCGGGGCGGATGAGCACCGCCTCGGGATCGGCGACCTCGCCGAGCACGGGGAGCTCCCAGCGTCCGCGGCATACGGCGTCCATCAGGTCGACGCGATCGGCCCACGGGGTGATGTCGAGGCCTGCGGTCCCGCCGAAGTTCACGAACACCGGCCGCGCGCTGTGGAGCAGCGCGAACATGCGAACCGGACCCTCTGCGGTGTTCAGCTCGAGATCGGGCATGCGGTGCCCGAGCAGCGGGTGGCCGTCGCCGAGGCCGTCGCCGAGGCCGTCGTGGATGTCGTCGCCGAGGCCGTCGTGGATGTCGTAGCGAATATCGAGCCCCGACGACATGGCGGCGAACCGCTTGCGCGGCTCGTCCATCTCCAGCAGCTCAGTCAGGAAGCCCCGTAGCGCCTCGATGCGCGCGTCACTCCGGGTGAGTGCGGTCTGCGCCATGGTGCTCTGCAGGACGCGGGCGGCCACCGGGTAGCGCTCGGCCTGATACGTGTCGAGCAGGCTTTCCGGCGACGTCCCGTTGACTACTTGGGCGAGCTTCCAGCCGAGGTTGACTGCATCCTGGACGCCAAGATTGAGCCCCTGGCCTCCGACCGGGTAGTGGATGTGCGCGGCGTCGCCCGCGAGCAGGACCCGGCCCGCACGGTAGGACGCCGCCTGCCGAGTCATGTCAGTGAATCGCGAGATCCAGATTGGGCTGTGCACGCCGAAGTCGGTGCCCCAGACGGAAATGAGGGCGCGGCTCACGTCCTCGAGCGTCGGCGTGAGGGTCTGGCCCACGTACTTCTCGCTCACGACCATCCGCACGCGCTTGCCGTCGTCGGTCGGGCCGATGGCCTGGGTGCCGTTGTCGTCGTGGCGGACGCCCCATTCGGGCTCGTCCCGCAGCTCCACCTCGGCGATGAGAGAGCTCACGGACGGGTCCCAACCTGGAAAATCGATTCCGGCACTCTTTCGGATCAGGCTGCGCCCTCCGTCGCAGCCCACAAGATAGGCGGCCCGAAGCGAGCGACCGCCGGAAAGCTCGACGACCACGCCGCCGTCGTCCGCGGTGAAGCCGAGCACCTCGCAACCGCGCTCGATCCGCACCCCGAGCTCTTCAACCCACGTCGCCAGAATGCGCTCGGAATGGTCCTGCCCCAGCGCGAGGCCGTACGGGTGGCGAGTGGGGAAGTCGCTGAGGTCCAGACGGACTCCCGCGAAGCCCTGGATCTGCATGGTCTGTCCCTCGGCGAGGAATCGATCGGCGATCCCGCGTTGGTCCATGATCTCGATCGTGCGCGCATGGAGCCCGCCCGCACGCGATCCGTGCCGCTCCTCGTCCTCGCGCCGCTCAACAATTGCGACATCGACGCCGGCGAGCGCCAACTCGCCAGCCAACATCATCCCAGTGGGGCCCGCGCCGACAATGACCACTGCTCTCTCGTCATCATTCACAGCGAGCATTGTGGACCCGCGAGGGGGCCTTGCGGGAAGGCCCCCTCGCCCCGATAACCTGAAGGTGGAGAAGTGCTGTGGAGCCTAGCGATGCTGACGGCACCGCAGCCTTTCGGAGGAAGGTGCCTAGTGCAGCGTCCTTCGCATGAGCCAGCGGACGGCGCCCCCTGAATGGGCCTTGGTGGGCTGGATGATTTCGAAGCCGTGCGCTCGGAAGAGGTCGGTGGTGCCCACATAGCCACTCGTGACATCGAGATGCTCGCCGGTCGTTTCGGCGGGGTAACCCTCGACGAGTTCTGCCCCTGAGGAGCGGGCATGCTCTACCGCGCCCTCAAGCAGCTCGTGCATCAACCCTCTCTTGCGGTATCTGCTGCGTACTACGAAGCAGACGATGGCCCAGGGATCGTACTCCTCGTCCAGATGCGGAATGGTGTGCGAGTTCAGGAGTCGCCGATAGCTCGACTTCGGCGCGACCGAGCACCAGCCGGCCACATCACCGTCGACATAGGCGAGCACTCCCGGTCCTGGCTCGCGCGAGCATTCATCCCGCATGTGTGCGATGCGACCGGGCATGTCGAGCCGGCCGTCCCGATACGCCGTGCACACGCAACCGCCGGCGCCCGGTTTGCGGGGCACCATGAACGAGGCGAAGTCCTCCCATCGCCCGGACGCTGGAAGCACATCTACCGCCATGCGATCAGGGTATCCAACATGGCGATCGGCGCTGAGGGGCGGAAGAGCGCTCGCGTTTCGCGAATGGGCGATCGACTGCCTAACCTCGGGGGAGTCGACAGTCGAACGACGAGAGCGCAGGAACAGATGGCGGCACGGGCGCTATGGATCACGGGCGGCGGAAGCGGCATGGGGCGCTCGATCGCGATGTCCGCTGCAGCGGCGGGCTGGGCGGTTGCTTTGAGCGGGCGGCGCCGGGACCAGCTCGACGGGGTCGTCGCGGAGATCACCGCATCGGGCGGCACCGCGATCGCTCTGCCACTCGACGTGCGGGACCGGGAGGCCGTAGTCGAAGCCGAACGGCGTCTGCTCGACGAGTTGGGGCGCCTTGACGGGCTGGTGCTCGCGGCCGGACTCAACGCTCCGCGACGGCGTTGGGCCGATCAGGAGTTCGCCGAGTTCGAGCAGATCGTCGCAACGAATCTCGTCGCGACCACGAGCGTGCTGGATGCCGCCCTGCCGGACCTTCGCGCGGCCCACGGTGTCGCCGTCGTCATCTCCTCCTATGCGGGGTGGACGTTCCAGCCCGGCGCAGGCGTCGCCTACTCCGCGAGCAAGACGGCCCTCGCCTCGCTCGTGCGCACCCTGAACCAGCAGGAGGCGGAGCACGGTGTGCGCGCCTGCCACCTTTGTCCTGGAGATGTTGCGACCGACTTCCTCACCCAGCGCCCGGCGGTGCCGGACGCCGCGGCGCGCTCTGTCATGCTGACGCCGGAGGACATCGCCCGCGCCGTCCAGTTCGTGCTCGATGCCCCTGCGCACGTGCGGGTCGACGAGCTCGTCGTCTCGCCGATCTCACAGACGTGAGCTAAGAGGCCTCCTCTGACAGTCTGGGCCTCACGTCCGTCTCCGCGTCGGCGCCGAGGCCGGCGCTGGCCTGTTCATGGCGGGCCCGAAGCTCTTCGACGATCGTGGCGTGGCGGGCGTCCGTCAGTTCGTAGAAGAACATCATGGCGCCCGCGGCTGCGCCGAGGACCGCGGGGATCAGTCCGGCGGCGATCTGAATGCCGGTCACCGCCTGCGCGGACTGCACCGCGGAGTGGCCGTCGTAGCCGCCCCAGGCGAGCGCGTAGCCAGCGAGGGCGCCGCCGATCGCCTGACCGGTCTTGCGGGTGAAGGAGAACAGCGAGTAGATGATGCCCTCTGATCGGACCCCGGTCTTCCATTCCCCGTATTCGACGGTGTCGGCCTCGACTGCCCAGACGACGATGCCCACGCCGGACATGCCGCCCACCGCGATGACGAAGCCCAGGAACGCGATCCATGTGAGGGATGTGGGCGTGAACATGACGAGCAGGCCACCGACTACCCCCACCGCCACGAACACGATGTAGATGGACCGCTTGCCGAATTTCGACACGAGCGCGGGGACCCACGCGCTGAGCGCGAGGGTCAAGACGAGCTGGACGATGGAGAGGACGGGAACCAGGTTGAGGCTGTGCAGCGCATCGCGGAAGTAGTAGACCTGCACGGTTGAGAGAGACAGCAGGCCGGAGAGGTAGAGCAGCGAGGAGATGCACAGCATGAGCAGCGGCTTGTTGCCCTTGAGGGTCTGCATGCTCTGCCTGAAGGACACCTTCGGCACCTCCCGGACCACGTTCTCGCGGGTGGTGAAGAAGGTGAGGAGGTAGAGCGCGACGCCGACGACCATGAAGACGATCGTGAGCGTGGTGAAGATGGGCTGGAGACTCGTACCCGCCTTCAGCAGGGGAGCGACGAAGACGCCCAGCGCCGCGGAGACGAGGAGGGCCCCGACGGTCCGCGCAGAGGCGAGCTTGGCGCGCTCTTTCGGCCGTTGCGTCATGGCCGAGGCCATCGAGCCGTACGGAATGTTGACGAGCGAATAGGCGAGTCCTAGCGCCGCGTAGGCAATGTACGCGTAGGCGAGCTTCCCGCCCGCACCGATCTCGGGGATGTGGAAGTTCAGGAAGGTCAGGATCATGAGCGGCGCGGAGCCGAACAGGATGAACGGCCTGAACTTCCCCCAGCGCCTCGTGTTGGTACGGTCCACGAGGCGGCCGGCAAACAGGTCCGAAAAGGCGTCGAAGAGCCGCACCACGAGGAAGAGGGTGCCGGCCGCCAGCGCCGGGATGCCAGCGGTATCGGTGAAATAGACGAGCAGGAACATCGAGGTTGTGGTGAACGCCAGGTTGTTGGCGGCGTCGCCCGCTCCGTAGCCGATGATGCTCTTGAGAGGCAGTCGGTCCTTGCCGGCGATGCCTGTGCCCGGGGTCTGGGGTGCTGTTGAAGACGTCATTGTCAGGTCCTTGATTCTGGGCAGACGCCGTCAGCGGGCCTGCGGCTTCTTGTCTTTGATCTGGGTCCAGCGACGGCGCAGGCTGTGTGCGGCGGCCTTTGGCCGCCGGTCGCGCGTGAAGGCCCCCTTCTTGTTGCCGTCCACGCGGATGATCCCGTCGGACGTCTGGAAGTCGGCGAAGTTCCACACGTGCTCTCCGACCAAGGCCTCGACCCGGTCGAAGACGCGGTGGTACATGTCCAGGAAGGCGGACTGGTACTCCTCGCTCCACGGCTGCTCGTACAGGGAGTGGAGGCCCGGCATCGTGTCTGCCCCGTATTCGGTCATGATCATGGGCTTCCCGTGCCTGGCGACCCAGGCTGTGAGCTCCTTCTCGAGTTCGGTCTCGGCGGCTGCGAGATCGCCCGTCTGCAGATACCAGCCGTAGTAGCGGTTGAGCATGATGACGTCGAAGAGGTCGGTGATGACGTCCTTGTCCGGGGTGTCGAACATGACGTTCACGAAGCCGATCGGGCGGGTGGGATCAAGCGCGCGGGCCAGCTTCGCGAGCGGCTCGAAGTACGCCCGCGCTCCCTCCTCGGAGGAATTGGGCTCGTTGGCGATCGACCACAGGACTACGGACGGATGGTTCTTGTCACGGGCGATGAGTTCTTCGATCACGCGTCCGTGCGAGCTGGCCGTCTCGTCATTGACGAAGTGCGGACCGTACGTAGACTTCGCGCCATCACCGAACACGTTCGCGAACGCGCCGTTGAGGCCCACGGCCGGGGTCTCGTCGATCACGACGATGCCGTGCCGGTCCGCGTAGTCCATGACCTCCTCCGAGTACGGGTAGTGAGAGGTGCGGAAGGAGTTCGCGCCTACCCATTCCAGGAGCGAGAAGTCATTCACCATCTGCGCGGGGTTATGGCCCTTGCCGATCGTGACGTGGTCCTCGTGCATGCCGAAGCCCTTGAAGTAGAAGGGCTCCCCGTTGATGAGGAACTGCGTGCCCTTCACCTCGACAGTCCGGACACCGAACGGCTGGGCGTAGGAGTCGAGGACGGTGCCGTCGGACAGCACTTCCACCACGAGGCTGTACAGATAGCCCTTCCCGGGCTGCCAGAGGACGACGGCGGGAATCGCCAAGGTGCCCTTGGCGCCGTCGCCCGTGGCGACTTCGTTCCCCGCGGCATCAAGGACGCGAACCCGCACGGCGGCGCCGTGCGCAGCCTCCGAGACCGCGATCTCGTAGCCCACCGTGCCAGTGGTTCCCTCGAAGCCGGTCGCCACGGTGATGTCCGCGACTCGGGCGGCAGGGGTGCTGTAGAGCCACACGCTCCGGTGGAGGCCCGAGTAGTTGTAGAAGTCGTGCAGATAGCTCTGCCTGCGGCGCCCGTCCGGGGCGTCAGTGACGGTGCCCGGCGGGATCGTGGCTTGGGTGAGCTCGTTGTTGACGGCGACGCTGAGCCGGAAGGAACCGCCCGCCGTGACGTGTTCGGTGATGTCCGCCTCGAAGGGCGTGTAGCCGCCCTGGTGCTCGACAACGAGAGCCCCGTCGATGAAGACCTTGGCCCCATGCGTTGCCGACTCGAAGCGCAGCCATACTCGGTCGCTGGCCCAGCCACGCGGCGCGCGAACCTCACGCTCGTACCAAACCCAGCCGACGTGGTCGCGGATCGCCTTGTCCGCGAAGACGTCGTTGTAGCTGGCGGGGACGCCCATCTCGAGATCGGTGTCGAGACGGGCGTTCTGCCACCCCTCGCGGAATCCGGAGCCGGCGGCATCGACCTTGAACCGGTACAGCCCGTCCAGGCTGACGAGTTCGCGGGTGGGGCTGTTCTGGGGCTTGAGCAAGGGCATCCTTCGCGTCGTTGCGTGATCGGGGGCCCATTTGCGCTTCCGCGAGGACCCCTGGCCATCAGCGGCCTGTCTCTTGGAGATTAAGTGACGGAAGCTGATGCTGGCAATCGATTGCCAACGGTTGCCGCGAGGGTCACGATCTTGGGGAGGGGTAGGGGAGCGGACCTGCCCTCAGTAACGGTTCAGCCAGCGGCCGGACCGAGGGAGCCCCTGTCGTAGAACGAGGCTGCCAGTCCGAACGACGGCGCTCCAGGCTCGCTCGCGGCCCCCTTCGACCGTGCCGGGCTGGCGTCGGCCCCCGCGAGGAGGACCTTGACCGCGCGTTCGCCGACCTCGTGCAGCGGCGCGCCGATGGTCGCGAGGCGCGGCGAGGTGAAGTCCGAACCGCGGATGTTGTCGAAGCCGATGATGCTGAGCCGCTCAGGCACTGGCACGTGGCGGCGCTGCAACTCCTGGAGCAGGCCGATTGCCATCAAGTCGTTGAACACCACGGCGAGAGAGCACCCACTCGCCAGGACGTCGTCGGCCAGCGCGGCGCCGCCTTCGCGCGTGGGCCAGTGACCTGGTGTCGACGTGGCCTCGATCCCCGCGTCTGCACACGCGGCCTCGAGGACCTCCCAGCGGTGCTTCGACATCCAGGCCCCCTCGGGCCCGGCGAGGTAGAGGAGGCGGCGGTGGCCCAGCTCGGCTGCGCGGGCGACGGCGGCCCCCACCCCTGACGCGACGTCCGGCATGACGCTGGGCACACCGTCGAGCACCCGGTTGACGACGACAAGCGACTTGGTCGCCGCGACTTCGCGGATGCGCGAGTCTTCGAGCCACGGGGAGGCGAGAATGACGCCGTCGACCGCGGACTGCACCCGACGCACCCAGTCCCACTCCGCCTGAGCGGAGCCCACCTCCTCACCCACGAGCACTACGTAATCTGCGTCCCGGGCGGCATGCTCGGCACCACGCAGAATGTCTTGGAAGATCGAGTAGGTGATATCGGGAACGAGGAGCCCGATGGTCTGAAGGCGGCCGGTCTTCACGGCTCGCGCCGCGGAGTTGACTTGGTAGTCGAGCTGCCGGGCGGCATCCTCGACGCGCCGCAGCGTCTTGGCGCTGACCCGATCGGGACGACTGAGGGCACGCGAGACCGTGGATGCGTTCAACCCCACCAGCGCGGCGATGTCGTAGATCGTCGACTGGGGCTTGACCATCGGCGAACGGCCCTCACTTCCTGATTTCAACGTGCAACGGCTCAGTACTGACATTCTGACGTATGAGCAGACATCCACGGAGCCGTGCCGCCTGTACGAGCTCGATCGGTGATGCCTCGGCTTACGGCAGGATCAGGTGGCTGTCGCCGAACTCGTGCCACAGGTAGCCGGCCTCCAGCGCCGCGCCGTAGGACGCTTCCAGGAGACGCCTCCCGGCAAAGGATTCGACCATCGCCAGGTGGGAGGCCAAGGGCTCGTGCCATCCAGTGAGGAGGCCGGTCGTGACCCGCGGCGTGTAGTTGTGCCCAATGACCAAGCCGGTCACCCCGGAGCCGGGGAGCACGAGCCCCGGACCGACTGCGGCGCTCTCGAGGGCGCGCACGCTTGTGGTGCCTACCGCGATAACCCTCCCGCCGGCCCGGAGGGCGGCGTTCACGCGTCGCGCGGTATCGGCCGGCACCTCGAAAGGCTCGGGCTGCGGAGGTTCGTGCGTTTCAAGCGATGAGACTCCGCAGTGAAGCACGATCGGCGCGAGGTCAACACCCCTGACGAGCAGGCGCGTCACCAGCTCGGCTGTGAACGGACGCGCGGCCGACGGCATCTCGGCGCTGCCGGGCAGGTCGGCAAAGATCGTCTGGTAATCGCTGAGCGGCCTCGATTTCGTGATGTAGCCATAGACGATCGGCCGTCCCCACCGGGCCATGTATTCCTCAGGCGGCTCGTCCAGCTCCACTTCGGCTACCCAAAGTCGGACTGCCTCGGCCTGGACCGCGGGCCGCAGCAGCATGGCCTCGCCGCGGCCCCTCAGTGCGATCTCGGTGCGGGCAGGGGCGTCCAGCCAGGGTGCTGTGCGGAGGCCGTTCGGCTCGGCGTGACGGAGCTCCACGATCCATTCGGAGTCGCTGAGCCGGCGGGCAACGTGAAGGACCGCCGGTTGTGAGAGTGCTGTCGCCTCCAGCGCCGCGTTGACCGTCGCCGAGCGGTTGAAAATGAGCAGGTCACCTGGGCGCAGCAATTCGGGCAGATCGGTGAAGCGATGGTGCTCGATGGTCAGGCGCGAGCGCCGAGACACGAGAAGCCTCACGTCGTCACGGCCTTCTCCCCGCGCTTCGGGCGGCTCGGAGGCCTCCAGCGTCCGCGGCAGGGTGAAGTTCAGGATCGGCTCGGTGGCGATCACGATGGGAGTTCCGGAAGGTCGGCCAGTCGGATCCGGCCACTCGGCTGACGTGATTCAAGGAGCTCGATCATGCGGGGGACCACGGCCTCGGGGAGGGGGCGGTCGGTGATGTCCTCACCGGGGAACGCCGCCTGGTGCATGTCGGTGCGCATGTCGCCAGGGTCAACCGCCCACACGCTCAGCGTCGGTTCTTCCGCCGCAAGCACCCTTGCGAGCTGGTCCTGGGCCGCCTTGGCCGCGCCGTAGCCGCCCCACCCCGGGTAGCCTTCGACGGCGGCATTGGAGCTGATCAGGGCGACCCGGCCGCCGTCGTTTGCGGCTCGAAGCAGCGGGAGGCATTCCTGGATCAGGCCCAGAGTGGCTACGGGGTAGACCTCGAACAACTCGCGCAGGGAGGTGAGGGAGAACTCAGCCGGCGAAGGCAGGGGACTGGGCCCGAGCACGCCCGCGTTGCACACCAGCAGGTCGAGGCCACCGAGCGCGTGCGCAGCGCCGGCAAGCGCCCGCCGGTGATCCGGGTCGGTCACGTCGCCGGGAATGGCGAGCACGTGGCTTCCGGGCGGGATCAGCTTCCAGAGGCGGCCGCGAGCTCGTTCAAGGAGCGCCGAATCGCGGCCGTCGACGATCAGGGACCAGCCGCGCCGCGCCAGACCTTCGCTGAGCGCTTTGCCCAAGCCCTTGGAAGCCCCCGTGACGATTGCCGTGCTCATCGAATCACCTCGTCGAGGCTGGAAGCAGCGGTGCCTGCCAGCCATCCGCTTGCCTACGCAAAGACCGGGCCTGTTGGCCTTATTCCCGTGGTTGCGGGGGACCGCCGACCACCGCTAGGCGGCCCCTCGTGCTCCGGGAGTATGGGCTCCGCGGCATGCTCATCGACATGGGGGAGGAGGGCGACGGCCCCGTCCCGCGGCTGAGGGAACGCTCCCCGCTCCGGTACGGCTGGGGGGGCCTGCCCCTGGTTCCTACGCCGCCGCGTCGTGGACGTCCTCCACGTCTGCTCTGCCGCAGGAGCAGCAGGCCGCTGTCGGCGTCGGCACCAAAATCTGCGCCGACGGGTCGTTCACTGGCCTCTCCTGCGGCGGTACGGTCGACCTCGGGGACATCTGCGTGATCTACGAGGGCAACGTCCTGACCTGCGGCCTCGATCGTGCCACTGCGCCTCACCGGCTCGTACAGCACCGATCGGCGCGAGGGCCATCGTCGGCCCGTCCGTTCCTGTCCCGGGACAGATACGAGTGCCATGGTCTGATGCAATACGCAGAGTGTTGATGGGGAAACGCGTTATCCGCTTCTTAACCCGGATCTTCCACGGCAGGGCTGGATGATCGGCGCGTAGAAACACGGAAGTGCCCTCTGATCAGGGAAGACTTGGGATTGCGACGTCTCAAGAACCCCTGAATGGAAGGCACTCCGTAGGTGAAGCGTACTTCGTGGTCGGCCGGTCTGCATGTCACCGCTGACGGCACCGGCGTGGTGGCCCACGCGGGCAGCGCCGCGCTGCGGCTCTTGTCCGACCGGACCGGGCTCACGGCCGAGCTGTCCAAGGCGATGGCGCGTCGGGCGTTCATTCCCGGCCACGACCGGGGCCGGGTCCTGACGGACGTGGCGGTGATGCTCGCCGACGGCGGGGAGGCGATCGCAGACATCGACGTGCTGCGCCACCAGTCCCAGGTGCTCGGGCCGGTCGCGTCGCCGGCGACCGTGTGGCGGGCGCTGGACGAGACCACGGCCGCGAGGCTGAAGAAGATCCAGTCTGCCCGGGCCCGTGTCCGCAGGAACGTGTGGGCGCAGCTGGGACTCCGTGGCGGCATTCCGTCGTCGAAGGCCGCCGGAGCTGATCTCGGCTCCACCGTCGTGCTGGACGTTGACGCGACGGTCGTGGTCGCGCACTCCGAGAAGGAGAAGGCCGCGCCGACGTTCAAGCGGACCTTCGGGTTCCACCCGCTGGGGGTCTGGTGCGACAACACCTCCGAGTTCCTCGCCGCCAGGCTCCGGCCCGGCAACGCCGGGTCGAACACGGCCGCAGACCACATCGAGGTCCTCACCGAGGCGATCTCCCAGATCCCCGCAGCCTGCAGAAAGAGGATCCTGGTCCGCTCCGACGGGGCAGGGGCCTCCCACCAGCTCCTGGACTGGCTCGATCGCCAGGGCAGGGTCCGGGGCCGCCGGGTCGAATACAGCGTCGGGTTCGCCATCACGGAGAAGATCCGCGAGGCCATCGCCCAGATCCCGGCCCGGGTATGGGCCCCGGCCCTGGACGCCGACGGCGGAATCAGGGACGGCGGCGACATAGCCGAGCTCACCGGGCTCCTGGACCTGACCGGCTGGCCGGAGGGCATGCGCCTGATCGTGCGCCGGGAACGCCCCCACCCCGGCGCACAGCTGTCCCTGTTCGAAGAGGCCGACGGGTGGCGGTACCAGGCCTTCGCCACCAACACGGCCACGGGGCAGCTGGCGTTCCTCGAGGCCCGCCACCGGGCCCACGCCCGCGTCGAGGACCGCATCCGCCACGCCAAGGACACCGGCCTGGGCCGGTTCCCGTCCCGGGACTTCGCGATCAACCAGGCCTGGCTCATGCTCGCCCAGATCGCCGCGGACCTGACCGCGTGGGCCCGCATGCTCGCCTTCACCGGCGACGCCGAAGTGCTCGCGGCCTGCGAGCCCAAAGCCCTGCGCTACCGGTTCCTGCACGTCCCCGCCCGACTGGTCCACGGCGCCCGGCGTCGATGGCTCCGGATCCCCGAGACCTGGCCCTGGGCCCCAGCGATTGTCGCGGTCTTCGCCAACATCGCAGCCATCCCGAAACCTGCCTGAGCGAACCCGTCCGCCCACGACCGAAGGAACCGGAGAACCGCAGCCCGGCAGCGCCAGCCGGCACTCCGCCATGCCCACGACCGCATCACAAGACATCGATCAGGATCGAGCTGCGAGGCCCTCGGCCCAGCCGAACACATGAAAGACCGAGGCTAACGATTGCTGGTCGCAGGGAGGGGTGCCACCAGCTCTGAGATCATCAATGGGTGGAATCTTCCCGAGTGATCTTCATCGGCGGGCGGTCCGGTGTCGGCAAGAGCGCCGTAGCCTTTGAGATGCACCGGCTCCTGTCTGAGCGCGGCATCAGACACGCCGTGATCGAGGGCGATTGTCTCGACCTCGCCTACCCGGCGCCGTGGGAGCACCATCTGGCGGAGCGGAATTTGGCAGCGATGTGGGGAAACTATCGACAGCTCGGTTACCGCAGGCTCATTTACACCAACACGGTGGCCGTGCTTGAACAGGCGTCGCTGATCGCAGCGATGGGGGACTCACCGGTCGCTACTTCGGTGCTGCTCCGAGCGAACGACGCAACCGCGGTGCAACGGCTCGCCGCGCGGGAACGAGGGGAGAGTCTCCGGCAACACATAGAACACAGCTCGGCTGCTGCGACTCGCCTTGACGACCATGCCGGGAATGATGTGCACCGCGTCGACACTGATGATCGTTCTCCGGCGTTGGTCGCAGATCGCATCATCAAGCTGTCGGGCTGGGCAGCCGTCGTAGGGTAGGCCCGGCATGATCGGCAATATGAACGACCACGTGTTGGCCGCCACGGACCTCTTCAGCTGACCCGTCAGTGAGGATGTGGGACTTGCGGGGACTCGGTCAAGCGGTAGACGACCCCGCGCTGAGCAGAGCCACCGCGTCGTTGATCCTCTTAGGAATCTGAGTGCCTAGGGTTCGATCTAAGTGAGCGGCGGTAATTGCGTTGGTTGCGGCGCCATCAGTAAACACAAGGTCGCAGTATGGGACCGCAACGGAGAGCGCATCTATGTCGTGTATATCATTTACCACCCACTTCTTGTTCGGGTCTCGGTGGTAGCGAGTTTTCAGCTCTATTGAAACGAAGGTGCTTGGCATGCCCAAGGCGAACGCCCGCGCGTCATCTCGTGTGGGGCCAAGAACCTGCTCAAGGTTCATGCCGCGGGCAGATAACTCGCCGGAAACAGCCTCAGCAAGTTCAATAACGACTTCCCGTGCCGCGATCACATCGCGGATCCTGCCGCGTCGCCAGTTCGTTGCCGCGGCGTCAAAGGCCTTCGCCTGGTCGCGTTCCTGCTCAGCACGGTTCTCAGCAATGTCCTGTGTCGCTCGCAGACTATACCCGTTTGCTTCCAGATCAGGCAGCTCCTCATCGGCCGGGCCTGCCAAGATCATCCGTTCTGCCCATCGACGAGCCGCTTTGGCGACGGGGTCCGTGCCTTGGATTCCGGCGGCTTCGCGTGCGGACTTCGTGAAGTCAGGGTCAAACCCAAACGCGTGGAGGGCCCCGAAATCTATAAGTCGGCAAGCTGGTAGCCGATTTGAGGGCTTTTCGGCTTTGGAATTTACTATTGCCTGGATCTCATGTCTCATAATCTGAGGCCGTCCGAGCAAATATTCGAAGTTCGTAAGCTCGTCGATCACTGAAGCAATATCGTTCCTCTGTCGGGGATCGAGAATATTTGATACTTCCGCGAGCAACGACTGAGATAGAACGAAACTGTAGTTCCCAGCCTGGCGAGCTGCCACGCAGGCTTCAAACAACGGCTGATACCGTGCGCCGTCTCTGTGGTTTGTGCGGTACTTGGCCAGCCCAATCCAATGGTTGAGGTCCAAGTAGGCCAGAAGCGGGGGCTTCACCGGCTGAATCAACATCTCCGGCCAGACGGGCGTAGGCTCACCGAGCTGATCGCCTCGCTCCACGGGTGCAAGTTCCACGACTCGCCGGACCCCCTTTCTATGGGCAAGTTGTTCTGCGAGGGTGAAGGCGGGAGGAGTCCATGAAATTCGATCCGTTCCGGCGGCATCTCGCGCAGCCTGATTCGTAATCTAATTCAACACTGGGCCGAGAGAAGTAGATCCCAAGAGGATTCCGACGGTTCGGCGGGCGTGAGAGGGTCGACGGCCTACCTGTTGGCCACCCTATGCCTGTTCCTTGGTCAGCTCGAGCCTCTTCAGCATGGTGTAGTCGGACATGGGTACGGCGGCGCGGGCCGCGGGCGTCGAGCTCGGAGGTGCGGCCGCTCTGTTGCTCGTTGAGCCAGCGGACGAAGTTCCGGACGGTCTTGCGGGTGCTGGGGCCGCTGCTGAGGTAGTCGTCGACGTGCGACTGCCGGAGGTGGTCTGCTCCGGCGTTGTGGTGCTGACGGAGCCAGATGAGGAACTTCCCGGCTTCGGTGATGTCCTGTTTTGCGGCGTGGGTGACGGTCTCGAGGTTGGTCTCGGGGTCTGTTGCCCTGGCGCGGACTCGTTTGAGGTGGTGCCAGGTGGCGAAGCGCTCGATGATGCGGCTGGTGCCGTCGTCGGGCAGGGCGTCGATTCTGGCGGCGATCCATTGTTCGAAGCGTGCGAGGTTCTCGTTGCCGCGGGCGGCCATCATGCGGTGGTGGACGAGCAGGGCGCGCAGGTGCTCGGCTGCGGTGGAGCGGGGGAGTGCGTCGAAGGCCTCGTGGGTGAGGGCGAGGGTTCGGTTCCCAATGGCCTCGAGGAGGTCCCGGGCTTTGGTTCCCGGGCGCATGTAGGTGTAGATGCTCTCGGGCCGCCCGGTCTCGGTGAGCAGGCCCATGAGCCGGTGGAGCCGGAGGTCGTCGCCGGGCTTGAGGACGGCGGTGAGGTCGTCGGCGAGGGCGCATCTGACGCACAGGCCGGCACGGAATCTCTCGGCCTCGCGTTCGCAGCGGGTGCACGTGAGGTCGGTGGCGATGCCGGCGCAGTCGCGGCAGATCGGCTCGTTGGTGCTGGGGGCGCGGCCGGGGAGCATCCGTTGCTCGCGGCAGTCCGGGCAGGTGCCGTAGGTGTGGGTGGCTTGGGCGAAGCAGGCGCCGCAGGCCGCCCCGTCGGGCCAGCGGACCGGGATCTTGGCGACGTGCTGCTGGCATCGGTCGCACAGGTGGCTGCCGGTCGAGCGGGGCCGGCCGCGCTTGTTCTGGGGTGCGAAGTTCTCGAGTGTGGGCGGGCGCGCGGATCCGTTGCCTCCGGTGGTCGGACGTCCGCCGGGGTTACTCATCGTCTTCGACGATGCGGGCCCGGACGGGCCTGTACTGGCGCAGGTCGGGGATCTCGTCCCCGGCGGCCTTGCGGGGCTGTCTGACGGTCTTGGCGTCGGTGGCGGTATAGGTGATCAGGTCGTTGGGGGTGACGTCGAGCGCGTCGCAGAGGGCGACGAGGACTTTGAAGGAGATCCGCTCGGGCTCCTGGGTGACGATGCGCCAGACGGCGTTGGCGGTCAGGGTGATGCCGCGCTCGTGCAGGAGCTCGGCGAGGTCCTTGGCGGTGTGGACGCCGCGGCGTGCCATGATCTCGCGGACGCGCCAGGTGTAGTCGATCTCGCGTCGGCTCATGGGTTCCTCCTCTGTGCTTGCAGTCCGAGGGCTGCCTGGATGGTGCGTTCGTGGGCCCGTTCGAGGGCGAGGCGCTGGTAGTCGGGGGAGGGCAGCGTGTAGCCCGAGGTCGTCGCGGCGTGCTCGTGGCCGAGCTGGAGCTGGACGAAGGCGACGTCGAAGCCCTCTCCTGTGATCAGGTGGGTGGCGTAGGAGCGGCGGAAGGAGTGGAGGTCGAGCCCGGGCGGGAAGCCGAGCTCGTCGACGAGGTCGCGTAGCCTGCCGATCAGGTGGGACTCGCCGACGATCGAGCCGCCGCTGGTGGGGAAGAGGTCGGTCACGGGGTGCCCGTAGCGGGGGAGCCCGTTGCGGATCCAGTCCTGGATCATCTCGACGGACCACGGCCAGACGGTCAGGACCGAGCGGGGCTTCTTGGCCGAGCCGCGGTGCGACTTTCCCCAGCGCACGCGCAGCACTCCGTGGTCGCCGAGGTAGGGCGCCCGCGCGTTGCGAGAGAAGTCCACAACCTGGAGGTGGCGCAGCTCGTTGGCGCGCAGGCCCCAGCCGTAGGCGGTCTTGAACGCGATCGCGTCACGCCAGGCGGCCAGGGCGCCCTTGCGGCCAGAGTCCAGGATCCGCTCGACCTCGAGGTCGGCCAGGTCGAAGAGGTCCTGCAGCTCCCACTGGGTAAAGGGCCGCTTGGCCGGGCGGGCCTCGGAGGGCTGGGCGTGGGTGACGCGGTTCAGCTCGGTGACGACCTGGGCGAAGACCTTCCCGAAGAGCTTCGCGCTCTGCTCGCACCAGTCGTAGTGCGGGTCGCAGGCGCACTCGCAGAAGAGCTTGATGTGGCCCTGGTACGAGCGCACGGTCCCGTGGGAGAGGTTCCTGACAGCCCGGGCGTGGGAGAAGAAGTCGTCGGCGTCCCCGAGCGTCCATTCCCACGGATAGCGGCCGGAGAAGTCCACCAGGTTCATCACCACGCTCCGACGGGTCCGGATCGTCGCCGGCGCGAAGTCCTTCGCCCGCTGCTGGCGACCCCAGCCGTCCAGGACCATGCCGAGGAACGCATCCGGGTCGGGCGCCTGCCCGCCGAACGGGGCGAAGAGCACATTCTCGTCGTGGGCCATCGACCGTCCTCAGCACTCGAAACGCGATTGCGATCCTCGCACACAGATTGCGATAACTGCAATGCACCACACTGAATCCGCACGTCAGAAGCCGAATCGGCCCAGATTTTCAGGACCAGCCGGCACCCGCGGACACCCCACGGCTGCGACGCTGCCGTACAGAGAAAGCGCAGGTCAGAAGCCAGTTGAGGGCATGCAGGGGATCGTTACCCGAAACCTCACGATGTGCGAAGCGGGCACATAGAGTCCTTTCTACTTGACATAATGTAGATTATCGGCGCTCAGCAGGAGGGCGCGCGCTGCGCTCTCATCCGACCGTCTGCTAGCCCTCCGCGGCGCGATAGGCGGCGATCAGCGACGGCGCATCCCCGCGCCACGGCGCGCCGTGACCCGGAATGACCCAGTCGACATCTAGGCCGGCGAGCCTGTCGATCGACGACGACGATCCAGCCTGGTCGTCCGTGAATGGCGCCGGCTGCGGGCCCTCGACGCCGGTCAGCACATGGCGAGTCGTGAGCTCGTCGCCAACGAACACCGCACGCACCGCCGGGACGTAGACGGCGATGCTTCCCGGCGAATGGCCAGGCATGGCGATGACCCGAGGCGAGCCCGGCAACGGCAAGATGTCGCCACCCTGAACCGGAATGACCTCCCCCAGCGGCGGAATGCGCAATCCACCCTTGCTGATGGCGTAAGCGAAAAAGCGGATCATTGGGCCGATTCGACGCGGATCCTTCGGCGTGGCCGGCGGCTTGGCCCCCTTCGCGCGGTCGGCGTCCTCGGCGCCGATGTAGACCGGGATGCTGAGCTCGCTCCGGAGGCGCTCCGCGAAGCCGATGTGGTCGCTGTCGCCGTGGGTGAGCACGATGCCCTTGATGTCGGAGATCGGCCTCCCGATCTCCCCTAGCTCACGCACGAGGTCGCGGTAGTGGCCGGGCAGGCCGGTGTCGACGAGGGTGATGCCGTCGTCGGCGACGATGAGGTGGGCGGCGACGATGTCATTGCCGATGCGGCGCAGTTGCGGGGCGAGTTCCATGAAGGCTACGATAGTTAGCCATCGAGAGGAGATCAAGATGCCCGCGCCAGAAAAGACCACGCAGGAGGCGATTGTGGCGGCAGGGCGCGACCTCGTCGAACGGCACGGGATGAGCGGGCTCACCATGCTGGCCGTTGCCGAGCGGGTCGGGGTTCGCGCCCCGTCGCTCTACAAGCGCGTGCGCAATCGCGGCGAGCTCGTCGACCTCGTTGTCGAAACCATTGTCGAAGATCTGGCTCGGGACCTGCAGCACGCGACCGAAGGCATCCGTGACCCGCGCGAGCAACTGAAGTCGGCTGCAAGCGCCTTGCGCTCCTTTGCGCACGAACGCCCGAAGAGCTACGAGTTGATCTTCGGCCTCGCGCGGGAAGCCAGTGACCTGACCCGCACGGCGAGGGGACGCGCCGTCGCCCCCGTCCTCTCGGCGTGTTCGGCACTCGTCGGCGATGAGCAGGCCCTGGATGCGGCACGCCTCGTCACTGCGTGGGCCAACGGGTTCATCACCATGGAGTTGGCCGAGTCGTTCCAGATGGGCGGGAACGTCGACCGCTCCTGGGCCTGGGGGCTCGAACGGATCGTGCGGGCCCTGTGAGGGCCTAGGCGTATCGTCGGAGTATGTGCCGCAACATTCACACGCTTCACAACTTCGAGCCAGCAGCCACGTCCGAGGAAGTTCGCGCCGCCGCTCTGCAGTATGTGCGGAAGATCGCGGGCACGACGAAGCCGTCGAAGGCGAATCAGGACGCGTTCGACCGCGCCGTACACGAGATCGCCCACATCACCCAACATCTTCTCGACGATCTGGTCGCCACGACGCCGCCCAAGAACCGCGAGGAGGAAGCCGCGAAGGCCCACGAACGGGCCGTACGCTCCGGGCGGTATGCAACGGCCTAGAGGGACCCTTCCCCCAGTATCAGGGTCCCTCCCCCGCTGTTGAGGGCGTCGCGAGACCTTGAGGCATTCTCTCGACCAACATCCTGAGCGGCCCTGGTTCTTCGCCTGGCGCCAGCGCTGCGGCAAGTTCACCGGCAAGCAACTCCTTGCGGCCTGAAGCGACCCCGCAGAAACGATGCAGCTGGTGCGCCAGGGGCCGGCCCTGCCACGCAGGCTGCTGCCGCAGGGTCGCAAGCTTGGCACTGAGACCCAGCTTCTCGACGACCGCCATCGTGCGAGCCGTCCCAAGAGCTCGGATGAGCTCGTCCTCGAGGTCGGACTGGCAGACGAAGAATCCGTAGGCAGGAAGGTCGCTCGCGTCCCTTACCGGATACCCCACTGCCCGAAGCGCCTTGATGACGAAATGCGCCTCGCCCGCGTCGCACAGTCCGACGACGTCCGCCTCCGGACGGCGGCGAGTCGCCTCGGTGAGGGCATGGCGGACATTCGTCACGCCGCCCATATCGACGAGGTCGATTCGCTGGGGATCAACTCCACGGGCGGACGCGAGCACACGCACGGCCGCGACATCGCTGACGCCCTCGAGGAGTACGAGCGCTGTGCGCGGGGCCTCCCTCTTCCCCGCACGCGTCAACAGCTCCATAGGCGCCAAGCCTGTCAGCGTCCCCGACGGCCTGCAACAGGGCAGCGCCCTCAGCTGTTCATGAACCAAGAATTCCGCCAACTGAGGACTCCGAGATTGGATAATCAGCGCGTGAAGAGTGGGTTCTCGCCGAGCGGTGTTCCGCACGCAGGGCTGTCCGCGACCGATCAGCCTGCCGAGTTCTTCCGGGTCGCATCCTCGTGCCCCAGCACCTTCGCGCTCGGGCTCGGGGTCCATGGGACCGGTAAGAGCGTCTGGTCGCGGCAGGTCTTGGAGCTGGCCGGACAGCGCGGTGTCCGGGTAGCCGCTGATCCGTTCGAGGCCGCTGTGCCGTTCGCGTTCGCAGACAGGTTGGCTCGAGCGGCCGGCTGTCCGTCCGGTCCGACGCCGTCTGCGGACGCGGCCGTGAAAACGGAAATCGCGCTCGACGCTCTGGCTCGCCTGCAGCGCAAGGCCGGCGGCCGAGGACACGTCTGCCTCATCCTTGATGACCTGCAGTGGGCGGACAGCGAGTCTCTGCAGTTCACGAGGTATGTCGTCTCTCGCCTCGCCTACTTTCGCTCAATCGTCGTCGTGCTTGGCCGCCCTTCGGCGCGGGAGGTGGCCACGTCCCTCGAAGGTCCGGACTCCACCGCGTGGGCGCTCGTTCGCGAGATCCCGTTCGAACCGCTGGATGCGCCGCAGATCAGGGCCCATGTGGCGGAGACCTCGGGCCGCAGCATCTCGCTCCGGCTCGCGGAACGCATTCGGGAACGGTCCGGAGGGCTGCTCACCTTGATCGACGCGTGCGTCTCCGATGCCGAATCGGCGGCACCTGGAGAGCACTGGGACTGGCATGTGGGCTTCAACGGGACGTTGTCGCCCACGCTCGAGATGCCACCCGCAGCAGCAGAGTCCGCTCGCCACGCCGTCGAAATCTGCAGCGTGCTCTCCTCGCCCACGCCGCGGGCCGAGGTCATCGACCTTGCCGAACGCCTGGGGATGACCGTGGACCTTGACGCCGCGATCGATTCGGGCGTGCTGATCCGCCGGAGCGATGGCACCGTCGTTGTGCGGGACAGCCTGCTCGCCGACGAGGTGGCTTCGTCCTTGGACCGCGCAACGGCGACCGCCATCCTGACAACGGCCGCAGAGCTGACTGACGACGGGCTCCGACGGCTCGAGCTGCAGCTTGCTGCGACGGGAAGCATCGGCCCTGCCCTCCTGGATCACGTCCGCGTGAGTGCCGCCACCGCGCCGGCCCACAGGGTTGATCAGTCAGTTCGCTGCCTGAGGCGAGCCGCCGAGCTCTGCGACGCCGCGGACCGCGACGAAATCCTCCTCGAGGCCTGCCTCCTCGCCGTCTCGCACAGTGCGACCCAGCTCGTCCTCGACCTCATTCCCGCTATGCGCCACATGCCCGGGTCCCCGGTGAGGGACCTCGCGTTGGCGAACGCGCTACAGATCTCCGGCCACGCCGACGCAGCCCAGGACGTCTTGGGGCACCTCCTGGCGCAACCAGCGGACTTTCCCGACGCGCCCCTCGTGCGCGCGGAGGCCGCACTCCTGGCCGCCGTAACCCGGATGGTTCGCGAGGACTACAGCGGCGTCGGTCCGATCCTCGATCTCGCGTCGAAATGCGTCGACGAGCTTCCCGACCGCAGCCCCCAGGACCCGCGCCTCCTTCCCCTCTACCGCCCGCTCGACCTTCGGCTCCGCGCAGCGGCGCTCGCCCTCGTGAACACGGCCCGTCAGGGATCTGCGGCAGAGATGCCGGCCGCACTTGCGGCCCTTACGAAACTCACCGGGAGCGCGCCGCCGTCTCCGGACCTCGTGGACGCCCTCACCTGCCTGGCCGGCGTGCACGTCAGACGGGGCGAGATCACCGTCAGCATCGCCCTCCTTGAGCGCGCCCTTCGAGTGGCCCTCGTGGCGGGCGGCGGCTGGACTCTGGGCCAAGCGCGGTGCCTCTTGATCCTCGCCTACTGGCTGCTGGGACGGTACGACGACGCGCGATCCCTCCTCTCGATGGCGGCCATGACGATGCTGGACTCGATCGACATCTCGGTTCGACCGCTCGTGCATGCGCTGCGGTCCCTGATGGCTGCAACTGAAGGTGACGCTGAGCGTGCCGAAGCCAGCCTGCTCGCGATGGACGCGGCCAGAGTTCCGCAGTACAGCAGCGGCGGGCCGCTGTTCGAACTTGTAGCGCGGGCCGAGGTCGCGCGGGGGCGCGGAGACTTCGAACGCATCCTGGAAGTCCTTTCTCCGTCAACGCTCGCCTCCGCGGGACTTCTGAGCCACGGAATTGTTGCCTACCGCATCGAGGCGCTCGCGGCGCTCGGCCAAGCCGAGACGGCCGACCGCGAACTCGCCCGCTTCCGGAGTGCCCTCGAACCCGGCCAAGCCCTTCCCTATGGGGACCTCGACTGGCTCGAGGGCCGAGTTCACGAAGCCTTTGGCCTCCATGCCCAGGCAATCCGCAGCTACCACCGCGCGGCATCCCGGACCACCTTTCCGCTTCCAGCCGCCCGGGCACGCAAGGCACTCGGTCGCGCACAGATGGCCGCGGGCGGCACGGCAGCGGGCAGCCACAATCTCAGGGCCGCCCGGGACGCTTTGAAGGAACTGGGCGCCGTCCCGTATTGGCAGATCGCGACGCAAACGCTGGGCGAGGCGCCCGTTACTCCCCGGCTGCTTCCCGCAGACCTGTCGGCGCGGGAACGCGAGGTGTACCGCTATGCGCGGGACGGCTGGACCAACAGCGAGATCGCGGACGAACTCTCCATATCGCCGGCGACGGCCGCCTTCCACATGCGCAACATCCTGGCCAAGACGGGCGCGCGCTCCCGCAGGGAGCTCCCCTAGCCCACAGGTGGACCTATCAGCTCTGATAGGTTTCCGCGGGCTGGGCGGCGCCCATGCGGCGGGAGCGTAGCTTCTGAAATCGATGGGACTGGCGCCGAAAGAGCGGGCGTCACGGGAACATGGGGGCAAAATTGAAAGCATACGCGTGCGTATATTCGGCCCTGTCCGACGGAACCACCTTGGTCTTGGTCTGCAAGAAACGGGAAAAGGGCTACTTCTTCCGCCATGAGAATGGTGACGGCGTCGTCTACGTCAACGGAACGGCGCTCCCCGGCGCAGGAGGCAACTGCCTTCCCGGGGGCTGGCTGAGGCATCACGAGTCATTGGGTTTCGGTGCCGCGAGGGAATGGCTAGAAGCCACGAATTACGGCACGCTGCCGCAGAACGCCAGAACCCAGTCGTGGGGAGCGGCCTACGGCGCCGCGTATTTCAGGGCAGAGCCAGATCGCCTTGAGGAGATCTGCGGCTACCTCACCGCGGAATCGCTTCGCCAGGCCGCCCTCGCGGCTCAAGGAATCAAGGCCCGGAAAATCAAGAAATACTCAGAGATCAGGGCAAATTTCCCGGAATCCCCCGCCAATAACGACATCGAATCCATCGAGATCTGGAATCTCGAGGAGCGCTGGCCCGAAATTCAGAAATGGCATGATCCCGCGAGTGGTCTCGACTGGTATTACAACGTCCTCAAGCACCTCAAGGAAGGCGCGCGGCCTACGATGGTCGCGTGACGACCGCTTCAGGCAAGGCGAACGACGACGGCGGCGCCCCCGAGCACCGTCTGGGCGCCAAGGGTGCGCTGCGGCGCGAGCAGATCCTTGAGAGCGCCATCGCCCTCTTTGCGGAGCGCGGCGTCGACGCGGCGTCGCTGCGCTCCCTCGGCCAGGCCATCGGCGTCTCCCACACCGCTCTGCGGCACTACTTCTCGTCCCGCGACGAGCTTCTGATCGAGGTCTACCGGGCCCACGAGGCCAGCACGGCCCCCGAGCCCTCCTCGGACCGAGCGCAACCCGTTCGGGCCATGTCCGAAACGGCTGAGCACAATCGCGCCATCCCCGGCCTGGTGCAGCTCTATGCAACGCTCACCACAGACGCGCTCCAGGAGCAGCATCCGCTGACGCAGGAGTTCGTGCGGGAGCGGTTCCGTGCGCTCCGCGCGAGCATCGCTGCCGAGGTCGATGAGGGCCAGCGTGCGGGGCAGGTTTCGAGGGACCTCTCCCCCGCGGACGTGGCTTCCCTCATCATCGCGGCGTCGGACGGCTTGCAGGTGCAGTGGCTCCTGGACCCGGAGGCGGTCGACGTCGGGCGCGCTCTGTCCCTCCTCGAGAGGATGCTGCCGGTCCGGGATTAGGGCACTCTTGCGCCGGCCCCTGGTCTTCCGCGTACCATCGAAACGGTAACTTTCCACTGGAAAGTTTTTGACCGTCCCGGGCAGGAGACCATGGCCGATACCTCAGTCCTCACGGGCGCGACGTCGCTCACGCGCTGGCGCAATGCGATCATCGCCGCCTTCGGGCTGGGCGGGATCTCGGTATCAGCGTGGGGTCCCCGGCTCCCCGCCGTGACGGCCGAGCTCGGGGTCAACACCGGGACGATCGGGCTTCTCCTGGCATGCGTCACGGTGGGCTCCGTGACCGGGCTCGTCCTCGCGACACCGCTCCTGCACAGGCTGGGCAGCCGCCGCAGCGTGACCGGGTCCATTCTCCTCGTCGCGTCGGGACTGGTGCTCATGGGCCTTTCGGTGATCACTGGGGTGCTGCCCTTCGTCGCCGTTTCGTTCGCGGTCACGGGCCTCGGCATCGGCACCCTTGACGTGCTGATCAACGTCGAAGGCTCCGCCGTGGAGCGCACGGCCCGGCGCACCCTCATGCCGCTCATGCACGCCGCCTGGTCGGTAGGGGCCGCCGTCGGGTCTGGGATCGGCGCGGTGTGTGCCGCGCTGGGCGTCACGCCATCGGCGCAGTTCATCGGTGAAGCGATCGTCGTGGCCATCGCCGCGCTCGCGATGTCGGGGGCGATCCCCACGGGAACCCGCGAGGAAGACCACGGCGCCCCGCTGGGCCGGGCAGACCAGATTCGCCAGTGGCTCCGCGGGTGGACCGACTGGAGGCTCCTGCTGATTGGCGTCGTCATGCTCGGCGTCGAGCTCGGCGAAGGCTCCGCCAACAACTGGCTCACCCTCTCCGCCCAGAACAACCACGGTGAGACCGCCGCCGTCGCCGCCCTCTTCTTCACTGTGTTCGCGACGGGTGAGGCGCTCGCCCGCATCTTCGGCGGCCCGATCGTCGATCGGCTCGGGCGCGTCCGAACGATCCGGCTCACCACGGCCCTCGGCATCGTGGGCCTGGCCCTCTTCATCCTCGGCGGCACGGCGTGGCTCACGCTGCCCGGCGTGGTGCTCTGGGCGGTGGGCGTGTCCATGGGGTTCCCGCTCGGTATGTCCTCGGCGGCGGAAACTGGGCCGAATCCCGCCGCGCGCGTGAGCGTCGTCGCCTCGATCGGCTACCTTGCGAACCTCGCGGGCCCGCCCGTGATCGGGCTCCTCGCCGAGTCGACGGGGCTGCTCGGCTCATTCTGGCTCATCGTGGCACTCATGGCGGCGGCCTTTGCCGCGGCAGGTTCTCTCCGGCGCCCCCGCTGACAGCTCGCCGAAGGCGGGCGACGGCGGCGCTCACGAAGGCGCGCCCGGGAGCCTCTGGACCTTGGTCCACTCCCGGGCGCACGCACGCCTCTCAAGCACTTCCATCATCCTCGCGGGGCGGCGCGAAATCCACACGCTCGAGCCCCGCGGAGTGGCGTCAGGCGCCGACGTAGGCCGCGAGGTGCTCGCCGGTGAGCGTCGACTTCGCCGCGACAAGCTCCGCCGGGGTGCCCTCGAAGACGATCCGGCCGCCGTCGTGCCCCGCGCCGGGTCCGAGGTCGATGATCCAATCCGCATGCGCCATGACCGCCTGGTGGTGCTCGATGACGATGACCGATTTGCCGGAGTCGACGAGCCGATCGAGCATGCCGAGCAACTGCTCGACGTCCGCGAGGTGGAGGCCGCTCGTCGGCTCGTCGAGCACGTAGACCCCGCCCTGCTCACCCATCTGATTGGCCAGCTTGAGCCGCTGCCGCTCGCCGCCGGAGAGGGTTGTCAGCGGCTGGCCAAGGCTCACGTAGCCGAGCCCCACGTCCTCCATCCGAGCGAGGATCGCGGCGGCGGCGGGCGTCTTCGCCTCCCCCTTCCCGAAGAAGGTGTGGGCTTCCGAGACCGGAAGGTCAAGCACCTCCGCGATGTTGAGGCCGCCGAAGCGATACTCGAGCACCTCGGCCTGGAAGCGCTTTCCGCCGCAGTCCTCGCACGGCGTGGACACGGTCTCCATGAACCCGAGTTCCGTGAAGATCATGCCGTTGCCGTTGCACGTCGGGCATGCGCCCTCGGAGTTGGCCGAAAAGAGCGCCGGCTTGACCCCGTTGGCCTTCGCGAAGGCCTTGCGGATCGGCTCGAGCAGGCCCGTATACGTGGCCGGGTTGCTTCGGCGCGAGCCCTTGATGGCGCTCTGGTCGATCGCGACCACGCCTTCGCGGCCCGACACGGAGCCATGGATGAGCGAGCTCTTGCCAGAACCAGCAACCCCGGTCACGGCGACGAGCACGCCCAACGGGATGTCGACGTCGACCGCTTGGAGGTTGTGGATGCTCGCCCCGCGCACCTCAAGCGTGCCGGACGGCGTGCGGACTGCGTTCTTCACGGTGACGCGGTCCTCGATGTGCCGGCCGGTGACCGTGCCGCTGCCCCGAAGGCCGTCAATCGTTCCTTCGAAGCAGATCGTGCCGCCGCCCGAGCCGGCGCCGGGCCCGAGGTCCACCACGTGATCGGCAATCGCGATCATCTCCGGCTTGTGCTCGACCACCAAGACGGTGTTCCCCTTGTCGCGGAGGCGCAGCAGCAGCTCGTTCATGCGCTGGATGTCGTGGGGATGCAGCCCGATCGTGGGCTCGTCGAAGACGTACGTGACGTCCGTGAGCGAGGAGCCGAGGTGCCGGAGCATCTTGATTCGCTGCGACTCGCCACCCGAAAGAGTCCCAGACGGCCGGTCGAGGGAGAGATATCCGAGCCCCAGCTCGACGAACGCGTCGAGATTCTCCCCGAGGGCGTTCAGGAGCGGCGCCACCGTGGGCTCGCTGAGCCCGCGGATCCACTCTGCGAGATCCGTGATCTGCATCGAACAGGCGTCGGCGATGGTGACGCCTTTGATCTTCGACGTGCGCGCACCCTCGCTGAGCCGCGTGCCGCCGCATTCCGGGCACGGCGCGAACGTCGCGAGACGCTCGACGAAGGCACGGATATGGGGCTGGAGCGAGTCGATGTCCTTGCTCAGCATCGACTTGCGGATCTTCGGAATCAGCCCCTCGTAGGTGAGGTTGATCCCCTTCGCCCTGATCTTGGTCGGCTCCTTGTGGAGGAACGCGTGGAGTTCCTTCCCCGTGTAGTCACGGATGGGCTTGTTGCCATCGACGAAGCCTGATTCGCTGAACGTCCGGACCAACCACCCGTCCGCGGTGTAGCCGGGAACCAGGATGGCGCCCTCGTTGAGCGACTTGGACTCGTCGTACAGCTGGCTGAGGTCGATGTCGGAGACAGTGCCCCGCCCCTCGCACCGCGGGCACATGCCTCCGTGGTAGATGGCCTCGCGCACGATCGTCTTCTCCCCCGTCGCGCTCGTCATGACCCCGCTCGCTTTTCGGGTCGGGACGTTGAACGAAAAGGCGGTCGGCGGCCCGACGTAGGGCGAGCCGAGGCGGCTGAACAGCACTCGCAGGATCGCATTGGCATCAGTCACCGTGCCGACTGTGGAGCGGGCGTTGGCCCCCATCCGCTCCTGGTCCACGATGATCGCCGTCGTCAGCCCCTCGAGGACGTCAACGTCCGGTCGGGCGAGGGACGGCATGAACCCCTGCAGGAACGCACTGTAGGTCTCGTTGATCATCCGCTGCGACTCGGCGGCGATCGTGTCGAAGACGAGCGAGCTCTTGCCCGAGCCCGAGACGCCAGTGAACACCGTGAGGCGGCGCTTCGGGATCTCGATGCTGATGTCCTTGAGGTTGTTCTCGCGTGCGCCGTGGACCCGGATCAGGTCGTGGCTGTCGGCGACGTGCGGCGCGGCCTGCCGCGCGTCCGCACTCGTGGCCATGCTCATCGTCTCTCCCTCTCGTGGGCTGAGTAGCTCTTCCGGCACCATGTCTCTGTCGATCATGCTAGGGCGGCTCGGGGGTTCGCGCTTCTCGAATCCTGACCGGCCCCCGTTTCGTGGCGCCCGCCGGTAGGCTGAGGCAATGGCCGAGGTTGCCTCCGTCACAGATTGGCTCATCGATTCCGATCCCTCGCTGCGTTGGCAGGTCGAGCGCGACCTCCTGCGTGCGCCTCAGGACGCGTGGGAGACGACCCGGCGGCGAGTCGCCACCGAGGGCTTCGGGGCACGACTCCTCGCGCTGCAGGACCCGGACGGCCAGTGGGCGGGCGGCTCGTTCTTCCCTGGAGGCTTCGATTTCCACGGGCCCGAAGCGGCCGACGGCGCCGGGCAGCCTTGGACGGCCACGACCTGGACGCTCAACTCGCTTCGGGAGTGGGGGCTGGAGGCCTCCCGCCTCGAAGGCACGGCGGAGCTGCTCGAGGCCAACAGCCGGTGGGACTACAACGGCCTCCCCTATTGGGCTGGCGAGGTCGACTGCTGCATCAACGCGTACACGCTCGCCAACGGCGCGTGGCTCGGCGCGAATGTCTCCTCGATCGCCCAGTGGTTCCTCGACCACCAGATGGACGAGGGCGGATGGAACTGCGAATGGGTCGAGGGGTCCACGCGCTCCTCGTTCCATTCGACGCTCAACGCGCTCAAGGACCTGCTCTTCTTCGAGGCCGCCACGGGCGGGGACACGGCGCTTCGCGACGCGCGTCGGGCTGGCGAGGAGTACCTCCTGCGGCGCGGACTGCTTCGACGGGAGACCACCGGGCAGATCGTCGGCCCGTGGGCCACGACGTTTGCCTATCCGTTCCGCTGGAAATTCAGCGCGCTGAATGCGGTCGACTACTTCCGCTCTGCCTTCCTCTACGACGGCCGGCGTCCCGACCCGCGCCTGGAAGACGCCGTCGACCTCATCCGGGCCGCGCGCCAGCCCGACGGGACGTGGATGCAGGAGGCGCGCCTTCCCGGCCGGGTGTGGTTCGAGGTCGACGTCCCGCCCGGCGAGCGGTCGAAATGGCTCACGTTCTACGGAACGCGGGCGCTGGAATGGTGGGACACGAGAAGGGTAAGTCCGCGTGCAGAACTCTGAGCCCGTCCGCATCGGCATCATCGGGGCCGCGTTTCGGGCTCAGTACTTCATTCGCCTCGCGCTCCGCTATCCGGGCGAGCTCGAGCTCGTCGGGGTCGTGGCGCGGCGCGAGGAGACCCGCCGCGAGGTCGCCGAGCGGTGGCGCGTCCCCGTGTACGAGACGGCGGAGGAGCTCATCGAGGGCGGCTCCCCCGAGTTCGTCGTCACGAGCGTGAGCTGGGACGCCAACCCTGGCATCATCGAGACCCTGGTCTCGCGGGGCGTCGCCGTCCTCTCCGAGACGCCGCCCGCGCCGGACCTCGAGGGCCTCCGGCGCCTCTGGGGGCGCGTGGGCGGGTCGGGCCTCGTCCAGGTTGCGGAGCAGTACATGCGCCTGCCCACTCACGCGGCGCGGCTCGCCGCCGTGGAGCGGGGCCTCATCGGCGAGCTCAGCTCGGTCCAGATCTCCTCGACGCACCTCTACCACGCGGCCAGCATCATCCGAACGTTCCTCGGCGTCGGCTTCGAGGCGGCCAGCGTGAGCGCGCGGAACTTCGCGGGCCCCCTGGTGCTCCCGGCCGACCGCGGTGGGTGGACCCATGACCTGGCTCCCCGCCGGGCCACGACGACGATCGCGACGCTCGAATTCGAGAGCGGCCGGAGCGCGGTCTATGACTACACCGACAACCAGTCCCGCAATCTTCTGAGGTCCCGCAGGCTTCTCCTGCGCGGAAGCACGGGAGAGATCAGCAACGACCGCCTCGTGCGGATCGTCGACGCAGAGACGATCCTCGAATCGCGGATCGAGCGGCGGCAGTCGGGCTACGAACTCGACCACGAGGGCTTCGACACCGCGCACCTCAGCTTGGACGGCGAGGTCCTGTGGCGCAATCCGTTTGTCGGCATGCGCCTCAACGACGAGGAGATCGCGCTGTCCTCGATGCTGCTCGAGACGGCCGAGTGGGTTCGGGGCTTCGGGCCCGCGCCGTATCCGCTCGCGCAGGCCGCCCAGGATCATGTGCTCGGCCTCGCGATCGGGCGCTCCATCGCCGAACAGTCGATCCTCACGACAGCCGCGGAGGACTGGTCGCGGAGCTAGCCGGCCAGCCGCCGTCGTCCGGGCAGCGCGAGCGCCACGAGGCACGCGACGATGAGGCCCATCCCGAGCCAGCCGAACCACGGAAGCCGCTCGCCAACCACCGCCACAGCGAGCACCGCGGCAACCACGGGCTCGGCGAGCGAGACGGTCGTTGCGGTGCTCGACGCGACGCGGCTCAGCCCCCAGCCGAACAGCAGATAGCCCACGAACATGGGCACGGCCGCGAGGTACGCGCCGACCGCGAGATTGGTCCACGAGTCGAGGAACGGCCGCCCCACGGTGACGAGCACGGCGAGGAGGACCACCGCCGCCACCGCAAACGTCGCGCCGACGGACGCTCGGGACGGGACGCCGAGGCGCATGAGCCGATGCGACGTCCAGGAGTAGTCCGCATAAGTCGCGGCGGCCAGCACGCCGAGAAGCACGCCGACCACCGTCTGTGCGCCCTCGCCTCCCGCGGCACCGCCGCGCGCGAAGCTCAGGAGAACGGCTCCGGCGACCCCGAGCGCCGCGCCCGACGCCCATTGGACCGTCAGGCGCCGGTTGTCGAGGAGCCGTTCGATGACTGCGGACGCAACGGGCGCCCCGCCGATCGACACGGCCGTGCCGATCGCCACGCCCGCCATGCGCATCGAGGTGTAGAACGCCACCGAATAGAGGGCGACGGCGGCACCGCCGACGACGACAAGAGGCCACGATGCGGCAATGAGCCGCGAGCTTGCGGCAATCTGCCGCGCCGAGGTCGCCGCAAGGAGGATGCCGCCGACGCCCATCGACGCCGCGCCAATCGCGAGCGGGCTCACCGACCCCGCGAGCGCCGAGGCCGTCCCCGTGGTCCCCCACAAGATGGACGCGAGCAGGACGCACACGATCCCGAGCGCGTGTCCGTCGCCCCGATCGTCAGCCGCAGCACCAAGCACTCCCCCAATCTAGTACCGGGCGGAGCTACGCCTTGATCACCGCCGACCGTTCGAGCACGTTGCCCCGTGAGTCGAGCGCCTCGGCGGCGAGGTAGGACGCCGCGGCGACCTCCGCCGTCGTCTCGAATCCGGTGCGCTTGACCGACACGGCCTGGGCGAGCGAACCCGCATCGGACCCCGTGAGGAACCGCCAGCTCGCCACCTCGGTGGCACCGTTCCAGCTCGCGTACGCCTGCATCGTCGAGCCGTTGCCGGGGAGGACCGCGACGTCCGGCACCGTGCTCGGCGCAGCGGTCCACGTCGAGCGATAGACACGGTACGACCCGCTGCCGATGTTCGTGGCCTCGAACACCGCGTTGCCTGCGGCGTCGAACTCGGTCGCGGACGGGTCAGAGCCCCACCCGACGAAGTAGTGGCCGTCGTCGAGGAACTGCACGTTCCCCATCGCGTTGCCGCGGTGGCCGCCGCGCGCGAGCTCGAGCTTGATGGCGGCCGTTCGGTTCTTCTCGTCGACCGTCAGGAGCAGGCCCCGGGACTGGCCCGTTGTCCCGTCCTTGTAGTGGTTGTCGAACAGGCTGATGACCCCGTTGGGCCGCTGGCGCACGTCGTGCTGCCATGCGAAGACGGCGCCCGGGGGGATCGTGAAGTCGCTCTGCTTGCCGCCGAGGCGCCACACGACCATCCCCGACCTGTTGAGGAGGTAGATGGTGTGCGTGTGCCGGAAGGACACAAGATACCCATCGTCGCGGAGGTCCACGGCGTTGACGTGGTAGGGATCAAACGCCTTCTCGGCCGTGCTTCCGTCCGCGGTGGAATCGTCGGAAGGCTTGACGTAGCTCTCCACGAGCGGAATCACGTCCGAGGCTTTCCAGTCGAACAGGACTCGGCCCGTGGCCACGTCGACCTCTTGGACGTGGCAGTCGTACATGTAGCCCTTCGCGCTGCCGCCGAGCGGCGAAAGGTCGTACTGCACGGTCGGGTACGCCGTCAGCAGTGCCGTTCCGTTCGCCGTGAGACGGAATTCATGAAGGTCCGCCCTGAGGCCGCCACCCGCGGACACCTGGGCGATCGTCTTGTAGCTCGTGTCCTTGATGATCCCGGCGCCCTCGCCGTGGCCGCCAATGCCCTTGCCGCTCCAATACGTCAGGACAGGCATTCCTCGGTATTGCTGGACCTTGAGATCGGTCACCCCAGCTCCCGTGGGCTCCATCCATACGGGATGCCCGCTGTTGTCCAGGATGAGTCCGTTGGAGCCGTGTCCCATCGGGCCCGCGAACACGAGACCGGCCGCCGTCACTCCCGAGGACCAGACGTTGACGTGGGGCGTGCTGAGCTTCGTGCTCACGAACGTCCTGTCCGGCGGTGGGCTGCCAGCCATCGACGTGCTCGACGGCGTCGGCGTGGCCGCGGACGCGCTGGGCGGGAGGGGGAAGATGCTGGACCGGGCGACGCCCGCGCCTGCCACCGCCCCGAAAACCGCTAGGCCGGCACCCTGGAGAAAACGACGACGGCTCACTCTTCCCATGTGCCTCAGGCTAGGCACCGACCCTGTGCCGGCGGATTCGCCCACCTGTACGTTGCCTGCAAGCGGCCCGCACGCAAGCTTGCGCCGCTAGGCGATGAGCGAGGCCCCCACGAGGCCGACGACGGCGACGACCGCCGTGGAGCTCGCAGCGAGGGCCAGCGTCCGCCCGCTGCGCCGCAACAGGGCGCGCAGGCGAACGCTCGCACCCAGGGCGAGCATCGCCGTCGTCAGCAGGAAGCTCTGCACCCACGACGCCGCGCCGAGCACCTCCAGGGGGACCGGCACGACGCTCCGCAGCACCACCATCGCGAGAAAGCCGACCACGAAGAGCGGCACGATCGCCGGCCGCTTGGCCCCGGCGAGCTCGCCGGCGCGCCAACGCCGCCAGGAAAGGACCGCGGCGACGGGGGCGAGCATGAGGACCCGCGCGAGCTTGACGGTGACGGCGACCGCGAGAGCGCCTCCCCCGATGATCCCGCCGGCGGCGACAACCTGAGCCACCTCGTGGATGGAAGCCCCGGCCCAGACCGCCGCGACGTGCGGTGCAAGGCCAAGGGCGTCCGCGAGGAGCGGGAGGACCGGGATCATGAGCGTGCCGAAGAGCACCACGAGGGCTACGGCGGTCACAGTTTCCTCCTCGTCGGCGTCGACGATCGATTCGACCCCGGCCACGGCGGCCGCGCCGCACACGGAGAAGCCGCATGCAACGAGCAGGGCCTGCCGCGGCGGGACACGCAGGGCCCGGCCGATCCCGACGGTCGCCACGATGCCGACCGCCACGACGGCCGCCACGAGGGCGGGGATCCCCCAGCCGAGGGACGCAAGGTCGCGGAGCGAGAGTTGGAGACCGAGCACCACGATCCCGAGCCTCAGCGGGACGCGCGCCGCGACGCCTAGCCCGGCCGTGAGCCGCTCAGGGAGCAGCCCGAAGTTCCTTGCCGCGAGCCCGAGCACGATCCCCGCGAGGAGCGGGCTGAGGCCCGGAACGAGCGCAGCGATCCCCAGGGCCAGCCCGGCGCCCAGCGCGGCGACGGCGAGCCCCGGTGCGAGCTGCCGAGCCGTCCGGTACCGGCCGCGAGCGGCGAAGGGACGGTGGGTCGGTGCTGCGATCGTGCGTTCCGGAGCTGGCATGCTCCCATGCTTTCGCGCACCGCCGGGAGCCAGTAGACGGCAAAAGGGCATGGAGTCATATGCTGGTGATATGGCCGTGCGTGACTGGGACCTGAGGCACTTCCGGCTCCTCGCCGCGCTCGCGGCGCGTGGCAGCATCGGGGCGGCCGCGCGAGAGACCGGTATGGCCCAGCCAAACGCCTCTCGGCTCCTCGAGCAGATGGAAGCCTCGGCGGGCTTCGCCCTCGCGCGGCGCACTCCGCGGGGCACCGAGCTCACCGATCGCGGGCGCGTCGTCGCCGGTCTCGCGGCCGAGGTCCTCGAGGCGGCGGACAGCGTGACCCGAGCCGTCGACGCGCTCGAGCGGGACCGTGGAACCCTCCACGTGTGCGCGAGCATGACCGTGGCCGAGCACCTCATGCCGCAGTGGCTCGCGGCGGCCCAGCAGCGTCTGCCCGGCATGAGCGTCACGCTCGACGTGGGCAACTCGGACGAGGTCTTCCAGCGGCTGCGCTCCGGCGCCGCGGACCTCGGCTTCGTCGAGGGTCCCACCGTTCAGACGGGCTTTCGCTACCTCGACGTGGCCCGGGACGAGCTCGTGGTCATCGTCCGGCCGGACCATCCGTGGGCGGACGACGGCGACGTGCCACCTTCCGAGGTCGCCGCGGCAGGGCTCGTGGTCCGCGAGCCTGGATCCGGCACGCGCCAGACCGCCGATCTCGCGCTCGCGCCGTACGGCGCCGGCCCCCGGTTCGAGGTGGGCAGCAACGCGGCGCTCGCGGCGAGCGTCGCCGCGGGGCTCGGCCCCGGAGTCGTGAGCCGGCTCGCCGTCCAACTCGCGCTGCGGAGCGGCCGCTTGTCCGAGGCGCCGACGCCCGGGCTGCGGCTCTCGCGCGTCCTCCGGGCGGTGTGGTCCGCGGCCGCCCCGCTCCCGCGCTCGGCAGAGGATTTCCTGGGCATCGTGACCCACGGGTCCTAGCGGCGCGGGTAGCCTAGCGCCATGGGTCCGCGAGCGCGCGCCGGCCTGATCGCGGCTGCTCTGGCCGGCGTCCTCGCTGGCTGCTCGCCCGCGGGTTCGGCGGCACCCAGCCCTGCGCCGTCGTCCGTCTCGCCCACGGCGGCCGGGCCGATCTCCGCCGTCGTCGACCAGTTCCGCGACGGCTACGCGAGCGGGACGATCGTCCTGCAGCTCGAGAACACCACCGCGGGACCGGTCACGGTGGTCCGGGCCGAACTCGCCGACGCCCGCTTCGCTGACGGCACCGCGTGGGCCGGGAGCGAAGAGCTCGCCCCCGGCCTCACCCTCAGCCTCCCCGCCGTTGCCGCGCCGCCACGCTGTGGGCAGGCGGACGACGGCGCTCCCTCCGTCCGCCTGACCCTGGCCGACGGCTCGGTGCGAACCGTCGCGGCGACGGATCCCCACGCGGTCCTGCCGAGAATCCACGCCGATGCGTGCTTCGCCGAACGCGTGGCCGCTGTCGTGACGCTGCGGCTGGCGGACACGCTCGCCCCAGGCGAGCCGCCCGGCACCGCCGTCCTCACGCTCGCCCTCGGCGCGCCGGCTAGCCCGCCGCCGAGCCCCCAGCCCGGCCAGAGCGCCGTCACGCTCGTCTCGGTCGGCAACACGACGCTCCTCGACGAGGACCCTGGGGCGCCGTGGCCCCGAGACGTGAGCCTCACGGCTGGTGGGCCCCCCGTGCGCCTCGCCGTCCGCCCAGCGCGGTGCGATCCGCACGCCGTCGCTGAAGACAAGGTCGGGACCCTCATCCCGCTCACGCTCCGCCTCGGAGGCGCCACGGGCACCGTCAAGGTCGCAGCAACGCCCGCCCTCAGGGCGGAGATCTACGCCTTCGTGGCGCGCTCGTGCGGCTGGCCGACTTCGCAGTGACGCGCGCCCGCGCAGCCCACCCAAAGCGCCGGGCCGCCGCGCCCTAGGCTGTGACCATGAGCCCCGCCCTGCCCAGCCACTGGTCCGCCGCCCGCCTCGCGGAGACCGCAGCAGAGATCATCGCGGCTGAAAGTCTCCCCGAGATCGTGCAGGCTGGGCATCCGGTGCTGCGCACGCTGGCAGTGCCGTTCGACGGCCAGCTGGACGCGGCCCTGCTCGCGGCGCTCGTCGAGGTGATGCGCCGCACGATGCACGCCGCGCCGGGAGTGGGCCTCGCGGCCCCGCAGATCGGACTGCCGCTGCGCCTCGCAGTCCTCGAGGACACGTGGGCCGCCGATCACGACGTCGCGGAGGCCCGCGAGCGCGCTCCCCTGCCGTTCTTCGCCATGCTCAACCCGCTCTACCTCCCCCTCGGCGACGAGCGAGCCGCGTTCTACGAGGGGTGCCTCTCGGTGCGCGGCTACACGGCCGTCGTGCGCCGCCCCTCGCGAGTCGAGGCCCGCTGGACGGCGCCCGACGGCACGGCGCGGCGCACCGAGTTCTCGGGCTGGCAGGCCCGAATCGTGCAACACGAGACCGACCACTTGGGCGGCGTCCTGTACGTGGACCGCGCCGAGCTCCGCTCGCTGTGCAGCAACGAGGAGTACTCGGCGCGGTGGTCACACCCGACGCCCGAGGCCGCAGCCCGAGAACTCGGCTTCTGAGAACCGCGTTGCGGCAGTGGGCCGCGACGGATTCTTAGAGAGTGACCTGGTAGATGTGGACGGTGTTCGCGTTGGCGAAGGTGTCCGTGAACTTCCCGCCGACCACCGGGATCGTGCGGTTTTCGCCCACCACAGTCACCGACTTGCCGATCCCGCCCGCAAGGGAGAACGTGACGGAGTCGTTGCTGACCGCGTCCGCCGCCATGTGGGCGAACAGGTACGGCGACCCGTTGTTCCACTTGGCGAGGTACTCGGCGCCGGCAGGCATGCCGTCCGGGGTCTTCTCGTCACGAGACGAGGTTACGAGCCCCACACCGTCGGGACCGTTGAGGACCGGAGCCAGGGACTGGGCCGTCGCGTAGAACGACTGGGCCGCGGACTTCACGCCCGCGAACGCCGGGTCCTCGAACGAATCCGCGTACCCGCCACTCCGAAGGTAGTTGTGCGTGAAGTAGTTGACCCCGCGCGCCCCTTCGATGACCGCCGACCAGATCCCGGCCTTGAACGCCGCGGGGTCCACCGGGTTCCCATTCATGTCCACGAGCTCGTTGAAGCTGTAGATCGGCTTGTCGCCGCCTTGCATGGAACGCTCGTGCCAGAGGAGCCGTCCGTAGTTGCGCGAGAGATGCAGTCGCGGGTCTGTGGAGGACAGGTTGCCGGTGAACGACTGGTCGCCGACGATCACGTTCGTGACGCCCCACCAGCCGGAGTACAGGTTGCCCGTCTCCTGCAGGAAGTAGACGTCGGTGGAGGCGATGTCCGTGTACTGGGTGTACGTCTTCCAGTTCGCGGCGCTTCCCTGCGTGCCCGCGAACTTGCCGAAGTTCGTGTACTTGAACTTGTCAGAAGCGATAGGCCCCGACATGGCCTTCATCGCCGTGTAGCCGCAGTCCGTGAGGCCTGATGTGCAGACTTTCCCGTCGTGCCCGAACCCGACAACGCCGGTCCAGCCACCCCAGCCGTTCCCGGCCCACTGGTCGACCTCGTCCGTGACGAGGTATCCGCCCGCGCCCGTCGTCGTGCCGCCGATGCCGTAGAACTTGGACCCAGTCTGCCACCCGGACTGCATGTAGCCGTCCTCGAGATACGTATTCACGAGAGTGCTGTCGTCAGCCGTTCCGGTCCCTTCGGCAGCCCACCGCGTGACGGGGAACATCGTGGTCGCGCCCGGGTAATTCGACGCGGGCCACTTGCTGTAGTACCCGGGGCCGCCGTCAATCGCCTTCAGCGTCACGCCCGCCGGAAGTCCGCCGGACGCCGTCGGGCCAGGGGCGGGCGTCACGGTCGGCGTCACGGTAGGAGTCGGACTCGGCGTCACGGTCGGCGTGGGCGTGCGCGTTGGCGTCACGGTCGGCGTCGGCGTCGGCGTCGGCGTCGGCGTCGGCGCCGGTGATCCGGTGCTCTGGATCTCGATTCCGAGGACTGTCCACGCGCGCCCCGAGGGGCCCGTCTCGCCGATGCTCTGGTCGCCAGCCACGGCAGCTTGGAAGGCGTGCTCGCCAGAGTAGATGTTGGCGATGTACTGGCTGGCCTCCTGGACGGGAGACCCGATGAAGCTCACGCCATTGTCCTGCACGGCGTTCCAGTCGGCCGCGAACCACGAGATCGCGGATCCGGCCGCGGTGGAGATGTGTGCCGACGGAACCCCGGAGCCGCGCGCATCGGTTGTCGCAGGGGATGCGCTGAGCTTCGCCGTTGCTCCGTTCCAGCGTTCGACCAGGGCGTCCCAGTGCGCTGCGGCGGTGACGGAACCTTCGTGTGCCGTCACGACGGTAGACGCCGAACCAGCGGTCACGGTCCCCGTCCAGATGTACGCCGCGGAGTATCCGCTCGTGAGGTCCGATGCGGCCAGGGTCCACGTGACGGTGGCACCTGAGCTCGTCGGTGTGGCGAGCGTCAGGTTGCCGGCATCCTCGGTGAACGCCTTGACGACGAGGATGTCCCCGGTGGACGTCGCGAAGGCCGTGGTGTCAAGAGACGGGTTGCCGTTCGCGCTCAGGTGGTAGGACCCGGCCGGAGCTGGAGACCCAGCGGTCGACGCGGGGGTGGATAGAGGAGGATTCGTTGCGCAGCTCACGGTGCCGGATCTCGGACCGGACTGGTTCCATGTCACAGACGGACCAGAACAGGTGACCGCTAAATAATCTCCGGGGTTGAGACCAGATGTGAGTGCCGCGGCCGTGAGGCCGAATGCGGTCAATCCCGCGACAAAAGAGAAGACAAGCCGCCAATGGCGACGCAATAGATGTTTCATGGGGTTGCCCAGCTCCCTAGATGTTTTGTCTATGGAGGGCTGCCCCAGAGCCCTCCCACCCGTATCGTGACGCCCGCGATGGTCACGTCGCCGCCACGGATAGGCCGTGCGCGGCAGACGTGATGACGGCGGCGGGTTTGGCCGCAAATGACGGCGGCGGTGACGCTCACGGTGGAACCGAGCAGCTGGGCCGCGCGTGTGACGCAATAAGTCGCCAGTGTCTGTGACGAGATTGTCGACTTCGCGGGGGCGAACAGAAACCCCTAGCCTTGAACTTCTTGGCCTCGTGAGGCCTAGATGCCGAAGCGATCTTTGGGCATACTACACCACCGTCTAGAGTCCAAAGACCCTATGACTCACCCTTCGGCAGGGCCGGGATTTGCATCGGTGGGGAGGTGCTGCGCCCACCACCGGAGGATGTGCTCGAAGCGCAGCTTGCGGTGATGAGGGGTGCCGGAACGGGACAGCTCGTGATTCTCGCCCGGGAAAACGAGGAGCTTCGTCTCGACGCCCCGCAGCCGGAGCGCCGCGTAGTAGCGCTGGGCCTGCTCGATCGGGCAGCGCCAGTCCTCCTCGGAGTGGACCACGAGGGTCGGCGTCGTGACGGCGTCGACGCACGCCATGGGGCTCTGGGCGTTCATCGACTCGACGTCCCAGCCCGTGTACTCGCCCGGGAAGAACCATCCGATGTCGGAGGACCCGACGAAGCTCACGGGGTCCAGGAAACCGCGTTCGACGATCGCCGCGCGGAAGCGGTGGTCGTGGGCGATGGTCCACGCCGTGAGGTAGCCGCCGTACGAGCCGCCCATGACGCCGAGCCGCTCCCCGTCCAGTTCGGGGAACTCGGCGAGCGCGGAGTCTACGAAGCCGAGCACGTCCTCGAGGTCGACGCTGCCCATGCGGCCCTTGATCGCGCGCGCGTGGTCCTCGCCGTAGCCCGCGGCGCCGCGGGGGTTGCACATGAGCACCGCGTAGCCCGCCCCGGCGTACACCTGGGCCTCGTCGAACCACGCGCCGGTGTACTGGGCGAACGGCCCGCCGTGGATGTTGAGGAGCACGGGGAACGGGCCCGTGCCCTCCGGTAGCACGACCCAGCCGTGCACTGGCGTTCCGTCGGGGCTCTTGCCCGTGAACTCGTGCGGCACGCGCGGGGTCGCCTCGTCGCGGAGGGTCGCGGCAAAGTCCGTGAGGCGCTCGACCGAGCCCTCCCGCACGAGGGCGAGCTCACCGGGTGCCGTCGCATCGGCGTAGGAGACGACGACGGCGCCGTCCACCGAGTCCGCGCCTGTCACCACGACGTCGCCGTCGGCGAGGACCTCGCGGCCGCCCGCGGGAGCGAACGCAACGAGCCGAGCCGTCCCCCGCCGTCGTCCGATCGCAAGCGCACGCCCGTCCGCGGCGACCCGGAGCGCGCCTGGCGCCTCGCCGAAGTCGTCATCCTGCTCGCTCACGCGCACGGTCGAACCAGTCGCGAAGTCGTGCCAGAACGCGTGGGTGTTCCAGCCCACGAAGTCCGTCCCGGACTCCCCGAGCGTCGAGGCGAGCACGAAGAGGCCCGAGCCGTCTGCGGCCTCCCGCACGGCCTGGACCGATGCGGTGTCCGGGGTGCCGAGTTCGATCGGGGCGCTGCTCTCGCCGCCGGACGCCGTGCGCACCACGCGGGACCCGATCGTGTCCACGTCCGCGGGGTCGAACTGCGAGACCGTGTAGATCCAGGCGCCGTCCGGGGAGAACGACGGAAGCGAGTGGTCGACCCCGCTCGACGTAAGCTGGCGCGGGGTGGGGAGGCCGTTCTCGCGCTCCGCGGCCGGCGTGTCGGCCTCGGCTGCCTTGGCCCGGCCCTTCGCGGCCACGAACGGCTCGGCGTCGGCGTCCGGGACGTCCAGCACGAAGAGCTGCGAGCGCTGGTCCCCCGTGTAGCCGGGGCCGTTGACCCGGTAATTGAGGTGGGTCACGAGCCGCGGGTCCTCTGCTCGCGCGCCCACGCCCTCGGTGCTGCCGTATCGCCCGGCCTCGGGCTCGCGGGACGTGAACGCGATCTGCGTGGCGTCGGGCGACCACGCGAACTGCTCGACCCCGAGGAGTCGGTTCGTGATGACGCGCGGCTCGCCGCCCCGGGCCTCCACGAGGCACAGTTGGGGCCGGCCCTCCGCAGCGGCGCGGAGGAACGCGAGCCACGCCCCATCACTCGAGTACTGAGGCGCCGTGTCCCGGAAGCCGCGCGTGAGCCGCCGCGGCGCCCCGCCATCGAGCGGTACCTCCCACAGCTGGCCGACCGGTGCGTCGGCGCGGAAGTCAGGCCGCGTCGCTGCGACGGCGCAGCGTGAGCCGGAGGGATGCACGGTCGGGGCGGACAGGGTCACGATGGCGTCGAGCTGAGTGGGTTTCACGCCGTGAAGCCTAGTCCTCCGGCGCCGCCGCTAGCATGGACGCCATGCCCATTCCCGCCCAGGACCTCCTGCGCTGCCCCGTGTGCGCAGGCGCGTGGGACCCGTGGCGCAGCAGCGACCGGTTCCTCGTGTGCGGGAGCGGTCATCGGTTCGACGTCGCGCGGCGGGGGTACATCAACTTCCTCACGGGTCGCGGGACGCGCTTCGTGCCCGACACCGCGGACATGGTCTCCGCCCGCGACCGCTTCCTGACGGCCGGGCACTACGCTCCGATCGCCGGGGCGCTCGCAGAGGCCGCGGCGGGCGCGCTCGTCACACCGACCGCGGACGACGGCGGCCCTCGCCCGAGCGTGGGATCGCTCCCCCGCGCCGTGCTCGACGCGGGTGCGGGCACGGGCTACTACCTCTCGGCCGTCCTCGACCGCGCGCCCGGGGCCGCCGCCGTCGCCCTCGATCTCTCGCCGCATGCACTCCGGCGCGCCGCCAAGCTGCCGCACACGGCCGCCGTCGTCTGGGACCTCTGGCGGACGCTCCCGCTCGGTGACGCGTCGGTGGACGCGGTCCTCGACGTGTTCGCACCGCGCAACGTCCCAGAGTTCGCGCGCGTGCTCCGGCCGGGCGGCCTGCTGTGTGTGGTGACTCCGCTGCCGGAGCATCTCGCCGAGCTGCGCGGAATCCTCCCGCTGCTCGACGTGCCGGCGGGGAAGGCCGAAGACGTCGCCCACGCGGCGGCGGGCGCCTTCGCCGTCGAGTCCGTGCGGGCCGTGCGCTTCCCGCTCGAGCTCGACGCGGAAGCAGCCGCGGACGTCGCGCTCATGGGTCCCGCGGGCCATCACGCGTCCCGGGACGCCGTCCTCGCGGGGCTCCCGGGCGTCATCCCGCGCGCGACTGCGGCCGTCGAGCTCAGCGTGCTGCGCCGGCGCTGACTGCCGCAACCTCCGGGACCTTGCGCCCGCGGACCCGCTGGCTGAGCTCGACGCGGAGCACCCGAACCGCGACTTGGATCAGCGGACCGATCGCGAACGCGAACACTGCGGTGCCCACGCCCACCGTCCCGCCCAGCATCCACCCGATCGCGGTCACGGAGAGCTCGATCGCGCTCCGCACCACCCACACGGGCCACCCAGTGCGGGCCACGAGTCCCGTCATGAGCCCGTCCCGGGGTCCCGGGCCAAGGCCCGCACCGATGTAGAGCGCCGACGCGAACGCGAGCAGAATGAGTCCCGCGGCGAGGAACAGACCTTGGGCGGCCGGGGCCCATATCGGCAGCTGCGTCGCGGGCGGCAGCCAGCTGAGCCCGGCGTCCGCGAAGAACCCGATGAGCGCCGCATTGGAGAGCGTTCCCCAGCCCGGCCGCTGACGCAGCGGGATCCACAGGAACAGCACCGCGAGGCTTATCGCGATCGTCGAGGTCCCGAAGGTGAGGCCCAGCGTTCGGGCCAGGCCCTGCCCGAAGACGTCCCAGGGCGAGCCACCCAGGCCTGCGCGCAGGATGAGCGAGATGGCGAGGCCGTACGCGAAGAGCCCGAGGTAGAGGCGCACGAGGCGTATCGGCATCCGGCGGCTCGTGAGGAAGGCTTGGATGGGTTGCATGAGTCGAGGTTCCCGCCAAGTGGACTGCAGATAAAGGTCCAATTGGGGAATAATGGCCTCATGACGTCCATCACAGCGGCCCGATTGGCCACAGTCCTCGGTCCGTGGCGGACCCGAGGGCCCGCCTATACCGCGCTTGCGGATCGGATCCGCCTCGTCGCGCTGGACGGGCGGCTCGCCCATGGGACCCGCCTGCCGGCCGAGCGGGACCTCGCCTCGGCCCTCGGCCTCAGCCGGACCACGGTGGCAGGCGCCTACGCGCGCCTCCGAGACGCGGGGGTGCTCGAGAGCCGGCGCGGGTCCGGCAGCTTCGTCTCGCTCGGCGCGCGGCCCGCGGCCGATGCCGCCATGGAGGGCATCCCGCTCGACTTCACGAAGGCCGCCCTGCCCGCCGCCGGTCCCGTCGCGGCATGTTACGCGGCTGCCACCACGCTCCTCGGCCCGGAGCTCTCGCGTTCGGGCTACGAGATCACGGGCCATCCGGCCCTGCGCGAGGCGGTTGCCCGGCACTTCGAGCGGCGCGGCGTCCCGACGGACCCGGAGCAGATTCTCGTGACCTCGGGCGCCCAGCATGCGATCGCCCTCCTGAGCAGGGTCCTGGTCGCGCCGGGAGACCGGGCCCTCATCGAGCAACCCACGTACCCCCACGCGATCGACGCCCTGCAGGCGGTCAGGGCGCGGCCCGTGCCGGTCCCCGTGGACGTCGAGAGCGGCTGGGACCTGGCCGAGGCTGAGGCGGCTCTGCGGGACGCCGGGCCCGCGCTCGGCTACGTCATGCCCGACTTCCAGAACCCGACGGGAGCGAGCCTCCGCGAGGACGAACGCGAGCGCCTCGCGCGCGCGGCGGACCGCCACGGGACGGTCCTCGTGGCCGACGAGACCACGATGTGGCTCGATCTCCGCCGCGGGCCGCGACGACCGCTTGCGGGGTTCTCCCCCGCCGTCGTCACGGTCGGCGGGCTCGGCAAGCTCGCGTGGGGCGGGCTCCGCGTCGGATGGATCCGCGCGAGCCGATCGCTCGTGACGCGCGTGGCTCAGTCGCGCACAAGCCTGGACCTCGGCACCCCGGTCTTCGAGCAGCTCGTCGCGGTGGAGCTCCTGGCGCGCGAAAACGAGCTTGTGGCCGAGCGGCGTGTGCGGCTCGGCGCGGGCCTCGCGGCGCTTCGGGGGGCGCTCGCGGAGGACTTCCCGCGATGGATGGTTCCGGATCCCGACGGCGGTCTGGCCGTCTGGTTGGACTGCTCGCCCTGGTCGTCGTCGGAGCTCGTCCTCGGGGCCCGGGAGGAGGGCCTCGCCCTCACGGCCGGACCGCGCTTCGGGCTCCACGGTGCGTTCGAGGGGCGGCTGAGGCTGCCGTTCACGGACACGCCGGACGCCATCCGGGCAGCGGTTCGTGCGCTCAGACGAGCCGCAGACCGGCACGCGAGCGGGCCGCTCACGGAGCCGCTCGTCGCGGTCTGACGGGGCACAACACGCTGCGCCAACATGTTGTCCACAGGCCCCCCCCCACGCGGGGTTCCGCTGGGCTAGGGTAGTGGAAAGAATGGGGGTTGGAGGGCCAGAAAATGGACTGGATCGCACATAACGCGTGGATGCTGTGGCTCGTTCTGGCCCTCGTTCTCGGCGGGATCGAGATGGTCAGCTTGAGCCTCGTTTTCGCCATGCTCAGCGGCGGGGCCCTCGCGGCCTTCGTCGCCGCGCTCCTCGGCGGCCCCGCGTGGCTTCAGGGCCTCGTGTTCGCCCTTGTCTCGGTTGGCATGGTCGCCTTCGTCCGTCCCGTCGCGATGCGCTACATGCGCCGGGGCATCGAGGACGTCCGCACCAACGTCGATCGGCTCGTGGGCGCACGGGCCACGGTCGTCGAACCGGTCGACAGCAGCAAGGGCCTCGTGAAGATCGGAGGCGACGTCTGGACGGCCCGCGCCGAGCGCGGCGAGTTCCTTCCGGGGGACGTGGTCCAAGTCGTCGCCATCGATGGAGCAACGGCCGTCGTCGCCCCCAGCGGCGAGACCTCACCATATCGGAGCTGACGGCCCAACCAGAGGCCGCCGCAATCACACCAGGGGGTAATCATGGATGTAGGTGGAGTTCTCCTCCTCGTCGTCGTCATCGCGCTGATCCTGTTCGTCATGACCGTCCTCGTTCGGTCGGTGCGGATCGTCCCGCAGGCCCGCGCGGGCGTCGTCGAACGCCTCGGGAAGTACCAGCGCACACTGAGCCCGGGGCTCACGCTGCTCATCCCGTTTGTCGACCGGCTCCTGCCGCTTCTCGATCTCCGCGAGCAGGTGGTCTCCTTCCCGCCTCAGCCGGTCATCACCTCGGACAACCTCGTCGTGTCCATCGACACGGTCGTGTACTTCCAGGTCACCGATCCGCGCGCCGCGACGTACGAGATCGCCAACTACATCCAGGCCGTCGAGCAGCTCACCATCACGACCCTCCGCAACGTGGTCGGCGGGCTCAACCTCGAAGAGGCGCTCACCTCGCGCGACCAGATCAACGGCCAGCTGCGCGGCGTCCTCGACGAGGCGACCGGGCGCTGGGGCCTGCGCGTCTCACGCGTTGAGCTCAAGGCGATCGAGCCGCCCCACTCGATTCAGGATTCGATGGAGAAGCAGATGCGTGCCGAGCGTGATCGGCGCGCCGCGATCCTCACCGCGGAAGGCACCAAGCAGTCGGCTATCCTCACGGCCGAGGGCGAGCGGCAGTCGCAGATCCTCAAGGCCGAAGGCCAGGCGAAGGCCGCCGTGCTCAAGGCCGACGGCGAGTCGCAGGCCATCCAGAAGGTCTTTGACGCGATCCACCGCGGCAACCCCGACAACAAGCTCCTCGCCTACCAGTACCTGCAGACGCTCCCCAAGATCGCTGAGGGCAACTCCAACAAGCTCTGGATCATCCCCAGCGAGGTCGGAGAGGCGCTCAAGGGCATCGGCAGCGTCCTCGGCACCGCCGGTCAGGCGTTCGCCGCGTCAGGCGGCGGCGCTCCTGCCGCGCCTCAGCACACGGACGACGGCGTGGCCCCCTCGGGCGAGCTCGTCGCCGAGGCTTCGCCGAACCCGGACAGCCTCGAGGAAGATGCCCGGGCCTTCGAGGAAGAGGCCGGCAGGCCGTCGGAGCTCGACGCGGAGGCCCAGGGAATCCTCGAGCACCACACGCACCGCGGTGGCCCCGACGACGTGCCTGCCTGACCGACCAGCCGCGGCGCCCGCGTGGCGCTTATAATGGGAAGTCCGCCCGGGAACACGCGAGCGTCCGCGGGCGTTGAGATGTGCGTCGGATCCTGGGGTCCGGACCGCAGAACGTGAGGGAGTAGATATGAGCGACCGCAGCCTGCGCGGCATGCGCTTGGGTGCACAGTCCATGGAGAGCGAGGCGGGCGTCGAGCCGGCGCCGCGCCAGCGCGTCGAGTACCGCTGCGAGGACGGCGAGCAGGTCTTCGTGACGTTCTCCTCTGAGGCGGAGATCCCTCCCGTCTGGACGTCGAAGACGGGCAAGGAAGCGTTCCTCGTGGACGGCGAGCGTCCGTCCGAGGGCAACGAGAAGGCCGTGCGCACGCACTGGGACATGCTTCTGGAGCGCCGCAGCATCCCCGAGCTCGAGCAGATCCTCGAGGATCGCCTTGCGCTCCTGCGCGAGAAGCGCGGCGAGCGCGCGGGCTAGGAGACTGCTGAAGAAGTCGGGCGGGCGGGGCGCGCCTCCCTGCTTCGGGCCGGGGAGGGTTAAGACTGGCTTCATGCAGGGTCGCGACGATGGACAGCGTGAGTTCCTTGACGTTGAGGCGCTGGCCGGGCATCTGCTGGTTCCGGGCAGCGTCTTCGCCTTCCTGGCCGGGCATCGGCTGAAGCTGTTCCCGGCGGAGATGTTCGAGGATCTCTTTCCCTCGGGCCGGGGCCGGCCCTCGGTCCCGCCCGAGGTGGTCGCCACGGTCCTGGTGCTGCAGGCGTTGAACGGGCTTTCGGATCGCGAGGCTGCCGAGGCGGTGACCTTCGACCTGCGGTGGAAGGCCGCCTGCGGCTTCGCGGTCGCGGACCGGGCGTTCCATCCGACCACCCTGACCTACTGGCGGCGCCGGCTCGCGGCCAGCGCCCGGCCGCAGCGGATCTTCGAGGCGGTCCGGGACGTGGTGGCCGCGACCGGCGCGGTGGGCGGGGGGACGCGGCGGGCGCTTGACTCCACGGTGCTGGACGACGCGGTTGCCCGGCAGGACACGGTCACCCAGCTGGTCGCCTCGATCCGGCGGGTCGGCCGGGAGGTCTCCGGCGCGGAGGCGGTGATCGCCGCCGAGTGCACCCGGCTGGCCGGGCTGACCGGGCAGGACTACGCCTCGGCCGGGAAGCCGCGGATCGTGTGGGACGATGCGGCCGCGCGCGACGGCCTGGTCACAGCCCTGGTCAACGACGCGCTCGCGCTGCTCGCGGCGCTGGACGTCGATGCCGCCCAGGCCGCGGGCGGGAGGCCTGCGGAGGCGGTGGCGCTGCTGGCGCTGGTGGCCGGGCAGGACGTCGAGCCCGCGGAGGACTCCGACGGCAGCGACGGGCGGTGGCGGATCGCCCGCAGCGTCGCACCGGACCGGATGATCTCCACCGTCGACCCGGAGACCCGGCACGCGCACAAGACCCGGGAGCGCCGGCAGGACGGGTTCAAGGCCCATGTGGTGGTCGAGCCGGAGACCGGGCTGACCACCGCGGTGAAGCTGACCAAGGCCAACGGCCCGGAGAACTCCGACGCATCCGTCGGCAAGGACCTGGTCGCCGCCGACCCGACGATCGCCGGGCAGGAGGCCGTCGAGGTGCTCGGCGACTCGGCCTACGGGTCCGGGGAGATGCTGCACGCCCTGGACCAGCGGAAGTGGACCCCGATTATCAAGCCGTGGCCGCTGCGGCCCGCGGTCGAGGGCGGGTTCACCATCGACGACTTCGCCCACGACGGCGAGGCAGGGACCCTGACCTGCCCGGCCGGGCACACCCGCCGGCTCACCAAGACCCGCAAGGCCGTGTTCGGCGCCGTCTGCGCCCACTGCCCGCTGCGATCGCAGTGCACCACGGCCAGAGACGGTCGCAAGATCGAGGTGCATCCCCACGACCTGCTCCAGCGCGCACACCGCAGGCGGGCCACCGCGGAAGGCTTCCAGACCACCTATCGGGCCAAGCGGCCGATGGTCGAGAGATCGATCGCGTGGCTGACCCGGGGCAACCGCCGCGTCCCCTACCGGGGCGTGGAGAAGAACAACAGCTGGCTCCACCACCGGGTCGCCGCCCTGAACCTCAGGCGACTGCTCGCACTCGGCCTCAGCTTCGACAACGGAACCTGGCAGCTGGCCTGATCGCGCCGCAGGCCCCCAGAAGACAGCCTCGAACCCAACGCCAGGGGCACCACGACGCCCTGCACAGGCGGGACGGACCCATGCTGCACCCAGAGCCGACCAAAACCCGCCGTTCGACTGGCCAAGGCGGCACCGATCACGCCACCAGCCAACCTGCGAAGGGAGCTTGTTCAGCAGTCTCCTAGGCCGTACGCAGCCACAGACTGAGAAGGGCGGGAACCTCACGGTTCCCGCCCTTCTTGCACTTTCACACCGTGAGACCGGGTGCAGCCAGATGAATCGGTCCGCGAAAGCTTTCGGCGGCGTCGACCAGCGCCTGCGGCCCCATCGCGGGATCTGACAAATGCGTCACGACAAGTTGCCGGACTCCCGCCTCGGTGGCGAGCTGGCCCGCGAGCCGCGCCGTGAGGTGTCCATGGCCAGTGAGCGCATCGGAGTCGGCTTCCAGATAGGTCGCCTCGCAGACAAAGACGTCGGCGCCGCGCGCGGCCTCAACGACAGCCTCGCAGTAACCCGTGTCCGAGGAGAACGCGAGCACCCCTCCGCCCTTCGCTTCGAACCTGAGTGCAGCCGAGGGAACGCTGTGGTGGGCTGCGTACGAAAGGAATCGAAGCCCGTCGACCTCATGCCACGTTGTACCGTCTTGCGGCAGGCCGCGGACGCTCCACGACTGGAAGATCGGGCTCTTCATGGTCGGCAGCGTCGGAATGCCGAACAGCGCGTCGAACTGCTTCAGCCGGCGTATTTCCGGTGCGGGGACGAACAAGGGGATTTCCGGCAGCACCTCCGGGAACGTCCACCTGTAGGCCCACGCCATCAGATCGAGACTGTGATCGGCGTGCAAGTGGGTGATGACAATGGCACGGAGTTCAGCGAGATCGTGCCCGGCCTGGAGGTAAGCGAGCAGCGAACCAGGCCCTGCGTCGACCAAGACGAATCCGGTGTCACCGCGCACCAGGTAGGAGGACGCCGCGCCCGCTGCTGTGGGCGCCGTCGCGCAGCTGCCGACTACCTCACACTGTGGCGTCACCGCGCACCGACCAAGAGGTCGGCGAGCCCTGGCCTCACGGCGATCCGGAGGTGCGGGCCAAGGCGCGCCCCCGCGGGTACACGAGCCATGAGAACGAGGTCGTCGGTCCGAAGAGACACCTGCATCGCGTCGCCCACGAACTCTGTATGGAGCACGTCAACATCGAGGACGGACCCGCCATCGTCGGCCAGCGGCTCCTCCACGACCATGAGCGACTCGGGTCGCAGGAGGACCCGCGTGCCATCATGAACCGACTGCCGCCGCCTCAGGCTGGACAGAGGCACGCGCCACCGTCCTCTGAGAAGAAGCGCGTAGCCATCCTCGATTCGGGCGTCGAGAAGGAGCGACTCCGACAGGAAATCGGCGACAAAGGCGTCCACCGGGTCTTCCCACAACTCACGGGCCGGCCCGAACTGAATCACCGTGCCCGCCCGCAGTACCGCGATCCGACGGCCCAGGGCGAGGGCCTCTTCCTGATCGTGGGTGACGAGAAGGGTCGCGCTGTCTGTCGCCGCAAGCAGTGCCCCGAGCTCGCGCCGCAGCCCCCCGCGCAGCTGGGGGTCAAGGGCGGCCATGGGCTCGTCCAGAAGCAACACGCTCGGCTCGACGGCCAAGGCCCGAGCGAGGGCGACTCGCTGGCGCTGCCCTCCGGAGAGCTGGGCCGGCTGCCGGTTCGCGAGTGGGGTCAGCGAGGTGAGTTCGAGGAGGTCCGCCACCATGCGTTGGCGCTTCTGAGAAGGCACCCCGCGCGCCCGCATCCCGTAGGCAATATTGGCCGCGACGCTCATGTGTGGAAACAAGGCATAGTTCTGGGGAACGAGGCCGACGCCCCGCGACGCAGGGCGCTCTCGCGTGACCTCTCGGTCTCGAATCATGATCCGACCCTCGCTGACGGGTACGAGGCCGGCGACCGCGCGCAGCGTCGAGCTCTTGCCGCACCCCGAGGGTCCGACCAGAGCGACCGTCTCGCCCGGGGCCACGTCGAGGACGACGTCGCGGGCAGCGATGGTGTCGCCGTACCTGATGGTTGCGTTGTCGACGATCAATCCCGCGTGCTGTGCGGATCTTTGGGGCGATATTGTCACGAGTCATTCCTCCTAGCCCGCCGTTGGATCGAGACGATCGCCATCAGGACGGGAATGATGAAGGCGATGAAGATCATGGTCTGGGCCGAGGCGAGCTCGAGGCGCCCGGTCGAGTAGGAATCGAAGAGCGCGAACGGAACGGTGGGCGCGGCAGGTGCGTTCACGAAGAAGCTGATATTGAACTCACCGAACGAGAGTGCGAACACCATGGAGGCGGCCTGGGCCGTCGCGAGTGCGCAAGCTGGAGCGGTGATCGTCCGCACGACGTGAACGGACCGGGCCCCCAGGCTCGCGGCGACCTCCTCTGCCGCCTTGAGGCCGTCATCGCTCAGCACGGGGACGAGGGCAGCAAGCGTGAAGGGCAAGGTCAGCACCACATGCGCCATGACGAGAAGGAACCCGCTCGGCCTGAGGGCGGGGAACGTCCCGACGAGCGCCACGCTGAGTGCGATCCCCGGGACTGCCAGCGGAACATTGACGAGATAGCTCACAACGCGGGTCACGGGTGAAGCGGTCCGGGCAATCCACCACGCGATGACGCCCCCAAGGGCCAGATTGAGAACGACGACGAGGGCGGCCACGGCCATGCTGCGCGCCACGGCGGGGGCGAGCGGTGCCCACGCATAGCGGAGCCAGTCCAAGGTGGCGCCGCCGCCCCACGGGCCGTGCGAGAAGTCAACGCTTGTCGCGGCGAGTGCGGTCCCGAGGATGGGAAGGAGAATGAACGCCCCGGCCGCAAAGCGAACTATCTTGTTCACGCCCGGCTCACCGCCCATTTCGAGAACTGCGCAAGGACCCGGCCGAACACGATCGAGAAGACGGCAACGACCGCCAGGAGCACGGCGAGAGCCGATGAATCGGCAAGCCTGAAGCCCGTCGTGAGTTCGTTGACTACGTTCAAGGGGAGCAGCCTGACTCCGGCCGAAAGAGTGGCGACGGTTCCATAGCCGCCGAGCGCAACAGCGTTGGCCGTCGAGCAGGCCTCGATGATCGAAGGCAACAGGATGGGAAGCGTCACGGTCACGAACACCCGTGATCGTGATGCACCGAGGGTCTCGGCACACTCCGCGAGCGCCGGATCGAGAGCGGCTGCCGCGCCGCGCAGCGGTCCAAGAACCCGCGGAAGGCTGAAGTAGACATACGCGATGAGCATTCCGGCGAAGACATAGGCGAACCCCGACAAGCCGTCCCAGACGAGCGCGAGCAGACCAGTGCGCCCCACGAGGACGATGGCAAAGAATCCAATGATGATCCCCGGCAGGCCAATGGGGAGAGTCAGAACCGTCTGCTCGAACGCGGCTCCTGTGCCTCCCGGCGCGCCCTTTGGGCTCCGCGTGGGGTGCAGCACGATGGGCAGCACCACCACGAGGCTAATCACGACGCTGCCCAGCGAGATCAGCACTGAATTTCCGAGCGCGGTGTGGACGGTTCCGGACGCCAAAGCTCGTTGATAGTGCTCAACGGTGAATCCGCTGCTGGATCGCACGGCACCCAACCCGACGGAGTTGGCGACGAGTGCGCAGACCGGATAGACGCTGAACAGGAGAATCGGCGCGAGCGAGACAAGAAGAGCAAAGTGCCCGGCCAGCGCGGTGCCCGTGCGGGCACCGCGCCAATCGGAGAGCGAAGACTTCGACACTAGAAGCCGACCTTGTCCTGGTAAAGCTTGATGAACTCCTGCTGCACCTTGCCCTGCTTGCCGTAGTCGATCGTGGCGGCGCGCTGGTAGTCAGAGTCGGGCAGGACCTTGGCCGCGATCTCCGGCGGAACGCTGCCGATCACTGGCCGCATGTATCCCTTGGCAAACAGAGCCTGGCCTTCCTTCGAGAAGTAGAAGTCGAGAAGAGCCTGGCCGTTGGCCTGGTGTGGTGCGCCTGCGACCAGGCCAACAACGTAAGGGATCTGAAGGGAGCCCTCCTGGGGGATCACCACCGCGACGTTCGCGCCGGTGTCCCGGAGCTTGTAGCCGTTGAAATCCGTGTCGATGAGAATCGGGATCTCGCCCTGCGCCACCTTGGCCGTTGCCGTCTGGGCGGACGTGGACGCACCGTTTGCCTTGAGCGACTTGAGGTAGTCGAGTCCAGGCGTCCAGTTGTCGAGCGTTCCTCCGAGGGCAAGATTCGCCGCGGTGGCCACGGAATACCCGACGGCGGCCTGAGTCGGATCAAGGTATCCCACCTTCCCCTTGTATTTCGGGTCGAGGAGATCGCGCCAGCCGGTCGGCACCGGGGCCCCACCCAGATGGTCCTTGTTGACGATGAAGGCCACCGTTCCGGTGTGGACGGCCGACCACAGGCCGGAGGGGTCGCGCAGATCCGATGGAACACCCTGGGCGCCAGACGGCACGTACTTTTGGAGGACGTCGGCGCCAGCGAGTTGGCCGGCGAAGGCTATCCCCGCGTATGCGACGTCCGCGACCGGCGACCCCTTCTCGGCCTGCAGTGCGGCCAACGCCTGGCCGGAATTCTTCGGGTCGTTGGGGGCATTGATGCCCGTCTTCTGAGTGAAGGCCGGCAGCACCTCTCCGAAGTTCCCCCACTGGGCAGGCGAGTTGTAGGTGATGACGATCGAGTCCCCAGAACCCGTTGGCCGCGAGCTTGTCGCGTCCGAAGGAGCCGCAACGTTGCCGCACGCCGAGAGCGCTGTTGTCGTGGCGAGTAGGGCGAGGAACGCGGTGGACGCGCGAAGCCAAGTTTTCATGATCTCCCCTGGTAGGTGCGAGTTTGGTTACCGGCCGAGCCGATGCTTAAACCATTCAGCACGGTGTTGACCTCAGGCGTTCGTCGCGCTGAACACCAACCACAGAGAATCCAAATTCCGGGTAAACGTCGCTCCCCCGCGGCACCCGTGACGTGTGGGTCCGACCATCGGACCGATACTTGAACGAACACGAAACGCGAGCTGACCAGTCCATCCGCCGAAAGGACACCCATGGCCCCACGAGCCCCGCGAGCCACGTTGCGCGACGTTGCCCTGCGCGCCGGAGTGTCGGCTGCCCTCGCTAGCTATGCGCTCAACGGAACCGGTCGGGTTGCGGCCGAGACGATCGAACGGGTCCTCACGGCTGCCCGAGAGCTCGATTACCAAGTCGACGCCCGCGCCCGCAGCCTCCGCACGGGCGTCTCGAGTGTCTACGGGGTCATCATCCGCAACATGCGGAATCCGTTCTTTCTCAACGTCCTGCGTGGAATGGAAACGCGTGCTGATCAAGACGGCGCCTCACTGCTGATCGTCAACTCCGGATACGACCCGAATCGAGAGGCAGCTGCACTGCGGCGGCTCGCGTCCGAAGGCGTCGGAGGTATCGCCATTGCACCCATCGGACGGAACGGAAGGCTCGGCGAGTGGGCCGCCGCTCATGAGAGCCTCCCCATCGTCGCATTCAATCGAACTCCGGATCCTGCCGACCTTGTCGGTTCGGCACGCGTGCCTACGGCCGGGCCCGACGATCACCATGCCGTCAAGCTCGCTTTGGGACACCTGCGCGAGCGCGGACACCGTGAGGTGTTCCTCATCGCAGCTCCCATCGACCTCGCAGCCGACTGGGGTCGCCAAGAGGAGTTCCTCAGGCTTTGCGAAGAGTGGGGAATCCGAGGGAGCATCGTGCGCTGTTCGCTCGATCATGACAGCGTCGTGCAGGAGACCGCCCAGATCATCGACAGGACTCGTGTCCCCGGCTTTATTGTCAACTCGGACTATCTCGGCGCGGCGATCTACGACGCAGCCCGTTCACGAGGCGTTGTCGTCGGAAAGGAGCTCAGCGTCATTGGCCACGATGATCTGGCGACATCCGCACTTCTCGAGCCGGGCCTCACCACCATCGCATTTGACCAGGAGCGACTCGGGGTCGAAGTCATGTCGATGCTGCTTGAATCGACGCCCGGCCAGAATGACCGTCGTCTCCCCGTCCATCTCGTGACGCGCGGGTCAGTCGCCGCCCTTGGCTAGGCGTTCGAAGCCTGCCTGAGTCCGCCGCGATGCCCCCGTAATCTGCCCGGAGCCTGGTCCGACGGTGGCTGTTCGAACAGTTGACGTGGGCACGTTCTGGGCTCAGTCGTCGAGCACGCCAGCGACCGCGTCGACGACCAGCTGGAACACCGTGTCGGCACCCTCGGCGCGCGACTGTGAGGCCGCGGCCCGCCACGCGGCCCCGAGCGTGTCTCCCGCGTCCGCGCGCGCGCCGAGCTCGGCCGAGAAGGAGCGGAAATCCGCCGCCGTCGCCGTAGTGTTGCCGTCCACGGCATCCGCTGCCGCTGCGATGCCGCGCACGACCACCGCCTGGTCGGACCGTCCGGCGGCGTCGCAGACCTGGCTGAAGGCGCGCAGCCCAAGCCACCACGCGGAGCCTTCATCGCCTACCGCGAACGGCAGCCAGGCGCGCGCCGCCGAGCGGAGCGCCTGGCCGGCGCCGGCTCCGATCTCATCGGCAACCCGAGCGGCGTCGGCCGCTGCAGTTGCCCCTTCGCGCACCGAGCGCAAAGCCGCGATGTCGCCGGCGACGTCATTCGTCATCCCTGCCTCGGCGATGGCTTCGTACGCGGCGCGAACGCAGCTCGCGTCGAGACGCCCTGGCTCCTGGGCGTCGCGGGCGCGGCTCGCCTCGAAAGCCTGGGAATCGCCTAGCGCCGGATCGGGATCGATCCCGCGGGCGAGCTGGTTGGCGAGCGCGTCGGCGCCCTCGTGGATATCGGACATCGCAATCCTCCAGCGAAAGAGCGGCGGGATCCACTTCGTGACCGAGCCAGTTCGCCCGCCTGCACAACTCGTGGCCCATCATAGCGGGCAGCGGCCGGGTGCCATGCGGAAGTCGCAGCGCACCCGGCCGGGGCTGCGTGGGTCAGAATCCGATCGGTTCGCGGACCAGGATGACGGTGGCTCGGTTGGGGAAGAGCTCGCCGTTGATGATGAGGATCTTGGCCAAGGTCGCGGGCATGCCGACCGTGTGGCGGAATCGCTCGTCTTCCATCGGGTAGGCGTAGGTCTCGATGCGGCGCAGGGCCGTCTCGAGGTCGGAGACGATCTTCTGTGTCCCGACCACCCAGATGGCCTTCCCGGCGGAGTAGCTGTAGTGGCTGAGCTGGCTGCCGCTCCCCGACGCGGCGAGCATCTGGCCGGACTCGGTCACGGCGTGGATGCTTCCCACGACGTAGTCCGGCGCAGCCCCAGCGACCCTCATCTCGTCGAACCGCCCGGCCTCGCGCAGGGCCGCGAGCGTCGGGCGGACGGCGTTGTACTTTCCAGACTGGTTGATGTCCGCGTCGATGCCACTGATCCGCAGCGTCTCGCTCGAGGACGTGAAGACGGACTTGTCGGTGGGCAGGATCTCGGCGACGAGGGTACGGGCCTCGGCTGCGGTGTCGACCACGTGCACGGCATAGCCCCTCCCGCGCAGGGCCGCGGCGGCCCGCTGGACGCGCTCTTCCCCCGCGGGGGTCTCGAAGCTCGGGTCGAGCTCCAGCCCGTGCGGCGTGGTAGTGGTGGCCTCGGTGTCCTCGACGTCGACAGTGGTTTCAGGCATGGTTTCTGCTCCTAGAGTGAAGTTGGTTCTGGCTGCGGTTGGTCGGTCCGAATGGCGGCGCCTGACGACGCACGTCGGCTTGGGGCGGCGTCGCCCTCACGAACCCTGAGGGTCAGCAGCAGGCCGAGGATTCCAATCGCTGCGCTGGCCCAGAACACGTCGTGGAAGGCCCCGAAGCTGGCCGCGGCCCGCTCCGCCTCAGTGGCGCCCGCTCCGAGCGAGCCGAGGCGGGTCGACGCGCTGGCCGCCAGCAGGGTCGCCATGAGCGCCACCGACACCGCGCTAGCGAGCTGGCGGGCGGTGGAGAAGATCGCAGACGCCCGCCCCGTGTCCGCGAGCGAAATGCCGGTGAAGGTTGCCGCGTTGAGCGGCACCATACTCAGGGCACCGCCGAAGCCCAGAAGGGCCAAGGCCGCCCCGAGCCATGGAAGGCTCGCCGCGGAGTCGACGCCAGCCAGGATGGCCTGGCTCACGATGACGAGGGCGAAGCCCGCCATGAGCATGCTTCGCGGTCCGATGCGTTGGAATACCCGGTCCGCGATGAGCAGCCCGGCGAGCATCCCGACGGCCTGCCAGGAGGTGACAAGGCCGGACTGTGTCGCGGTCAGCCCGAGCTGGGTCTGGACGAGCAGCGGCACGACGAAAAGGGCGCCCGTCATCACCCCAGCGGCAGGAAGAAGCAGGGCGTTTCCGAGCCGGAACATCCGGTCCCGGAGGAGGCCGAGGTCGATCATCGGTGCGCGCGACCGCCGCTCCACCAGCACGAAGAGGGCCCCTAGGGCAAGCCCGAGGGCGGCAGTGCTCAGTGCGACCACGTTCCAGCCTTCGCGCGCGCCCTTCTCAAGGCCGATCAGCAACAAGGCAAGCCCGCCTCCGCCGGAGAGGAACCCTGGCAGGTCAAATCGGCCCGCTGCGCGCCGCCCACCCGGCTTCAGCACGAGCACGCTGTAGACCACAGCGAGTGCCGCGATTGGCAGCTTGAGGAAGAAGATCCAGCGCCAGGACACTTCGTCGGCCAGCCAACCGCCGAGCACCGGGCCAAGGGCCGGGGCGAGCGTGGTCGGAATGGTCAGCAGCGCAGACGCCCGCGCACGCTCCTCGGGCGGAAACGCCCGGAACAGCATGGCCGTGCCGACAGGGAGAATCAGTCCGCCGCCCACGCCCTGGACGGCCCGGGCGACGACGAGCTCCGGAATCGACCCGACCAGGCCGGCCCACAGCGAGGCCGCGGTATAGATGACCAGCGCTGCGACGAAGGTACGCTTGTCCCCGAAACGGTCCGCGACCCACCCGGACGCGGGAATGAAGACCGCGAGGCTGATGAGGTATGCCGTCACGACCCACTGCAGCTCGCTCGTCCCGGCGGAGAAGTACCGGCCGAGGATCGGCAGCGCCGTATTGAGCACCGTCATGTCGAGGATTTCCAGGAACAGGGCCATGGCGACGGCTATCGCCACGAGCCACTTGTAGGGGATGCTCCGCGCGATCGAAGTCATGGTTGCTCCAGCAGCCCGGCGTTGCGCTCCGTCACGTCAGATCACCGCGATCTGCAGTGCCGTGGCTGCGGCCGCCACGACGAAGAGGACCACCGGTCCCGCGGACTTCGCGAAGCCGTCCCGCGCCCGGAGGTGGTAGGCCAGCGCGCCGATCATCAGCAGAGCCAGCCCGATACCTGCGGCGACGCCGAGCGGCTCCAGGAGCAGGCCTAGCGCGACTCCCACGCCGCCCAGGACTTCAAGCGCGCCGATGGTCCGCTGAAACGAAGGCCCGACCCCGAGCCCGTCAAGAATGCCCGCCACCGGCTGCTGCCGGCGGATTTTCTGCACTCCCGCGGCGAGGAACAGCACGCCGAGGAGTACGGAGACGATGATGGTGAGGATGCTCATGTGAAAGGCTCCTTGAGAGGTAAGGGAACATGTCGATCGACAAAACCCTTAACTCAATGAAGTTATTCCTTCACTGAATGAACAGACAGGTGGGGACGTGGACGAGCAGGGGCGCAGGCTGCAGACGTTGGATGAGCTCCTGCGGGTGGCAATCGAGATGAGGCGTCACATCGATGAGGTCGGGGACCAGTTCGGGCTCAGCGGGCCGCAGGTCCGGCTCCTGCTCGCTCTCGATCACCCCTTGCGCATGAACGCCGCGGCCGAGGCAACCGCCTGCGAGCCGCCGCATGTGACGATCCTCGCCGAGCAGATGGAAAGGTCCGGTCTCCTGGTCAGGACCACAGATCCCGCGGACCGGCGCGCGCGGCTGCTCGTCCTCACCGAGGCCGGAGTCAAGAGACGCGAAGAGGTCATCCCGGCCCTGCTGGAAAATGCGCCCGTCGTCTCCGTCCTGGACCTCGAGGCCTGTATCGGACTGACCCAGCACCTCCGGACCGGCCGCGGCATCTCGGCCGCGGCCGGCTCCGGCTCCGGCTCTGACGGCTGATCGGCCGGGAGCCTAGACGACCCCTTGGGTCAGCGCTGGCCGCGCCCCGTGAGCTGCTTCCAGCGGTCGGTCAGGCCCCACTTGGTCACGTTGACCATGGCCTCGATCACGATGTTGCCGCTCATCTTCGAGGAGCCGAGCTCGCGCTCGACGAAAGTCACGGGGACCTCGACAACCTTGAGGCCCATCTTGTCCACGCGCCAGGCGAGGTCGACCTGGAAGCCATAGCCCACCGAATCGACGTCATCCAGGTCGAGCTTCTCAAGCGTCGTGCGGCGGAAGGCGCGGTAGCCGGCGGTCATGTCCTTGACCTTCAGGCCAAGCATGATCCGCGAATACGTGCTTCCGGTGCGGGAGATGAGCTGCCGGTAAAAAGGCCAGTTGACCACGGACCCGCCCTGAACCCAGCGCGAGCCAATCACGAGGTCGGCACCCTGCTCAACGGCCTCGAGGAGCCGCGGAAGCTGCTCGGGCTGGTGGGAGCCGTCTGCGTCCATCTCGACGATCACGTCGTAGTCGTGCTCGAGGGCCCACCTGAACCCGGCGATGTACGCCGCTCCGAGGCCTTCCTTGCCCTTGCGGTGCATCACGTGGACCTGGGGGTCCTCGGCGGCGATCCGATCCGCGAGCTCGCCCGTGCCGTCGGGGCTGTTGTCGTCCGCCACGAGGACGTCGGAGGCCGGCACCGCCGAGCGCAGGCGTCCAAGCGTTTTGGGCAGGGACTCGAGCTCGTTGTACGTCGGAATGATCGTCAGAATACGCACGCAGGCGTCCCTTTCGGAGGCTGGTCACGGTCGCGGCGCCCTCGCGGGAGGGCGCAATCGCCCATTATATCCAGCACCCCGGCAGGCCCACGCGCCTTCGGGCCAGTCGCGGGGCTGGCAGCTGGTCAGTCCCCCGGCTGTTTTCTACTGACACGTGGACCTGCCCCAGGGCAGTACCGCCATCCGAGGTCTCGATGGCGGCTGGGTTGACCGCAAGCTTCCCACAAGCGGCGCAACCCGATGACATTCGATCCTACGTGCCCTACACAGCCTGTCAACCAGTGCCTGACCTGCGAAAACACGTGTTTTGCCTGCTCAGCCCGGCGTTTCGGACCGGAAAACCGTCCGGCCGTACATGTTCTATGACAGCAGGTCCGCGGCAAAGCCGCCGGCGCTGTAGAGGCTCGTGCCGCGGTGAACGGTGGCGAGGCAACGGGGCGGGTTCTCGGTGTCGAGGGCCGGGAGGAGTGGGGTGCGCGCCCTGGGATCGGTGCTCCAAGCCTGGACGCGCTCGTCCGCGACCTGCACCATGAGCTCGTCGACCTCCCAGATCGCGAAGCTCGCGGGCGCCCCCGGCACGAGCTGGCCCATGAGCGGGTCGGAGTGCCGCATCGTCCTCCAGCCGGCCCGCGTGTGGCCGATGAAGGCCGCACGGGCCGAGATCCGCTCGCTGGGCGTCGAGTGGTTGAGGCAAGCCGCAACGCTGGCCCACGGGTCCTGATCGCACACGGGGGCGTCGCTGCCGAAGCACAGCGGCACGCCAGCCGCGGCGTAGCTCCCGAACGGATTCATGCCCTCGTGGCGCGCGCCGAGCCGCTCGGCGTAGAGGCCATCGCTGCCGCCCCACGCGGCCTCAAACAGGGGCTGCGCGCTCACGGCCACCGCGTGGGCCGCGAGCTCGGCGATGGCCTCCCGCGAAGCCATCTCGGCGTGCTCGAGGCGGTGGCCCGCCGCGCGGACGGCGGACGCCCCAGCGAGTTCGTCGGCCCGCCGCAGGCCCTCGAGGGCGATCCCGAGGGCGCCGTCGCCGATGACGTGGAATCCGCCCTGAACGCGCAGTTCCGAGCACGCCGCGAGATGGCGCCCCACCTGTTCGGCGTCGAGGTACGCGGTTCCCCGCAGGCCGGGAGCGTCGGCGTAATCGGCGGTAAGAAGCGCCGAGTGCGAGCCGATCGAGCCGTCGATGTTGAGGTCCCCCGCGAGACCGAGCACAGGCACCCCAAGTGAATCGAGAACCGTGCGGGCCTCGTCCGCGGAGCCGACCAGCTGCCCCCAGTACGCCATGACCTGGGGGAGGGCGGCGCCGTCGTCCGCTCCCCTGCCGCCCAGTAGGAGCCGAAGGTCGTCGAGGCCCGCGATCTGCGGCGCGGCCTGCTCGACGAGCGCGACGTAGCCGCGGGAGGCCGCGCGCTCGAGCGCCGCGCGCTGGAGCGCCTGGATCTCGAGCGGGCTGCTCGGGCGGGACGCCGCCCGGGCGGCCGCGAGGGCGGCGCGGCTCGCGAGCGGCCCGCCGTCCCAACCGTCGGCCCGCTGCCCGCCGACGCCGTCGAGCCCGGCGGCGGCCGCGAGCGACGGCGAGACGAGCGCTGAATGGACGTCGACGCGCGTCAGCAGCACCTTGCGCCCCGCAGCGGCCCGCTCGAGCTCCATCGCGCCCGGCAGCGCACGCTCCGCCCAGCCCGACTCGTCCCAGCCGTGCCCGAGCACAGTCCCCGACGTCGCCGAAGCGGCGCGGGCGACGGCGTCGAGCAGCTCCGTTGCAGAGCGCACCGTCGAGAGATCGAGGGAACGGAGCGCGAGGCCCGTGTCGGAGACGTGCACGTGGGAGTCCACGAAGCCAGGAGTCACGACCGCGCCGTCGAGGTCGACGGTCCGCACGGTGGGCCCCGCGATCGAGGCAGCTGCCTCCTCGCTGCCGACCCACGCGACGGTGCCGCCGTCCACGAGCATGGCGGACGCGAGAGGGTCTGCGGTCGAGTACACCGAGCCGTTGCGATAGAGGGTGAGCTCGCGCTCCGAGGACATGCGGGGGCCTTTCTTTCGGATACTGGCCGGTTGGCCCGGTCGGGGAAGGCGTCAGTCGGCGACGCTGGAATACGCGACGACGCCGCGCTTGATCGCATCGATCGCGGCGTGGCACAGTCGCCGCACGCGCGGCTCGGCGCCGGGGACGTCGGCGAGCTGGTCGAGGAGATCGATGACCTGCTTGACCCAGCGCACGAAGTCCCCTGCGGCCAGCTCGGTGCCCGAGAGGACGTTCTGGAGCTCGCGCCCCCGCGCCCATTTGTAGACGGGCCACACAAGGCCGAAGTCCGGCTCGGCCGTCCGCGGGAGGCGGTGCTGCTCCTCGACGCCCTCCAGCGCGGTCCACTCCCTCAGCACGGCGTCGACGGCCACGTCGAGGGAGATGCTCGGCATCTTGGGCGGCAGGCCCGGCTCGTCGCGCTTCGCCTGGTAGACCAGGACGCTCGCGAGGGCCGCGAGCTCGGCCTCGTCGACGTCGTCGAACGCGCCCGCTCTGAGGGAAAGCGCCGTGAGAAGGTCCTTGTCGCCGTAGATGCGCCGCAACTGCTGCCCGCGGTCGGTGACCCGGATCTCGCCGTCGGCGGTTTCAAGGCACCCGTAGGACTCGAGGACCTCGCACACCCGGTCGAACGTCTTCGCGATCGTGTTGGTGCGCCCCTGGATCTGCTCGACGAGGTGGTCCGTCTCCCGGCGCAGCTTCGTCCATCGCTCCGCCCAGCGGGCGTGGTCCTCGCGCTCGGCGCAGCCGTGGCACGGGTGGGCCCGGAGCTGGCGGCGCAACTCGGTGATGCGCCGCTCGCTGTCCTCGTAGCCCGCCGCGAACGCAAAGTCGCGGCGCGCCCTGCGCCTGCGGCCGGTGGCGTCCGGCCCCTCTGCACGGGAACGGTCGACGGCGTGGCGCATCGAGGCGGCGAGGTCCCGGCGATCCTTGGGCCGCTTGGGGTCGAAATGCTTCGGTATCCGGATCCTCGCGATCGGCTCGACGGGGCCGTCGAGGTCCTGATAGCCGATGCGCCGCAGGTTGTGGTCGAATGTGAGGACGTGCGGACGGGGCTCGCGCGCGTTGGTGTCCGCCGCAAGGACCACCGCCGAACCGCTGAGCCGCCCCTCGGTGAGCTCCACGACGTCTCCCGGCATGAGGCGCGCGAGCGAGTCCACCGTCATGCTCCGGCGCATGCGTCCGGCCTCGCGGGATGCGTACTTTTCCGCCATCGAGAGATCCTCGCGAAGTCTCACGTACTCCGAGAAGTCGCCGAGATGGCACGTCATGGCCTTCTCGTACCCCGCAAGAGACTCCTCGCGCTCGCGGACCTGCCGCGCGAGGCCGACGACCGAGCGATCGGCCTGGAACTGGGCGAAGGAGCTCTCGAGGATGTCGCGCGCCCGCTTGCGGCCGAACTGGGCCACGAGGTTGATGCTCATGTTGTAGGTGGGCCGGAAGCTCGAGTTGAGCGGGTACGTGCGCCGCGAGGCGAGGCCCGCGAGAGCCGTCGGGTCGAGTCCCGGCCGCCACTGCACCACGGCGTGCCCCTCCACGTCGATGCCTCGACGTCCCGCGCGGCCTGTCAGCTGGGTGTACTCCCCCGGCGTGATGTCCACGTGGGCCTCGCCGTTGAACTTCTCGAGCTTCTCAATGAGCACGCTCCGCGCCGGCATGTTGACGCCGAGCGCCAGCGTCTCGGTCGCGAAGACGGCCTTCACGAGCCCGGCGGCGAAGAGCTTCTCGACCACTTCCTTGAAGGTGGGCAGAAGCCCCGCGTGGTGCGCGGCGATGCCCCGCAGGAGCCCGTCACGCCACGACCAGAAGCCGAGGACGCCGAGATCCGCAGGCGGAAGGTCCTTCGCCGCCTCGTCGATCGCCGCAGAGATCGCAGCGCGTTCAGGTGGCGTGGTGAGGTCCAGCCCGGCGTCGACGCACTGCTGGACGGCTGCGTCGCAGCCCATGCGGGAGAAGATGAAATCGATCGCCGGGAGGAGCCCCTGCCGCTCGAGCGACTGGATCATCTGCGGCCGGCTCGCGCGGGTCCCGGACATCTGGACCCCACCCTCCGAACTTCCGCCCGGACGCCCGCCGGGCCTGCCGTTGCCGCCGCCTGGCCTTCCGTCGCGGCGCCGCGCGCGGCCGCCGTGGCCGAAGCGGGCCCCGGGCGTGTGCGACTCTCGGCGGGCGACCTCGACGAGCTCCGGGTTGACCGCAGTCAGCTCACGGGGGTGCTCCTCGCGGCGCGAGGCCGGCGCTGCCGGGGCAGGGGTGTCCTCGTCCTCCCCCGCATCGCCCACGTGGTCGTGCGCATCTGCGAGGTCGTCGAACGACTGCCGCGTCGCGAAGAGGTCAACGAGACGCCGGCCGACCATGACGTGCTGCCACAGCGGGACAGGCCGGTGTTCGGAGACCACGATCTCCGTCTCTCCCCGCACGGTGTCGAGCCAGGCTCCGAATTCCTCGGCGTTCGACACGGTCGCGCTGAGCGAGACGATCTGGACGTCTCGCGGGAGGTGGATGATGACCTCCTCCCACACCGCCCCCCGGAAGCGATCCGCGAGGTAATGCACCTCGTCCATGACGACGTATCCGAGGCCGTCGAGAGTCGAGGAGCCTGCGTAGAGCATGTTCCGGAGGACCTCGGTGGTCATGACCACCACGGGGGCCTCGCCGTTGATGGTGACGTCACCGGTCAGGAGCCCCACCTGATCGGGGCCATACGCCTCGGCGAGCTCCGCGTACTTCTGGTTGGAGAGGGCCTTGATGGGCGTCGTGTAGAAGGCCTTGAGCCCCTTCCGCAGCGCGAGGTGCACCGCGAACTCCCCCACCACGGTCTTTCCCGCGCCGGTCGGAGCCGCGACGAGGACCCCACGTCCGGCTTCGAGGGCGCGGCAGGCCTCGCGCTGGAAGGGGTCAAGGGGGAACGGCAGCTCCGCCGCGAAGGCCCCGAGTTCGGTCTTGGAGAAGGCCCGCCGCTCGGCGTCCAAGGCGTAACGCTCGGCGGGGGTCAGGTTCTCGGGGACGGTGGACATGAGTCCAGCCTAAATGGTGTAGAACGTCTGGACTCCGTCGGGGAGTTGGACGATGTGGCAGGGCTGGCAGAGGGCCAAAATGTCGGAGGGTGCCGGGAGACTCGGAGGTGATGGGCAGGCACACGACTTTCCGGTACCGGCTCGACCCCACGGCCGAGCAGGCGATTGTGCTTGCCCGGCACGCGGGGGCGGCCCGGTTCGCGTTCAACCAGTCCCTGCGCCTTCATCTCGATGCCAGGAAATCCCGCAGCGAGGGCAAAGCTGTAGCGGTTCCGTGGACGCGCGACGGGCGAAGCCGGACCGGTTGGCTGGGTCGGAGTGGACCGCGGCTTATCGACACCCATAGTGTCTGCGACCGCCGACGGGGCGGAAACGCTCCGGATTGCTGCAGCGCCAAGGGCTGCAAAGTCCGCTCTGCCCAAGACCCGCCGCCTGTCCAGGGAGGTCCCCCGCAAGCAGAAGGGATCGAAGAACAGGGCCGACGCCCTCACCCGGCTCGCCCGCCACCACGAGCGCATCCGCAACCGCAGGCAGCACTTCCTCCACCAGGTATCGAACAGGCTGGTCAAGACCCACGCCCGGCTCGTCATCGAGGACCTGAACGTAGCAGGGATGCTCGCCAACCACGCTCTCGCGGCCGCGATCGCCGACGCAGCCTGGGCCGAGCTCGCCCGACAGCTCGCCTACAAGTGCCTCTGGCGCGGCGGCCAACTCGCGCAGGCCGACCGGTGGTTCCCTTCCTCCAAGACCTGCTCCCGCTGCGGCCACCTCCGCACGGAACAAGGCCTCGGCGATCGCACCTACCGCTGCGACGAGTGCGGGCTCGCCATCGACCGCGACCTCAACGCCGCGGCAAACCTCGCAGCCTGGGCCGAGGACCACGCCCAGCCCCCGGACCCCGAAGCACGAGGCCGGGACACCAACGCCCGCCGACACGCAGGCTCTGGCCCCCGCGCAAGCGGGGACGAAACCAGCGTGGCCGACGCGGGAACCCGCGACGAGCCGCCCACAGCCGCTTGATCAACGGACGCCCGAGAAGGGCGGTGCCGAACACCAACCGGGGGTTCGACACGCTTTAGAACTTGTCGAGGTCCTCGCGTGACGTCGGGGTATCCGCCGCGGCCTCCGACTCGACGGCGAGCTTCGCCTGGCGGCGCAGCCGCCGCCTGTCCTGCAGGAGGCAGACGCCGATGGCAGCGAAGAACAGTGCCAGGAGGGGCACCGCCAGCATGAACATCGAAATCGCGTCGGCCCCGGGCGCGGCGAGCGCGGCGAGGACGAACACGAGGAAGACCGTGATGCGCCACGCCTTGAGGATGGTCTTGCCGGCAAGGACCCCGGCCGCATTGAGCCCCACGAGCACCACGGGCACGAGGAACGCGATCCCGAGGAAGAGCACCATGTGCGTGACGAAGTCGATGTACTCGCGCCCGTCGATCAGGTTGGAGAAGCCCGACGGCGTGAACTGCGTGAGCGCGCGGACCACCTGCGGTGTGACGCTCCAGCCGACCCACACGCCCGCGAGAAACAGGGGCACCGCCGCCGCCATGTAGCCGATCGTGTAGCGGCGCTCCTTGACGGTGAGGCCGGGCATGATGAAGGCCCAGACCTGGTAGATCCACACGGGGCTCGAGAGGACGAGGCCGATCTGGATCGCGAGCTGGAGCTTGAAGTCGAACGGCGAGCCGACCGTGGAGAAGTTGACGCCCGAGATGCCGCCCGTCCGGGCGGCAATATCCTTGACCGGCTGCTGCAGCGCCTCGAGGATCGGGTCATACAGGAACCAGCCGCCAATCGCACCCAGGAGCACGCCGATGGCCGACTTGATGAGCCGGTTCTTGAGCTCCCGGAGGTGCTCGAGGAGGGGCATCCGGCCTTCGGGATTGGCCTTCCGCCCCTTGGCCGCGGCCACGCTCAGGCGCGCTTGGACGGGCCGGCGGAGTTCCCGTCGCCCTCGTCAGCGCCCTTGGGCGGGATGACCTTGCCCTCGACGGGCCCCTCGGCCGAGCCCGAAGAAGAGGACGACGACGAAGTCGACTTGCCGTCTTCGCTCCTCATCTCCTTGACCTCGGATCGCAGGATGCGCATGGACTGGCCGAGGCTACGCGCCATGCCCGGAAGCTTGGGCGCGGCAAAGAGCAGCAGCGCCACAACAATGATGATGACGATAGGCCACGGGCTATCGAAGAGTCGTCCCACAAGAAGTCCTTTCCTTCTACTGCAAGTCTAGATGAGTCCGAGGTCACGGAGGGACTGCGCTTGCCCTCGAGCTGCCCTTCGGGCCACGCGCCTGAGTCGGCGCGCCTCGCGACGCTCGGACTTCCCGCGTCGGTAGGCGCGGCGCACCGTCTCCGGGTCCGCGAAAACCGCGCTGCCCGGCGCCGGTGCGTTGGCGGCCTGAGCCGGGTCGCCGCCGTCGTCTGTTGGCTCGGACAGCGCAAGAGCGCTGCCCATGGTGACCCCGGCGAGACTCTCCCCGACGTCGCGCAGCGCACGGAGCGCTTTCCGCACAAGCCAATAGCCCACAAGCACTAACGCGACGGCGCCGCCAACGAGCAGCGCCGTCCACAGGAGGACCCAGAACCACCACGGCACGAGGAAGAGCCTATCCGTTCCCGGTGGCTCGCAGCGCACGTGTGAACCACGCACGCGACACCGCCACGGCTGCTTCGGGCCCCTCGAGCGCGACCGATCCCCCGAACTGGGCGAGGAAGCGAGGGAGCCAATCGAGCCCCGCAACACGCAGACGCACGCGGCGGCTGCCGTCTTCGAGATCGACGCCGCCGATCGCGCCGTATTCATGCTCGACCCACGCGGCCTCGGGGGCGAGCCGCAGGACCGCTTCGACATCCGTGGCACTCGGTTCGACGAGCCAGTCCTCAGCGCGCGCCGTGACTCCCTCCGGCAACGGCTGCGCCTCGCTCGGCTCAAGTCCGACGATCCGGTCCACGCGGAACACGCGGCGCTCCTGCGCGCGATGGCAGTAGGCCTCGACGTACCACCGATCCCCGTCCGAGCGGAGGGCGAGGGGGTTGACGAGGCGCTCGGAGCGTTCGTCCTTCGTCGGATTCAGATAGCTGAGCCGGAGGGTGCGCCCGCCCGCGACCGCCGCCCGGAGCACCGGCAGAAGTTCCGCATTGCGCTGGGGCTCGGCCTTGACATCGATCTGCGGAACCGAGCGCGCGCCATGGGCGGTCGCCGCGCCCACCTTGGCGGCGAGCGCCTCGAGAGTAGGCCTCTCGTCGGGCGAGGCCATCGGCAGGAGCGTCTGCAGGCCGAGCTGGAGCGAGAGGGCCTCCTCGATGCTCAGCCGCCGGGGGAGCGCAAGCTCGGGCGCGTTCGCGAGGCTCACGACGCCCTCGTGCACGTCGACCTCAATGCAGTCCTGCCAGCCGCCAAGGTCGGTAGGCCCCGAATACTGCAGGACGGAGAGCTCCTGGGTGAGCTCGCGCTCTGTCATGCCGTACTTGGCGGCGACCTCATCGACCGCCACGGGCCCGCGAAGCAGGAACGGCACGAGGTCCACGATCCGCTCGAGGCGCTCGTCCGAGGGCCTCGTACGCCGAGGCGCCGGCGCGGTGACGGCACGCGCTCCCGTGGCGCCGAGGGCCGCGAGGGCACCGTCGAAGCGACGGACGACGGCGCCCGCGAGCTCACTGGGCGACTCGACAACGAGCGCGTCGCCGAAGCCCGCGAGATAGTCCGCCGCGACCGTGACGTCCTGGAAGGCGTATTCGCCGAGCTCCCAGCCCTCCGGCGCGTCGCCGACGACGGGTTCCCATGTGGTCCGCAGCTCAAGAGCGCGGCCCTCGGCGATCCGGATCCTCGCGGTCTGGGCCGGAAGCGAGCCGAAACTCTCGAGCTGCGCGTGGACCGCGCCCGCCTCCGGCGCGGGAAAGGCGCCCTCCGCTCCGACCCTGATCCGGCCCCGGATCCTCGACAGGCGGTACACGCGCGGGGCGGCGCGGCCGGCGTCGAACCCCACGAGGTACCACTGGCCGTAGCGCTGCCCGAGCCCCCACGGCTGGACGCGCCGCTCCTCCTCCCGGCCCGTGCTCGTCGCGTAGTAGGCGAACGTCACCTCGGCGCGGCGCGAGGCCGCGTCCGCGAGGGCGGTGTAGCGCGGGTCATCGACCCGCACGCGGGGCTGAACGAGCGACGGCGGCGAGTCGGGGAGCGCGCCAGCGGCCTCGAGCCGGCGGAGCGCGGCCCGCGCGTCGACGCCCGAGCGCGCGCCTTGAGTCGCGAGCCCAGCGAGGGCCAGGAGCTGCTGCTCCTGCGGGGTGAACTCGACCTCAGGAAGCCGGAACTTGCGGCGATCGATGCGGTAGAGCGACGTCGTCGCCCCGCTGTCCTCGCGTTCGTACCCCTGGCGCTCGGCCACCTCAGCGCCGAGCGCGCGGAGGTCAGCCTTGTCGCGCTCGAATTGGCGCTCCACGGTGTCCCTGTCCCGATCCGCCCCGGGAGTCCACCCGTAGACGTCGCGCAGCAGGCGCTCGCGGGAGATCCCGAGCTCGGTGTGCAGGAGGGCTATCAGGAGGTTGAGGAGTCGTTCGGTCTTCTTCTGGGACACACCGGCAGACTACCCGGAACGCCCGCGGGGCACGGGCGGCACATGCCGCCCGCGCCCCGCGGAGAGTGTGAGCTAAAGCTCGGGTCAGCGAACCCCGACCAGGTCGACCACAAAGATGAGCGCCTCGTTCGGGCCGATCACCCCGCCCGCGCCGGCCGAGCCGTACGCGAGATCGGACGGGATTTCGAGCCGGCGGCGGCCGCCGAGCTTCATGCCGAGAAGCCCCTGGTCCCACCCCTGGATGACCTGGCCGACGCCAACGCGGAAGTCGAGCGGCCGGCCGCTGTTCCAGCTCGCGTCGAACTCCTCGCCCGTGGACCAGGCCACGCCGACGTAATGGGCGGACACGGTGTCACCGGGGAAAACTTCACGGCCCTCCCCCTCGATGAGGTCCACGATCTTGAGCTCGGAGGGCACGGGCCCCTCGGGGAAATCGATCTCCGGCTTCTGCCGGTCGTACTCGCGCTGTCCGAAGGACATGGGTGTTCCTCTCTGTTGAACCGGGTCTGGGTAGCGGCGCAGGGTTACTGGACGCCGAGGATGTCGACGACGAAGACGAGATCGCCCTTCGCTTGCCCCTGACCCTGATCGCCATAGGCCTGGGCGGCCGGGATCACGAGCAGCACGCGCGAACCGACGGTCTTCCCGGTGAGACCCTTTGTCCAGCCCTCGATGACCTGCCCCAGGCCGAACGTCGCCGGGGTGCCGCGATCGTAGCTCGAGTCAAACTTGGTGCCATCGGAAAGGTTCACGCCGACGTAGTTGGCCACGATCGTATCCGTGGCCTGCACCGTAGCGCCCTTGCCCTTGATGAGGTCCTGCGAGATGAGCTGGGTCGGCTTCGCGACGCCCTTGACGTCGATCTGCGGGACTCCCTTCGAATCCTCGGTGACCTTCGGCAGGCCGGCAGGCGGCGTGACCGCGTCGCCGGACGGCTTGCTCAGCGGAGCGGGGACGTCCTTGGCGTCATTGATCTTGAGGATCAGGAGCGTCGTGGTCCCATCGCCACCCTGCTCGGCGCTCACGGGCGGGGTCGCGTAGGCGAGGTAGGAGCCGATCTTGGCGCCGACAAGTGCGTTGTAGAGCGACGCATTCTGCTGCTTGAGGCTATCGTCGACCGGCACCTTCTCGGGCTGGTCCTGACTGAACGAATCGCCGAGCGTGCTGCCGTCCGTGCCCTTGAGGGCGAGGACGCTCACGGTCGTGGACTGGCCGGCCTTCACGCGGGCGCCCGATCCCTCCTGGACCATCTTGATGGTGAGGCTGGAGACCGTGAGCGGCTTTTTGAAGTCGACCGTCGGCGCCTTCGCGTCGTTGGGAGTCACCTTGAGCGAGCTCAAGGCATTGACGTCACCGGCGGACTGGCTGGTCGGCTCGCTCGACGACGAGCTTCCGGAGCTGCAGCCGGCGACAAGCAGCGCAAGCGGCAGCAAGAGCGCAATGAGTCGGCGCACTGATCTACTTCCTGTGGGGGTCGCCGCCACGGTCGTGGCGGCGGTCGGGGGCCCGTGGGCCGTCACTAGGGTAACGACTCAGCCTGTGAACCAGCTCGCGCCCCTGCGGGCCACCCTACCGTTCGGACGGATTCAGCCCGAAAACGGCCGGAGCGTTTCGAGCAGCTCGTCGACACGAGAGTCCTCGTTCGCGAACGGGTCCTTGCACAGGATGGTGTGGTGGGCGCGATCGTTGAGCTTGAGGTGGACCCAGTCCACCGTGTAGTCGGCGCCGGCCGCCTGGGCCGCCTGGACGAACCGGCCCCGGAGCCGGGCGCGCGTGCTCTGCGGAGGGGACTGGATGGCCGTCTCGATGTCTGCGTCCTCGGTGAGCCTGGCCGCGGCGCCCCGGCGCTGGAGGAGGAAGAACAGTCCCCGCTCGGGGCTGATGTCGTGATACGTCAGGTCGAGCTGCGCGACCCTGGCCGAGTCGAGGTCCACGTCGTGCCGCGAGCAGTACGAATCGATGAGCTTCTTCTTGATGGCCCAGTCGACCTCGGTGTCGATTCCGGACGTGTCGCCGGACTCGATCGCCGTGAGGGTGCGGTCCCACAAGTCGAGGATGCGCGGCACGTGCGGCGTGTGAGCGCCGTACTGCTGAACGAATTGGCTCGCCTTCTCGAGATAGACCCGCTGCATGTCGAGGGCCGTGAGCTCGCTGCCGTTGGCGAGACGGACGACGGCGCGTCCCGACAGATCGTGCGAGATCTCCCGAATGCTGCGGATGGGGTTCTCCATGCGGAGATCCCTCATGATGATGCCGGACTCGATCATCCTCAGGACGAGATCGACCGTGCCGATCTTCATCATGGTCGTCGTCTCGGCCATCGTGGAATCCCCCACGATGACGTGCAGCCGGCGGAAGTGCTCGGCGTCGGCGTGCGGCTCGTCTCGAGTGTTGATGATCGGGCGGGACCGGGTCGTCGCCGAAGAGAGGCCCTCCCAAATGTGGTCGGCGCGCTGCGAGAACGCGAAGATCGGACCGTGCGGCGTACGGAGCACCTTGCCCGCTCCGCAGAGGAGCTGGCGCGTAACGAGAAACGGAATGAGGATCTCGGCCAGCCGGGAGAACTCGGTTCGCCGCGGGATGAGGTAATTCTCGTGGCTCCCATAGGAGTTGCCGGCGGTGTCGGTGTTGTTCTTGAAGAGGTAGACACTCCCGTCGAACCCCTCCTCGTGGAGCCGCTTCTGCGCCTCGTCGATGAGGTCCACGAGGATCCGCTCCCCCGCCCGGTCGTGCGCGACGAGCTGAGCCACGTCGTCGCACTCCGCGGTCGCGTACTCGGGGTGAGAGCCCACGTCGAGATAGAGGCGGGAACCGTTGCCGAGGAACACGTTGGACGACCGGCCCCAGCTCACGACCTTGCGGAAGAGGTAGCGCGCCACCTCCTCGGGGGCGAGCGGGCGGCCCTGGGGGCTCGAATACGCGATCCCGAATTCGGTCTCGACGCCGAAGATGCGGCGGTCCACGCGACTCCTTTGCTGTGACGAAGTGGTCTGACGGTGGTCGGGACCGCCAGTTGCCCGTGGGCTAAATCGGTCCGGTGAGGAGCTCGGTGAGCTCGTCGGGACCGATGCGGCGGAAGGCCCGGCGGACACCGCGTTCCGTCTCCGAGTTGCGGTCGAGGACGGCGACCTCGAGGCTGAGCGCCGTCTCGGTCCGGTCCTCGCGAAGGGCCTTCGCGGCGAGCTGGATCGCCTCCGCGTAGGAGGCCTCCGCGCTCCACCCACCGATCACGGCCTCGGCAACGCGCTCGGCCGCGCCGCCCATCACGACGAAGCGGCGCTCGTCGGCAATCGAGCCGTCGAAGGTGAGCCGGAAGAGGTGGTCAGAGCCGACGTCGTGCCCCACCTCGGCCACGGTGAGCTCGACCTCGAACGGCTTCTGCTCCGCGGTGAAGACGGCGCCGAGGCTCTGGGCGTAGACGCTCGCGAGGCCTCGCCCGGTGACGTCGACGCGGTCGTAGGAGTAGCCGCGGACGTCGGCGTAGCGCACGCCGGCCTGGCGCAGGCTCTCAAACTCGTTGTACTTGCCCACGGCGGCGAACGCGATCTTGTCGTAGATCTCGCCGATCTTGTGGAGCGAGGGCGAGGGGTTCTCCGCGACGAGCGCGATCCCCTCGCGACAGCTCAACACGACGACCGAGCGGCCCCGCGCGATGCCCTTTCGCGCAAAGTCCGCCCGGTCCTTCATGATCTGCTCGGGCGAGACATAGAACTGCTGCGTCATCTCAGGCCTCTCGTCCGGCGATGCTGCGCTGCTCGAGGATGTCCCCGGCCACCCGCGCGAGCTCGTGCTCCGGCGCGCGGCGGTTCCCACTCCGCGTCACCGTGTACACGACCGGCCAGAGCTGGCGGACGGGGTCGGGCCCGCCGGTGGCGGAATCGTCGTCGGCCGCGTCGAAGAGTGACTCGACGGCTACCCGAACTGCGTCCGACTCGGAAAGCCCGGGGCGCCACAGCTTCTTGAGGGCGCCACGCGCGAAGACGGAGCCGGAGCCCACCGAATGGTGCTCGAGTTCCTCGTACCGCCCGCCGGTCACGTCGTAGGAGAACAGCCGGCCCATGCTCTGATCGAGGTCGTAGCCCGCGAAGAGCGGCACGACGGCTAGCCCCTGGAGCGCGAGGCTGAGGTTCGAGCGGATCATGGCGCCGAGCCGCGTGGCCTTCCCCTCGAGGCTCATAAGCGTGCCTTCGATCTTCTCGTAGTGCTCGAGCTCGACCTGGAACAGGCGCACGATGTCCACTGCAAGACCCGCCGTCCCGGCGATGCCCAGCACCGAGTAGTGGTCGGCCGGGAAGACCTTTTCGATGTGCCGGCTCGCGATCATGCTCCCCATCGTGGCCCGGCGATCGCCCGCCATGAGGACGCCACCCGCGAAGGACATCGCCACGACCGTGGTGCCGTGCGGTGCGAGATGGGACGCGTCTGCCGGCAAAACTCGGTTGGAGGGCAGCAGCTCGGGACGAACCGCTGCGAGATGCTCTGTGAAGGACGACGTCGCGTGCGCCGCGACGCGTTCCGCGAGGAAGTCGTTCATGCCGGGGCCTACTGGCCGCCCTTCTGGACGAACCCACGGACGAACTCCTCGGCGTTGCTCTCGAGGACGCCGTCGATCTCGTCCAGAAGGTCATCGACGCCCTGCGTCGTTTCGGACGCCTGAGGGGCGGCGGGCGCGGGCGCCGGCGTGCCCGGCTCGACGTCTTCGGCGTCGTCCCGTGACTGGCTGCTCTTCTGCTCCTGACCGGCCATAGCCGCCTCCTTGCGTCGAGCTCGCCGCCTCTGCGCCGGGCTGTGAAACCTATACTGTCACTCTTTCATGCGGGCGGTAGGTCCCGCGGAATCGCGCCTTCGGCCTAGGAGACTGCTGAAGAAGTCGGGCGGGCGGGGCGCGCCTCCCTGCTTCGGGCCGGGGAGGGTTAAGACTGGCTTCATGCAGGGTCGCGACGATGGACAGCGTGAGTTCCTTGACGTTGAGGCGCTGGCCGGGCATCTGCTGGTTCCGGGCAGCGTCTTCGCCTTCCTGGCCGGGCATCGGCTGAAGCTGTTCCCGGCGGAGATGTTCGAGGATCTCTTTCCCTCGGGCCGGGGCCGGCCCTCGGTCCCGCCCGAGGTGGTCGCCACGGTCCTGGTGCTGCAGGCGTTGAACGGGCTTTCGGATCGCGAGGCTGCCGAGGCGGTGACCTTCGACCTGCGGTGGAAGGCCGCCTGCGGCTTCGCGGTCGCGGACCGGGCGTTCCATCCGACCACCCTGACCTACTGGCGGCGCCGGCTCGCGGCCAGCGCCCGGCCGCAGCGGATCTTCGAGGCGGTCCGGGACGTGGTGGCCGCGACCGGCGCGGTGGGCGGGGGGACGCGGCGGGCGCTTGACTCCACGGTGCTGGACGACGCGGTTGCCCGGCAGGACACGGTCACCCAGCTGGTCGCCTCGATCCGGCGGGTCGGCCGGGAGGTCTCCGGCGCGGAGGCGGTGATCGCCGCCGAGTGCACCCGGCTGGCCGGGCTGACCGGGCAGGACTACGCCTCGGCCGGGAAGCCGCGGATCGTGTGGGACGATGCGGCCGCGCGCGACGGCCTGGTCACAGCCCTGGTCAACGACGCGCTCGCGCTGCTCGCGGCGCTGGACGTCGATGCCGCCCAGGCCGCGGGCGGGAGGCCTGCGGAGGCGGTGGCGCTGCTGGCGCTGGTGGCCGGGCAGGACGTCGAGCCCGCGGAGGACTCCGACGGCAGCGACGGGCGGTGGCGGATCGCCCGCAGCGTCGCACCGGACCGGATGATCTCCACCGTCGACCCGGAGACCCGGCACGCGCACAAGACCCGGGAGCGCCGGCAGGACGGGTTCAAGGCCCATGTGGTGGTCGAGCCGGAGACCGGGCTGACCACCGCGGTGAAGCTGACCAAGGCCAACGGCCCGGAGAACTCCGACGCATCCGTCGGCAAGGACCTGGTCGCCGCCGACCCGACGATCGCCGGGCAGGAGGCCGTCGAGGTGCTCGGCGACTCGGCCTACGGGTCCGGGGAGATGCTGCACGCCCTGGACCAGCGGAAGTGGACCCCGATTATCAAGCCGTGGCCGCTGCGGCCCGCGGTCGAGGGCGGGTTCACCATCGACGACTTCGCCCACGACGGCGAGGCAGGGACCCTGACCTGCCCGGCCGGGCACACCCGCCGGCTCACCAAGACCCGCAAGGCCGTGTTCGGCGCCGTCTGCGCCCACTGCCCGCTGCGATCGCAGTGCACCACGGCCAGAGACGGTCGCAAGATCGAGGTGCATCCCCACGACCTGCTCCAGCGCGCACACCGCAGGCGGGCCACCGCGGAAGGCTTCCAGACCACCTATCGGGCCAAGCGGCCGATGGTCGAGAGATCGATCGCGTGGCTGACCCGGGGCAACCGCCGCGTCCCCTACCGGGGCGTGGAGAAGAACAACAGCTGGCTCCACCACCGGGTCGCCGCCCTGAACCTCAGGCGACTGCTCGCACTCGGCCTCAGCTTCGACAACGGAACCTGGCAGCTGGCCTGATCGCGCCGCAGGCCCCCAGAAGACAGCCTCGAACCCAACGCCAGGGGCACCACGACGCCCTGCACAGGCGGGACGGACCCATGCTGCACCCAGAGCCGACCAAAACCCGCCGTTCGACTGGCCAAGGCGGCACCGATCACGCCACCAGCCAACCTGCGAAGGGAGCTTGTTCAGCAGTCTCCTAGGTGTGACGCTCGCCGAGGAGGGCCTCCAGGAAGCCCTCGATGGAGGGATGCTCCTCGAAAAGCGCCTCCGTGAGCGCCCGGGTCCCACGCAGCGGCTCCCGGGTGGGGACGCGCTGGAGCCGGTAGCTCCCGGGCGGGGAGAACACGACCGAATCCCAGCTCGCGCTTGCGACGTTCGCGGGGAAGCGCTGGATGCTCTTGCCGCGGAACCATGCGCGCGTGTCGACTGGCGGGTCTACCGACGCGCGCGCTATGTCGAGGTCCTCGACGAGGCGCTCGAGGCTCCCGTTGTTGAGCAGCCGGTACGCGAGGCCGCGTTCTGGGCGCACGTCGGACCACTGGATGTCGACGAGCCCGAGCCGGGCGTCGTTCCATGCGAGGCCGTCGCGGGCCCGGTAGCCCTCGAGCACCCTCTGCTTCGCGGCCCATTCGATGTATCCGGCGGCAGCGTCGGGTGCCGATTCGAGATCGGTCAGCGCCCGCTCCCAGAGCCGGAGGACAGTCGCGGTGTGACCGTCGCCGCCGTGTTCGGCCGCGACGCCCGCGTCTGCGGCGAGCTTCGCGGCCGCCTCGAAGTACACCCACTGGAGCTCGAGGCCCGTGAGCCGCCGGCCGTCGAGGAGGCGCACCGTCTCGCCGAGCCCCGGGTCGTGGCTCAAGCGGTGCATTGCCGCGACCGGCTCGTGGACCTCGATGGCCGGCGCCGCGCCCGCTTCGATGAGGCTCAGCACGAGCGCCGTGGTCCCGAACTTCAAGTAGTTCGCCACGTGGCTGCAGTTCGCGTCCCCCACGATCACGTGGAGGCGCCGGTACTTGTCCGCGACAGCGTGAGGCTCATCGCGCGTGTTGATGATCGGGCGCCGCATGGTCGTCTCGAGACCTACCTCGGCCTCGAAGAAGTCGGCGCGCTGGCTGATCTGATAGCCCGGCGTCCGGCCGTCCTGCCCAATCCCCACGCGCCCCGCGCCGCACACGAGCTGACGCGAGACGAAGAACGGGGTGAGCCCCTTGACGAGGTCAGTGAACGGCACGGACCGCGGCACGAGGTAGTTCTCATGGGAGCCGTAAGAGGCGCCCTTGCCGTCCGTGTTGTTCTTGTACAGATTGATCGGACCGTGCTCCAGGTCACCCGCGAGGGCGCGCACGGCGGTAAGGACCACAACGTCGCCGGCAGCGTCCCAGACCACCGCGTCGAGCGGGTTCGTCACTTCGGGGCTCGAGTACTCGGGATGCGCATGATCCACGTAGAGCCGCGCCCCGTTGCCGAGCACGAGGTTCATGAGCGCGGGCTCCTGGTCGCCGTCTAGCTCAAGCTCGGCGGGGCCGTGCGCGAGCGCGACGCCTTCGGCCGTGAGCACGGGCTCCATATCGGTCAGGAGGTCAGGATGGGCCTGGGTGCGCCTCGCCGACCAGCCCCGCGCGTCGCGCAGCGGGGTCTCGTCGGTGTAATCCCACCCCGCGCCCGGCGAGGCGTGGAGGCGCTCTCGCGTGAGCTTCGCGTAGGACGCGATGACCTGCGACGAGAGGTACGTCGCGTTGGCCCCCGGGGTCGACGGCGCGTGGATCCCGTATTCGGTCTCGGAGCCCATGACGCGCAGGGCCCCGCCGGCGGGCAGTCCGTCGGGCCCGTGGTCGGTGCTGGACATCTCACTCCCCCTAGCGGCCCAGGATCACAGGTATTGGCCCGTGCTCTGCGCCGTCTCGATGGACCGTCCGGGCTCGCTCCCACCCTTGCCCTGCACGATCGTGCGGATATAGGTGATTCGCTCGCCCTTCTTGCCGGAGATCCGCGCCCAGTCGTCCGGATTGGTCGTGTTGGGCATGTCCTCGTGCTCGCGGAACTCTTCGGCCACCGCCCGAAGCAGGTGCTCGATGCGGATGCCCTTCGACCCCGTGAGGAGGAGGTCCTTGATCGCGGCCTTCTTGGCGCGGTCAACGACGTTCTGGATCACGGCGCCGGAGTTGAAGTCCTTGAAGTAGAGGATCTCGGTGTCGCCGTTCGCGTACGTCACTTCGAGGTACTCGTTGACCTTGTCCGTCGAGTACATGGCCTCGACGGTGCGCTGGATCATGAGGTTGACAGTCGCCGCGCGATCGCCGCCGTGTTCGGCGAGGTCCGCGGGATGGATGGGCAGCTCCTCCGTGAGGTACTTCGAGAAGATGTCTGCCGCAGCTTCGGCATCCGGGCGCTGGATCTTGATCTTGACATCCAGCCGGCCTGGCCGCAGGATCGCCGGATCGATCATGTCCTCGCGGTTCGACGCGCCGATGACGATCACGTTGTCGAGCCGCTCCACGCCGTCGATCTCGCTCAGGAGCTGAGGAACAATCGTCGTCTCGACATCGGAGGAGACGCCCGTGCCGCGCGTGCGGAAGAGGGAATCCATTTCGTCGAAGAAGACGACGACGGGGCTTCCGTCCGAGGCCTTCTCCCGGGCCCGCGAGAAGATGAGGCGGATGTGCCGCTCGGTCTCGCCGACGTACTTGTCGAGGAGCTCCGGGCCCTTGATGTTGAGGAAGTAGCTCTTGATGTCCTGCCCGCCAGCACGCTCCATGGCACGCGCTGCGAGCGAGTTCGCAACGGCCTTTGCGATAAGCGTCTTGCCGCAGCCGGGCGGGCCGTACAGGAGGATGCCCTTGGGCGCCTTGAGCCCGTGCTCTCGGTAGAGCCCGGGGTGCAGGAACGGGAGCTCCACGGCGTCGCGGATCTGCTCGATCTGGGACGCGAGGCCGCCGATGTCGTCGTAGCTGATGTCTGGAACCTCTTCGAGCACGAGGTTCTCGACCTCGGAGCGCGGCACCTTCTCGAGGGCGGTCTGCGTGCGGTTGTCCACCGACACCGCATCGCCGACCCGGAGCTGCTCGAGCAGCAGCGGCCCGGACAGCCGTACGACGCGCTCCTCATCGCCCCGTCCGATCACCAGGATGCGGTCCGGGCTGAGGATCTCCTTGACGGTCACGAGCTCGCCGGAGCGCTCGTAGCCGAGTCCCGCGACCACCTCGAACGCCTCGTTGAGCAGGACTTCTTGGCCGACGCTGAGCTCGTTGAGGGCAACCAGCGGGCTGAGCCCCACGCGGATCTTCCGGCCCGCCGTCACGACGTCCGCGCTCTCGTCGGTGACCGCCGCGGCCGCGCCGCCAGACGGGCGCCGGCGGTTGAGCTGCACGACTGTTCCGTAGCTGTAAGGCGGCTGCCCTTCGTGCTCGAGGGCGGACTTGAGCCGGACGATCTCCGTCTTCGCCGTCTGCAGCATCTCAGCCATGCGGGTGTTGTTGGACGTGGCGGCGGAAAGCTGCCGATCCACCGCCCGAAGCTTGTCCCGGAGGACGTTGACCTGACGCTCGAGGACTCCCAGCTGCTCCGCATTCATGCGTGCGGCGTCCTCGCGCCCAGGCCCGTTCCCCTCGCGCTCTTCCATGACTCTCACACCCTCTCGTGGCTCGGACGGTTCCGATACCTCGACACTAGCTCCACTGCGGCCGGGGAAAAGGGCCCTAAGCACCAGAGTCGCTAAGCGTTACATTGACGCAACGTTTGAGAGGCGAGAAAGCATCCGCGACCTAAACTTCGGGCTCCTCGGCTCGCCCAGCCCTTGCATCTCGGGCCGCGCGGCGCAGCTTCCGATCCGAGACCAGGCGCTCGCCCACGGACTCCGGAGTCCACGCGTTGAGGTCCTCCTGCGTGAACTCGGTCTTGGCCCGCTTCTTGCGAGCGAGCGGTTCGACGCCGTCCGCGAGGCGGCGTGCCACGAGCAGGAAGCCGGTGTGCCCGACCATGCGGTGGTCGGGCCGAACGGCGAGCCCTTCGAGGTGCCAGCCGCGGACCATGGACTCCCACGCATCTGGCTCCGTGAAGCGCCCGTCCGCCCGGATCGCCTCGGCCGTGCGGGAGAGCTGGGTGGCGGTGGCGACGTAGTTGATCCACACGCCCCCGGGCGCGAGGACGGTCGCGACGGCGTCGAGGCACTCCCAGGGTGCGAGCATGTCGAGCACCACGCGGTCCACGCTTCCCCGTTCCTCGGCCTTGACGACCTCGTCCTGGAAGTCGCCGAGCGAGACGCGCCACGCGGGGTGCTGGCCACCGAAGATCGTTTCGACGTTGCCCCGCGCGATCTCTGCGAACTCCTGGCGACGCTCGAACGAGTGGAGGTAGCCGGCGTCGCCCACGGCGCGCAGGAGGGAAATCGACAGCGCGCCCGAACCGACGCCGGCCTCGACCACGCGGGCGCCCGGGAAGATGTCCGCCATGGTCACGATCTGCCCCGCGTCCTTGGGGTAGACCACCGCCGCACCGCGCGGCATGGAGAGGACGAAGTCCGAGAGGAGCGGGCGGAGCGCCTGGTACTGGTGGCCTGCGGTGTTGGTCACGACCGAGCCGTCGGGAAGGCCAATCACCACGTCGTGGTTCAGGAACCCCTTGTGAGTGTGGAACGCTCCCCCGGCCTCGAGGGTGATCGTGTTCATGCGGCCGCGTTCGTCCGTGAGCTGGACTCGCTCGCCGACGCGGAACGGTCCGCGGCGCATCGCGGCTCCCGTCGGCTCCGGAACGAGCGCGGACGGGGACGGGGTGCTGCTTTCGGTCATGTGTTCCTTCTTCGTGGGGCGTGGGCCGCGGAGCGTGGTCGCGGCTAGCGCGAGGGCCGGCCCGAGATGGCGGCGACGACGGCGCGCTGGCTGAGCAGGCCCACAACGCGTCCCGCGGCATCGACGACGGCGTATTCGGTGCCCTGGAGCTGGGCGAGGTACTGCACGAGCTCCTGGCCACCGGCGGTCTCGGGAACGTACGCGCCCGGCGCGAGGGCGTAGCCCACCGCGGTCACGGGCGTGCTCGCGCGGGCCGGCTCGGGAACGCGCGTGATCGCGGCGGGGTCGACAACGCCCTGCGGCTTGCCGTCCGGCGCGCAGAGGACGACGACGACGCCGTGCCCCGCGCCCGCCTGGACGGCCTGCTCGACCGTCGCGAAGTTCGGCACGCCGACCGCGGGGACGGCAAGTTGGCCCGCGACGACGTTCGGAAGGCGGCTGCGGAACCCCGCGTTACGAATCGAGGCGCTCGCACCCTGCCACAGGAAGGCGGCCACAAGCAGCATCACGAGCGTGAACGAGATGTCGAGGCCTTGGCCCTGGAGCCACGGCAGCACGAGCCCGAAGAACACGATGCCCGCCACGACGATGCGCCCCGCCCAACCGGCCGCGATCGTGCCCCTCTCCTGGGATCCTGTAGCGCGCCACACGATGCTCTCCACGATGCGCCCGCCGTCCAGAGGCAGCCCCGGGAGAACGTTGAAGAGCCCGATGAGGAAGTTTGCCCACATGAAGATGTTCGAAAGGATGTCCGCGACACCCGTCAGGACCAGGGTGTTGACGAGGATCCACGCGGCGCCGGCGAGCACGAAGTTGGCGGCGGGCCCAGCAAGCGCGACGACCACGGACCGCCCTGGGGAAGCCGTGAAGGCTTCGAACTGCGTGTGCCCACCCCACAGGTTGAGCACGATCTTCTGGCTCGGCCAGCCGAACGCCCGCGCGCTCAGCGCGTGCGCGAGCTCGTGGACGAGCACCGAGAGCAGGAGCAGCACCGCGTACGCGAAGGCAACGAAATACGCCCCCGCGCCGAGCTGTGGTTGGCGAAGGGCCAGGGTCGGGCCGTACACGACCACCGTGAATCCCGCGATGAGGAACCACGAGTACGCGAGGTAGATCGGGACGCCCGCGATCCGGCCCAGCCGGATCCCGTCCCGCGTGCGGCCTTCCTGAGCGTGGCCGTGGTCCTGACCCGGAGTGGGCTGGCCCTCTGGGCCCGTGCTCATGCGCGCCCCTGTCCGACGAAGGTGGACGTCGCTCGCTCAAGGACGCGCGCGACGTCGTCCGTGGTGCGACCCGCAAGGGTGTCCCACTGCTCGTCACCCAGCTCGGGCGGAAGGGCCACGGTGTTCGGGACCACGATGGTTGTGAGGCCCGCCGCGATGGCGGACGTCGCGCCCGGCTGGGAATCTTCGATCGCGACGCATTCGGACGCGTCGAGACCGTCGAGGGACTCGGCGAGGCGCGCGAGGCCTGTGAGGTAGGGCTCCGGGTGCGGCTTGCCGTGAGACACGCTGTCGCCCGTGACGACGACGCTGAAAGCCCCCGCGGGCAGGTGGGCGATGATGCGCTCGACCATGGGTCGCTCCGACATCGTCACGAGCGCGCATTCAACCCCAGCGGCGAGGAGTGCCTCGAGGAGATCACGAGCGCCCGGGCGCCACGGGACGGCCTGGGCGAGCTGGTCGACGACGCGGGCGGTCAGCCGGTCGATGATCTCCCGGGTCTCGAGCTCGACCCCCGCCTCCTGGAGGATCGCCGCCGACGTCGGGAGGGCTTGGCCGACGAGCCGCATGGCCTGCTCGTGCCCCCACTGCCCGCCGAAGGACGCGACGAGCTCGTGCTCGGCCACAATCCAGTAGGGCTCGGTGTCGACGAGGGTACCGTCCATGTCCCAGAGGACGGCACGCAACTGGGCAGCGTCAAGTTCGTCGGGAAGGCGCATATGCACCAGTCTACGGGGACAGACAGGGTGTCCTCCCTGCGCGAAACTCTCCTCCGGGCGCCGGAACCACCCTGCGAACGGGGCTTCTTGGTCATAGGCTGGAGCGATGAACGAGTTCGACGCCGACGCTCCGGCACCCCACCACGGCCTCTTCCCGACGCCCGCCGAGGGCGAGAGGGTCACGGTGATGCTCGCGGCATTCGAGGGCTGGAACGATGCGGGCGAGGCGGCGAGCGAGGCCGTGCGCTCGATCAAGCGGCAGTTCGGCGCGCAGAAAGTCGGGGCCATTGACGCCGACGACTACTACGACTTTCAGTTCACACGTCCCACGGTGCGCCGCTCGGGATCAGGCCGCCGGAGGATCCGCTGGCCCTCCACTCGCGTTGCGACGGCGCGCCTTGACGACTATCCCATCAACCTTGTCTTCGTCCAGGGCACGGAGCCTTCGTACCGCTGGCGCGCATTCACGGAAGAACTCATGGAATACGTCGAGGATCTCGACGTGGACTACCTCATCGTCATCGGCGCGCTGCTCGCGGACGTCCCGCACAGCCGGCCCATCCCCGTCACGGCCACGAGCGAGGCGGGAGACCTGCGCGAGCGGCTCAACCTCGAGGCCTCCCAGTACGAGGGCCCGACCGGGATCGTCGGCGTGTTCGCGGACGCGGCGGATCACCACGGCATTCCGACCATCTCCCTCTGGGCGGCGGTTCCGCACTACGTCGCGCAGGCACCATCCCCGAAGGCGCAGTTGGCCCTCATGCACCGCATCGAGGAGATGATCCAGATCCCGCTCGACACGAACGAGCTGGCCGAGGACGCCGAGGCGTGGGAGCGGGGCGTCAACGAGCTCGCGACCGAGGACCCGGAGATCGCGGCCTATATCCAACAGCTTGAGGAGGCCAAGGACACGGCCGACCTCCCCGAGGCGACCGGCGAATCGATCGCTCGCGAATTCGAGCGCTACCTCAAGCGCCGCGGCAAGGAGGGTGGCACCGCCACCTGACGGCGCCCCGGCTCGCTCAGAGGCGGACGCCGAGGAGCGCGTCGAGTGCCGCGGCGACGAGCGCGCCGTCGGCCGCTTCGTCTTGGCGCCCCGCGAGGGCGTCGTCGGCCCACTTGTCGACGGCGGCCAAGGCGCGCGGCGCGTCGAGATCGTCGGCGAGTGCCCCGCGGATCTCGGCGAGCACGAGTTCGGCCGAGCCGCGCGGCGCCTGCGGGAGCGCCTCACGCCACCGGGCGAGCCGCGACTTCGCGGTGGCGAAGAGCTCGGCGGTCCACTCCCAATCGGAGCGGTAGTGGTTCGCGAGGATCGCGAGGCGGATGGCCTGTGGCTCCTCCCCCGCGGCCCGCAGCTTCGAGACGAGGACGAGGTTCCCGAGGGACTTGCTCATCTTCTGACCGTCGAGCGCGACCATGCCCGTGTGGGCGAAGTGCTGCGCGAGCGGGACGTGGTGCAGGGACCAGGCGTGGCCGGCGCCCATCTCGTGGTGTGGGAAGGCGAGGTCCGAGCCGCCGCCCTGGACGGTGAACGGCGCCGGCAGGAAGCGCTGCGCGATAACAGTGCACTCGATGTGCCATCCGGGACGACCGCGGCCCAGGCTGCCACCGTCCCAGTGCGGCTCGCCCAGCCGGGCCTCACGCCACAGGATCGGGTCGAGAGGGCTGTGCTTGCCAGGCCGCTCGGGATCGCCCCCACGCTCGCCGAATACCTCGATCATCTCCGCCACCGTCAGGTGGGACACCGTCCCGAGCCGCCACGCGTCCGGTGAGTCGGCGCGGCGCGTGGCCTCCGTCACGTCGTAGTAGACATCGCCATCGGGCTCACCCTCGGCGCCCGCGAGCTGGTAGGCAATCCCCTCGTCGAGGAGCCGCTCGACCTCGGGCACGATCCACGGGATGGACTCGACCGCGCCGATGTAGTGGTCCGGGGCGAGGACGTTGAGCGCCTCCATGTCCGTCTGGAACAGCTCGATCTGCTGCTTTGCGAGCGTGCGCCAGTCGACGCCCGTCGTGCCGGCGCGCTCGAGCAGGGGATCGTCCACGTCGGTCGTGTTCTGGACGTAGGTGACCGTGCTCCCCGCGTCGCGCCAGACCCGGTTGAGCAGATCGAACGCTACATAGGTCGCCGCGTGGCCAAGGTGCGTCGCATCGTAGGGCGTGATCCCGCACACATAGAAAGACTGTTCGGGCGCGGCAGGCAGCTCAGCCATGTCATTCCGCGCCGAATCCCACAGCCGGATCTGGCCGCTGTTGCCGGGAAGGGACGGAATAGGAGCCTGACGCCAAGTCTTCACGCCACAAGCCTAGTGCTCGGCGCGGGACGGCCTGAAACCGGCTGGGAGCGATCCGCCGCTAGCTCTCCTCCTCGTCGCCGTCCTCCAGGAGATCGATCGGCAGATCCTCGCCGTAGGCGTCGTACAGAGCGTCGGAGTACGCCTCGAACGCGTCCGCGACCGCGAAATAAGCAGCCTCGACGGAGGGATCATCGTCGCCGCGTCTGGACGATGCGGCCACGAGGTGCTCCTCGAGCGCCGCTGTCAGCGAACCGAGTGCCACGCGAGGGTCGATGCTCATGGGCCCACGGTAATCTGATTCGAAGGGACTGCCTAGATCGCCGAATGGCGCATCAGCACACTCATGAGGAAGCGAGGGCCATGAAGGAACGGATCCTCGGCCCGGGCAGCGGCGCCGCCAACGGGAAGTACGAATACCTCGTCCTCTCCGTGAAGCCCGGGGAGTCGATCGCGGAGGCTCGCCAGCGTGTGCGGGAGCACTCGGAGTATGGCAAGTGGGAGCTCGAGCGGAGCCGCCTCTACATGGGCGGCGGCCGCCGGTATTGGCTCCGCCGCAGGGTCATCGCGGTCGAACGGACGGCCTAGCCGTCCACGGCCCCGGATGCCGGTTCCTCGATCGGCCCGAGGAGTGCGTTCGCGACGGTCGCGTGCGCGGACTCAGGATCAGACGGGTGGTAAAGCCCGGCGAGGACGTCGCGGTAGAGCCGCTGGAGCTCGTTCGAGCGGAAGTATCCCCCTCCTCCGCCCACCCGCATCGCGATGTCCACGACCGCGCGTGCGGTCTCGGTCGCACGGTGCTTGAGCCCACTGAGCGCAGGGAACCAGGCTGGGCCGCGGTCCACGAGTCCGTCGAGATCGTCCGCGACCCGTTCGAGGTGAGGGAGGACGCCGTCGAGCGCCATCGCCGCCTCCGCAAGCTGCCAGCGGATGTCTGGGTCCTGCGCGTAGGGCTGGCCGCCATTCTTCAGCGACTTCCGCCGGTGCGCCGCCTCGACGCCGAGGGCGAGTGCGCGTTCCGCGATTCCCGTGTAAACGGCCGCGAGCAGCGTCTCGAAGACCGCGAAGATGCCGAAGACGAGCAGGTCCGGATTCGGGCCCACCGGAAGCCGCCGGGCAATCCGGCTCTCCGGCGCGTAGGCGCCGTCGAGGATTGTCGTGCAGGATTGGCTCGCGCGCATCCCGAGCGTGTCCCAGTCGTCGAGGTGGCGCCAGCCCGGCTCGTCGCGGCGGATGAAGGCGTAGACGAGCCGTGGCTCCGGACCCGTCGCATCCTTCCCGAACGTGCCCATGCGCGTCCACACCGGCGCGAGGCTCGTGAACACTTTGGTGCCGGTGAAGCGGACCCCGCCCTCCGCCTGAGGCTCCGCGACGGTCATCGAGTCGAACAAGACCGAATCGTTCCCGGCCTCGGAGATCCCGAACGAGAAGACCTCGCCCGCGCCGGCCTCCTCGAGAACGAAGTCGAGGCTTGCGTCGCCGCGCGCCTCGAACACCCGCGCGACGCCCGTCCACACGAGATGCATGTTGACGCCGAGCGCCGTGGCAGGGGCGGCGGCCGCGAGTCGGCGCTGGAGACGGACGACGTCGGCCAGGCTGGCTCCCAGCCCACCCGCGCTCTCCGAGACGAACGCCTTGAGATAGCCGGCCTCGACGAGTTCGTCGAAGTCCTCACGGAAGAACTCGTTGCGCTCGTCGTAGCCCGGCGCACGGGAGCGGATGCGCTCGATCAGCTCGTCGGGCAGAACGCTCGTCGGGTCGAGGCTCACGGCCCCTCCTCTCGTTGCGGGGTTCTCCCCGCTGGCTCCCAACCCTCGCAGGCTCAGGCCGGGGCCCTCGCTGGCGTGGGCTCAGGCGGGCGGTTCAGTAGGTCGTGAGCAGCCGGCGCAGCACGCGCGCGCCGAACTGGAGCGAATCGGCCGGGACACGCTCGTCGACCCCGTGGAACATGCCCGCGAAGTCGAGCTCGGCGGGCAGGCGCAGGGGCGCGAAACCGTACCCGGTGATGCCGAGCAGGCTGAGCGACTTGTTGTCCGTCCCACCGGACAGCGTGTACGGCAGTACGTGCGCGCCCGGATCCTCGGCCTGAAGCGCGCCAACCATGGACTCTACGAGGGCGCCCTCGAACGGCGTCTCGAGCGCGACATCATGATGCACGTACGCGAAGTCGACGCCCTCCCCCGCGAGTTCCTTGATCTTCTCGAGCACGAGCTCGTCCTGGCCCGGGAGCGTCCGGACGTCGATCCGCGCCTCGGCACTGCCCGGGATGACGTTCTCCTTGTAGCCGGCCCGGAGGATTGTCGGGTTGGACGTGTTCTGGAGCGTCGCCCCGACGAAGCGCGCGAACGTTCCGAGCTCCTTGAGCAGGATCTCCGGGTTGTCGCGGTCGAACTCCACGCCGGTGAGCTCGGTGACCCCGTCGAGGAATCTCTTCGTCGTGTCGGTGAGCTCGATCGGCCACTCGTGCTCACCGATGCGGCTCACGGCCCGGGCCAAGCGCGTCACGGCGTTGTCCGGGTTCGTCTGGGAGCCGTGACCGGCGCGCCCTGAGGCGGTGAGTTTGAGCCACGAGAGCCCCTTCTCGGCGGTCTGAAGCATGTAGGTGCGGCGACCGCCGATCTCCGCCGAGAAGCCGCCGACCTCGCTGATGGCCTCCTTCGCGCCGTCGAACAGCTCGGGGCGATGATCGACCGCCCAGCGCGCGCCGTACGCGCCGCCGGCCTCCTCGTCGGCGAACATGGCGATGACGAGATCGCGCTTGGGCCGCGCGCCGCTCCGCTGCAGCTCACGGACCACCGAGAGGACCATGGCGTCCATGTCCTTCATGTCGACGGCGCCGCGCCCCCAGATGAGACCGTCCTTGAGCTCGGCGGCGAACGGGTCGACGCTCCAGTCGTCCTTCTGGGCCGGGACGACGTCGAGGTGGCCATGGATGACGAGGGCGCTCGCCGCGGGGTCGGTTCCCTCCACGCGGGCGACGACGGACGCCCGCCCGGGCGCCGACTCGAAGATCTCCGCAGACAGGCCAACCTCCTCGAGGAGCCCTGCCGTGTATTCCGCCGCCGCGCGCTCGCCCGGACCCGACCCGTCACCGAAGTTGCTCGTGTCGAACCGGATGAGGTCCTGACAGATCTGGACCACCTCATCCTCGGCGCGAAGAGGGCTTTCGGTTGAACGATCGGTCATGGATGCTCCTCGGCTGCGACGGTCAGTGAGGCCCAGCCTAGTCTCCGGCCAGGCGCCCGGACGGCCCGCATGCTGATTTCTTCATGAGGCCCGGATCGTGTAGAGTTTTATTCGCTGCCCGGGAGGAAAACGCACCATGCGAACGCTTCCGGAGCCCACCTGCGCGGGTGGCGGAATGGCAGACGCGCTAGCTTGAGGTGCTAGTGCCCGATTAGGGCGTGGGGGTTCAAGTCCCCCTCCGCGCACGAAGGGGAAATGGCTCCTGACCTGGGATTACGTTCTCAGGTTGGGGGCCATTTTCGCGTGAAGTGCTAGAAAAAGTGCTAAGCCCTGTCAAGGTACTGGGCGAATCGGTCTGCCGCGGCCTTCTGCATGGTCGGGGTGACGTGGCTGTAGATGTTCATCGTGGTCGTGATGGTGGAGTGCCCGAGGCGTTCCTGAACCACTTTGGGATGCTCGCCCAGTTCGAGCAGCAGGGTCGCGTGGGTGTGACGGAGCCCCTTGATGGTGACTCGGGTGAGGGTGTCATACTTCGCGGTGGCCCAGTCGAGACGGCGCGCCCAGCGGCTTGTCATCGCGTCGGGTGACCGCAGTTTGCCGTCGTCGTCTCCGAAGACGTAGGCGTCGGCTTTCGCCAGTTCGAAGGCGAGTTCGGCCCGGGCGACCTTGTGCGAGGCGAGCACCTTGAGCGTTTCGTCGTCGATGTCGATGACGCGGGCATTGCCGGTCTTGGTCGTCTTCGTCTCGGACCAGTCCTCGGTGTTGACGGCTCGTCGGATGCTGATCCGCATCGTCTTCGTGTTGATGTCGTTCCATCGGAGCGCGAGGGCTTCGCTGCGTCTCATGCCGGTGTAGGCGATGAGCCGCCAGAGCGGGAACAGCTCGTCTTGCAGTTCGTCACGGTTCCATGTGAGGAAGGTGTGGAGCTGTTCGCCGGTCCAGGTGACGATCTCGGGTTTCTGCGCTCGCACCTCGCTCGACTTGGGCGCTTTGACGATGCGCCGCTTCTTCGTCGGGTTGACGGTCAGGTGCCCGTCCTCGATCGCGGCGTCGAGGATCGCGCCGAGCACTACGTGGACCTTGTGGACGCTGTTGGCTGAGAGCGGCTGGCCCTTGCCGAGCTTGTCGGCGCGGCCGTGCTTCTCGAGGTCGCGGTAGTGGCGGGCGATCCGTGTCGCGGTGAGCTTGTCGAGCCGGATCGCGCCGAGCTGCGGCGTGATGTGGTTGCGGATGATCTTCTTATAGCCCTTGATGGTGGAATCCGCGAGCTTGAGCCCGTCGGCCCATTCGTCCGCGTACACGCAGAGGGCGGGAACCTTGCCGGAGAACTTCTCGCTCTGCGTACGCTGCTTGAGCGCCTCTTGCAGCGCGTCATTCGCTTCGGCGGTGTTTTTGAATCCGGACCGGGTGAGGCGGCGCATCCCCTGCTCGGGGAACTCAGGATCGTTCAAGACGTAGATCTGGAACCGCCACCGCTTGCCCTGCCCGGTCTGGTACTCCTGTATCGAGCCAGGCTGCCGGGAGCGGGAGCGCCGCTGGGGTTTCTTGGCCGCGTCGTCGCCGGCGGGCGGCTTCATCCTGGCTGGCACGGGGCCTCCTTCCCGGTCTGCTGGTGGCCGCTATAATCCGTCGGGGGTCTCCACGACCGGCGCGCTGGTCGGGTCGAGTTCGAGCAGCCGTGCGCTGATGAGCGCCAGGCGCGCGCGCTGCGTTGCGAGGCTCTCCCGGTAGGCCTCCGTCGCGGTCACCCATCGGCCGCTGGTCGGCGTCGCTTCCTCCTGCGCGCGGATCAGGCCCTTGAATCGGAAGATGTAGCCCTGGCAGAGGTGCGCCTCACCGTTCCAGTAGCGGATCAGATCGGCCGTGGTGAGCTTGACCTTGCCGTCGATCCAGCTCTGCACCTCTTCGGGGATGAACCGTCCCGTCACCCCGCTCGGCGCGGGTCCGTCGCTCGGCGGCGAGAGCAGGCCGGCCGGCGTGGTCTCCAATGCGTAGGCGAGGGTTGTGAGGTCGTCCACGTCCACGCGCCGCTCGCCGTTCTCGATGCGGCTCAGGGCCGTGGGCGAGATCGTGCGGCCGGCCGCCTTGATACGGGCCGAGAGTTCGCGCAGGTCGACGCCGATGCCCTGCCGGGCCCGGCGGAGGTTCGCGGCGACGTGCGCGTTCGTGTTCCCTGGCGGGTTTCCCCGCTGGCGTGCATCCATATAAGAAACATACACGATGGTACTTGACACAGCAAGCCCGTTCCTTTATGTTTACTTGACCCCCACGCGGCAGCAGGATCGGCAGGTGCGAGATGCGGACGAGTACGGTGACCATCGAGGAACTCCGTGAGTCGCGGCGCGTCGTCATCACGCGCGCCGAGGCCGCGGCCGCCCTCGGCGTCGACCCGCGGACGGTGACGATCGCGATCGAGAGCGGCAGCATCCCCTCGGTCCGGCTAGGACGGCGCGTCGTGATCCCACGGGAGAGGTTCCTGCGCTTGTTCGACCCTGATGCCGACTGACCCGTAGCCGTGATGGCCGGCCCTTCTATTTCTCGTTTAGGTGATCTAAAGTAGAAGTTCGGCACGTGGATCGGAGGCGCGATGGGTGAGTATGTCGAGCGCCAGTGGGATCCCGAGGATGCGGGCGGCCTGGGCCGGAAGGATCGTGTGCCGGGCCGCTATCTCGCGTATGTGCCCGACGAGCTCGGCGACGGCCTTCCGGCGCTCGGAGCCGAGGCTCAGGGCGCGGCCGAGGACGCCCTGGCGGTGTTGGCCCGTGCCGACGAGCGGATCGGGCCTCGGGGTAGCTTCCTGAACCATCTGCTGATCCGGTCGGAGTCCATCTCGTCATCCTGGATCGAGGGCAACCGCGTCTCCCCGAAACGCCTGGCGATCGCCGAGCTGCTGCATCAGGGCCCGCGGCAGGCGCTCGACGTGGTGGCGAACGTGCGGGCGACCGAGGCCGCGATCGCCGGCCTCGCGGACCGGGAACGGGCAATCACGACCTCGGACATCGTAGATCTTCAGCACGTGATCGAACCGCGCCTGGAGCGGGGTCTGCGGCAGGAGCAGAACTGGGTGGGCGGGCCCGGCTGGTCTCCACTGCGGGCTGCGTTCGTGCCACCTCCGGAGTCCGAGGTGCCGCGCCTGGTCGCCGACCTTGCCCGCTTCGCCACCGGCACTTCGGGGAACCCGGTGGTGCGCGCGGCGATCGTGCATGCGCAGTTCGAGACGATCCACCCGTTCATCGACGGCAACGGGCGCACCGGGCGCACCCTCATACACACCGTCCTGCGGCGGGCGGATGCGCTGCGGAACGCGCTCATCCCGATCAGCACGGTGTTCGCCGGCGACACCGACTCCTACATCGCCGGGCTCACCGACTACCGTGCCGACCCGCCGAAGGTGGACGAGTGGGTGATCGGGTTCGCGCAGGCCGCCGAGCGTGCCGCGGGCAACGCCGTCAGGCTTGCCCAGGACATCGCGGCGCTGGACGCCGATGTCCGCGATGAGCTGGTGCTGTTCCGGCGCGACCGCGGCCTGAGCCCGGCGGTCCCGCGCCGCGACGCGGTAGTCCTCCGCATCCTCGACACCCTCGCCTCCGACCCCGTGCTCACCGCCGAGTCCGTCAGCACCCGCCTGGGCGTCTCGCCGGCCGCCTCGCATCGCGCGCTCACGGAGCTTGCCGAGGCGGGCATCCTGGGTCGCGCGAGGGAGCGCGGCCGGCTCCTCTGCTGGACGGCCGACAGACACCTCGCCCTCGTCGCTCTCACTGAGCGCAGCAACCGCGTCGGCGGAGGCGACACGAAGGACCGCAGGCCGAGGCTCGGACCCGCGCGGCCCGACCGGAGCCAGTTCGGCGCCGGGAGGCCGCCGCGCCCTTCACGCCAGGATGCGCCGGGCCTGTAGGGCTAGATGCCCAGTCCGCGGTCGGACCGCATCGGTCCGCGGTCACCCGGTCGTCGGGTGAAGTCGTGCGGCTTGGCGGCGCGCGCCCGACGCTCGGCGGCAACGCGCTCGGCCGCCTCGCGCCGGGCCTGCTCCCGATCCGCGCGGGCACTGATGAGCTGCGCCGCCTCCGTGACCGGCAGGGCCTCGATGAAGGCGAGGTCGCGCCGTGCGGCCTCAGCGCGCTCGTGCCACCGCTCCACCTGCGCCAGGGCGTTGCCGGGTGACCGATGGTCGAACACCCGGCGTCGGAGGTTCGCGCGCTCCTGGACGTGCCGCGCCCCGGGCATCTGCTGATCCTCGTGCGCCTCAGTTGCTCCCGCGCGGGCGTCAACCGCGCGCGGGTCGGCCTCTCGATGGGCGACCGAGGCCGCCCATGACTCAACGCCGTCCGCCGTCTGCGGAACGCTCCCCCAGTGTCGGCTAGCGTCGACTTCCGCGCGCAGCTCCTCGGCGGTTCCTGTTGCGGGTGCGACTACCGCCTGTTGCTCCTCGGCGGTTCCTGTTGCGGGTGCGACTACCGCCTGTTGCTCCTCGGCGTCGTCCTGCTGCTTGCGCGCCTGCCGGGCGGACGCGGCGGCGGCGCGTTCCCACTTGGCCGCCTGCTGATCGGCGTGCTTGATCTGGTCGGCGAGCCGGGCGCGCTCAGTGTTGACGACCCGCACCGGCCCGTCCGTGGCGAGCCCGGAGGCCGCGGCCCACGCCCTCTGCGTGGCTTCGGCCAGTCCTCGGTCGGCCCGATCCCGCTCGAGCGCGGCTGCGAACTGCTCCCGTGCGTCCCCGAGGTCCGCGGCCACGACGTGCAGCCGGTTCACCTCCCTCCCGCGTGTGAGGCCGACATAGACCCCAGCGGCGTCGAGCCCATCCGAGAGGACCGTGTGTGACTCGGGCGCAGAAGTGCCCTGGACGCCGTAGGCTGTTGCCGCGTAGGCGAGGTGTGTATGCTCCGCGACGTACTCCGCGGGCAGGCGAACCGTCCGCCGACCCTTCCTCTCTGTCGCCGCGTCGCGCACCCACAGGCTCCCGTCGTCCGCGACCTGCCGGACGATCCAGGTCTGCCGGTTGGCCACGCCCGCCGCGGCGTCGTTCCGGCGCGTCTGGATGAGGTCGCCTCGACCGATGCTCAGTCCGTCGCTGCCCTCGACGGTGAGGGCGTCGTCGACCGTACCGGCGCGCACCCGGTCGTCTCGGATGCGGGTGTTCAGCGCTCGGGCGTCGTCGTTGGTGGCGGTGGTGATCGCCGCTCCCTCGATGCGCTCGCGGGCGATGGCCCGGCGCATGGCGTCGGCGTCCTCATGGAGCTGCACGAGTCCGAGTGCGTAGAGCCGGTCGAACAGCGCCACCGGATTGCGGGCGGAGCGCATGTCGACGGTGAGCTGCGCGTACTCGGGGTCCGCGAAGCGATGCGGACTCGTCATGTCGTACACGCGTGGCACGAGAGCGGCGGCCATGTCGAGTACGCCGCCCCTGCCGACCGCGGGGAGCTGCGCGCGGTCACCCACGAGGGCGAGCGTGGCGCTGTGCTCGTCCGCGACTGTGAGGAGTGCGAGGGCGGCGTCCTGGTCGAGCATCCCGGCCTCATCGACCACGATCCGCTCACCTCGGACCAGGCGAGCCTCGACGGCGGGACCGCGATAGGTTGCGCCCGTCTGGGGGTCGGTGTTGCCAGGCGCGAGCCGCGACCACCTTCCATCGGCGTTCCACCGGAACCCGTGCGCGTAAACGAGGGCGGCCACTGAGTCGGTAGGCACGCCGAGCTCGACCGCGGCAACGTCGGCGGCCTTCTTCGTCGGCGTCACGACCCGCACACTGCGGCCCTCGTACTCAGCAGCGTGGATCGCCGCGCCGAGCATCGTGGTCTTCCCCGCGCCGGCGGCTCCCTCGACTACCACCAGGGCCCGAGTCGATGCGACCGCAGCTGCCGCCCGCGCCTGGTCGGTGTCCAGCCCCGGCTCGGGCACGCGCCGGGTCGCGCTACTCGTGAGCTGGGTTGCGCGCGCAGCCAGCCTTTCGCGGAGTTGCGTCTCGACATCGACGACGCGCGGCGTCGTCAGGTGCGCGACATGCTCCGGATGCACCGCTTCCGGTGGCAGCACCGAGAGGCAGTCATCGGCTGCCAGGCGGGTTGTGATGGCGATGAAGCCGCGCAGCGCCTCCGGGGTGGCGCGCACCCCGGCCTCGGTAACGACGCTCGCCACGTGCTCCTGGATGTCATGCACCGTCCATGCGGACGCGACGGCTGCGCAACGGTCGAGTGCGCGCGAGGCGACCTGTTGCACGCGCATCTCGTCCATTGTGCGCGCCTGGCGGACAGCGGCGCGCGGGAGGTTCGGTGTGTAGCCGGCCTCCAGCAACTCGCGCAGCCACCCAGCCTCGGAGCCGAGCGCGCTGGGCTTCTTGTTCGGCCGCTCGTGATCCCACGCCTTCGCTCGGAGCCTGGCCGACACCACCGGGCCCGGCCCTTGGCCGGGGTGCGCCGCATCCCACTCTGCCTCGAAGACGGCGAGGTTGCGCGCCACCTGCTCGCTCCGCTTCGACATGAGCCCGTTCCACGGCACCAATTCAGCCACCTCGCCTGAGGCGGGATCGAGGGTCAGCCCGCGTGCGTCGAGCACGGCCGCAAGCTGCGGGTGCGCGGCCAGGACCGCGGTGCCCAGCTCTCGGATTGCGCCCTGCTGCCGGAACAACGCCCCCGTGTCCAGGCCGCGCCAGGCACCAGCGGCCCAGACCCGGGTGCCGATCTGGAAGTGGATGTGCCAGTGCGGATCACCCGCGCGGGAAGTCTTGTGCGACACGGCGACGGTTTCGAGCTGTTCGATCGGCACGACCTCCTGCTTCCCACGCGACCCGACCCGGGTGACAGAATGCTGGCCGAGCCAGGAGCGGACCTCCCGCGCAGCGTCGCGCTGTGCCGCATCCAGCGCCTCTGAGACCTCGGGGTGCAGGGCGGCCGCGATCGACAGCGACTTGGGGACGTTCACGACCATCTCCGCGAACCTGGGCGAACCACGCCGGCCCTCGCCGGGCAGGCGCGGCTTGCCCATCGACTCTCCTGTGAGCGGGTTGGTCCAGTCCACCCATTGCGCGTACTCGACGGCAGTGAGGCCGAGTTCCCCGATCACCTGGCCCTGGGTGTCGACGGCGGTGAATTCGGCCAGCGCGGTGCCGCCCTCCAGGTAGTACTCGTCAGCGCGCGAGCGGTCCGACTCCAGGTAACGGCGCGCATCCGCACCGCAGCCCCGGAACAGGACCACACCGCCCTTCATCATGCACCACGTTTCTTGTAGAGATATTTCGGTATCTACCAAGGTAGTATACGTCCATTCCTGAGGAACTGATCCTGCGGACGGCCAGGAGACTGTTGTGCGTGCGTCGTCGTCGCATTCCCTCTCCTCTCTCCGAGATGCGCGACTGCGAGATCAAACACCTGCGGCGAGGCTGCAGCGCGGTCGAACGAGACGGCAATAGGAACCCATACCGATGGAAAGTCTCCAGCCTCGCCCTCAACGGCGGAGGACGATGCAGGCGTCCATGCAACATGGTTGTGAGAGAACCCGCCGCACGCCTGCCGTCGACGTTCTCGAACTCGATCCGGTCATCGTCGACAGCGTCTGCTCCGAAGTGGAGCGGGCGGATCCGCTGCGCAGGTGGCCTCTTCGAAATCGACTGCACGATGACCGAAGTCGGCCCCACTTGTGCCCGCTGAGGCTGCGGGATCCCTCACCGGACGCGGGATGCCCGGGTCGACGGAGCTCGATCCGTGAGCCGGCGAACCGCTGGGACACGCTCTGAAGTCGGTCGTCCTACCGGAATGCAAACCGCGGGAGTCCCTCTGTCCTGTGGGAGCGACACGGGTCAGATCAGGCCAGTAAAGAGCAGATTGATTCCCCCGACAAAGTTGGCCATGCCGACGCTGCGGCGCCTGCTTCTAGGCCGATTCGCCAACCCAGCCCATGAGTCCTGAACAGTGACGTGTGCGCCGAATGCGGTGCGGACCGAGAACGTGGACTTACGTCTGCTCGGCGGGTGAGGGCTTGATGTTCTGGTTAGATTGGAAGACGTTGTCCGGGTCGTACATGGCCTTGATTTGGGAGAGGCGGTCGTAGCGGCTGCCGTAGGCTGCGCGGATGCGGGCTTCGCCCTCGTCGTTGTGGAGGAAGTTCACGTAGACCCCGCCTGTGGCGTGGGGCTCCATCGCCGCGAAGTACTGCCTGCACCAACCGATGTCAGGGTGGGACGGGCCTCCGGCGGGCCAGGCGGCGTTGATGTTCATGGCGTGCGCCGCGTCGCGTCCGCTGGCCGCGGAGCTGTCCTCGGGGCGTGAGGCGATGGCGCCGCCCAAGTGGAACAGCAGCGTGTAGGAGGCCGGAGAGCCCTTGGCCCACGAACGCTCCAGCAGGACTTCGACGGCGTCGTGGGTGAGGGGAGGAAGGTAGTGCGATTTCCAGTAGTAGCCCCAGTGATGGGGGACTCCGGCGTCGAACATGGCCTGGTGCTCCATGTACGGTTTGTGGCGGACCAGGTCGGCGGCAGGCGGACCGAATCCGCGCAGCGGCCGCAGCAGATCCTCGCCCTCCCTGGGGTCTCCTACGAAGAACGGGATCACCAGCAGCACCTCGGTACCCCGCAGGTGCTCCGGCACCCAGTCCAGCGGGGGAGCCGTCCGGAGGGTCAGGTAGACGGAGAGCTCGTCCGGGGCGCCGGCGATGAATTCGCGGTAGAAGGCGAGGACCTCCCGTGCCTGGTCTGCGCGGAACAGGATGGGTCCTGCCAGGACGTGGGTGCCGAGGCGGTGGGTCTGGAAGCGGAATTCGGTCACGATGCCGAAGTTGCCGCCCCCGCCCCGGACCGCCCAGAAGAGATCGGGGTTTTCCTGCTCAGATGCCTGGACTCGGCTGCCGTCGGCCAAGAGCATTCTGACGGAGAGCAGATTGTCCGAAGTCAGCCCCCACCGTCGGCTCAGCCAGCCGAAGCCGCCGCCCAAGGTCAGGCCGGCCACGCCCGTGTGGGTGACGATTCCTCCGGGCACGGCCAGGCCGTGCTTCTGGGTCGCGTCGTCCACCTCGCCCCACAATGCCCCGGGTTGGACGCGGACGCTCATGCTGTCCGGGTCGACAATAACGCCTCTCAGGGCGGAGAAGTCGATGACGACGCCGCCCTCGGCCAGCGCGGAGCCGGAGACGTTGTGGCCGCCTCCGCGCACCGAGAGCGGAAGCTTCCGGCTCAGTGCGTATTTCAGCGCGGCGGACGCATCCTGTTCGTCGAGGCAGCGTGCTACCAGGGCCGGGTGCCGATCGATCGCTCCGTTCCAGATCCGACGCGACGCGGGATACCCCTCGTCCCCGGGCCGCATCAATTCACCCTGAAAGCTCGGTACGTCATGGCTCATGACGGCATGATCAAAGGAAACGCCGGGCCTGGCAAGATGTGGCCCTTTCGAGTTGGACCGCGGGCCGGAGAGACCCTCGGCGAGCTCTCCCTCGCCGTCCACGCTGGGCTGAGGCCTCGGACCCAGACGGCGCGGTCCACGCCTACCCAACCCACAGCGATGCCCTCTGGGCGGCCGCCATCCAAGCGCATCTGGCGACCGGGACGCCTCGGTGCCGCGGGCCGTCGCCCGCCTCCTCCTACGCCTGCGGCGGGCCGGCCGTTCCCGGTGAGCCCCTGTTGGCAAGCCTCCTTTGGTTCTGTGCACTGGTTCACAGAACACCTCGCACGGGATCCGTAGCTTCGAGGTTGTCGGAACCTCCACCAGCGGAAAGGCAGCCACCATGTCAGCTTCAACGCCCGCCTCGCACGCGGGAACAGTCTCTTCGCCCTGGGCCCGACGCGCGGTCGCCGGCGTGCTCGGCGGCTTGGCCGGAGGGATTGTCTTCGGCGTCCTCATGGTCATGATGGGCATGTTCACTACGATCGCCGTGATGGTCGGCTCGAACTCGCCATGGGTCGGAGCCGGGATCCACCTGATGATCTCGATCGTCTACGGCCTGGTCCTGACCCTGTTCTTCTCCCGCTTCCTGCACTCCTGGGGCCGGGGCAGCCTCGCCGGGATCGTCTACGGGGTCATCCTGTGGGTCATCGGGCCGCTGCTGGTCATGCCATTGATGCTGGGCATGCCAGTGTTCGGCTTCAGCGTCACGGTCATGCTGTCCCTTATGGGGCACATGATTTACGGCCTGCTCCTGGCCCTGGTCGCCCTCCGGATGCTCAAGACGGCCAAGGCCTGAACGCCGGGGATGGAGGAAGGGCCGGGCATGAACGACGAATGTCGGACGGAGATCTGGGCCGAGGCTGCCAAGCCCCGGCCCTGGTCCCCCGAGGCGCGCGAGCCCGACCCGCTGGGCGCCCTCGCGGGCGGCGGCGCGTTCGCGTGCCTGAACGAGGTGGACTTGTTTGCGGACCTCTCCGCGGCGGAACTCCATGAGATGGACCTCATGGCCCCCGCGAAGCTGTTCCACCGCGGCGAGCTGCTCTACAGCCAGGCCCAGCCGGTCAAGGCCTTGTTCATCCTCAAGACCGGGCGGGTGCGCGTCTTCCGGGTGGCCGCGGACGGCAAGGCCCTGACCCTGGCGATCCTCGAACCCGGCGCCGTGTTCGGCGAGATGGTCCTGGTCGGCCAGCGGATGTACGACAGCTACGCCGAGGCCATTGAGGACTCCATGGTCTGCCAGCTCGGTGTGGCCGACGTCGAGCACTTCCTGCTCTCCGACCCGCGCATCGCCGTGCGCATCTCGCGGCTGCTGGGGGAACGCGTCGCCGAGCTCGAGGGACGCCTGTCCGACCTGGCGCTGCGTCCCCTGCCGGCCCGGGTCGCCTCGACGCTCCTGAGCGTGGCCGAATCATCCCCGGCGCCGAGGTTCGGCCGCGCTGCTCCCACTGTCCGGCTCACCCACGAACAGGTCGCCGGGCTCCTGGGCGCCACCCGTGAGGCCACCAGCAAGATCCTCTCCGACTTCGCCTCCCGCGGGCTCATCCGGCAGGGCCGCGGCCGGATCACCCTCCAGGACCCGGCCAGGCTGCGGGCCATCGCCCGCGGCACCCCCTGAGAGGAGAGCCGGTGACTCCGCGATGCGAGGTGGGTCTCGCTTAGGCTGCCAGAGTGGTCTCGGCTTGAGTTGACACAATTGAAGACCCTCCCGGCCGCGACACCGCAAGGCCTAGCCGTCTTGGACCCGGCCAACGCCGAGGACGAGGACTCGATCGTCGTCACCCAGGCGACCGCGGCGAAGTACGGGCGCAAGAGCATCGCCAACCTCGGCAAGGTCTGCGGCCAGATCCCGCTCGGCATGCCGCCCGAGGCAAAGGAACGCGCCGAGGGCCTCCCGGGGCTCAAGGACATGTACGGCTGCGTGCCCAGGGAGTTCGTCCCGCTGAGCAATGAGGGCGGTCCCGTGACGGTCAAGGCCCTCCTCGACGGCCAGATCCAAGCCGCCGACGTCTTCACGACCTCGCTGCTCATCCCGAAGAACCACCTCGTCGTCATCGACGATCCGTCGAGCAACTTCGCCGCCCAGCAGGTCGTGCCGCTTGTCCGCGCGGACCGTGTGAGCGGCAAGGCCAAGAACGTTCTGGACAAGGTCCAGGCGGCTCTGACCACCGACGATCTGCTCAAGCTTGTGAACCGCGGCGCTAAATGTCGCGATTCTGTGATCGCTAAGTGGCGGTCGGAGCGCCCGATTGGGGATCTCTAAGCGGACAGTGCGCGGCTCGTGGTCCTCACCGGCCGCCTGTCATGTCTGGGGGTCGCATCGGCGCCGCCTTCCAGGATCGCCCTGCACTTCCCCCTCAAAGCTTTCGTGGGAAACCCTGATTGCATGGCGACAGACTGAAGCCACTCATCCGAGGACTCAGCGTCACTTCATTGGATCGAGGGGACTGTCCTCCGGTGTCGCTGTTCCTTGGTCGGGGGCAGTCGTATCTCGAGGTGGTGCCCTACCGCGTTGGCGTAGCGCTCTAGCCTGTTGGGCTCGACGTTGCCACGGGCGCCGGATGTGGCTGTCGGGCCGAGTGCAGCTTCTGAAGGCGCCAGCAGCTATGGGCGCCGATCACGGGCGCGGCACCGATCCTGCGCGCTGCTGGGGTCCTGCTTCAGGAGACGGCGGACTCGGTCACGACTGGGAGATGCTTCGCGGGGGTGGCGGCGGCCAGTGCTGGCTTCGGCGTGTTCTTGCGGGAAAGCCAGCTGATCAGCGGAGGGGTCAGGAGCATGACGATGAAGAGGCGGATGCTCTGGACGGTCGAGATGGCCGGGAGGTTGGCGTCCAGGGACGCGGCGGTGGCCAGTACGGCGTTGATCCCGCCCGGGGTGGTCGCGAGGTAGGCATCCAGGAGTGGAAGGCCCAGCGCTGCCGAGAATGCCCAGGCCAGGCCCCCGCACGCGAAGCAGACGGCCACGGTCCACAGCAGCACGTGGGGGAACAGCCTGCCGATGCTGCGCACGGAGGCCCAGGTGAATCTGAGGCCCACTTCGAGTCCGACGAGGACGAAGAGGATGCTGCGCAGTACCCCGTCGGGCGCGAAGCCCTGGGCGGTGCCGGTGAAGACGAACAGCGCCGTGATCACCATCGGCCCCAGCAGCGCCGGGGCCGGCATCGAGATATGCCGTCCCGCCTTGACGCCGAGGATGCAGACGGCGGCAAGCATGAGCACGCCCGCGAGCTGATGCGTGTTCTGGGACAGGTGGACGATTTGATGGGGATCGTCCCACAGCGGGGTGCCCCCGGTCCCGGTGTTGCCCCCGGTGGCGGGGTGCATGGCGAAGGCCACGAGGGGTGCCGTGAACGCCACGAGCGCGACCCGGAAGTACTGCGAGAAGGCCACGAGGCGGGAGTCGGCGCCGAGGTCATCGGCGGCGGCGACGACGGCCGCGGAGCCTCCGGGCACGAGGCTCAGTGCGCCATCGGCAAGACCTGTCCGGCCCCATCTGGCCAGGAGGGACCCCGCTGCGAGGCACAGGCCGATCGTCAGGACGGTCGCCGCGGTCATGGGCAGGGCCGCCGGACCTGCTGACTGCAGGGAGGCCGGTGTGATGTAGCTGCCCATGAGCACCCCGATGCCGGCCTGGGAGGCCACGGCCGCCGGCTTGGGCAGCTGCTGCTTCACGGCCCCCGAGAGGGAGGCAGCGGCCCCGACCAGGAGAGCCAGCAGCAGATGGGGCGCCGGGAGGCCGATGAGCGAACCGGCCTCGCCGAGGGCGAAGGCCACTCCTCCCAGCGCCAGCCACACGGCCGCAGAGCCCACACGGGATCGGGCGAGTGTTCCGGCGAGCAGCCGACGTGCCGTTCCCGTTCCGGCGCGGTCGGTGACAACGTGCGTCCTTGGGCTGAACATTGGCTTCCTCCGGGTGTCGCTGGAGCGGCGCCATTGCCTGGGACCTGAATGACCTTCCGGGATCCACCTGACAGACAGGGGAACCGAGGGACAATTCCAGCTGCCGTCCGGGTGAAGGCTCAGACAGTGAAGTGGACCCACCTCTCCACCCCGGGATGGCGGGCACGGTGCGGGGTGCTGGGCAAACTCGCTGCTGGGACTTGGCCAAGCGATCCCAAGGAAGACCAGCAGTGCCCGCTCCACCTCTGCCTGCTGGGTCGGGGCGAGCCCGCCGATGCGGGACTGGACGCCGGAGCAGGGCACGGTTGTGAGCTTGTCGATCATGGCCTGGCTCTCGCAGTGGAGCCCGGACAGTTCCGCGTTGGTGCGTGGGTGATCGCGGCTCAGGGCCTGAGGAAGTCGACGATTGCGGCGTTCGCCGCGGCCGGATTCTGGACGTGCATGACGTGGCTCGCGTCCGGGATGTCGACGATTCGGCTGTGGGGAAGCAGCTCGTCGAGCCGCTTCGCGAGCAGGCGCAGGACGGCTGGGCTGGTGGAGCCGGTCATCACGAGGGTCGGGTGGGTCACGCTTGCGACGTCCTGTTCGGAGAGCGGCTCGAATCCGCCGTCTGCGATCGCCTGGGCGACGTGGGTGCCCGCATTCGCGTACATGTGTGCCCTGAAGTCCGCTGGCGCTGCGGCGTATTCGGCGGCCCCGAGCACCGCGCGCGCGAACGTGTCGATGCTCGGCCGAATCTGGCCGGCCTTGACCAGCTTCTGCACCGGTCCCAGCCCGGTGGCCGCGAACTTCATGGTCGCCAGCGTTGTCCGGGGACGGCGTACGAGGGATCCGAGGATGTGGGCCGGCGAAGGAGGAGCACCGGTGATCAGCGGGATGAGGGGCGGCTCCTGCAGCACGATACTCCGGACGACCTCGGGATGCTGGATTGCGAGTCGGAGGCAGATGAAGGCGCCCCACGAGTTCCCGACAAGGTGTGCTGGCGCCGCGTCCAGGGTCAGGAGCAGCCGGTGGAGGTCGTCGACGTGGGGCTGCATGTAGTCTTTGGCCCCCTCGTCGATATCGACGTTCGGCCAGGCGTAGCGCCGGCTGTAGGCGATCGCCCGGAAGTGCTCCCCGACGGCGTCGATCGTGGGATCCCACACGGTGAGGTCGCTGATCCCGCCATGGACGAAGACGACGGGGGTGCCTGTGCCCCTTTCCCTGTAGGCGAACTCGTAACCGTCGACAATGACGCGCTTCAGGTCGGGCGGAACCGGCAGGTCGCGCTCGATCGATGAGTCGGCTTTCTCCATGAGCTCAGTATGATCGCGGGTGCCCCTGGTCGGCGGCTGGATCGATTACGAACTCCTTAACATCGCCCGACGAGCTCCTGACGTCGGGCGTACTGGCTCGCCGCCGGCGGCTCGGGTCTTCAACGGGTGCACGCGACGTGGAACTCGATGACCTCGCACGGGTAGCCGAAGCGGCCGATGATCACCACCAAAGGGGCAGACGAGTCGCGTGCGGCCACTCGCGGTGGTTGTCGCAGATGGCGGTTTCCGCCTATCAACAAATACTCCCTTGCTGATCGCAGCATCACTCCCACCAACCACGCATCAATTTTGGCTCTGAACCTGAATATCTGATTTGTTCTCAATGACCTTTACGGTCTTTCGAGTAATTGAGAAACGAATGGGGCGGTGGACCATGACGACCGACGGCTATACCCGTGTCAGCACGTCAGACCAGGACCCCCAGCTTCAGACGGACGCCTTGGCGCAGGCCTGCGTCGAGACGGACCGCCGGAAGCGGTTCTACGTGGACCGCGGCGGAGCGGAAGCGTGCCGGCCCGGGAGCGCACCCAGCTCTCAGCCCGGCCTCGACCGGGTCGAGGCCGGGGACAAGCTTATCGTCTGGAAGCTGGACCGTCTGGGCAGGAACGCGCCGGACGTGCTGTCGGTGCTCGAGGAACTGACGGCCAAGGGAGTCCAGTTCGAAAGCGTCACGGAAAAGCTGGATACCTCTGGCCCGATGGGCCGGGTGACGGTGACCATCCTGGCCGCGTTCGCCCTGCTCGAGCGTGACCTGATCCGCGAATGGACCGTGGCCGGGCTCACCCCAGCGAGGGCCAAGGGCAAGCTCGTCTGCCGATCAGTGGGTTCGAGTAGCGTCATATCGACGTCGTAGCGCTGGAAGTACGTGCGCACCGGAATCATCGTCTTGTAGACGAAGATCGGGTTGGCGCTCTCGGCCAGGACCACGCCGTCGTACTCGACCCGGACCTGCTGGGAGCCGAGCCGGGCATCGACTCACGGTGGAATGGATCGCGAGGGTGGCCCTCGACGCCCTCCTCGTCCTCCCACCACCGGTCGAACGCGTCATAGTCGAGCAGGAGGTACTCCGAGAGCCCCGGATCGTCGGGCCGGAAGGCGGCCTCCGCGAGCTCGAGCCCGGGCGCACTGATCGTGAAGTCCTGGCCCGCACCTTGACGTCGGCCGAACGCCGAAGGCGGGTCGTGGGGCGTGGCCCCGGCGGGCACGAGTTCCGCCACGATGTCCGCAGACGGCACCGCGCACGCCGGGATGTCACCCTTTGCCTCCTACACGAGGACCGCGCGCCGGGAGTCCAAGAGGATCCGGCCGAACGCCTCACCGCGGATCCTCGCGGCGGTCGGCTCGTAGCGCAGCTCGTTGCGGAGCCTGCGCATCTCGCTCTGCATTCGAAGCGCTATGACTGTCAGTCCTTTGGGCCCCCGCGCCAGTCTTGGGACTCAGGCGGTCAGCGGCTCGGCTGCGGCGATGTCGAGCTCGGTGTGATTCTTCTATGTCCCGTCAAGCTGGGAGGCGAGCCCATGCCGGTATCAAATGACTGGCGTTGGTTCTCAGGTGCTGATGACGAGCTTCGGGGGTCGCGGTCACCTAAAGGCTGTGTGGGTGGAGGTCCGAGAGCGTCATCGATGAGATCCAGAACCGCCCCCGTCGGTGGGCGACGAACTGAATTGGGTCATGACCGAACAGGGCCCTGAGTGCAGACGCGCCCTCGACACAGCCGGGGAGGTCCTGGGGTTCAGCCTCGCGCCGTTCGTCGATCCTCAGCCCGCGGAGCCGGCGAATGCCTACGACTTCACCAGGATCGCAACCGAGCACGCGTTCAACGACGCATGGACGCGCGCCGAGCTCCTCGACCGGCGCACGCGCGCACTCATCTCGGTGGCTATCACCGCGTGCCTCGGCATCCTCGAGCCGCTGCGCGGCCAGCTGCGCATCGCGCTGAACAACGGCGTGACCGAGGAAGAGATCGTCGAGGCGTTCATCCAGATGGCCATCTACGCGGGCGTGGCCCGCGCATTCGACAGCTACGCCATCGCACGCGAAGTCTTCGCAGAACTCACGCCCTGATCTGCCTCACGGGCTAGCTCGTTGCGGCGGTTTGCAGGCCGCCGTAGCGTCTAACCGAAAAATGAACGATACGGATCCGCCAGCGTGGGTCGGGTTCACATTTGCGCGTCGATTCGGTCGGCTCTGGATTCATGAACGTGCCCGACACCTGCCCGTGGGCGCGCGGCTCATGGCATTCGAAGGATGGTTGGCCCTTTCACCTGCGGGTGGTCGTCCAAGAGACATCGTGAACGTCGGAGACGATGTAGTCGGGGAAGTCGACGTAGAGTCCTAGCTCGTAGTCGCCGTCTGTGGCGTCGCTGGCGGCCGCGTCGAAGATCTCGTAGTAGTTGATCTCCCCACTGAAGTGGGTGGCGTCGATGGTGGCGAGTGTCGGGTACCCCGGAATGGGAATCTTCGGCGATTCTGCATCCCCGGCCCCCGGCCCGTGACCGGTCCTGCCGACACTGAACCTTCCCTGCGGATAGTCGATGTAGCCGCCGGGAGCGGCGATCGCCGAAGGGTCGAGCATCACCGCCGAGACGGGTATCGCGAGGTAGGCGCCGTACTTCGGGGGCGGAAGGCCTGCAGTTCGGGCCGCCTCGGTGACGTCGACCGGTGCGTGGACGGTGATCCGGAGCACGTCCCTGCCGGTGACTTTCGACTGGAGCTCAAGAGGGGTCCCGTACGGGTGGGGCTGGAGGCTCTGGGCGAGGTCGCGGACATAGAGCCCGTCACTGGCAGCACCCCAGTAGGCCGACCCGAAGCGGGCGCCGTGGACGAGTGTCCACACGTACACGCCACGAGTGGGGTCCTGTGGCGGGACGTCGAGGATCTCGAAATAGTGGACCGATCCGTCGGAGCCCACGGTCGCCTGGGCCCGACGGGGGTAGCCGGGCACGGAGATCACTGGGTGGTAGACATCGGTCCCGGGCTCGAAGATCCCACGGGCCGGATCCCAGTATGTGCTCGTGTACCAGGAGGTGTCCCGTTCCCGCCACCCTCCGTCGAACATGCTGGCCCTGCTGTGCCGGTCTGCAAGGGCCTTGGGGTCGAGTTCGCGTGCCGTGATCGGGATGGCGATGTAGGCGCCGTTCCTGGGTTTTGGTGCGGACGCTGCAAGCGCTGCCGCGGTAATGTCGATCGGACCGCCGGGGGTGACGTCCAGGATGTCCCGCCCGCCCTCGGCTGCCTGCAGCGTGAGCGGTGTTCCGAAGGGCAGCGGCTGCTGTACTGACAGGTGCCTGTCTGCTGTTGTCTTCGCGTACAGTTCCGACGGGTCGAGCGTGGTGTGCGCCCGAAGGCTTGACACCAGGGTCGCGAAGAGTGCCAGGACTGCGAGGACCCCGATCATGGCGACTGCCGCGGCATCGCGGCCAGGACGCCGGAAAGCCGCGATGGAACCGGTCACCGCTGCTCCAAAGACGCCAACAAGAGTGGCACCGACGACAGGTCCCTCAGCTGCGTTCGGCCAGACCGGGACCTCCTGCCAAGCAGGCAGATTCAGGACAACGATGCCGAGGCATCCCAAGACCGCAAACGCAATCGACACCCAAGCGAGGGGCGACAGCGACCGCGCTCTAGTCAGGCTCCCAGCGATGTCAGCTGCGTTGCCGTCAGCTTCAGAATCAGAGTGATCCAGCACCGCCACCAGATACCGCCTCCCCGGGAGCCGCAGCCTGCGCTGCTCCATTGGGAGACATCATCGCACCGCGGGCATGGTCCATTTGTAACGCAGCACCCGCGCCGTGGGAACTCGCTGCAACAGTCGGCACGATCAAGTCCGTCAGGCTGCGACGGCGGCCGTGCGGCCGTGGAGTGCGTTGAGGGTGCGGTAGAGGTGGCGTGCGAGGTATCTCTTGAGGCAGCGGCTGATCTCGCGTGAGGTCTTCCCTTCTGCTTTCCTTCGTTCGACATATGCCCGAGTCTCGGGGTCGTGGACCATCCGCGAGAAGGCGGCCATGTGCAATGCCTGGTTAAGTCGCCTGTCGCCTCCCCGGTTGAGCCGGTAACGGACGGTGTTGCCCGAGGAAGCCGGGATGGGGCTGACTCTGGCAAGGGCGGCGAACGCCTCGGAACGGACCCTGCCGGGGTGTGACCAGGCGGTGACGACGACCGCGGCGGTGACGGGGCCGATGCCCGTCTTCTCCAGAAGCGGCGCGGCAGGGCTGTTCTGGACGAGTTCGGCCGTGCGGGCGTTGTCCTCCTTGAGTTCCTCGTCGATGACCGCGATGCGCTTGGCGACCCGCACGGCCTCCGTGCGGGCGGTGGCCGAAGCGAGATCTCCATCGCGGGACCGCCAGCGCGAGATCTCGGTGATCTGCGAGCCGCCGAGCGGCCGGCGGGCGTCGACGCCGAGATCGACAGTGCGGACCAGGGCAGTCAGGGAGTTGACCTTCGCGGTCCGCTCAGCTGTCATCTGCTCGCGCGCGCACACCAGCACGCAGGGCGGACCCCCTCGTACTGCCGTGGCACGCGGAGCTTGGTGGGATCCTGTGAGAGCGCGATCGCCGCCGCGTCCAGCGCGTCGGACTTCCCTGTGGCCCGACGTGTGCGTGGGTACCTTCGGGGCCTCGACGGCCTCGTAGCCGGCCTTCATGACCTCGTTGGCGAGCTAGGCTCCATAGCTTCCGATCCCCTCGATTACCCAACGAGCGGCGAGGTTGCCGCCCGGGCAGCATCCTGCCCAGTCCACGGCTCTGCGCATGCCTGCGGCTGAGGCCGGGAACTGCTCGCAGCCGAGTTGCTCACCGGTCGATGCGACGAGGATGACGAGAGTGTGGGTGCGGGCGTGGGTGTCCACGCCGATGACGTACGGGCGGGACCGGGCGACTGTGGTCATCGCTCCCAAGGTTCCTTTCTCCAATGCGGGCGATCATTCCGGTCGCGGCACTGCCGGCGTCGCGCGGGAAGAGCCACTCCGGGGCAAGCCTGTGATGGGCCACGACCTCTCAGGGCCGGGCAGTCTTCTGATCAAGCCATCGGTGTGGGCCGGGCGGGCGCCGGCCGCCAACCCTTGACCGGACAAATCACACCGAAGGCTCACGGAGAGCCAAGGAAAAGGCGACCAGCACCAACCTTGCCAGCCGGTCGCAGACCAGCCGCTCCACGTCTCACAGGGCTGAGCCGACACCGGAAAGGGATATCTTCCGCTGGGTGGAAGCCGGCTCTGGCGCCGGGCGCGGCCGCGCCGTTCCACTTGACTTGTGTCCTGCAAGCTATCCCCTGCTGCGAACCGCCTCGGCCGCGAGCTCTCCGCACACGTCCCGTCCGAAGCCGAGGGCGTCCTGTCCCTCGCTGGGGAGCTCGGAGGGGAGCTGTCGCGGATCTGGCCGCTCGCTGTCCGGCACCTGAGGGTCCGCAGCAACGATGCGCACACCCTGTACGCGGTCGCGATCGCCCGGTCGCTGCTCGAGGCGTACCCTGAGGCGGACGCTGGCGTCGTGCTTCCCGCGATAATGCTGCATGATGTCGGATGGTCGGAAGTGCCTCCGGACGAAGTGCTCGAGGCGATCGCGCCCGGCGGCGGCCGCCCGGACCTGGTCCTCCTCCACGAGAAGGAGGGCGCCAGGCTTGCCGCGGGGATCCTGTCCGAGCTGGGCGTCCGGGGAGAGCGCGCGCAACGGATCGTCGAAATCGTGGACGGCCACGACTCGCGCCGCGAGGCGCTCTCGATCGAGGACGCGATCGTGAAGGACGCGGACAAGACGTGGCGGCTCACCCCTCACGGTCTGGACACCGTCATGGACTGGTTCGGGCTGGACCGCGCCGGCGCCCTGCGGCTGTGCAGTTCCCGGGTCCACGGGCATCTGTTGACGGACGCCGCCAAGGCCCTCGCCCGCGGGCTGGCAGCAATAGAGTCGGCGAACCTCTGGCACGAGCGGGCAGCACTAGAGTTGCCCTAGCCGGGTCTGCGTGAGGAGGCACTATGGCGGGAGGGAGCAGCGAGCCGGGCCGTAGCGTGGCCTCGAAGCTTCTCGCGATCCTCTTCGCCTTCGAATCCGGGCGCCGCTCGATGAGCCTCACCGAGCTGGCGGAAGCTTCGGGCCTGCCGCTGACCACTACTCACCGGCTCGTCGGCGAGCTCGTCGAGTCGGGAGCGCTCGCGCGGGACCCTCAGGGCCGGATCCAGTTGGGGATCCGTCTGTGGGAGCTCGGGCAGAATGCAGGGCGTGCGCTCCGGGACACGGCCCGGCCGTATGTCCAGGACCTGTTCTCGCTCACCGGGGAGACGGCGCACCTCGCAATCCGAGAGGGCCACGAGGTGCTGTACATCGACCGAATCTACGGCACCAAGCGCGTGCCCCGCGCCTCCCGGGCCGGCGGCAGGCTGCCCATGCATGCTACGGCGGTGGGCAAGGTGATCCTGGCCTTCGAGGAGGACTGGGTGCGCGAGGCGTACCTCGACCGCCGCCTCGAGCAGCCCACGGCGTACACCCACGCGAACCCTGCCCGGCTCGCCGAGGAGCTCGTCCAGATCCGCGAGCTGGGCTATGCGACGACAGCCGAAGAGGTCCGCCTCGGCTCGGCGTCGATCGCCGTCCCCGTCTTCCACTCAGGCCGGATCGCGGCCGGGCTCGGCTTGGTCGTGCTCTCGTCTCAAGCGGGCACCATGATCCGCCATCTGCCCACGCTGCGCGGAATCTCGGCACAGATCGAGCGGGCGACGGCGCACGTTCCCTTCGAGACGCTGCGCGCCAATGCGGGGCTGGGGAGATAGCAATCTGATTCCACTGAGTGGAAGGCGAGGCAGCCACTTGCCCGTGATTCAGCCCACACTGGAGCGAGACAGACGGGCAGGCCCAGAGGGCCGCAAAGCCAAGGTCCAGCTACAAGGAGAACTGATGTCATTGTCGACTCAGGGAACGGGATGCCCGTTCGGCTTCGGGGCGGAATCGTCAGGGGCGACCGGGACGCTGCCGGGCGGCGCAGCCGCCCGCGGTCCGGCGCACGAATCGGCCCCCACGTCACCCCACCATGGCTACGAGCCATTCCAGATGAAGGACCCATTCCCCGCGTACGCGCGGCTCCGCGCCGAGGAGCCCGTCATGTACGACGACCGGATCGACTACTACGTGGTCACCCGCTACGACGACATCAAGGCCGTCTTCGAGGACTGGGAGACCTTCTCCTCAGAGAACGCCCAGGCGCCGGTCCGGAAGCGCGGCCCGGAGGCCACGCAGATCATGAACGAGGGCGGCTTCACCGCCTACTCGGGCCTCTCGGCCCGGATTCCGCCGGAGCACACTCGCATCCGCGGGATCGTGCAGAAGGCCTTCACGCCCCGGCGGTACAAGACGCTCGAGCCCTTCATCCACGGGAACGTCGCGGAGCGGCTCGACGCGATGCTTGCCCGGGGCACCGGGCACGGGGAGATCGTCCGGGACCTCGCCTACGAGGTTCCGACCATCACGATCCTGACCCTCATCGGCGAGGATCCGACGAGGATCGACGACTACAAGCGCTGGTCCGACTCGCGCGCCGCCATGACCTGGGGCGACCTGAGCGACGAGGAGCAGACCCCTCACGCCCACAACCTCGTCGAATACTGGCAGGCCTGCCTCGCACTGGTCGCCAAGGCACACCGCGAGGGCGGCGACAACCTCATCGCAGACCTCGTGAAGGCCCAGCAGGACGGCGCCGAGATCTCCGACCACGAGATCGCCTCGGTGGCCTACAGCCTCCTTTTCGCCGGGCACGAGACCACGACGACGCTCATCTCCAACGCGCTGCGCCTCCTTGCCGCAGACCCGGCAACGTGGTCCAAGCTCGTCGAGGACCCGAAGAGGATCCCCGGCGCGATCGACGAGGTGCTCCGCTACTCCGGCTCGATCGTGGCCTGGCGCCGCAAGGCACTCAAGGACGCCGAGATCGGCGGCGTGAAGATTCCGGCGGGCGCAGGCCTCCTGCTCGTCATGGGCTCGGCCAACCGGGACGAGTCCAAGTTCGAGGACCCAGAGACCTTCGACATCACCCGCCCGAACGCCCGGGAGCATCTCTCGTTCGGCTTCGGGATCCACTACTGTCTCGGCAACATGCTCGCCAAGCTCCAGGCCAAGATCGCCCTCGAGGAGGCCACGGCGAAGATCCCCCACCTGCGCGTGGACGATCGGGAGAGCATCGAGTTCCGCGAGAACCTGTCGTTCCGCGTCCCGATCGCGGTGCCCGTGAGCTGGGAGGACTGAAGGCGTGAGCACGATGGAAAGCACCGACTACGTGCAGTTCTTCGACGGCGGAATCGAGCCCACGCTTGCGGCGCTGGGCGGCAAGGGCGCCTCGCTCGTGACGATGACGGCCGCGGGCATGCCGGTCCCGCCCGGCTTTGTGGTCACAACGGCCCAGTTCGACGCTTTCATGGCCGAATCCGGCATCACGCGGCGGGTCCACGCGCTCCTCGCAGGCCTCGACCCGGAGGATGTCGCACAGGTCGACACGGTCTCGGCAAGGATCCGCGCCGACATCGAATCATGCCCGGTCCCAGCCGAGGCGCGCGCCCAGACCGTCACCGCCTACGCCGCGCTCCAGTCACGCTTCGACGCACCGGTCCCGGTGGCCGTCCGTTCGAGCGCGACGGCGGAGGACCTCCCCGAAGCGTCGTTCGCGGGCCAGCAGGACACGTACCTGTGGCTCGAGGGCTTCGACGCCGTGGGCGAGCACATCCGCAAGTGCTGGGCCTCGCTCTACACGTCCCGCGCCATCACGTACCGCCTCAAGAACAACATCCCCAACGAAGGCCTCTCCATGGCCGTCGTGGTGCAGAAGATGGTCAACGCGAAGTCCTCGGGCGTCGCGATGACCCTCGATCCGGCCAACGGGGACCGCTCCAAGATCACGATCGAGGCGAGCTACGGTGTCGGGGAGATGGTCGTCTCGGGCCAGGTGACCCCTGACAACATCGTCCTCGACAAGGTCACCTTGGCGCTCGTCGCGGAGCACCTCGGCGACAAGCAGGCCGAGCTCGTCCCCGACCCCGGGGCGCGGCGCCTCGTGGAGCGCGAGGTCGACGCCGAACGCCGCGCCCGCCGCTGTCTCACCGACGCCCAGCTCGCCGCCGTCGCGATGCTGGCCAAGCGCGCCGAGAAGCACTACAGGTGCCCGCAAGACGTCGAGTGGGCCCTCGACGCAGACCTGCCCGAGGGCGAGAACCTCCTGCTCCTGCAGGCCCGCCCCGAGACGGTCCATTCAGCGAAGCCAAAGACGGCACCCCAGCCCGTGGTGAGCACGACGGCGGCGGGCGGCCCCGCGGCATCCGGCTTCAGCTGGGGCTCCATCAAGCTCACCGCATAGCCCCACCGCCCCTCAGAAAGCACGAAGAGAAAGAGGACACGCCAATGTCGATGAAGTCCTTCCCGAAGCCGTCCGAGCTCCCGGTCCCCGCGGGCGCCGAGGGCTGGGAGAAGCTGTACCCCTACTACCTCGTGTTCCAGGACAAACTCAAGGAGGCCGAGGACGCCAAGTTCTGGTTCTGCGACTCCCAGCACTGGCCCACGGTTTTCAAGCCGTTCGAGACGATCGGCGGCGAGTTCGCGGTCAAGTGCCTGGGCCAGTACAACGCCCGGCACCTCATGGTCCCCAACGCCAACGGGATCGACTTCCGGATCCACCTCGGCTACCTCTACATGAGCCCTATTCCCGTGCCGGAGGATCAGATCGCCGAGCGCGTGCCGCTGTTCGAGGAGCGTGTGGGCTACTACTTCCAGAATTGGCCGCGCCTGCTCGAGCAGTGGCACGCCAAGGTCAAGGGCACCATCGACGAGATGGAGCAGATCTCCTTCGCCAAGCCGCCCGCCGTCGTCCCGATCGAGGACATCCGCTCGGGCAAGGCCATGGACGGCTCCGAGGTGCTCCTGGACAGCTACGACCGCCTGATCCAGCTGGCCTACCAGAACTGGCAGTACCACTTCGAGTTCCTCAACCTCGGCTACATCGCGTACCTGGACTTCTTCAACTTCTGCAAGCAGGTCTTCCCGAACGTCCCGGACCAGTCGATCGCCACGATGGTCCAGGGCGTGGACATGGAGCTGTTCCGCCCCGACGACGAGCTCAAGGGCCTCGCGGCCCTGGCCGTCGAGCTCGGCCTCCAGCCTGCCTTCGCAGACACGGACGACGCCGAGGGCACGCTCGCGGCGATCCAGGCCTCCCCGGGCGGGGAGCACTGGATGGCGCGCTGGGACGAGGCGCACGAGCCGTGGTTCAACTTCACCGTGGGCAACGGCTTCTACGGCCACGACAAGTACTGGAACGAGCACCCGGAGATCCCGCTGGGCTACATCAAGGACTACATCGCCCGGCTCGACGCCGGCCAGGAGATCCTGCGGCCCGTCGAGGAGCTCGTCGCCGAGAAGGAACGGATCGTCGTGGAATACCGCGAGCTGCTCGACGGGGACAACCTCGCCCTCTTCGACGCGAAGCGCGGCCTCGCCGCCCAGTGCTACCCGTACGTGGAGAACCACAACTTCTACATCGAGCACTGGACCATGGGCGTCTTCTGGCGCAAGATCCGCCAGCTTTCCCGGCTGTTCCATGCCGAGGGCTTCTGGAACAAGCCGGACGACCTGCTGTATCTGGGCCGGAACGAGGTCCGCGACGCGATCTTCGACCTCGTCACCTGGTGGGGGGTCGGCGCGGTCCAGCCGATCGGCCCCAGCTACTGGCCCGAAGAGATCGAGCGGCGCAGGAAGATCGTCGACGCGCTCAAGACCGCCCGCCCCGCGCCCGCCCTGAACACCCCGCCGGCCTCCATCACCGAGCCGTTCACCCGCATGCTATGGGGCATCACGACCGAGCAGGTGCAGCAGTGGCTCGGCGAGGGCGAAACTGTCGAGGGCGGGGGCCTGCGCGGCATGGCGGCCTCGCCTGGCGTCGTGGAGGGCCCGGCCCGTGTGGTCACCCACGCGGACCAGCTCTCCGAGGTCCAGCAGGGCGAAATCCTCGTCGCGACCGTCACCGCCCCCTCGTGGGGCCCGATCTTCGGCAAGATCGCCGCGGCCGTCACAGACATCGGCGGCATGATGAGCCACGCCGCCATCGTGTGCCGCGAGTACGGCCTCCCCGCCGTGACCGGAACGGGCTCGGCGTCCACAACGATCCGAACCGGCCAGCGTCTGCGCGTCGACGGGACGAAGGGCATCGTGGAGATCCTCGACGCCCCCGTTCTCGAAGGCCCAGGGGCCCACGGCGAGCAGCTGCAGGAGCCTGCGCATGCCTGAGCAGAACCCCGCTTCACCCGGCACCACCCACGCCCAGGCTCCCCGACTCGCGCTCATCACAGGTGCGGCCGGGGGTCTGGGGAGGGCCTTCGCTCTCGGCTTCGCCTCCCGCGGCTACCGCGTGGCGGTCGCCGACCTGAACGCGGCCGGGGCTGAGGAGACAGCGCAGCTCGTCCGCGAGGCAGGCGCCCAGGCGACCGCCCTGAAGGTCGACGTCACCGATGTGGCATCAACCGATGCGATGGCCGCCGAGGCCGCCGGTTTCGGCGGGGGCCGGATCGACGTCGTCGTCAACAACGCCGCAATCTACGCCACGGTGACACGAACCCCGTTCGAGGAGATCGACCCGGGCGAATGGGATCTCGTGATGGGCGTGAACCTGAAGGGCCCTTGGCTCATCACGCGAGCGGCGAGCCGTTATCTGGGCGACGGCGGGCGGGTCATCAACCTCGCGAGTGCCACCGTCTACTCAGGCTCCGAGCAGTGGGCCCACTACGTGGCCTCCAAAGGCGGCGTCATCGCGCTGACCCGGGTCCTCGCGAAAGAGCTCGGCCGCCGCGGCATCACCGTCAACGCGATCGCCCCCGGGTTCACGCTCACCGAGGCGAGCTACGGGCTCATCGAGAATGCCGAGACGTACGGGGTGGACCGGGGCGCGATCAAGCGGGCCAGCCAGCCCGAGGACATCGTGGGCGCCGCGCTCTTCCTCGCAAGCCCCGACTCTGCCTACATGACCGGCCAGACCCTCGTCGTCGACGGCGGCCGGCAGTTCATCTGAGAAACCCAGGAGCACACGAGCCATGACAACCACCGTCCACTACACCGACGCGGAGGGCACCGTCCGCGACATCGAGGGACGCCCCGGCGACTCCGTGATGGAGACCGCAGTGCGCAACGGCGTGCCGGGGATCGTCGCCGAATGCGGCGGCTCGCTCTCGTGCGCCACCTGCCACGTCTTTGTCCGCGAGGACTGCCTCGGCAAGCTCCCGCCGATGGAGCCCATGGAGGACGAGATGCTCTACGGCACCGCCGTGGACCGCGAGGAGAACTCGCGCCTCTCGTGCCAGCTCAAGCTCCAAGACGGGATGGATCTGTACGTGACCACCCCCGAAACGCAGGTCTGAAATGGCTGTCCCCATCCCCCAGGCGACAGGGCTCCTCATCGTCGGCGCGAGCCAGTCCGGCGTCCAGCTCGCCGTCTCGCTGCGCGCTCTCGGCTTCGAGGAGCCCATCACGCTCCTCGGCGAGGAGAACCACCGGCCTTACCAGCGCCCGGCCCTCTCGAAAGAGTGGCTCCAGGGCGAAGTCGGCAACGAGTCCCTCATCTTCCGCTCGAACGAGTACTGGGCCGAGCACAGCGTCACGCTCGTCAAGGACCAGCGGATCGTGCGGGTCGAGAAGAACCCAGACGGCTCCGGCGTCGCGGTCGCCGAGTCCGGCGCCGAGTTCCCGTTCAAGCGCCTCGCCCTCACCGTGGGAGCCCGCGCCCGGAAGCTCGCGGTCGACGGCGCGGATCTCACCGGGGTCGTCTACCTCCGCAACGCCGATGACGCCCTGGCCCTCAAAGCCCTTGTCGGCGACGCGACGGACGTCGTCGTCATCGGCGGCGGGTTCATCGGTCTCGAGGCTGCGTCCAGCCTGAAGAAGATGGGCAAGAACGTCGTGCTGCTCGAGCACGGGCCTCGGCTCATCGGGCGGGCCGTGGGCGAGGAGACCGCCGAGTATTTCCTCGAGGCCCATCGCGCCCGGGGCTTGGACATCCGCCTCGGCGCACGCATCTCACGCTTGGTCCCCGGGGCAACGCACGACGGCGGGAAGGCCGTCGCCGGCGTCGAACTTGCAGGCGGTGAGGTGCTTCCCGCGCAGGTAGTGCTCGTGGGCATCGGTGTGGTCCCGAACACGGAGCTTGCGGAGCAGATGGGCCTAACAGTTGAGAACGGGATCGTTGTGGACGCCCACGCGCTCGCCTCGGACGGCACCACCGTGGCCGTGGGTGACTGCGCGAATATGCCCAACCCCGTGCCGGGTTCCCCCGCCGGCGAGCGTATACGGCTCGAGAGCGTCAACAATGCCATCGAGCACGCCAAGGTGGCCGCGTATTCGCTCATGGGCCGGAGCGAGGACTACGCCGGGATTCCCTGGTTCTGGTCGAACCAAGCCGATCTCAAGCTCCAGATTGCGGGCCTGTCGATGGGCTTCGACCAGACAGTGGTGCGGCGGGACGACGAACGCGGGAAGTTCGCGGTCCTCTACTACCGCAATGGGCGAATCATCGCGGCGGACTGCGTGAACGCGCCCCTGGACTTCATGGCCGTCAAGAACGCCCTCGCGAAGGGCCAGAACATGCGCTCCGACGCCGCGGGCAGTCCCGCCGTCCAGCTCAAGTCGCTGGCCGTCTGAGCGTCAACCGCCAAGCCTCGGCCGCCCGACTCATCAGACCTTGCACCGGAGGACCCCATGCCCGATCGCCCCGCTCTCGCCCCCACCCAGGAGAGTTCGACCACGAGCGCGCCGCCGGCATCACCCGCTGCCGACCGCCCGGGCATCGACCAGACCCGCGCCGACGCCTTCGTCGCCGCCCGCCCCGCCCGGCCGATCCCCGCCGAGGGCCGCGTGGACACCCGGCCCATCTGCGAGACGCCGAGTGCCGCCGACTCTCTGGACCCGCTCTGGCGAGCCGTGGCCACCTACACCCGCGCCCGCGGGAACGACATCCACCTGCCGATCTCGGTAGCCTACGCCGAGCGGCTCTGCGCCGCCTACCCCTCCGCCGATCGGGAGCTCGTGCTCGTCGCGACCCTCCTGCATGACACCGGCTGGGCCCGAGTCGACGAGTCCCGCATCCTCTCCGAGGGCTTCACTGGGGACTGGCGCAAGGCCCAGATCCGCTACGAACACGAGCACCAGGGCTGCCTCGTGGCACGCGAAGTGCTGCCCGGGCTGGGCTACTCGGAGGAGTTCGTCGAGCGGGTCGCAGCCATCATCGACGGCCACGACACCCGCCGCGTGGCTTACTCCCTCGAGGACGCCCTCGTCCGGGACGCCGACCGGCTCTGGAGATTCGACCGTGCCGGGATCGCCCTCGCCTCCTCGTGGTTCGGAATGGACCCGGCCACCTACACCGACAGGCTCGCCGCTGAGATCGTGCCCGAACTCATCACCGCCGCAGCCGTTGAGATGGCCACTGCCGACCTCGCCCGCTCCAACGCCCTGCTCAAGACAGGAGTGCTCCGATGACCACCACCCCCATTCAGCCGAGCGCGGACGGCGCGGCGGCGCCGTCGTCCGCCGATGCGTGCGCGAGGCGCGCCTCACTCGACCTGCCCTACTCGCTGGTGGACGACATGTTCATCGACGGTGACTACACCCCTGCCTCCGGCACCGGCCGCAACCCCGTCACCGACCCGGCCACGGGCGGGGTCTGGGGCGCCGTGCCGGACGGCTCGGCGCAGGACATCGACGCAGCAGTGGGCGCCGCACGCCGAGCCTTCGACACCGGCCCCTGGCCACGGCTCTCCCCCTCCGAACGCGCCGCGTACCTGATGCGGATCGCGGAGGAGATTGAGGCCCGCGCCGAGATCCTCGCGCTGACGAACACGCGCGAGAACGGGTCCCCGATCATCGAGACCCGAGGAGCCGCAGCGAACGCGGCAGGGATCTTCCGGTACTTCGCAACGCTCGCCGAGTACCTCGAGCGCGAGGACGTGCGCCCCTTCCCGTTCGCACCGGGCCAGGAGTCCGTGGTGCGGCGCGACCCGGTGGGCGTGTGCGCGCTGATCGCGCCGTGGAACTTCCCGATCAACCTCGTGGTCATCAAGCTCGCCCCGGCGCTGCTGGCAGGGTGCACGGTGGTGATCAAGCCGGCCTCGCCCACGCCGCTCTCGATCCGGTTCATCATCGACGCCGTCGCCGCCGCGGGAGTGCCGGCCGGCGTCGTCAATCTCGTGACCGGATCGGGCCGCCTCGGCGACGCCCTCGTGAAGCACCCGGGCGTGGACAAGGTCGCATTCACCGGCTCCACCCCGGTGGGGCGGCGCATCGCCGCGGCCTGTGGGGAGCTGCTGCGCCCCGTGACCCTCGAGCTCGGGGGCAAGTCGAGCGCGATCGTGCTGCCCGACGCCGACCTCGATGCGATGGCCAACGTCCTCATCCGCTCCTCCATGCGCAACACCGGCCAGACCTGCTACATCTCCACGCGCATCCTGGCACCGGCCTCCCGATACGACGAGGTCGTCGACATGGCCACCGCCGTCATCGCCGCCGCACCCCAGGGCGACCCGCTGGACCCGGCCACCGTATTCGGGCCGAGCGCGACGAAGGCCCAGTTCGAGACCGTCATGCAGTACATAGAGTCCGGACTCTCCGAAGGCGCGCGGGCAACGACCGGCGGCAGCGCCGCGTCGCTGGCCGACGGCCTCGAAGGAGGCTACTTCATCGAACCGACCGTGTTCGCGGACGTCACCCCAACCATGCGCGTGGCCCGGGAGGAGATCTTCGGGCCAGTCCTGACGATCCTGAAGTACGACGAGGCGGGGCCGGGCCGCGGGCTCGACGAGGCCGTCGCATTGGCCAACAACACCGAATTCGGGCTCGGGGGCCTCGTCTTCTCCTCCGACCCCGACGCCGCCTTGGCGGTGGCGGACCGGGTGGACACCGGCTCGATCGGCATCAACTTCTTCGCCTCGAACCACTCCGCCCCCTTCGGCGGACGGCACGACTCCGGGCTCGGAACCGAGTACGGCGCCGAAGGCCTGGGCGCATACCTGACCTACAAGTCGATCCACCGGAAGGCACAGTAGGCCTGCAGACGCGGTGCGTGGCCCGAACTGCCCCATCCCCTTCTTGGCTGGATCCGAGCGGTGTGCGTTTTTCAGCCTTTCGCCGGTCGGTGGGCATCCTCATGGAAGCCACGCGCCAATTCGGACGAAGCGGCCCCGCCTCTGGGCTACGGCGTGCCGCGCTTCTGAAAGTCGCACAGATCCGGCCCGGCCCGCGCTGGACCCACCCGGTTCTGGGACGGCTCGCCTCTTCTCAGGGGTGCTGTCCGGTTCGAGGCGCGTTCTTCCGTCGCGGATCAGGCCATAGAGGCGATCTGGGTGTGGGCGAAGCGGTGGGCGGCGAGGCCGCCGTCGACCCTGATGTCGGCGCCGTTGACCCAGCGGGCCGAGTCGGTGGCGAGGAAGACGACGATGTCGGCGATCGAGCCGGGAGTGGCGGCCCCGCCGAGGAGGCTGATGGCGCCCTCGACTTTTCCGGGTCCGTGGTCGCGCTTGAAGTCTTCGAGGATGGGGGTGTCGACGGGGCCCGGGCTCACGGAGTTGACTCTGATGTGCTTGCCGAGGAGGTCAGCGGCGGTGGTCTGGGTCAGCACGCGCACGCACTCCTTGGAGAAGCGGTAGGAGTTGGTTGTGACCTCCGCATTCCCAGTGACCGTGGCGAGCGCCTCTTGAGGGTCGTCGATGCGGAGGAAGGCGCGGATCTGGGGGAGGCGCTCGGCCCAGCCGTCGGCGACGCTGGAGGCGAGGTTCGTGACGAAGCCTCCTTCCCGGATGGCCGGGACGAGCGCTGCGGTGAGGGCGCGGAGGCCGAGGACGTTGACCGCGAGGACGGTTTCCCAGGGGGCGGTGCCGGGGACGCCGGCGATGTTGGCAAGGCCGTCGAGCCGCGGGGCCAGTGCTGTGACGGCTCGGGCGGCCTTCTCGGCGCCTTCTGCGGTGGAGAGGTCCGCTTGGACGAAGTCGGAGGCTCCGACCGGCACGTTGCGGTCGACGCCGATGACCCGCGCTCCGAGGGCGCGCAAGCGCTCGGCGGACGCGGCGCCGATGCCCGAGGCGGCGCCGGTGACGACGACGGTGCGCTCTGCCAGGCTCAGTTCCATTGTTCCCTCCAGGGTGATCGGCCCAGCCCCGGTCCCTGTTTCGGCACACGGCTGCGCGACGTTCGTTTGGCTTGCCACCAACTGTTGGCCCTGGATCATGGGGCGGCAATCCCTGCTTTCCACTGGGCGGACAAGACCGATTGTCCTCCGGCCGTGGGGTCGGGACCCTGATAGCAGTCCAAGCCGAAGTCAGGCGGTTGCCCGCAGGAGCGGCACCGCCGGAGGGAGTCCGATGCAAGCCCGTTACGACGTGCACGATCCGGCCACGCTCGAGCGCGTGGGCTCCGCACCGCTGCACGGAGCCGAAGACGTCGACTGCGCCGTCGCCCGCGCGGTCGGCGCGGGCCCGGGCTGGGCGGCGGACCGTGGACGGCGGCGGGAAGCCCTGGGGGGCGGCGCCGAGGCGCTGCGCTCACGGGCGGGCGAGATCGGGCGGACGCTCTCCCTCGAACAGGGCAAGGTCCTCCGGGAAGCGGTCGGGGAGGTCCTGGTGGCCGCCGACGTGTTCGACTACTACGCGGCGCTCGAGTGGGAGGAACAGGAAAGGCTGCCGGAGAGACAGGGACGCGAGGTCCTCGTGCAGCGGCGGCCTGTGGGGGTGGTCGCGGCGATCACCCCGTGGAACTTCCCCATCTCGCTCCTGAGCGTCAAACTCGCCCCCGCCCTCGCGGCCGGGTGCACCGTCATCGCCAAGCCCTCCCCCACCACGCCCCTGTCAACGATCGCCCTCGTCGACGCCGTCGCGCAGTTCGTCCCTCCGGGAGTCGTCCAGTGGCTCACCGGCCGGCGCGAGGTCAACCGGGCGCTGAGCGAGCACCATAAGGTCCGCAAGATCTCCTTCACCGGCTCGACCGAGGTGGGGGCCGCGATCGCCGCCCAGGCTGCACCGACGGTGAAGCGTGTGACGCTCGAGCTCGGCGGCAACGACCCCGCGATCGTCCTGCCGGACGCGGATGCGCAGTTCACGGCCGCCGGCATCGTCGGCTCCGCCTTCCGGAACGCCGGCCAGGTCTGCATGGCGGTCAAGCGCGTCTTCGTCCCCGCCGAACGCGAGGCCGAGCTCGTCGAGGCGATCGCCGCCGAGGCCGGGCGCCTCGTCGTCGGCCGCGGGGTGGATCAGGGGACGACGATGGGCCCCATGCACAGCCGCTCCCAGCGCGAACTCGTCGAGGGGCTCGTGCGCGACGCCGTCGAGTCCGGGGCACGGATCGCGTCGGGCGGCGGGCGCGGAACAGAACTGCCCGGCTACTTCCTTGAGCCGACCGTTGTCACCGGCGCCGCGTTCGAGGCCCCGCTCGTGGCGACCGAACAGTTCGGCGCCGCCCTGCCAATCGTCGCCTACACCGACCTCGACGACCTGGTCGGCAGGCTCAACGGCCAGGAATTCGGGCTCGGGGCCTCGGTGTGGACCCCCGACCTCGACAAGGCGCAAGCCCTGGCCGAGCGCCTCGAGGTCGGGACCGTGTGGATCAACCAGCACACCCAGGTCGAGCTCGATGCCCCCTTCGGCGGGTGGAAGGCCTCCGGCATCGGGCGCGAGCGGGGAATCTACGGGCTCGACCCGTACCTCGAGCTGCGCACCGTCAACGCCCGCGAGCACTCCACCTCCACCCCCACCGCTGCCCCGGCCGCCGCTTCGGCCGGCTGAGAGAAGGACCAGACCATGACAGAGACATCCTTTGGGCGTGAGCACGGGCTGGAAGTGATCACCCTGGGCACCGCTGCGGGCCCGGCCATCCGCTCCGGGGCCCCGGGCATCGCTACCGCGATCGTGGTGGACGGCGCGCACTATCTGGTGGACTTCGGTCTCGGGGTCACCCGGCAGGCCAACGCCGCGGGCCTGCTCGGCAAGGACCTGAAGGCGGCCTTCATCACCCACCTGCACTCCGACCACGTCGGCGAGCTCCCCGCCTACCTCCTGTGGAACTGGGGGCTCCCGGTGCAGGGCTTCACCGCCGACGTGCCGGTCTACGGGCCGGGACCGGAGACCAGCGCCATGGTCGCCAGCATCCTGGCCGCCTACGACTACGACATCCGCATCCGCATCACGGACGAGGGCCGCCCCGACTTGCGCCGGATCGTCAGGGCCGTGGACATCCCGCTGCCTCCCGGCGCGGCAGCGGCGGGCCCCGAGCACGCCCCGGCCATGGAGCCGTTCGAGGTCTACTCCGACGAGCACGTGAGGGTCTGCGCGATCCTGGTCGAGCACCCGCCCGTCTTCCCCGCCTTCGCCTTCCGCTTCGACACCCGGTACGGCTCGGTGGTGATCTCCGGGGACACGGCAGAGTGCGCGAACGTGGCCAGGCTCGCCCGCGGCGCCGACCTGCTCGTGCACGAGGCCGTGAACCTTGCGTTCTTCGCCGACCGCGATTTCGGGCCCGAGTTCCTCAACCACCAGCAGATCTCCCACACCACCCCCTCCGGGGTGGGGCGTATCGCCGCCGCTGCCCAGGTGGGGCATGTCGTGCTCTCCCACCTCGCCGGCGTCGCCACCGACGAGGAGTGGACGGCCGGGGTCGCCCAGGAGTTCGACGGGCGGATCACGGTCGCGCAGCCGGGCCAGCGGTTCGTGCCCGGCCGCGTGCCCGCCCCGCGCTGAGCCTTCGGACGCCCCGGCCTAGCCGTTCAGAACTGCCGTCGTATCGTTGGAAGGGGCAGCCCGCGCGAGGCGGGCGCCCGATCCTGTGAGGTGAGGTCGTGGCCGGTCGGGCGCAGGCTGCAGGACGCTCGGTCACGTCCCGGGCCCTGAACGTGCTCGCCGCGTTCGACCAGGAGCACCCAGTCCTCGGCCTGTCCGAGATCGCCCGCCGATCGGGCACCCCCGTCGCCACCTGCCACCGGCTCCTGAGCGAGCTCGTCGACTGGGGGGCCCTGGCCAGAACGAATGACGGGCGGTACCAGATCGGCCACCGCCTCTGGACCCTGGGTATGCTCGCCCCGGTCCAGAAGGGCCTGCGCGACGTCGCGGCGCCCTACATGCATGACGTCCTGTTCGCAACGCGGCACGTGGTGAACCTGATGGTCCTCGAAGGCGCCCGCGCGCTCGTGCTTGAGCGCATCGCCGGGACCGCCGTCGGGCAGCCGGTCGCCAGAGTCGGGGAGAGGCTGCCCCTGCACACCAGCGCCGGCGGCAAGGTCCTGCTCGCCCACGCCCCCCGGCCCGTCGTCGAACGCGCCTTCGCCGAACTCGCACGGGACACCCGCCACAGCATCACCGATCCGTCCCGCCTCTCCCAGGAGCTCCTGCGGGTGCGGGAGCGCGGGTACGCCACGACCGTCGAGGAGCACGCCCTTGGCACCTCCGGGATGGCCGTGCCGGTGTTCAACACGGAGGCCAGGCTGCTCGCAGCGCTCGGGGTCGTCGTCGTCGGCAAGGTTCTCTCCGTCGAGCGCACCCTCCCCGCGCTCCAGGTCGCGGCCAAGGCAATCGGGCGCGATCTGAGCCCCCAGCCCTGAAGCGGCGGAGCGCGACGCAGGCGGCCCGAGAACCTTTTCCATCCAGTGGTAAACCCCTCGTGATCCCCGGCAGTGTCCGGGCCTATCGTCATTCCATGGCCTCGCAAGTGACTGGGATCACGCGAAGCCGCCAGAATCGAAAGGACACCCGATGAGCGCACCTGCCGAGGCCGGCGTGGACCGCCCGCTCCCCGTCTCCGCCACCTTGGGCGCGGTGGTTGCCGAGCGTCGCGAGGCGGCCGACGGCGTCGCGCACCTCACCCTCCGGCCAGCCGACGGCGGCCAGTTCCCGGAGTGGGAGGCCGGCGCCCACGTCGACCTGCACATCCCCGGGCACACGCGCCAGTACTCGGTCTGCTCCTCCCCCGCCAACCGGGCGAGCCTGGAGATCGCCGTCCTGCGCGAGCCCGAATCCCGTGGCGGGTCGGCCTACGTCCACGACGAGCTGGGCGTCGGCGCCCACGTGGTCGTGGGCGGTCCCCGCAACAACTTCTCCCTCGCCCCGTCGCGGAAGTACCTCTTTCTCGCCGGAGGAATCGGCATCACCCCGATGGTCCCGATGATCGAGGCGGCAGAGCAGGCCGGGCGCGAATGGCGGCTCGCCTACGGCGGGCGCAGCCTGCGGACCATGGCCTTCGCCCAGGAACTGCTCGACGCCTACGGCCCCGAGCGGGTCCTCCTCTTCCCCTCCGAGGAAGGCCGGCGCCTGGACCTCGAAGGACTGCTCGGCATCCCGCGCGCCCTCACCCTCGTCTACGCCTGCGGCCCGCGGCGTCTCCTGGACGCGATCGAGGACTACTGCCTCGGCTGGCCGGCCGGCGCCCTGCACCTCGAGCGGTTCGCAGCAGCCCCCGGCGCCGGAGGGTCAGCCGGCCCATTCGAGGTCGAACTGCGCCGCACAGGCCGCGTCGTGGACGTCGCCGCCGACGAGAGCGTCCTGGAAGCCGTGGAGGCAGCGGGCGTGCGGGTCCTCTCCTCCTGCCGGCAGGGGGTCTGCGGAACCTGCGAGATCCCGGTCCTGGCAGGCGAGGTCGACCACCGCGACGCCATCCTCAGCCCCGAGGACCGGGCCCGCAGCGCGACCATGATGGTCTGCGTCTCCCGCGCCGCCGCCGGCTGCCCCCGCCTCACCCTCGACCTCTGACAAGCACTGGAGAACCGCAATGTCGCTTCTGACGCACCGGGAGGCGCCCGTCCTGGACGTTGACCCCTTCGCCCCCGAGAACCTCGTGGGCCGGTACGCCCTGCACGAGGCCCTCCGGGAGGCCGGGCCCGTGGTCTACCTCGAGAAGTACGGCGTGTACGCCGTGAGCCACTTCGAGCCCGTCCGCGAGGTCCTCATGGACTTCGAGACCTACTGCTCCTCCGGCGGCGTCGGCCCCACCGACATCCGCAAGGAGGCCGAATGGCGACCCGCGGGCATCCTGGAATCCGATCCCCCCACCCACACCGCCATGCGCCGGGGGCTCTCGAAGGTCATCCACCCCGGCTCTGTCCGCGAGCTCACCGCCGGGTTCACCCCGCCGGCGGAGCGGCTCGCCGCCCAGCTGGTGGACAAGGGCGCCTTCGACGCCGTCACCGACCTCGCCCAGGTCTACCCGCTGCGGGTCTTCCCCGACGCCGTGGGCATCCCGGACCAGGGCCGGGAGAACCTCCTGCCCTACGGCGCCATGGCGTTCAACGCCTTCGGGCCCCGCAACGAGATCTGGGCCCGCGCCTTCCAAGGGGCCGAGGCCGTGGCCGAATGGGTCGAGTGGGCGTGCGCGCGCGGAAGCCTCATGCCCGGCGGGTTCGGGGAGAAGATCTGGGAGCAGGCCGACCTGGGCAACATCACCGACCAGGAGGCCTCCCTGCTCGTCAGGGCACTGCTCTCCGCGGGCGTCGACACGACCGTGGCCGGCATCGGCAACACCATCCTGTGCCTGGCCCGCGAACCCCGGCGGTGGGAGAGGCTGCGGCGCGAGCCGCACCTGGCCAAGTTCGCCGTCGACGAGGCGCTCCGGCTCGAATCCCCCTTCCAGATGTTCCACCGCACCACCACCGTCGACACCGAGCTGGCCGGAATCGCCATCCCCGCCGACACCAAGCTCCTGCTGTTCCTCGGCGCGGCCAACCGCGACCCGCGGCGCTGGGGCGAGGACGCCTCGTCCTTCGACCTGGACCGCAACGCCACCGGCCACGTGGCCTTCGGTATGGGCCTGCACCAGTGCATCGGCCAGCCCATCGCCCGCCTGGAGATCGAACTCGCCCTCAAGGCCCTCCTCGCCCGGGCCGAGACCCTCGAACTCGACGGGGACCCCGTCCCCGAGCTGCACAACACCCTGCATTTCTTCGCCTCCATCCCCATCCGAGTCTCCGCAGCGCGGCAGACAGGCGCTACGAAGGAGTAGGCCGCCATGACCCACCTCGCAAGCCCCAGCACCCCCCAGGCCCAGCAATCCGCCTCGCCCAAGACAGGCCCAGCCTCGTGGAACTACGCCCGCCGGCGCCGCTACGGCTGGCTGGTCACCGTATCGGTCCTGTTCCTGATGATGCTCAGCTGGGCCGACAAGGCCGTCCTGGGCGTCGCCGCCGTGCCCATCATGAAGGAACTGCACATCTCCCCCGAGGCCTTCGGCCTCGTCGGCAGCGCCATGTTCTTCACCTTCGGCCTCGCCCAGATCCTCGCCGCACCGATCGCGAACCGGGTCCCCAGCAAGTGGATCCTGCTCGTGCTGTGCCTGCTGTGGTCCCTCGCCCAGGCCCCCGTGCTGATGTTCGCCTCCCTTCCCGCGCTGTGGGCCAGCCGGCTCCTCCTCGGCGCCGGCGAAGGCCCGCTGGCCCCGGTCATGATGCACGGGGTGTACAAGTGGTTCCCCGAGAAGAAGGGCGCCACCCCCGCGGCCCTGGCCTCCTCCGGCGTCACCCTCGGAATCGTCGCCTTCGCCCCCGTCCTCGCCTGGGTGGTCACCGCCTACGGGTGGCAGGCAGCCTTCGGCATCCTCGCCGTCGTCGGCCTCGTCTGGGCCCTCTACTGGGCCATCGTCGGCAAAGAAGGCCCCTACACCAGCAGGGAAGCCGAACGGGCCCTCGACGGGCACCAAGCCCTCCCGGACGCCCGCGCCGCTGCCCCCGCCGCCGACTCAAAGGTGCCCTACTGGCGCACCATCCTCTCCCCCAGCTGGATCTTCGCCGTCCTCGCCTCCTTCTTCGGCTACTGGACCTTCACCCTCGCCATGTCCTGGGGCCCCGCCTACTTCCAGACCGTGCTGCACCTGACCGGCCAGCAGGCCGGAAGCCTCATCGCCCTGCCCGCAGCCTGGGGAGCCGTGGCAACAGTCGGACTCAGCGCCCTCACCCAGCGGCTCCACCAGCGCGGAATCCCCACCCGCAAGTCACGCACCTGGATCCTCGGAGGCGCCGCCGTCTTCGCCGGAGCCGCACTGGTCGGCGCGACGCTCATGCCCTCCCCCGCCCTGGCCGTGGCCCTCATGACCTTCGGCTTCGGCACAGCCCCCGCGCTGTTCGCCCTCACCTACCTGGTGGTGGCCGAGCTGACCACCGTCGCCCAGCGTGGAGCCCACCTCTCGATCGCCAACGCAGTCCTGACCTCTGGCGGAGTCTTCGCCCCCGCTGTCTCCGGCCTCCTCATCGGAGGAGCGGCCACCCCCGCCGCCGGCTACGCCAACGCTTTCGCCCTCTCCGGAGGCCTCCTGCTGCTCTTCGGCATCCTCTGCCTCCTCTTCGTCAACCAGCAGCGCGAACGGCGCCGCCTGGGAATCGACCCGCACTGAAGAGTCGAGACTGAGACTGGCGGTCAGGCGATCGGCGGCGCCCTCGCCGGCTACGCGCTCGCCTGGGGACGGCTACGACGGCCACTCCGCGGTGCAGTCCGCGCAGGCGGTGGCAGGCATTCAGATCGCCGCCGGACTGATCCCGGCGGTACTCGGCGCAGCCGCGGGCGCCATCATGTTCTTCCACGAACTGACGGACGCCCACGCCACCATCGTCGAAGAGTTCCGCGCCCGCCATGAACAGGCCGGCGCCGGCCCGGGCGCCGACGCCGTCACTAGGCTCAGCGCGCCAGAAGAGGCCTGAACCGGCGCCCCGTCCCGTCCTGATCGGCCCGGTCTTCCTGCGGGAGGAGCTCGGTGCGGCGCTGGTCCCTTTGGGGCAGCCATCGGCGATTGGATGACCTGGCTCAGGCCCAGGAACGGTGGCCTCCGGGCCGTCCCCGGGGATTCCGCTGTTCGGGGCCCGCGGTTCGAGTGGGACCTCCTGGCGCTCTCGCGCGTCCAATTCGCGCTCCGCCACCGCGGGCACTCGCAGATGGCGTTGAAGGAGGCACGCGAATGTCGTGCGCGGTGAAGACCCGGCCAGCTCGAATCCGAGCGCTCACTCGGGGCTGCCCACTCCTGTCGATCGCCACGTAATTCCCGAGCGTTCTCGCCACGGAATTCCCCAGTGCCTGATGCGATGGTAGCCGGGTTCCGGGGCCCTGGGGAGTGCTGAAAGTGCAGCCTGGCGCCCGGAAACATGGGTAACTAACGATGTTTCCGCCCCCTATGGGAGGAGTGCCGTCTGCTTTGGGACGTTGAGCGGGACGGCGATAGGGCGTCGCCGTGCCCGTCGTCAGCGGCGCGATGACCTTTATGAAAGTTCGGTCCCGGCCGCAAGGCGGCAGGGAAATCTCGTTAGGGTGTGGCGTGGTGGGACCCCGTGAGGCCAGAGCAGATCGGGGGGCCCGCCGCGACGTCAGCGCAAGGATCCAGAACGGAGTTCTGCTCTCATGACGGACACTAGGCACGAGATACAGGCGAGGTACCGCAGCGAGGTTCTGCAGTGGGCGGCCAGTCATGCTGATCCGAAGCGCGCCAACCAGCTCTTCAGGAGCCATCACGCGTTCTACAAGTCGATTCGCGACCTTCCCGAGGGGCGTGAGGCTCTCCTGACACTGCTTGAAGACGAGAGCCTGCCCGTCAGAGTCATGGCCGCGACGCATGTTCTGCCATTCGCCCCTGACCGCGGCGTGCCAGTGCTGGAAGAGGCCGAACGAGCGGGTGATGTGATGTCGATAGACGCGAAGTACACATTGATCAGCTTTCGCTCGGGGAAGCTCAACCTTGACTGGTAGGACTCCATGGCGTTCTCCCCCCGGAATCGCCCAAGCCCTGTCTCGGTTCAGTGGGTGGCGGGGCGTCGGCGTGTCCGGTAGGAGCCGGTCTGGATGGTGATCTGGTGGGCGTTGTTCACGAGCCTGTCGAGGAGGGATTCGGCGACGACCTGGTTCGGGAACAGTGGGTACCACTCCTCGGGGGCACGGTTGGTGGTGACGACGATGGAGCGGGCGGGGCGCTCGTTGATGATCTCGTAGAGGTCGTCGCCCTGGGCGGGGGTGAACTCGCGCATCGCGAAGTCGTCCAAGATGAGCAGGTCGGGCTTGGTGTAGGCGCGAAGGCGCCCGGCCCAGCTCCCGTCCGCGTGGCCGCCGGCGAGGTCGGCCAGGACCCGGGAGGTGGGGGCGAACCGGACGGTGTGCCCTGCACGGATGGCCTGATGCCCGAACGCTGTGGCGATGTGGGTCTTGCCGGTGCCGACGGGGCCGCTGATGATCACGTGCTGGCCGGTGCGGACCCATTCGGCGTTGGCGAGGTCGCGGATGCGAGCGGCGGGGATGCCGGGGTCGGCGGTGAAGTCGAAGTTCTCGATCCTGCCATCCGTCTCGAACTTCGCGGCCTTGGTGCGCCGCTCGAGCGCCGCGGAGTCGCGGCGGTTGATCTCGTCAAGGCACAGTGCCTGGAGGAAGTCCAGGAACCCGAGCCGGCCGTCGGCGGCCTGGGCGAGCCGGTTCTCGAGGGAGTCGAGCATCCCGGACAGGCGCAGGGTGCGAAGGGAGGCGGCGAGCTGGGTGCGGTCGGCGCCGGCGGGTCCCGGGGCGGTGCTGGGAGTGGTGGTCATGATGGTCTCCTGTCTCGTCGGTGAGGGGGCGCACGCGTTCCCGGGCCAGCCGCCGCGGCTGCCTCTGGGGGCATGCGCGTGAAGGTTCAGCTGGCGGTGAAGGCGCCGGGGCCGCGGAGGTAGGCCCCGGCGCCGTTGTCGCCGTTGGAGCGCACGGGCAGGACGGTGACCCCGGCGGCGAGGAGTCCCTTGACGGTCTTCAGCGTCGGGTCCCCGGCCGCTGCCGCGGCGGCGCAGGCGGTCTCCACCGCCTCGGGGCGGTGGGTGCCGGCGAGGCGGATGATGCCCTGCGCGGCCCGGATCCGGTGCACCGCCGGCTCCTCCAGCAGCCCCTCGACCACTGCCGCGGCGGCGGGGCCGATCAGGGACGCGTGCTCGCGGCACCATGCGGCGTCCCGGGTGAAGAACCCCGCCGCCGCGGGTGGGTAGTCGGCCAGGTCGGTCTGGCGTCCCTTGGCGATCCTGGGGTGGACCTTCGCGATGGCCCCGTCGAGGTGGAACTCGACCGTCGTGGCGCCCAGCCGCACGTCCAGGCGGGCGCCGACGAGCTGGTAGGGAACCGAGTAGAGCACGCCCCTGACGGAGGCGTGGCAGTCCGACCCGACCGTGGCGGTGCGCCATTCCGCGGGCTCGAGCCTCCGGGCCGGGAGCGGGGCCATGGCCGGGCGCTCCACGGCGGCGAGGACTTCCCACGGGCTCTGCCCGGCCAGGGCCCTGGGCTTCCGGGCCCCGGCGACCTCGCGGCACCACCGCTCGGCCTCGGCGCGCATCTGCGCCATCGAGGTGAAGGACCTCCCGGCCCAGAACGAGCCGCGCACGTACTGCACCATCCGCTCCACGTGCGGCTTGTCCTTGGGCCTGTTGCCCCGGGCCGGGTCCAGCAGGGTCCCGTAGTGCTCGGCCAGCTCGGCGTAGGCCCGGTTGAGCTTGGGGTCGTAGAGGTCAGGCTTGATGACCCCGGTCTTGAGGTTGTCCGAGGTCAGACGCCGCGGGACGGCGCCGAAGAACTCGAACGCTGCCACGTGGGCGTTGGTCCACGCCGTCTGGTCCATCCGGGTCGTGGGATAGACGAAGGGCTGCTTGGAGAACGGCAGCGTGAGCACGAACGCCCAGACCCGGTGGCCCCTGCCGGTGTCCGCGTCGCGCCAGTGCCCCAGCATGCCGTAGTCGACCTCGCCGAGCTCTCCCGGCGCGGACGGGGGGCTTGAGCACCGTGGGCTTGCGTCCAGCCCGCCCGGCGTCGGGCAGGGTCGCGGCCAGCCACCGGTAGAACGAGCGCTGCGAGGCGCTGACCCCGTGCTCGTCGACGAGGCGCTGGTGGACCACGGCCCCGGCGACCCCGGCCTCCAGCTGCTCCCTCACCCACTCGATCCGGGCATCGAACTCCGGCCAGGAGATCTGCCGCAGCCTCCCGTCCACGATGGTCGGGAACCAGCCCGCGACCATGTCCCGCCACTCCTCGGCGCTGAGCCCGAGCCCGGGGGCCAGGCCCTCTGCCTCGGCCGGTGCCAGGTACTTCTGCACCGTCTTGCGGTCCATGCCCAACGACACCGCGAGCTCGCTCTTCGAGCGGCCAGCGTCCCAGTGCATGAACAGTTCGATCAGATCCATCGATGCCACACTCCTACGCGCCAAACCACGAACCCCCGCCTCCGGCCCGGCCATCGGACCCGAGGCAAGGCTCTCGGACAAGGCACCGGCGGTGCGTGACGTCGTCCCCATGGGAATTACGTGGCGAACCACCGCTCAAGGTGGGGAAATCCGTGGCGAAAACCGACCTACGGGTTGGGAATTACATGGCGGACGACACTCCATGGTCGGCCTTCGCGCCAGGGCCCGGTCGCACCCGGTCGGGACGCCCGCTCGGCCGGCCCGCACGAAGCTCGACGGGGTCCCGCCCACCCCGTGCCAGATCGGCAGGCGCTCCTGGAGCGGCCGGGGCACGACCGCGGCCTCCCGAAGGGAATGGTGGGCGCGGCCGGAGTCCGGGCCGCCCGGGGAGCAGGATGCCGGCGGGCCGCGGCCTCCTGGCGGGACCGGGAGGAAATCACGCGCCGGGTCCTATGCGCCCCGGGGATCCCCTACTAGCCTCGGTTGCATGGGATCGCGGCACCCCGAATGCCGCAGGCCCCAGAGGACGGATTGTGCGTGCCGGACGGCCGGACCGAGCCCACCCTCGAGGGCATAGGCGGTCTCTGGGCCCAGAGCCACGGCCGCCTCTGCGGCGCTAGGCGGACCCTCCGGGCGCTCCGAGTCCCAGGTCCCTCGCTAGGCCTTGCGTCGGCACCGAGTCGGAGGCGCGCCCGCGGCCTCTACGGCGGGGTCCCATGTGACCGAGGAGACGCTGCCGTTGAATGGCACGCGGTGTGGGGAAGGGAGGCGGCAGCGAGATACTTGAAGAATCAACTATGTGGCAGTTGCTGCTGCGGTGAGGAGTTGTCATGGCAGGCACGATCCCTGCGCCTTCCCGGACGGGGTTCCGGGGCAACGACAGGCTTCTTCTGGGCATCGTGCTCGGAGTGGTCACGTTCTGGCTGTTCGCCGGCACGACGGGGACGGTCGCCCCGAACATCCTGGCCGACGTCAACGGAGCCTATTCGGACCCTGTCCACAAGACGTGGGCCAACCCGCTCATCGATGTCTCCGCCATGAACCTGGCGGTTTCGGTCACCGCGCTGTTCTCGGGGATGTTCATCGTGGTCGCGGGGGGCCTCGCGGACAGGGTAGGCCGGGTGCGGATCAGCCTGATCGGCAACGGCCTGGGCATCCTCGGCTCGCTCATGATCGTCCTCGCGGCCGGCCCCCTCGCGCTTCCCCTCATGCTAGGCGGCCGCGCCGTCCAAGGCCTCTCGGCGGCGTGCATCATGCCGGCGACCATGGCGCTGGTCAAGGCCTACTGGGACGGCCCGGGCCGACAGCGCGCGGTGTCCATGTGGTCGATCGGCTCCTGGGGCGGCTCGGGGCTGGCCTCGATCTTCGGAGGCTACGTGTCCACCTTCGTGGGATGGCGCTGGATCTTCGTCGCCTCGATCGTGATCTCGGTGATCTCGATCCTCCTGATGCGCGGAACGCCGGAGAGCAAGGTCGCCCAGACCGATACGGCGAAGTTCGACTTCGCGGGTGTCGCGGTCTTCATGGTCTCGATGCTCGCCCTCATGGTCGTGCTCATCTTCGGCGCGAAGATTGGATGGCTCACCACGACCACGATCGGCCTCTTCGCCGTCGCCGTCGTGGGCCTTTCCCTCCTCGTGCGGGTCGAGAAGCGCTCGGCCAAGCCATTCATCGACTTCGCCCTGTTCGGGAACCGCACCTTCACCGGCGCCACCATCTCGAACTTCCTCCTCAACGGCGCGATCGGGCTGCTCATCGTGACCCAGCAGCTCCTCCAGATCGCCGGAGGGATGAAGGCCTCCGAGGCGGGCCTGCTGACGATCGGCTACGCCGTGGCGATCATCGCGTTCATCCGCATCGGCGAGAAGCTCCTCCAGCGCTTCGGCCCACGCCGGCCGATGGTCTGGGGATCCCTGATCGTCGGCGTCGCCACCGTCCTGCTCCTACCCACCAACCTCCTGCTCTCCGAGTACCGGTGGCTCGCGGTCCTTGCCTACGCGCTCTTCGGCCTGGGCCTGGCGTTCTACGCCACCCCGTCCACAGACGCGGCTCTGGCCAACCTCCCCGCCGACCAGGCCGGTGCCGGCTCGGGCATCTACAAGATGGCCTCCTCGCTCGGCGGCGCGATAGGGGCCGCGGTCTCCCTGGCCCTCTTCACCGCCTACAGCAGCACGGGAGCCCAGTTCGTCGGCGACGTCCTGGTCAACCAGGGCCGCACCGACAACACCGCGGTCCGGCAGGCCGCCGTCGTCGCGCTCGTGTTCAACCTGGTGATGGTGGTCATCGCCGTCGTCTCGATCATGGCCACGGTCCCCAAGGGCAGGGAGCGCGCGGAGGCCCAGGCCCCGGCCCACGACTAGACAGTCCCCACACCCGGCAGACCGAGAGGAACAAGAGGAACAAGAGGAACACACCATGGCATCACCTGCAGCAGCACGCACCCTCCTCTCCGGCCAGGAGTCCATCAGGGACTGGCAGGAGTCCCTCTACAAGGACCTGCACCGGAACCCGGAGCTGAGCCACCACGAGCAGCGCACCGCCGGGATCGTCGCCGAACAGCTGGCCGGCTTCGGCTTCGAGGTCCACTCCGGCGTCGGCGGAACGGGCGTCGTGGGCGTCCTGGCCAACGGCGAAGGGCCGGGCGTGCTCGTGCGCGCGGACATGGACGCCCTCCCTGTCGCGGAGGCCACCGGCCTGGACTACGCAAGCACGGCCGTCGCCCCGGACGGCCAGGGAGCCCAGACCCCGGTGATGCACGCCTGCGGGCACGACGTGCACATCTCGACCCTGCTCGGAGCAGCCCGCCTGTTCGCCCAGCAGCGCCAGGCCTGGGCGGGGACCCTCGTGGCGCTCTTCCAGCCCGCCGAGGAGCTCGGCGACGGCGCGAAGGGCATGGTCCGGGACGGGCTCGCCCGCCTCATCCCCCGCCCCGACGTCGCCCTCGCCCAGCACGTCCTGGCGCACCCGGCCGGGACCGTGAGCACGTATTCCGGCCCGTTCCTGTCGATGGCAGATAGCATCCGCATCACCCTCCACGGGCGCGGAAGCCACGGCTCGATGCCGCACCTCTCGGTCGACCCCGCCGTCCTGGCCGCGATGGTCGTGGTGCGGCTCCAGGCCGTCGTCTCCCGCGAGGTCTCCCCGGGAGAGTTCGCGGTTCTCACCGTGGGGAAGATCGCCGTGGGCGCCAAGAGCAACATCATTGACGACCACGCCGTGCTCGAGCTGAACATCCGCACCTACAGCAAGGCCACCCGCGACCAGCTCCTCGCAGCCATCGAGCGGATCGCCAAGGCCGAATCAGCGGCATCGGGATCGCCCAGGGACCCGCAGATCGAGCTCTACAACAGCTACCCGCTCACCGACAACGACCCCGAGGCCACCGCCAGGGTCGCCGCCGCGTTCGCCGAGCACTTCCCGGCCACCGCGATCCAGGACTACGGGCGGCAAACGGCCAGCGAGGACTTCAGCGACATCCCCGCCGCCCTCGGGGTCCCCTACACCTACTGGGCCATCGGCGGGGCCGACCCCGAGGCCTACCGCGCCGCCCAGGCGGCCGGGCGCATCGCCACCGACATCCCCTCCAACCACTCGCCCAAGTTCGCCCCCGCCATCCAGCCCACCCTGGCTACGGGCACCGCCGCCATCGTCGTCGCCGCCGCCGCCTGGCTCGGCAAGGACTGACCTGGCCCCGGATGCCCTGTGCCGCGGCGCACGCGCGCCCCTCAGGCCACCGAGCGCGGGAGGCCCCGCTGGTCGTCGCGGAGCAGGTTCCGCAGCAGCCTGAGCAGCTCACGCCGCTCGCCCGAGTCGACCCTGCGAGCGTCCCCTCGTCGACCCGCACCGCTGGAAGCCGGCTGCGGAGGAGCTCGGAGCCGCTGTCGGTGAGCGTGACCTGGCCGGAGCTATGGACGACCGCCGAGTCTCCTAGAAGCGCCGCTCCAACTGGTTGACCGCCGATTCTCTCAGGCAGCTCAAGTGGGGCATCTCGGCCGAGGCTAGGCGGCGGTGGATGCGCCGAGGGTTGTGGAGAGCGCGGTCGCAGCGGCCTTGAGGTCGGCGACGTGTCTGCCCTGGGGGGCAGTGTCCAGGACGCCGACGGGGGCGACGAGCGCGAGAGTTGCAAGGACGCTTCCTCCGGCGTCGAAGACGGGCGCGGCGACGGCGGCGACCCCTTCGATCACTGCCTCGCTGGTCGTGTAGCCGGCTGCCGCGGCTTCGTTCACCTTGCGCTCGACGTCGGCCCGTTCGGAGCCGAGTCCGGCCAGGATGCGCTCTCGCGCGGTCGGGGATCCCCACGTGAGGAACCCGAGCCCTTGGGCCGACTGGGGCCCGAGCGGGGCGCCGATGCGGACGGTCATGTTGACCGACTTCCCCGCCGGTTCCTTGGATGCCACAGCCACGGCGCTCGAGCCGGTCCAGAGGCCCAGCACGGCGGTCTGGCCGGTGCGCTCGGCGAGGGTGGCGAGGAGGGGTTCGGCGAGGTCGATGATCTTGGGCCCTGTGAGCATCGAGGCCGCGATGCCCATGATGAGCGGTCCGGGACGGTAGTCGTTGTCGTTGATCCGCTGGAGGAAACCCTCTGCGGCAAGGGACTGGAGGTACCGGTGGGCCGAGGTGCGCCCGATGCCGAGCTCTTCGGCGACGTCGTTGATCCGGACTTCGGTGCGGTCGGAGCTGAACATGCGTAGGATCTGGGCGCTGCGGCTGACGACCTGCAGGCCGCCGGCCGGCGCGGCGTCGTCCCTCTCCGTTGGCATAGCCCATACTCTAGCCGCGCGTCGACTCACGGGCGCCGCTCGAGGGCCGCGGTGTGGTCGGCGAGGTCCCGGTTCTTCGTCTCCGGCCCCCACAGCGCGCCCAGGATCAGGCAGATGCCGCCGACGGCCAGCAGCACCGTCGGGGTCAGGCGCAGCGGCATGATGCCGGCGAGTGCTGCCATGTAGAAGGCGTAGAACGAGGGGATGATCAGGGCTAGGGAGTAGCCGACGCCGTAGCCGGTCGCGCGGATCTCCACGGGGAAGCGCTCGGACATGTAGGCTCCGATCGCGCCGAAGGCCGGGACGCCGAGCAGTGCGATCCCGGCCACGGCGAGGGTCGCGGCCCAGAAGCCGTGCAGGAGCCCGTTGGCGAATAGCGCGAACAGGGGGATCGCCAGCAGCGAGGCCGCCCCGCAGAGGGCGAAGAATGCGCGCCGTCCGATCCGCTGAGAGAGCATGCCGAAGAGCGGGTAGGCGATCGAGACGGCCGCGAAGGCGATGATGAGCAGGGCCGAGGTCTGGGCCACGTTGAGCCCGGCGGTTCCGGCGATGGTGGGCGGCAGGACCACGATCGAGGCATTGGAGGAGAACCAGACCCCGGTCATGAGCAGGAACGCCTGGGCGAGCGGCTTCCGGCTGGGCCCGGCGAGGAGCTCCCTGAACGGGTTGACCCGCTTGGCGGAGGTGCCGCTCCAGGCCGGGCTCTCCTCGACGCCGCGGGCGTAGGCGACCGCAAAGCCGATCGAGATGAGGGCGCCGACGACGAAGGCGATCCGCCACCCCCACTGGGAGTACGCCGAGGACGGGCTCCCTGCCGGAGCGAACGCGAGCACGAGCAGGGTCAGCGCCGAGATGACCACGTACGAGGCCGGGAACCCGAGGGCGATGAGGCCCGCATTGCGGCCGCGGTTCCCCTTCGCCGAGTGCTCCATGGCCAGCGGCACCGCGCCGGTGTACTCGCCGCCGAGGAAGACTCCTCCCACGAACCGCAGGGCGATGAGCGCGATGATCCCGCCGAGGCCGATGCCCTGGTAGCCGGGCAGCGCGGCGATCGCACCGGTCGCCACCCCGGCGCCGGCGACGGCGGCCACGGTCGCCTTCTTGCGCCCGACCCGATCGCCCAGCCAGCCGAAGATGAGGGAGCCGAGCGGGCGGGCGGCCAGGGTGGAGGCGAAGACGAGGCCGCCCAGGATCGCCGTCGTGCCCGCGTCGATCGAGGACGGTGTGAAGTAGGCCATCGCTGGGGCGAGCGCGATCACCGGCAGGTAGATGTCGAACATGTCGATGAAGAACCCGGTGCTGGCGCCCAGGACCGCGCGGCGCTCGTGGCCCCGTGCTGCGGTTCCCATGGTCCGAGTGTGGCCCTTCACGGCCGGGGCAGTCACTGCTGCCCGCCAAGGCTCACGCGCTCCTTGGAGCCGAGGCCGGCGACCCACGCGGTCAGGTGCGCATAGTCCGCCCGCGGGGGAACGAAGATGTCGATGTTCACGCACGGGCCCGAGGTCACCTCGATGTAGTGCTCCTTGCCCCGTTCGACGAGCATCAGGTCGCGCGGGCCCATGCGGTGTGCGATGCCGTCGACGTAGTAGTCGGCCTCGCCCTCGAGGATGAACACGAGCTGGTCGAAGTCCTCATGGGAATGCGGGCGCAGCTCCAGGCCTTTCTCGACCGTGTTCCACACGATCATGACCTCGTCCGTGGCGTAGGCCTTGCGGGTGATGCCGGGGCGGGCGACCTCGAGCGGGATGTCGTCGAAGCTGACGACCTCCGAGTAGAGCGATTCGTTAAGGCCCACTTCGGATCTCCTTCCATGTCTTGTTCCTCATATTGGAACAACTTGTGCGGAATGTGGAACGAGCCTAGCATTGTGAACACGGTCACTGTCAACGCCCCTCGGGGGAACCCAGCGAAAGGACAGCACTCATGCTGAAGCCCGAAGGCCACGAGTCCATCACCATCGACGACCCCGAAGTCGCCGCGATCCTCGACGGCGCAGTCGACCTCCACCTCCACCCCAGCCCCTCGCCTTTCCCGCGCAGGCTCCCGATCGCCGAGGCGGCCTGGCAGGCGCACGAGGCCGGATTCCGGGCGATCCTGGTCAAGAGCCACCACCACTCGATGGTCACCGACGTCCGCGCAGCCTCCGAGGCCCTCGGCGGGCTGCCCATCCCCGTGGTGTCCGGGGTGGCTCTGAACAACTACGTCGGCGGCCTCAACCCCTACGCCGCCGAGCTCGCCCTCGCCCAGGGCGGGCGGATGGTCTGGTTCCCCACGATCTCCTCGCACGCTCACATCTGCGTACACGAGGCCGAGGGCCAGAACATGCGCTTCCCGACGAACAACCTCGGCCTGCGCCACACCACCCAGATCGGCATCCTCGACGCCGAGGGCGCGCTCACGCCCGAGGTCCTGGACATCCTCGAGGTCATCAGGGCCCACGATGCGATCCTCTCCTGCGGGCACCTCGACGCCGACCAGACCGAGGCCCTCATCGAGCAGGCGTCCTCCATGGGCATCAAGCGCATCCTGGTGAACCACCCCAACTTCGTCATCGGCGCCGAGCCCGAGCGCGTGCGCAAGTGGGTTGGCCTAGGCGCCCGGATCGAGCACTCGATCTGCCAGTACGACGACCGCACTGCCTTCTACCAGTGGGGCCTGGACGTCCTGCTCGGATTTGTGAAGGCCGCCGGGGTCGAGAACACCCTGCTCGGCTCCGACCTGGGTCAGGCGAGCAACCCCCTGCCCGTGGACGCCTACGCTCGCATGGTCCGCGGCCTCCTCGACGCCGGCGTGTCCAAGGAGGACATCCGCCGCCTCATCGCCGACAACCCCGCCGAGCTCCTGGGGATCTGATGGACCTGCGCAGCATCATGGCCGAGCGGCCCGCCCTGGGCACGTTCCTGAAGATCCCCCGGTTCGAGATCGTGGACCTCCTCGCACTCTCCGGCTTTGACTTCGCAGTCTGCGACTACGAACATTCGCAGATGTCCGTGAGGGAGGCCTGCGACGTCGTGCGAGCCGGGCGTGCCCGGGGCCTGCCGGTCCTCGTCCGCGTCCCCGCCCTCGACCGGGGGGACATCAACCGGCTCCTCGAAGCCGGGGCCGTGGGAATCCAACTCGCCCGAGGCTCCGGGGCCTCCGCCGCGGAACTCCGCAAGCTGGTCTCCTACCCCCCGCTCGGAACCAGATCAGTGTCCCTTGCCCAGCCCGCAGCAGATTACGGAATCGGGACCACCCTTGCCGACCACTTCGAGCGCTCCAACTCCTCAGTCCTCGCCGTGGGCCAGTTCGAGACCGCCGACTACGACGATGGGATCGACGCCGCCATGAGCGCCCTCGATGTGGCGTTCATCGGGCCCGTCGACCTCTCCGTCGACCTCGGGACCCCCGGACAGCCCGACTCCGATCCCATGCGCGCCGCGACGGCAGCCATCGAGGCCGCCGCAGCCGCCCATGGTGTCCCCATGGGCATCTTCGCTGGCTCCCCCGAGGCCGCAGCCGAGGCAGCGGCACGCGGCTACCGGTACATCGTCGCAGGATCGGACCTCACCATGCTCGCAACCGGCGCCCGCCAGTACGCCACAATCCTGCAGCCCGCCTAGCTGTACCCGGCCATCAGGTTGGTCGCAGTCGGCTGATCGGGGGTTTTCCTCCGAGTGCGCTGTGGCAGCGTTCAGTGTTGTAGTGCTCGAGCCATGGCGCAAGGGCGGCTGTTCGTCGGTCATTGCTGGTGTAGGCCCGGCGGTAGGCCCACTCGGCGGCGAGGGTACGGTTCAGCCTTTCGGCCTTGCCGTTCTGCCAGGGGCAGTGGGGCCTGATGAACTTCTGGATGATGCCGTGCTCGGCGCACGGCGCCCGCAGGGAGTACCGGTAGGCCCACGCGTTGTCGGTCATCAGTCGCTCGATCCGGGTGATCCCGTGGGCGGCGAAGTAAGCGATCGCGCGTTCGAGGAAGCCCGCGCAGCTGGGGCCCTTCTCGTCGGGCAGGATCTCGCTGTAGGCGAGACGGGAGTGGTCATCGACCAGCGAGTGGACGTAGTCGTAGCCGATCGGGGCCTTCTTGTGCTTGTGGTCCACGGTCGCCTCCCTGCCCAGCGCCCGCCAGCCCCCGCCGTCGGGGATGCGGCCGATCTTCTTCACGTCCATGTGCACCAGCTCGCCGGGCCGCTGCCGTTCGTAGCGGACCGCGGTCTGCTTCGATGAACGGATCACCTCACCGGTCATCGGATCGCACTGGCGCAGGTACGGCACGCCGTGGCGGCGCAGGATGCGTGAGACCGTCCGGGCGGGGACCCCGACCTTGGGCCCGAGCACGTCGGGGCCCTCGCGGTGCTCGGCGCGGGCAGCCAGCACTCTCTGCTCGACCTCCCCGCCGGTCCTGGTCGGCATCGTGTGCGGCCGCGACGAGCGTGTGGCCAGGCCTGCCTCGCCTTCGGCGGCATAGCGGTCGATCCAGGTCTTCACGCACTTCCGGGACACACCCATCGCAGCGGCGATGTGGGCCTGCGCCCAGCCCGCCTGATGACGTTCGACGATCAACCGGCGACCATGGACGGTCAGCCGGGCACTACCGTGGGACATGAGAACCTCCGAGTCGGAGTGGGCCTTAGACAAGCCACATCCCACTCGGAGGTTCTCCCTCGTTCAACCAGGCTCGCCGCTACCAACGTCCTGGCCGGGTACACCTAGCCCGACTCCATTGCGGAAAGGGGCCGGCGCGGCCACGCGGCCGAGGCCACCAGGGACCAGCTCACAGCCGACGGGCCTTTCCCGGCGGGAGAAAAGGGCAGCCATGCGACTCCTTTTCGATACTGGGGCCGAGTGTGCGCCCTGCGTACGAGGCTAGGGAATACCGCGCGCCAGCCGCTATCGTTCAGCCCTCCCCTGTGCATGCCCGGACGCGCAGCCCTGGGGTGGCGGGTCGTGGTGGCTATCGGCCGAGCGAGCCCCTCACGGCCGGCATCACCTCGGTGGCGAGCAGTTCGACCGAGGCCGCGGTCTCGGCCTGGGGCAGGGTTCCGAGGCCGACATGGGCCATGAAGCGGTCCGTGCCCAGGACCTCCTGGGTGGCGAGGATGCGCTCGGCGACCTCGGCGGGGCTGCCGACGAGGAGGCCGCCGCCGGGCCCGGCCCAGGCCTCGAACTGCTCCCGTGACAGCTTCCCTCCCGCACGAGGCATGTTCTGCTCGATGTAGGCCGCGTAGTGCGGGTAGAACTCCTCCCGTGCTGCCTGCGAGGTCCGCGCGACGTAGAAGTGGCTGCCCGTTCCCACGCGCAGGGACGACGGGGCGTGCCCGGCCTCGGCGGCCGCGTCCCGGTAGAGCCGTAGGTGCTCTGCGAAGTGCTGGGGGCCCGAGAGCAGGGCCAGGAAGAGCGGGACCCCCGCTCGGCCGGCCCGCACGAAGCTCGACGGGGTCCCGCCCACCCCGCGCCAGATCGGCAGGCGCTCCTGGAGCGGCCGGGGCACGACCGCGGCCTCCCGAAGGGAATGGTGGGCGCGGCGGGAGTCCGGGCCGCCCGGGCTGGGATCCGGCCTGGTGACTGTGGCGTGCTCGCGCATCCGGAGCAGGAGCTCGAGCCTGTCCTCGAACAGGGCCTCGTACTGCGCCGGGTCGTAGCCGAAGACCGGGAAGGACTCGGGGAAGACCCCGCGCCCCGCGATGATCTCCGCCCGCCCGCCCGAGACAAGGTCGAGCGTGGCGAACTGCTCGAACACCCGGGCCGGGTCCGCGGTCGAGAGGACGGTGACCGCGCTCGTGAGGCGGATCCGCCTGGTCTGGGCGGCGATCGCGGCCAGGACGACCTCGGGCGCCGAGAACGCGAAGTCGTGCCGGTGATGCTCCCCCAGCCCCACCACGTCCAGCCCGGCATGGTCTGCGATCGCGGCGAGGCGGATGGCCTCCCGGGTGCGCTGCGCCGCCGGTCTGGCGGCCCCGGACCGATCGCGGGTGAGCTCGCCGAAGGTGAAAATGCCGAATTCCATATCTACTTGAAGTTTCAACAATGGGCGCGGCATTCCCGGGGAGGCGGGAGAAATCGCGCGACAGGCTCTATGCATGCGAGGCCTCCCCTACTAGCGTCCCCTGCGTCATGTGCGGCAGCTTCCAATTGCCGTATGCACTCTCAGAGAACGGACGGGGCGATGCAGGACGACTAGACCGAGCGGAACCTCAAGGGCATGGACGATCTCGACTTCCAGGGCTGGAACAATGCGGACTGGAACGGGGTCTTCGCCCACCACCACACCGACAACGTGCTCGTGGACTGGAAGGGGCAGCCGCCGACGCACGGGGTCGAGGAGCACATCGCGGCCATGAAGGCCTACGTCGAATCGGCGGGGGGCGCCCCTCCCCAGATCACCTCCCATCCGATCGGATTGTGATGTCTCAGGACATGGGTGACAGTTCTGCATCAGGACATCGGTGACGGTTGATGTCTCAGGACATCGGTGACAGTTTGTCGGCGGGGCGGGGTCTCGTGCCGACCGGTCGGCCGTTGCTGACGTAGGTGATTCCCTTGGCCGGCCAGAGGTGTTGGATCAGGAGCGTGCCCTGGTGATCGAAGAACATGATCCCCTCGGGGTTCCAGAGGATGTGGACGTTCTGGCCGGTCATGGAGCTGCCGATCTGGAACTTCACCCCGCGGATCGTGATGCCGCCGTTGGCGGGCACGGCACGGGTAGCGGAGCCTTCCACTCCCGGGCGGATCCGTGTTGCCGGTGCGGGCTCGGGTGTCGGGATCGTGGGCCGGATCGGTGCGTGCTTCGGCCTGGGCGGCTCGGCCTTTGGGGTCGCCTCCCAGGCCTGCAGGGGCGTGATCCTGCCGGGCAGGCCCTGATGCGGGCGCTGGGTGTTGTAGACGAGGTCGAACGCGTCGACCTGTTCCTGGAGCTGTTCGATCGTCTCGGCGAGGGGCTGCTTGTCCAGCCAGCGGAAGAGGGTCTGGTGGAACCGCTCGTTCTTGCCCTGGGTGGTCGGCTTGTAGGGCCTGCCCGTGATCGGCTCCACCCCCAGGGAGGTCACATACGCGACCAGCTGGCCGGTCGCGCCCCGGCGGGTGGGATTCAGCGCGGTCCCGTTGTCGGTGAGCAGCCGCTGCGGCACCCCGTGGGCGGCGATGCCCTTCCTCACCACGGCGATGGCCGCGTCCGTGGTTTCCGATCCGGCCACGTGCGATGCGACGGCGTAGCGGGCGTGGTCGTCCAGGAGCTGGAAGATCACGCAGGTCCGCCCGCCGGTGAGCACGTACTCGGTCGCGTCCAGCTGCCAGCACGCGTTCGGCGCCGGATACACGAACCGGCGGAACGCAGCCCGGGGCTTCTTCTTCGGCTCCGCCCGGGCGACCCCCGCCTCGCGGAAGATCCGTGCCAGCGAGGCCGGCGAGGGGACCGGGGTCATGCCCAGGGAGCGCATCTTCTCGTGCACGCTGATCGGCCCGTGATCCAGCCCGGAGCGCTCGAGCGCGGCCCGCACCCCGACGGCCTGCTGCCTTACGTCGTCCGAGAGCCTGGCCGGGCTGTTCTTCGGGCGCCTGGACCGCGGCTCCAACGCCGCCGCCGGCCCGTCCACAAGGCTCCGCCTCCGGATCTCGTAGAAGGTCTTCCGCGAGATCCCATGCTCGGCACAGAACGTGCTCACCGCACCCCGCGGGGCATCATCGGGCCACTGCGTAATCGCAAGCCGGACACGAGGATCAACAGAGGAGTTCTTCTTCACCCGCCCATCAGAGCGCTAGAACTGTCACCACCAAGAACGACAGAAACGTCACCGATGTCCTGACACGGAACTGTCACCGATGTCCTGAGACATAACACCCATCCGATCGGATTCGGCTCCGGGGAGTGGACCTGCGTGATCGGCGAGTTCGAAGACGGGAGCCGCATGGTGACCGTGGCAAGGTGGCACGGCGGGGCAATCGCCGAGGAATACATCTGGGCCTAGGCCCAGATGTCGCCCGAGGGCGGCCGGCGATCCAGTTCCGGGCGCTTGCGCTGCCCGTCCTCCCTCGCGGCGCCCTGAGCGCGCCCCGCGCTCCGCATCTCGGGAGCATCGCCGACGGCAGGTGACCGAATGACGCTGTGGTCGAACGGCAGGCGGCTGGACGCCGGGAGGATCCGTAGATCGAACCTTGCAGCAGCTGCCCCCGTCAGCGGCAACGGCGCGGAGGCCACCGCCCGAGCCGCCCGGTTTCGCCGAGCACTCCCCGGCCGAGGGCCCGAGGACCCGCCGCAGTCGTCGCCGAGCCTGGTTGGTCACGGACTCGCTCTGGAGGCCAGAGTGCCTGTGGCCGTGGTACGCGCCCTTCGGGCTTGGGGCGCGGGAGGACGTCAGCTAGTCATCGCGGAGGAGGTCCCGCAGCAGCGTGAGCAGCTCGCGCCGCTCGTCCGAGGCGAGCCTCGCGAGCATCCGTTCGTCGACCCCGCGCACTGCCGGGAGCCGGCTTCGGGGAATACCGGAGACCGGCAAATAGTTGTAGCTTCAAGTAAGCAGGGTGTGAGGAGTCGAATTCGGAAAGCCGGACAGAGCCTCCCGCCCTCCTCTCGATAGGAAGAGAAGCCAATGAGCGACATCACCATCATCGGAACCGGGAACATGGCCCGCGGGATCGCCTCGCGCGCCCTCGCCGCCGGGCGCAGCGTCCAGGTCCTCGCCCACGCGGACCGGGCGAAGGCCGAGGCCTTCGCCGCGGAGCTGGGAGGCAGCGCCGCCGTCGGGGTCCTCGGGGACGAGATCACCGGGGCCATCGTAATCCCGGCCGTCTACTTCGAGGCCTCGAAGTCCATAACCGAGCGCTACGGGGCGGCGCTGCGGGGCAGGGTCTACGTCGACATCACCAACCCGGTGGACTTCTCGACCTTCGACGGGCTCGCCGTCCCGGAGGGTTCCTCCGCGGCGGAGGAGCTCCAGAAGTCCACCCTGGCCCGGGTGGTCAAGGCCTTCAACACCACCTTCGCCGCCACCCTGCAGGCCGGGAAGGTGTCCGGGACCCAGCTGGACGTCCTGATCGCCGGCGACGACGAGGACGCCGTCAGGGCCGTCTCCGAGCTCGCCCAGGCCGCGGGCCTGAAGCCGATCGTCGTCGGCCCACTGCGCCGCGCCCGCCAGCTCGAGCAGGCGGGATTCCTGAACATCCTGCTCTCGGCCAACGAGGCGGCCCCCGAGTTCCAGTGGGACTCCGCGCTCAAGTTCATCCCCGCAAGCTGAACCACCCGAGGCGGCCCCGGACGGGGGAAGGAGTGTCCGGGCGGCCGCCTTCCACCATCACTAGGCCCGCACGCACAGAGAACGAGATGCCCCGATGAAGGCGTGGCAGTTCACCGGCACGAACAACCCCCTCGAGCTGAACGAGGCATCCTCAACCCCACTCCAGATCGGAAGGTGTTCCCGAAGCGCCCGCGATGCAATCGCTGCATTGCGCAATGCACGATGGGTGAGGAGGGTCGAAGCCGAAGAGCGGGAGTACGGCATCGAGGGCCTCAGCGCAGACTACACGTAGAAGTCAATCCATCGGTGTCAGAGTAGTTGTGTCGGCGGCGCTGCGATGGAGTGCACCCCAACGCAACATCACACGTCAACGGCGTTGCATGTGGCGTTAGGGTCATCCGATAGTCTTCTGCAGCGGCTGCGTTGCGGGTCTACAGATGGCGCGACATCAAGGTGGTTTTGACAGTCTTGGCGGGACCCACCCTGGCAATTTAAGCGGGACCCACTTGGGGGTCTTCGGAGTGTCGGCGGCAATCTAAGCCGGGCCGGCCTCCACCTCCTTGTCCCCAAACGCTTGTCCCGTTGGACCGGGAATGGATGTCTGGTGCCGAGTAGGCGCGCCGCGGCGGTCCTCGCCTTCCCTCTCGACGAGCTCCGCGCAGAGGCGCACGCCCCGCGGTCTGGTCGGCGGGGCGTGCACCAGATGAGGGTGAGGCGGAACGGATCAGGCCTCGGGGTCGAGGACGAAGTCGTACACCATCTCCTCGCCTTTGCCGTCGGCGGCTGGCCTGGGGTCGAGGATGAGCTCCGGCTTGACGGCCGAGGCGATGTCGTCCTCGTTGTGGGGGTCCCCCGGGAAGTAGAGCTGGGCAGTGAGCTGCTGCATCCCGGGCCCGGAGACCTTGACGTGGATGTGGGCCGGGCGCCAGGCGTGCCAGCCGGCGGCGGCGATGAGCTTGCCGCACGCGCCGTCGGTCGGGATCTGGTACGGCGCCGGGCGCATGGTCTGGATCTCGAAGTTGCCGTCGCCGTCGGCTACGACGGTGCCGCGCAGGTTCCACTCGGGCACGCCGGGGGCGTACTGCGAGTAGAAGCCCGCGCCGTCGGCGTGCCAGACCTCGACCTTGCCGCCGGCGATACCGTTGCCGTCGAGGCCGCGGATCTGGCCCCTCCAGGTGAGCTCGATGCCCGGTTCGTCGTCGCGGCGGGGAAGGCGCGCGGGGGTCTTCTGCTCGGGCGAGTTCGGCACGTAGTAGGGCCCCTCGATCGTTCCCTTAGACCCTTGCCGGTCCTCCGTCGCCACCTCCTCGACGACGTGCTCGACCCAGACGTCGAGGAAGAGCGGCCATTCGCCGTCGTCCCCGACGCTGATCAGCCAGTCCTTGAGGGAGTTGTACTCCTCGTAGGTGACCTTGTGGCGGCGGATCGTCCCGTAGACGGCCTCGAGGACCTCTCGGGCCAGCAGGGACACGCGCTCCTTCGGCACGGCGATCCCGGAGCGCTTGCCGCTTTCCTTGAAACGCTCGGTTGCCTTGCTGCCGGAGTCGGCGGCCTTCGCGTCGAATTCGGTCATGGTCTTGGCCATGCTCATCCTCCTCGATGGTGGGCGGGGGTGCTGTGGTGTACGGCACGGTGCGTGCAATGAGTTCACGCTAGGAGCCCAAACTGCGCGCACACAAATACCTAGTTCCATTGAATTGATACTTCTGGAGTTTCAAAAGCACCCTTGGTCGACCCTAGGCAAAACCCCAGTGTGATCCACCCCACTCCTTGACAGGATCTTTCAAAAGCCGCGACGCAGCCGTCGCGGGAACCCACGAGGCAGAGGGAGAGACCAATGACGGAAGCCCTGGACCACGTTCGCGACCAGCTCTCGGACGCGATCATCGAAGACGCGAGCACCGGGACCTACCGGGCCAAACGCAGCATCTTCACGGACGAGGAGCTCTTCGAGCTCGAGATGAAGTTCATCTTCGAGGGGAACTGGGTCTACCTCGCCCATGAGAGCCAGATCCCCAACGTCGGCGACTACTTCACGACGTACATCGGGCGCCAGCCCATCGTCATCTCCCGGGCCAAGGACGGCCAGCTCCACGCCCACGTCAACGCCTGCAGCCACCGGGGCGCCATGCTGTGCCGGCGCAAGACCGACAACCGCACGACATTCACGTGCCCGTTCCACGGCTGGACGTTCTCCAACGCGGGCAAGCTGCTCAAGGTCAAGGACCCCAGGGACGCCGGCTATCCGGAGCAGTTCAACAAGGAGGGCTCGCACGACCTGACAAAGGTGGCGAGCTTCGAGAGCTACCGCGGGTTCCTCTTCGGCAGTGTCAACCCCGACGTGAAGCCGCTCGCGGAGCACCTCGGCGAAGCGGCGAAGGTCATCGACATGATCGTGGACCAGTCCCCCGAAGGCCTGGAGGTGCTGCGCGGCTCCTCGACCTACACCTACGACGGGAACTGGAAGGTCCAGGCCGAGAACGGCGCCGACGGCTACCACGTCTCCGCGACCCACTGGAACTACGCCGCAACCACGGCGCGGCGCGGCACGGGCGAGTCCGCGAACGAGACGAAGGCCATGGACGCGGGCACCTGGGGCAAGCAGGGCGGTGGCTACTACTCGTTCGAGCACGGCCACCTTCTGCTGTGGATGTGGTGGGGCAACCCGCAGGACCGCCCCAACTTCGAGAAGAAGGCCGAGTGGACCGAGCAGTTCGGCCACGAGCGCGCCGAGTTCATGATCGGCGCCTCCCGCAACCTCTGCCTGTACCCGAACGTCTACCTCATGGACCAGTTCAGCTCCCAGATCCGCCACTTCCGGCCCATCTCCGTGGACAAGACCGAGGTCACGATCTACTGCATCGCCCCCAAGGGCGAATCCGCCGAGGCCCGCGCGAACCGGATCCGCCAGTACGAGGACTTCTTCAACGCCACCGGCATGGCCACCCCGGACGACCTCGAGGAGTTCCGCTCCTGCCAGAAGACCTACCTCGCGGGAGCGGCCCCGTGGAACGACATGAGCCGGGGCCAGGCGCACCAGCTGACGGGCCCGGACGAGACCGCCAAGGGGCTCGGACTCAACCCGATCTCCAGCGGGGCCAAGACGGAGGACGAGGGCCTGTACCCGATCCAGCACGGCTACTGGCGCGAGCGGATGCGGGCAGCCGTCGAAGCCGAAGAGGCCGAGCAGGCCAGCCGCGCGGCCTCCAACTGAGACGTCCTCACCCACTGTTCACAGGAGATACCCATGACCCTCATGACCACGATCGATCCCGGAACCATCAGACTCGAGGACATCCGCCAGTTCCTCTACCGCGAGGCCCGCTTCCTCGATGACCGCGAGTTCGACCGCTGGGTGGACTGCTACCACCCCGAGGCCGAGTTCTGGATGCCTGCCTGGGCCGACGACGACACCCTCACCGAGGATCCCCAGCGGGAGATCTCGCTCATCTACTACCCCAACCGCGGCGGCCTCGAGGACCGCGTATTCCGCATCAAGACCGAGCGCTCGGGTGCGACGAGCCTGCCCGACCCCCGCACAGGCCACAACATCACCGACATCGAACTGCTGCGCCAGGACGGCGATGTCGTGGACGTCCGCTTCAACTGGTTCACCATCTACTACCGCTACCAGACCGTGGACACCTACTTCGGCGTCTCGTTCTACACGATCGACTTCTCCGGGACCCAGCCGGTGATCACGAAGAAGAAGGTCGTCCTGAAGAACGACTTCATCCACCACGTCGTGGACATATACCACATCTGAGGAAAGAGACGCCATGACAACGACCACCAACGAATACAGCGTTGCCCTCTCGTTCGAGGACGGCGTCACGCGCTTCATCAACGTCCCGCCCGGCCAGACGGTCGCGGACGCCTCCTACCGGGCCAGGATCAACATCCCGCTGGACTGCCGGGACGGGGCCTGCGGCACCTGCAAGGCCTTCTGCGAGAGCGGCGAGTACGACGGCGGGGACTACATCGAGGACGCCCTCACCGACGAGGAGGCCGAGGCCGGCTACTGCCTCCCCTGCCAGATGACCCCGGAGAGCGACCTCGTGCTGCGCATCTCTGGCACCGCGGAGATGGCCAAGAGCGGCATCGGCCAGTTCGCCGCCACCCTCGAGAAGCTCCACTGGTACGCCGACAACACGGCGGCCCTGACGATCTCGGTCGAGGACCGCGGGAAGCTGCGCTACCTGCCCGGCCAGTACATGAACCTCAAGGTCCCCGGCACGGAGGAGGAGCGCAGCTACTCCTTCAGCAGCGGCCCCGACGCCGACGAGCTGACCTTCCTCGTCCGCACCGCCCCCAACGGCGTCATGACCACCTACCTCAAGGAGCGCGCCCGGGAGGGCGACAGCCTCATCCTCGAGGGTCCCATGGGCAGCTTCTTCCTGCGCGAGGTCAAGCGCCCGGTGCTCATGCTCGCCGGCGGCACCGGCATCGCCCCGCAGCTGGCGATGCTCGAGAAGATCGTCTCGTCCGGCGCCGCCCCGGACTTCCCGATCCACCTCGCCTACGGGGTCACGTTCGACAAGGACCTCGTGGAGGTCGAGGCCCTCGAGCGCTACGTCGAGGCTATTCCCGGCTTCACCTTCGACACGATCGTCGCCTACCCCGACTCCGCGCACCCGAAGAAGGGCTACGTCACCCAGCATCTGGCCCCGAAGCACCTCAACGACGGCGATGTGGACGTGTACCTGTGCGGCCCACCGGCCATGGTCGACGCCGTACGCCGGTACTGGGGCAGCGAGGGCATCACGCCGGCGAACTTCTACTACGAGCGCTTCGCCGTGGGAGTCCCCCACGCCCCTGCCCTGCAGCCCGGACAGGATGCTGCATGAACGCTCAGGCGCCCAGGGGCCCGCGCAGGGCCTCCGGCGGCGAACGGCCGGCGGTCTTCGCAGGCCGTTTCGCCGGCTGGAGCGTGGTCGTCACAGGCTCGGCGCAGGGGATCGGCCGCGCGGTGGCCGAGCGTATCGCGGCCGAGGACGGCGAAGCCGTCCTCGTCGACCGCGCCGAGCTCGTCCACGAGGTCGCCGAGGGGATCCGGGCGGCGGGAGGAAAGGCGCACAGCATCACCGCGGACCTCGAGGCCTATGACGGCGCGGAGGCTGCCGTCGACGGTGCCCTCGCCGCAGCCGGACGCATCGACATCCTGGTCAACAATGTCGGCGGGACGATCTGGGCCAAGCCGTACGAGCACTACACGCCCGGAGAGATCGAGAAGGAGGTGCGCCGGTCGCTCTTCCCGACGCTGTGGATGTGCCGGGCGGCGCTCCCCCACCTCATCGCCCAGGGATCGGGGACGATCGTCAACGTCTCCTCCGTCGCGACCCGCGGCGTCAACCGCGTCCCGTACGCGGCGTCCAAGGGCGGCGTGCGCGCGATCACTACAGCCCTGGCACTCGAGGCGGCGCCCCATGGCATCCGCGTCGTGGCGACCGCCCCGGGCGGAACAGAGGCTCCGCCCCGTACGGTCCAGCGCGGGCCCCTCCCCGCATCGGAGCAGGAGAGGGCGTGGTACCGGCAGATCGTCGACCAGACCGTGGAATCGTCCCTCATGAAGCGGTATGGGTCCCTCGATGAGCAGGCCGCTGCCATCTGCTTCCTCGCCTCCGACGAGGCCTCGTACATCACCGGCACCATCCTGCCCGTCGCTGGCGGCGATCTCGGCTAGACCGAAGGCACAGCCCCAGCCCCGTGCTGCCCGAGGGGGACTGTGTCGGCAGGGGGCCGAGGCAGTGCCCTCGGCCATCCCTCCCGCTAGCCTCAGAACATGGTCAAACCCCACGAAGCCGTGGTCGCCCGCGCCCAGGACCTCTCCGAAGTGGAAACGCTCCTGGGCGCCGGCGGACGCGTGGTCATCGAGGGTCCCCCGGGCATCGGCAAGACCGCCCTGGCCCTGGCTTATGCCGAGCACCATCCGGAACTGGCCTTCCTCTCGGCGACGGCGACCCCGTGGGAGCACGGCCTGGAGGGCGGACTCCTCGCCCAGCTCGGCATCACCCCCGCCCCCGAGGAAGGCGCAGAGGCCCACGAGGATTCGTGGGGCCGGCCCGAGGGCGAGCCCGACTGGCTCCCTGCCGGACGGGCCGCGCTTACCGTCCTCCGTGGCCTCGCTGCCGAGAACCCCGCGCTCCTCCTGCTCGACGGCATCGACCACGCCGACGCCCTATCCCTCGAAGCGCTGGCCTTCGCGCTACGGCGCCTCGGCCCTGCGATTTCGGTCATCGCCACGATGGGGACCGCTGGCGCGCGCACGGGCGGCGTCGCAGCGGGATTCGCCGAGGCGGTCGACGCCCCACGCCTCCGCCTCGGCCCGCTCACCCTGGAAGGGCTCAAGGATCTGGCCAAGGTCCGTCTTGGGGCCGACCTCGCACCAGAGGCCCTCCAGGCCCTATGGGATGCCAGCCGCGGGAATCCCTCCCTTGCCCTGGAGGCCCTCCAGAATGGGGTGGAGTCCTTCGGCGCGGCGAGGGTGGCAGCCGAAGGACCTCCTCCGGTGCTGCCATCCCTGGCACAGCGCACGGCGAGAACACTCGCGTCGCTGCCCAACCCGGCCCGCGCCCTCGTCCAGGCCGTCAGCGTGCTCGGCACACCCAGCGCCTCGGAGGCAAGGACACTTGCCGGGCTTCCCGACGACCCGGACGCCGTCCTCCACGCCGTAGACGCCGCATGGGCCGCCGGGCTCCTCGAGTGCCACACCGTCGCCGGCGGCCTCCGCCTCACCATGGCGGATCCGCTCGTGGCAGCGGCAGTTCACGAGAGTCTGGGGCCCCTCCTCGCAGCGTCCCTCCACCGGCGCGCGGCCGAAATGGTCGAGACGACCCGCGAGAGGATCCGCCATCTCGTCGCTGCGGCACCCATGCCCGACAGAGAGCTCGCCGCCGCAGTGGACGGACTCGCCGAGGCCGAGGCGGCCGATGGCGACTGGAATGCCGCCGCGGACGCGCTCGTCGCTGCGGCCCGGCTCCACGCCGATCCCGCCCAGCGCGAGGATCGGCTCCTGCGCGCGGCAGAGGCCATGGTGGGTGCCGGAGACTTGGCAAGGGCTGCTCCCCTCGCCCGCCAGATCGAATCGCTTCCGCAGAGTCCCGAACGCGACGCCGCACTTGCCTACCATGCGATCCACACCGGCCAGGCTCGGCGTGCCGGTGTGCTCCTTGCCCGGGCCTGGGAGACACGCCCACCGGACGCCCCCGCCGACCTCTCCGCTCGCATCGCCCAATACCGCGTCCTCGACGCCCTAGGAAGTTGGGACGCCCCCGCCATGCTCTCCTGGACGGAGGCCACCGTCCGCTTTGCAGGCCCCGACAGCCCCGAAGGCATCGAATCCCGAGCGATGCTCGGGCTCGCGCTCGGATCCATGGGGCGCCGGCAGGAGGCCTGGCAGGCCTACGACGACCTCGCTGCCTCACCCCATCTGGGAGGCCGCGACCAGCGCCTCCACCTCGGCAGAGGCTGGTTGGCGCTCGCGCTGGACGATCTCGACACGGCGAGGCTCGACCTTCGGGCAGCGATCCCGCCCGCCCGAAGGCCGGGCGCGCTGCGGATCACCCTGTGGGCCCACGCTTGGCTGGCGCGCGCGGAATTCGCCGTCGGACGATGGGATGAGGCCCTCGCCACCGCCCGGGCCGGACTCGCGCTCAACGCTCCCGTCGGCGTGGAGCTCATAGCCCCCCTGCTGCATCTGACGGCGGCGCAGGTCCACGCTCTGCGGGGACAGACGGCGGCGGCCGCCGAGCACAGCAGGATCGCCCAGACAGGCCCCGAAACGTATCCGGTCATGCGCCTGGCGAGGGCGATGACCGCCGCATCCATGGCGGAAAGCGCCGGCGACTACGGTGCCGTGCTGCGCGCACTCGAGCCGATCGCCCAGCTGGACCGCTCCCACGGACTCGACGAGCCAGGATTCTGGCCGTGGCAGGACGTGTACGCGAACGCGCTCGTCATGGCCGGCAGGCTCGAGGCAGCCGATGCCTTCCTCTCGCCCCTCGAGGAGGCCGCCAGGCTGCGCGGCCACCGCAGCACGATGGCGCGCCTCGGCTACGTTCGCGGTCGGCTGCTGGGCGCGCAGGGCCGGCCCGACGAGGCGGTCCGGGTGTTCGACGACGCCCTCGCAGCCATCGACGGGATGGCGCTTCCGTGGGGCGCAGCGCGAGTGCGCTTCGCCTACGGCCAGACCCTGCGCAGGGCAGGCCGACGGCGCGACGCCACCGAAGTCCTCGCGGCCGCCCGCGACGCCTTCTCGGCCCTGGGCACGAGCGTCTACGTCGCCCGCTGCGAACGGGAACTCCAGGCCGCCGGCACCGCTGCCTTCCGCTCCGGTGCCGTTTCGGCGCGCGAGCACGATGGCGCCCTCCGCCACCCGCCCTCCCCCTCCACGCCAGCCTTCACCGCCCAAGAGGATGCGGTCGCCCGCCTGGTCGCCACCGGGCTGAGCAACCGGGACGCGGCCCGCGAGCTCTTCGTCTCGGTGAAGACCGTTCAATACCACCTCACCCGCATCTACGCGAAGCTCGGCATCGGGTCCCGGTCGGAACTCGCCGCGCTCTACGGGTCACGCGAGGCCCACGAGGAAGATCAGGCGGCGGACGCCGGAGACCAGAGCTCCCAACGGCCCTTCCGCGATTGAGACCTGCCGCCTTTCAATGGGGCAGAATTGGGTATTTCTCCCGACAGAACGTCCAGCCTAGGCTTGAAGCGGGCTGCAGGCGCGCACGCCCCCGAGAAGGCAGGAGAGACCGATGGAGACCAGGCATCTGCGCTACTTCATCGCAGTCGCCGAGGAGAAGCATTTCGGCAGGGCCGCCCTGCGCCTCCACATGGCCCAGCCCCCGCTGTCCCAGCAGATCAAGCAGCTCGAAGAGCAGCTCGGAGCGCCCCTGTTCGAGAGGACCACGCGCAAGGTCGAGCTCACGCCCGCCGGCGAGCTCCTGCTCGACAGAGGACGCCGGATACTCCAGGACCTCGAGGAGCTCGAATCCGACGTCGCCCAGGTGGGCGCGGGAGCCGCCGGAGTCATCAGGATCGGCCTGTCCGGCTCCGCGACGTATCGGCTCCTGCCCACGCTCGTCCAGAAGGTCCGACAGGAGCTTCCCGGCCTCAAGCTGACGGTGCACGGGGAGATGCTCACCCCGCAGATGGTGGCGGACCTCGAAGAGGGAAGGCTCGACGTCGCCATCCTCCGCCCTCCGATCGCCTCCCCCGACATCAGGCTCGCATTCCTCGAGCAGGACCGGCTCATGGCCGCGCTGCCCACAGCCTCGCCATGGGCAGAGCACGCGCAGCTCGATCTGGCCCAGCTCGCCGAGGAGCCCTTCGTCGGCTACCCGGCGGATTCGGTCGTGACCAGGATCTTCCGTGAGGCCTGCCGAGACCAGGGGTTCACCCCGCGCGTCGTCCAGGAGGCTGCAGAGACCTCCACACTCCTCTCGCTCGTCGCCGCAGGCATGGGCGTCGCGCTCGTGCCCATGACCTCGCGCGTGTTCACCTTCCAGGGCATCGTCTTCCGCCCGCTGCGCCGTGCACCCCTGGTAGACCTTGCCGTGGCCTGGCGCGCGGACGAGACGACCCCGCTCGTGCGCCGTTTCCTCGGCCTCTTTGACACCATCTCCGAACCCGGTGCCGGCGGAAGCGATTCCCGGCCGGTCGCCGTCGCCCATTCGTCGCATCTGGAGGCAACCGCCAATGAAGATTGAGCGCATCGAAGCCATCCCCTACTCGATCCCCTATACGCACCCGCTGCGGTTCGCGAGCGGCGAGGTCTACGCGGCCGAGCATGTCCTGGTGCGGATCCACACCGACGACGGCCTTCTCGGGATCGCGGACACGCCGCCGCGGCCGTACACGTACGGGGAGACTCAGGCCTCGATCATGTCGGTGGTGAGGGAGATCTTCGCCCCGCAGCTGATCGGCCTGGATCCCCTGGACAGGGACAAGGCCCAGCGGATCATGGCCCGCACCGTCAACAACCCGACCGCGAAGGGCGCGCTCGACATCGCCCTGTGGGATCTGGTCGGCAAATCGCTCGGCGTCCCGGTGCACAAGCTGCTTGGCGGCTACGGCGAGAGCATGCGCGTCTCGCATATGCTCGGCTTCCGGCCCGCGCTGGAACTCCTCGAGGAGGCCCTGCGCTTCCGCGAGGACTACGGGGTGACGACGTTCAAGCTCAAGACCGGGCGTCGGCCGCTCTCCCTCGATGTAGAAGCGTTGAAGGTCCTGCGCAAGGGCCTCGGCGAGGACGCCGAGATCTACCTCGACGCGAACCGCGGCTGGACCGCGAACGAGGCACTGGAAGTCCTGCGGCGCACCGAGGGCATGGGCCTGACGATGCTCGAGGAGCCCTGCGACGCCGGCGAGGCACTGAGCCGCCGCCGGCTCGTGCAGCAGTCGCCGATCCCGATCGTCGGGGACGAGTCCGTCCCGACCCCGGGGGACGCCGCGCGCGAACTCCTCTCCGGAGGGTGCACCGCGATCTGCATCAAGACCGCGCGCAGCGGCTTCACCCAAGCCAAGGAGATCCTAGGCCTGTGCACCGGGCTCGGCGTCGACGTGACGATGGGCAACCAGATCGACACCCAGATCGGCAGCCTCGCCACGGTCACGTTCGGCGCCGCCCACGAGGCCAGCCAGCGCCGCGCCGGGGAGCTTTCCAACTTCCTCGACATGGCCGACGACCTCCTCGCCGAGCCCATCGAGATCCGCGACGGGCAGATCCGAGTCCGCGAGGCCCCCGGCGTCGGGGCAGAGATCGACGAGGACAAGCTCGCCCACTACCGCCAGGATTCCTAGGAGGCGACATGCTATTCATGGTCCGAATGGACGTCCACCTCCCGGTCGGCATGCCTCCCGAGCAGGCCGACCAGATCAAGGCGCGAGAGAAGGCATACGCCCAGTCGCTCCAGCACGACGGCCGCTGGCCGCACATCTGGCGCATCGTCGGGGAGTACTCCAACTATTCGGTGTTCGACGTCGGCAGCAACGACGAGCTCCACGAGCTCCTGTCCGCCCTCCCGCTCTTTCCGTACATGGACATCAAGGTCACTCCCCTCGCCCGCCACCCTTCGGCAATCGCCTGACGGGCGGCCGGTCTGCATTGCAAGGGCGCACAGAAGGGCACGGCTCCCGCGTGCGGGAGCTGTGCCCTTTGCCTGACTGCACCCCGGGGGGTCGCCGCAGTCGCCTTGGCCGTTCCGCGTATCTGCCGCTGACCAGCCCCTTTCAGGTGCCAGGCCCTCGGCCGTGTCAGGGACCAACGAGACCCTGCTCCGCTTACCCCGTCAAGGGGAGCGAGAAGTTCATGACCGTGACGGGTTCACTCGGATTCAGCCAAGGGGAGCTCGCAAGCCCCACAGTAGGGGCATGTGGACGCACCACCAACACGAAGCCTCAACTGCTCGTGATGGCCCAGTCGGGGGTGCTGCAACGTTTGGCCTTCATATTTCCGGTTCACGGATGCAGGTGCCGCAATAGGGTGCACCCCATTGCGGGCTCTTCGCGGTTCCGCGGGAAGTGAGCTCGTGGCGTAGAGCGTGAAGGGGCTCGTGGCCCTGCTGGAATGGGTGTTGTCTAAGCATCCGTAACCGTCAGGAACCACGAGCCTTGATCGAGCCTACGACGGGGCAGCCCTGCGCTGCCACCGTGATCTTCAACCTGCCCGAATACCGTGTCCTCTCCGCCAGCGTCAGCGCCCTCGGGCTCCGCCGGGTGGTGGTCGAGTCCACGGGCGTGGTGCCGGGGTGCCCGTCCTGCGGCGTCGTGTCCGGGCGGGTGAAGGACGTCCGTCTCCAGCGGCTGCGCGACATCCCAGTCGCCGGTGCCGCGGTCGTGCTGTGGCGCAAGCGCAGGTTCTTCTGCGATGAGCTGGCCTGCCCGCGCGGGTCGTTCACCGAGGCCACAGACGAGGTGCCCCGCCGGGCCCGGTCCACCTCGCGGCTGCTGGGCGCGCTCGTCGACGCGGTCATCCGCTCCGGCCGTGCGGCGGCGGAGGCCGCGACCGCGCACGGGGTCTCGTGGTGGCTGGTGCAGAAGGCCCTCGGCGCCGCCGCGGCGACGCTGCCGGATGTGGACGCGCTCGCGCCCAAGGGACTCGGGATCGACGAGCACAGGTACCGCTCCGTGCGCTGGTTCCGCGAGGACGAGTCCTCCCCGTGGCAGCGGATCGAGCCGTGGATGACCACGATCGTGGACTTGGACAGCGGGCAGGTCCTGGGCATCGTGGATGGTCGGGACAGCACCGGTGTCGGGGACTGGCTCTTCGCCCGGCCGCTGGCGTGGCGGCTCGGGGTCGAGGTCGTCGCGATCGACCCGTCCGCGGCGTTCCGCAAGGCCCTGCGCATGTGGCTGCCCCGCACCGCGGTCTCGGTCGACGCCTTCCATCTGGTGTCCCTGGCGAACCAGGCCGTCACCGAGGCCAGGCAGAGGCTGAGCCAGGAGCTCAAGGGCCGACGCGGCCGCACCGTCGACCCGGGCTGGGCCAACCGGCGCCTGCTCCTGCGCGCCGCCGAGACTCTCTCCGACCGCGGTCAGAAGCGCCTGAGAGATGTCTTCGCCAGCGACGATCCGACCGGGCAACTCCAGGCGGCGTGGGAGGCCAAGGAGCAGCTGCGCACCCTCCTCGCCTCAGCCTCCCTCGCCGAAGCCGGAGACCACCTGCGGATCCTCGAGGGCCTCGTCGACGCCGCACCCACACCCGAGACCAAACGGCTCCTGCGAACCGTGAAGCGGTGGTGGGACGAGATCGAAGTCCTCATCGCCACCGGCGCGACCACAGCCAAGGTCGAAGCGAACAACACAGCCATCAAGAACATCAAACGCACAGGACGCGGTTTCAGGAACGCCGAGAACTACCGATCGCGTATCCTGCTCAGGAGCGCCGCTCAGACAGCGGCCTGACACTCATCCCAGCAGGACTGTTCCCGCGGAACCGCGAAGAGCCCCATTGCGAAGGGGTTCAACAAACGCATGCGGTGCAGTAGGGTCCAGATTCCGGCTTCTGCTTCAGGTGTGGGTAAAGTTCAGGCACATTGCAACGCAAGCCAGCAAGCCACACCGTGGCCTGGGTCAGGGTCAGCGCGTCAGATCAGAATCTCGCGCTCCAGCTGGATATCGTCGGCAGCGCCGAACCGGACAAGATCTTCAAAGAGGAGCAGTCCGAGGCCAGCCGCGCCAGGCGACGCAGCGGGTGCATGGGAAGAGCCCGCGCGCTCGAGGCCAAGCAGCTGGCCGAGGCGTTGCGATACTACATTGGCGTCCCCATCGCTCGGGGTAGGAGTCGCCCTGAGCGCTGCCAAAATGCTAACTCAGGTGCTAAAGGTCGTGGGTGTCGGGGTATCTCGACGTAGTTATCGACAGGGTATGTGTCGAGGATCGTTGATTTTCTGCGGCAGAACGCTCACCTGTGGTTTCGGACGCAAGGGGGCACCGAGGAGTTCAAGTCCCCCTCCGCGCACCAACGAAACGCCCCGGTCTTCGGACCGGGGCGTTTGGCGTTCCGGCATGGTTGCCGGGCCAACTTTCCGCGTGTTTCCGGGCTTCCCAACCAACGACGACTGCGCCCAGCCACCCCGCGATATCCGTGTCATCCGCCCTTCGCAGATGGTGTAAAGTATTTACTCGTTGCCCCGAGGGGAATCGCTTCAGGCGAGTTCCCGTGGGCGTCATCTGCGCGGGTGGCGGAATGGCAGACGCGCTAGCTTGAGGTGCTAGTGCCCGATTAGGGCGTGGGGGTTCAAGTCCCCCTCCGCGCACAAGTGTGATGAAGCGGGACATCCTTCACGGATGAGTCGCGACATCGGTAACACCCCCGGTCCTCGGACCGGGGGTGTTCTGTTTTTTCGGCTGGTAGCCCTTGGTCGGGTCGATGGTGAATTCGGCGAGGATCTCTCCGGTGCCGTGTTCGATGGCGGTGACGTCGGCATCCTGGACGAGCAGGAGGATGCGCTGGTGCTTGTGGGCGCGTCCGATGCCGAGGTGTCGGAGTCGTCCGGCGTGGCGGAGGGTGGCCTTGCCGTCGGCGTCGACGCGGTCGGTGCGGACGCGGAAGTTCCCCCTGGGCGGCTGTCGCGGGTGCGGCCTTGGGGGTCGCGGCGTAGGCCTCGGCTGGGGTGTGCCGGCCCAGGGCGCGGTGGGGTCGTTCGTGGTTGTAGATGCGGCGGAACTTGGCCAGGAGCTCGTTCAGGTCGGTCAGGGTGTGGGCCTCGGGCTGGCCTTGGAGCCATTTCTTGAGGGTCTGGTGGAAGCGCTCGATCTTGCCCTGGGTCTGGGGGTGGCCGGGGGACCCGTTCTTCTGGGTGATCCCGAGGGAGGCGAGGAGGGTTTCGAAGGCGTTGCGTCCGCCGCGGCCGCCGGCGAGGCGGGTGGTGTAGACCATGCCGTTGTCGGTCAGGGTGCTGGCCGGGAACCCGTACTCGTTGGCGGTGTCGAGGAAGGCCTCGACCACGATGGGGCCGGTGATTCTGGGGTGTGCGGTGAGGTGGAGCAGGGCCCGGGAGTGGTCGTCGAGGAAGTCGATGACCTCGGTGTCGGTGCCGTCGGCGAGGTGCCAGTGGGTGAAGTCTGACTGCCAGGTCTCATTCGGCTGGGCGGCGGCGAAGCGGCGCAGGGACGACTTGGGGCGCTTGCGCGGTTCTGGGGTGACGAGGCCCGCGGCGGTGATGATCCGCCGGATGGTGGAGACGGCCGGGGCCGTGCCGCTGTCCTTCTCCAGATGCCATCGGATCGTGGCCGGGCCGGCGTCCAGGCCTGCAGCGGCGAGCTCGGCCCGCAGGGCCAGGACCCGGTCTCGTATGTCCTCGCTCGTGGCCTGAGGGCTGGTGCGGGGTCGGCGTGAGCGTGCCTCGAGGCCCTCGGGGCCGTGTTCGCTGTAGCGCTGGATGAGCTCGTGGACCCAGCGGCGGGTGACCCCGTAGCGGCGGGCGGCCTCGGCCTTGGACATTCCGCCTTCCAGGACCGCGAGGACGATGACCTTGTTCTTCGACATGGCCCATGCTCGGGCCCGAGGAGGTGTGAACGATGTCGCGACTCACCCCCGAGGCCGTAAACGATGTCCCGACTCACCGGGGAACGATCACCTGTGAAGCATGTCCCGACTCATGTGTGAACGATGTCCTGAATTCACACACCCCTCCGCGCACAAGCGAACACCCCGGTCCGATGGGCCGGGGTGTTCTTCTTTCGACGGCATTAGTCCATCTGCGCAACTCCGAGCAAGTTCCCTTCGCTGTCGCGGAACCACGCGGCACGCAGCCCCGACCTCTCGGCGACGCCCTCGACGGTTCTCAGGCCGGGCAGGTCGTAGTCCTCGAACTCGACGCCTCGCGAGCGCAGTTCCCCAACCGTCGCACCGATGTCCGCCGTACGGAAGGCTATCTGGGTGTGGTCGCCGCTGGCTTTGCCGGTGCTCGGGAAGAGCAGGAACTGGCTACCCTCCGCCAACTCGTACGTGAGGCCCTCCGCCGATTCCTCAAGGGGCTCAAGACCGAGCTTCTCGGCATAGAACTGCCGTGCTCGGACTAGATCTTGGGCTGGAATGGTCGTGTACACGTACGCTTGGCCGAGTTTCGTGCTGTGCGTCATAGCAATCGCCTCCGTGGAAGTCCCCCGTCTGAGCGCCTCCCCGGCTGCAGGGTACGCCCGCGTGCGCTACCTCGCTACAGGCGTTCGACCCTTCCCGCGAAGTGACGTCGACCCGACGAGGGACTCCACCCCACAAAGTCGGAGCGGCCCCACGTACCGTGGGAGTCCGTCGAGTCCGCGATGTTCAAGCACACCCGTGCTGGCAAGAAGACCGGCGCCTCGAACTTCACGTCCCAGGCAAAGGAGTAGCCCTTCTGGGCGCCGACCTCGGCAAGCGCGCGCGACGCCGTGTACATGCCGTGCGCGATGGACCGCCGCATCCCGAGGGCGCGCGCCGAGATCGAGCTGAGGTGGATCGGGTTGAAGTCGCCCGAGATGGCCGCGTACTCGCGCCCGGTCTCCGACCCCAGCCGCCACAGCGCCGTCGGCAGCGGCGCGCGGAACTCTTCCCGCGGCCCGGCCACCTGCGGCTTGTCGACGCCAGGCAGGAACACTCCCTTGGCGAGATAGGTCGACACACCGCGCCACGCGACGTCGTCGTTCCCGGCATGACGCACCTCGGTGACCACGTCGACCTGAGTCCCCGCCCGATGGCCCGTGAGGCCCTCTGCCCACGCGAGCACGTCGAGGAGGTCGCCGTAGTACACGGGGTGCCGGTATTCGACGCGATTCCGCAGGTGCACCATGCCGAGCAGGGACAGCGGGAAATCGTCCCGCCCCATGACCGACATCGCGGCCGGAAAGGCGAGCGCGTGGATGTAGCCCGCTGGTGCTACATCCAGCTTGGTCTCGCCGAGCAGCGCTTGGTACTCGGTCATCTTCACGAGGTCTGGAAGAACTCCCGTGACGTGGTGACGAGCGGCCGGGAGGACGGTCCGACCGGTCCCCCTGCTGACGAGCTTCTTGGCGGCCTCGCGCGCCGCGCCGACATACAGTCGCGAGAGCGAGGGCATCTCCGGGAGCTCGACCGTTTCGATCCCCCGGGCCGGCGCGCTCACTGACCCACCAGATTCTGGCCGCACACGCGGAGGACGTTGCCGGAGATGCCCCCGGCGGCGTCGGAGGCGAGGAACGCGATGGCCTCCGCGACGTCCACGGGCAATCCGCCCTGCTGGAGCGAATTGAGCCGCCGGGCTACCTCGCGCGTGGCAAAGGGGATCTTCGCCGTCATCTCGGTTTCGATGAATCCCGGGGCGACGGCGTTGACCGTGCCGCCGCGCGCTGCGAGCCTCGCCGCCGTCGACCGCACCATGCCCACGACGCCGGCCTTCGACGCCGCGTAGTTCGTCTGACCGCGGTTGCCCGCGATCCCGCTCGTCGACGAAACGGAGACAATATGCGCTCCGTCGGCGAAGCGGTCCGAGGCAAGCAGCGCGTCGTTGATGCGCAACTGGGCCGCGATGTTCACGGCGATGACGGAGTCCCACTTGGCGGCGTCCATGTTGGCCAGGAGCTTGTCGCGCGTGATGCCCGCGTTGTGCACCACGATGTCGAGCCGTCCGTGGCGCCCCGCGGTATGCTCGAGGATGGTCTCGCCCGCGTCGGGCCGCGTGATGTCGAGCTGGAGTGCGGTGCCATGCACCTCGTTGGCGATCCTCGCGAGCGATTCCCCCGCCGCCGGGACGTCGACCGCGACGACCTTCGCGCCGTCACGCGCGAGCGTCCGCGCAATCGCCGCGCCGATGCCACGCGCGGCGCCCGTGACCACCGCGACCTTGCCCGCGAGCGGCCGATCGGGGTCCACAGGGAGCTCTCCGCGGCTGCTTCCGACCGTGAGGAACTGGCCGTCCACGAACGCCGAGCGGCCCGAGAGGAGGAAACGCAGCGCGCCGAGCACGCTCGGAGCGGCCGCCTCGACGCCGTCCGCGAGCAGGATACCGTTGCCGGTGGCCCCCGCGCGCAGCTCCTTCGCGAGCGAACGCAGGACGCCGTCGACACCCTGGCGAGCCGCTGCGAGCGGAGGCTCATCCGCGGTCGACGCGCGGCGGGACACCGTGACGACGCGGCCGCACGCGGACAACGAGCGCAGCGCCCTGCCTGCGGCGAGGATGGGCCCGCTCAGGTCCTCGGGCCGCTCGACGCCGTCGAGGACGAGGAGGATCGCCCGAAGCTTCGAATGGCGCGCCCCGTCGGAGCCCGCCTCAGGTGAGGCGCCGCCGTCGTCCGCGCCATCCCGCCGCACCTCGACACCCCAGCCGTCAAGCGCCGCGGCGAGCGCATCGGCGCCCGCGCCGGTGCCGATCACCAGCACGGGTCCGGGGAGCTGCTCCCCCGGCGCGTACCGGCGCAGCGCAACGGGTTGCGGCAGGCCGAGGCGCTTGGCGAGGTCTCGACCCCAGCCCCGGCTCACGAACGCTGTGTACTTGTCTGTCATGTCGCTCCCCCTCAGCGAGCCTCGAGCACGGCGGCGACGCCAAGTCCGCCAGCGGCGCACACCGAGATGAGGCCGCGAGCCGGCCGCCCGCCGACCTCTCCCCGTTCGTGCAGCTGCTTCGCGAGCGAGGCGACGATGCGCCCGCCCGTCGCGGCGAACGGGTGACCCGCCGCGAGCGACGAGCCGTTGACATTGAGTTTGGCCCGGTCGACTTTGCCGAGCGCACCGTCGAGTCCGAGGCGCTCGCGGCAGAACTCCTCGTCTTCCCACGCCGCGAGATGTGAGAGGACGGTGCCTGCGAAGGCCTCGTGGATTTCGAAGTAGTCGATGTCCTCGAAGGTGAGCCCGAGCCGACCGAGCAGCCGGGCGACGGCGAACACGGGCGCCATGAGCAGCCCGTCCTTGCCGTGCACGAAGTCCACCGCGGCGGCCTCCCCGTCCACGATGTCCGCGAGGATCGGAAGGTCGCGGGACTGCGCCCACTCCTCAGAGGCGAGAAGGACCGTCGACGCGCCATCCGTGAGCGGCGTCGAGTTGCCGGCCGTCATCGTCGCGCGGTCGCCGAGCTGGCGGCCGAAGACGGTCTTGAGCTTCGCGAGCTTCTCGAGGGACGTGTCGGCACGGAGGTTGCCGTCCTTCGTCAGACCGCGGTACGGGGTCACGAGGTCGTCGAAGAAGTCGCGGCCGTAGGCCTCCGCAAGGTTCCGGTGGCTCGCGAGCGCGAGCTCGTCCTGGGCCTCGCGGGTGATCTTCCACTGCGCCGTGGTGAGGGCCTGGTGCTCGCCCATCGAGAGACCCGTGCGGGGCTCGTTCGTGCCCGGGGCGACCGGGGAGATGTCCTTGGGGCGGATCTTCGAGACGGCCTTGAGCTTCTGCTGGACCGTCTTGGCCCGGTTGAGCTCGAGGAGAGCGTGGCGAAGGCCCTCGCTCACCACGATGGGAGCGTCGGACGCGCTGTCGACGCCGCCCGCGACGGCAGACTCGATGCGCCCGAGCTTGATCTTGTCCGAGAGACCGAGGACAGTCTCGAGGCCCGTCGCGCAGGCCTGCTGGACGTCGTAGGCAGGCGTTTCCGGGGACAGCGTTGAGCCGAGCACGGCCTCGCGGGCCAGGTTGAAGTCACGCGAATGCTTGAGCACGGCGCCCGCGGCGACCTCCCCAATGCGCTCGTCCTGAAGGCCGAAGCGGGCCACGAGGCCGTCGAGGGCCGCCGTCAGCATGTCCAGATTCGAGCTCATCGCGTAGGCGCCGTTGGTGCGGGCAAACGGGATGCGGTTGCCGCCGACGACGACGGCCTTGCGCACTGTGGACATCATGCCTCCGTAAACGTGGGCTGGGCGGGCGCCCGGCCGCTGAATGATGTGGACGAGTTACCGATACCAAGCGTACCTGATACGCTGGGTATCGTGAACCTCCCCCGAGCGGCGCGCACCGCGGCGCGCGCACCCGAGTCTTCAACGCACGACGGCGCCTCGGCGGCTCCCGTCGACGGCCGCACCGCACGCTGGGCGACCCACCGCGAGGAGCGCAGGACGGAACTCATCCGCTCCGCACGGCGAGCCGTCCACCGTCTGGGCTCCGAGGTGCCCATGGAGGACATTGCCACGGCGGCGGGGACCTCGAAGTCGGTCTTCTACCGATACTTCGGCGACAAGGCCGGACTCCAGGCAGCCATGGGCGAACTCGTCCTCGCGCAGATGCAGGCCCGCATCGGCGAGGCCGCGCGCACGGCACAGACGCCGCACGAGGGCCTCCGGGCCATGGTCACGGCCTACCTCGGCATGGCCGCGAGCTCGCCCAACGTGTACGAGTTCGTCACGCGTGTCCCGTCCGGCGGACCGGCCGACGCCGAAGCCGGCGCCGCGTTCGGAAGCTTCTTCGACGCCGTCGGCGGCATGATCGAGGAGCCCATGCAGCGGCTCCTCGCGCCGGGCAGCCACGCGACGATCCTCTACTGGCCCGCCGCCGCGATGGGACTTGTCCGCGCCGCCGGCGAGCGTTGGCTCGAAACCCCCGAGACCTCTTCCAAACCCACCCTCGACACCATGGCCGCGATGATCGCCGATTGGCTCTTCGCCGGCATCGTCGCCGAGGCAGACAGCACGAATTCCAGCAAGGAGAAGCCATGACAGAACTCGCCTCCGACGCCCCTGAGACCACGGCGGACCTCGCCGAAGACGCGGTCGAGGCCTCTGACGGTGCCCGCATCGACGTCGAGGCGCTCGCCGAGCAGCTCCTCGGAGCCTGGGCGCCAACGCGTCGCGTGGCGCGTGAGCTCGCCGGCCACGCCGAGCTGCACAAGCTCGAGGGGCTCACGCACCACGAGCACCGCGAGCGCGTGTTCAGCCAGCTCAAGTACCTCGTGGACCACAAGGCCGTGCACCGGGCGTTCCCGAAGGAGCTCGGCGGCGACGAGGACCACGGCGGCAACATCGCAGGCTTCGAGGAGCTCGTCACGGCCGACCCGTCGCTCCAGATCAAGGCGGGCGTCCAATGGGGACTCTTCGGCGCCGCGGTCCTGCACCTCGGGACCGAGGAGCACCACGCGAAGTGGCTTCCCGGCATCATGTCGCTCGACGTCCCCGGCTGCTTCGCGATGACGGAGATCGGCCACGGCTCGGACGTCGCGAGCATCGCGACAACCGCGACATACGACCCCGAGACCGAGGAGTTCGTGATCCACACGCCGTTCAAGGCGGCATGGAAAGAGTTCATCGGCAACGCGGCCAAGGACGGCCTCGCGGCGGTGGTCTTCGCCCAGCTCATCACGAAGGGCGTCAACCACGGCGTCCACGCGCTCTACGTGCCGCTGCGCGACCCGGATACGAAGGAGTTCCTTCCGGGCGTGGGCGGCCAGGACGACGGAGTCAAGGGTGGACTCAACGGGATCGACAACGGGCGCCTGCACTTCGACCACGTCCGGGTGCCGCGGACGAATCTGCTCAACCGCTACGGCTCGGTGGCCGTGGACGGCACGTACTCCTCGCCGATCACAAGCCCGGGGCGACGCTTCTTCACGATGCTCGGCACGCTCGTGCAGGGCCGCGTCTCGCTCGACGGCGCCGCGACGGCCGCGTCGAAGCTCGGCCTCACCGCAGCGATCCGCTACGCGTCCGAGCGCCGGCAGTTCAACGCCTCCTCGGAGACCGCCGAGGAGGTGCTCCTGGACTACCAGCGCCACCAGCGGCGGCTCCTCCCCCGGCTCGCGACGGTCTACGCGATGAACTTCGCGCACGAGCAGCTCCTCGAGAAGTTCGACGGCGTCTTCTCCGGCCGGGCCGACACGGACAAGGACCGTCAGGACCTCGAGACGCTCGCCGCGGCCCTCAAGCCCCTCGCGACGTGGAACGCGCTCGACATCCTCCAGGAGTGCCGAGAGGCGTGCGGAGGCGCGGGATTCATCATGGAGAACCGCTTCGCGTCCCTCCGCTCCGACCTCGACATCTACGTGACGTTCGAGGGCGACAACAACGTGCTGCTCCAGCTCGTCGCGAAGCGGCTCCTGAACGACTACGCCAAGGAATTCCGGAGCATGGGCGTGGGCGCGCTCGCGAAGTTCGCGCTCGGCCAGGCCGCCGGCGTCGCCTACAAGACGGGCCTCGGGGCCGTCGCGCAGTTCGTGCGGGACAGCGGGCGCGCCCAGCGAGCGGCGCTCGCCTTGCGCGACGAGGACACGCAGCGGCTCCTGCTCGCCGACCGGGTCCAGACGATGGTCGCCCAGGTCGCGCAGGCCCTCCACGGCGCCAACACGCTCCCGCAAGACCAGGCGGCCGCGCGCTTCAACGCCCACCAGAATGAGCTCATCGAGGCCGCGCGGGCGCATGCCGAGCTCCTTCAGTGGGAGGCCTTCACCGAGGCGCTCGCCGAAATCGAGGACCCCGGCACGAAGAAGGTGCTCACGTGGCTGCGCGACCTCTTCGGGCTGACCCTCATCGAGAAGCACCTCGCGTGGTACCTCATGAACGGCCGCCTGAGCATGCAGCGCGGGCGGACCGTCGGCGAGTACATCAACCGGCTCCTCGCGCGGCTTCGCCCCCACGCCCTGGACCTCGTCGACGCGTTCGGCTACGGCCCCGAGCATGTCCGCGCGCCCATCGCGACCGGCGCCGAGGCCGAGCGTCAGGATGAGGCGGCCGAGTACTACGCGGCGCTGCGGGCCTCAGGGGCCGCGCCGCGGCGCGAGAAGCAGGCCAAGGCTGCCAAGAGCACGGCCTGAGCGAACCCCACTCACATGTTCGCTCTGGGCCGCCGCAGCGAGCCTTCCACGCCCCCGCGGCCGGGCTTAGCCTGAGGGCAAGGCCCGGCCACGGGGACCGGGCACGCCTCAAGGAGGATGCCATGGGAGATGGATGGGCCCGCCGTGGGCCCTGGGACATGCCCGTCCCGCCGCCGTTCCGCCGCTTCGGGTTCCCTGAGCACGTTCGCCGCTTCATGGAGGGCGATTGGGAGACGGGGTGGCTGCGCGTCGAGGAGTTCCGCGACGGCGACGACCTCGTCGTGAGGGCCGAGGTGCCCGGCGTTGACCCCGAGACGGACGTCGACGTGACCGTCCGAGACGGCGAGCTGAACATCCGAGCCGAGCGTCAGGAGAACAGCGAGAACGCCGGCAAGGAGGGCTACCGCTCGGAATTCCGCTACGGCTCGTTCTCTCGCAGCGTCCAGCTCCCGCGGGGTGCCCGCCAGGACGGCATCCGGGCGAGCTACAAGGACGGCGTGCTCGAGGTCCGCGTTCCGTCCGCGCCCGAAAGCGGCCCGGGGCCGACCAAGGTCAACGTGAGCCGGGACTAGCCTGGGCGACCTACGACGACGGCGAGCCTCCCCAGCGGCTCCCAAAACACGCTTCGCGTCTTTCGGGTCCCTCGCCGCTGTGGGCCGACCGCAGCGGCTCCCAAAACACGCTTCGCGTCTTTCGGGTCCCTCGCCGCTGTGGGCCCACCACGCGGGGGGCTCGCCGCCGTCGTTCGCTGGCTTTCTGCTAGGCGAGAACCGAGCGGTAGACGTCGAGGGTCGACTGGCCGATGGTGTCCCAGGAGAAGTTCTGCTCGGCGCGCACACGGCCCGCCTCGCCCATCGCGCGAGCCCGCGCCGGGTCGGTGACGACCTCGGTGAGCGCCGCGGCGAAGTCGGTCACGAACTTCTCGGGGTCCAGCGGCGTGCCGGTCCCGTCGCTCACCTGCTCGATCGGCACGAGCAGGCCTGTCGCACCGTGCTCAACGACCTCCGGAATGCCGCCCGTCGCCGTCGCGACGACCGCCGCACCGCAGGCCATGGCCTCGAGGTTGACGATTCCGAGCGGTTCGTAGATGCTCGGGCATGCGAACGCCGTCGCGTGGCTCAGGACCTGGATGAGCTCGGCGCGCGGGAGCATCCGCTCGATGAGGATGACGCCCTCGCGCTCGGCCTTGAGCCCGTCGATGAGAGCTGCGGTCTCCCGCGCCAGCTCGGGAGTGTCCGCCGCACCGAGGCACAGGACGAGCTGGACGTCGGCGGGGAGCTTCGCGGCGGCACGGAGAAGGTACGGAACGCCCTTCTGTCGGGTGTTGCGCCCCACGAAGACGACCGAGGGCTTCTCGGGGTCGATCCCGAGGGCCCGGATGAGGTCGGTGCCCTCGTCGCGGCCCCAACGCGAGACATCGATGCCGTTATGGACCACGCGCACCTTCGCCGGGTCGACGTCGGGGTAGCAGCGCAGAATGTCGTCGCGCATGCCGTGGGAGACGGCGATGATGGCAGCCGCTGCCTCGTACGCCGTCTTCTCGACCCACGACGAGAGCCGGTAGCCGCCGCCGAGCTGCTCGGCCTTCCATGGTCGCAGGGGCTCGAGGCTGTGGGCGCTCAGCACGTGCGGGATGCCGTACAGGATCGAGGAGACGTGCCCGGCCATGTTCGCGTACCACGTGTGCGAATGGACCACGTCCGCGCCCGACACCTCGGGGACGATGTCGACGTCGATGCCGAGCGTCTGAAGCGCAGCGTTGGCGCTCGCGAGCTGCGACGGGACCTGATGGGAGGTGACGGACGCGCCGTCGACCTTGGGCTCGCGCGGCGCGCCGAAGGCATGGACCCGCAGGTCCACCTCCCGCGCAAGGACCTTGCTGAGCTCAGCGACGTGTACCCCGGCACCGCCGTAGATCTCCGGGGGAAATTCCTTGGTCACAATGTCAATTCGCACGGCACCAACGTAGTCGCTGCCCGGTAGGTGTTCTAGTGTGAACCCGGAGGCATCCTCCAACGACGGAGGGGCCCCGGACTGACCGGAATACTGAAGACGGGGGTTGCGCAATGGCGCCAAAGAGAGTTTTGGCTATCGTCTTGGCCGGTGGAGAGGGCAAGCGGCTCATGCCGCTCACGGCCGACAGGGCCAAACCGGCCGTGCCATTTGCCGGGTCATACCGGCTCATCGACTTCGCCTTGTCCAATCTGGTGAACTCCGGGTACCGGCACATCGTTGTCCTCACCCAGTACAAATCGCACAGCCTCGACCGCCACATCTCGGAGACGTGGCGGCTTTCGACTCTTCTGCAGAACTACGTCGCGTCCGTTCCGGCCCAGCAGCGCGTGGGCAAGAGCTGGTTCCTGGGCAGCGCCAACGCGATCTACCAGTCGCTCAACCTCATCAAGGATGAAAAGCCGGACATCGTCGTCGTGGTCGGCGCCGACCACGTCTACCGGATGGACTTCTCCCAGATGGTGGAGGCGCATATCGCCTCGGGGGCCAAGGCGACCGTCGCCGCGGTGCGGCAGCCGCTCAGCATGGCCAACCAGTTCGGCGTGATCGAGACCGACGCGGCGGATCCCACCCGGATCGGCGCGTTCGTCGAGAAGCCGGCGACGACGCCAGGCCTCCCCGACGCGCCCGACCAGTTCCTCGCCTCGATGGGCAACTACGTCTTCGACTCCGACGCGCTCGTCGAGGCGCTCAAGCACGACGCAGAGCGGCTCGACACGAAGCACGACATGGGCGGCGACATCGTTCCGCACTTCGTGGAGCGCGGCGAGGCCGGCGTGTACGACTTCACGCGGAACGAGATCCCCGGATCGACCGAACGCGATCGCACCTACTGGCGCGACGTGGGCACCATCGACTCGTTCTACGACGCGCACATGGACCTCATCTCGCCGCTGCCCGTGTTCAATCTGTACAACTCGCAGTGGCCCATCTACACCCGGCAGAGCGTTTCCCCGCCCGCGAAGTTCGTGCGCGGCCTCGGCGGGCGGGTCGGATTGGCCCTCGATTCGATCGTCTCGAGTGGTGTGGTCGTGACCGGCGGCTCCGTCGAGGGCTCCGTGCTCTCGCACGACGTCCGGGTCAACGCCGGCGCCCGTGTGCTCGACTCCGTGCTCATGGACGGCTGCCTCGTGGGCGAGGGGGCCGTGGTGAACCGTGCCATCCTCGACAAGAACGTCGTGGTGCCGCCTGGGACGACAGTCGGCCTCGACCCGAAGCTAGACAAGGAGCGCGGCTTCCAGGTCACAGATTCCGGGATCACCATTCTGGCCAAGGATCAGCACGTGCCCGAGCCCGACGAGGACGAGCGCAAGCTCGCGGCCGCGTGGTCCTCCAAGCACCCCGCGGACTTCGAGGACCGCGTCGCCTCAACGGCCGACGGCGCGCGGCCGGCCAGCGCCGCTGCCTCCCTTGGCGACGAAACGCCTGCGGAGGATGGGCGCACGGGCGAGGGGGCGCCGTCGTCCGCCCCGGAAGCAGCGGAGGCTCGGCCTCGGTAGACTAGGAGGCCATGAGCTTCACCGATCCTGCGCCCTTCGAGGAATTGACCCCGGAGGAGATCCAAGCCTGCCTCAAGGTACTCGGAACCATCCACGAGTACGACGAGGAGCACCCGGATTTCGTTGCCGTGCGTCGCGCCACGGGCAAGATGTTCAAGGCGCACCGCCGGTTCTCGAGGAACCAGAAGCGGGACGCAGTCGCCGCCGCCGACCGGGCCGTCATCGCGCAGACGGCCACGGCGGCGCCGGATCGGATCGACGACGAGACCAAGGGCAACAAGCTCGCGTCCTCGGCCACGGGCGAGGTCGCGGGGCACCTGCTCCGGCCGCGAGCGTGCTACATCTGCAAGCAGCCGTACACGCAGGTCGACGCGTTCTACCACCAGCTGTGCCCCGAATGCGCCGCGTTCAGCCACGCGAAGCGGGATGCCCGGACCGATCTGACCGGCCGGCGCGCACTGCTCACGGGCGGGCGCGCGAAGATCGGCATGTACATCGCGCTGCGGCTCCTGCGCGACGGCGCCCACACGACCATCACGACGCGCTTTCCCAAAGACGCCGCGCGCCGGTTCGCGGCAATGGAGGACAGCGCGGACTGGCTTCACCGGCTCCGGATCGTGGGTATCGACCTGCGCGACCCGTCCCAGGTCATCGCGCTCGCGGACTCCGTCGACGCCGAGGGACCGCTTGACATCATCATCAACAATGCGGCCCAGACGGTTCGCCGCTCCCTCAACGCGTACAGGCCGCTCGCCGAGGCGGAGGACGAGCCGCTGCCCGCCGAGCTTCTGGCCTCGAACGGCGGGCCGGAGCTGCTCACGTTCGGCCACGCGCATGATCGGCACCCCCTCTCCATTGCCGGGAGCGTGAGCGGGCACCCCGTGCTCGCGCCCGATGCCGTGACGGCGCTCGCGCTCTCGACCGGGTCCGCAACGCTCGAGCGGATCGAGGCCGGGACGGCGATTGACGCCGGCGGGCTCGTGCCGGACGTGGCGAAGATCAACTCGTGGACGCAGGTCGTGGATCAGGTGGATCCGCTCGAGCTTCTCGAGGTCCAGCTATGCAACGTCACGGCGCCCTTCCTCCTCATTAGCCGGCTACGCGAGGCCATGCGGCGGTCGACGGCGCGGCGCAAGTACATCGTCAACGTCTCCGCGATGGAGGGTCAGTTCGGGCGCAAGTACAAGGGGCCCGGCCACCCCCACACCAACATGGCCAAGGCTTCGCTCAACATGCTCACCCGCACGAGCGCGGGCGAAATGTTCACGACCGACGGCATTCTCATGACGGCCGTCGACACCGGGTGGATCACCGACGAGCGGCCGCACTACACCAAGGTGCGGCTCGCCGACGAGGGCTTCCACGCTCCATTGGATCTCGTTGACGGCGCAGCCCGGGTGTACGACCCGATCGTGGTGGGCGAGGCGGGCACGGACCTGTACGGGGTGTTCCTCAAGGACTACAAGCCCTCCCCCTGGTGACGACCGGTTGCGGGGTCCCGTCCCACCCGTTGCGGGGTCCCGTCCCACCCGTTGCGGGGTCCCGTCCCACCCGTTGCGGGGTCCCGTCCCACCCGTTGCGGGGTCCCGTCCCACCCGCTGCGGGGTCCCGTCCCACCCGTTGCGGGGTCCCGTCCCACCCGTTGCGGGGTTTAAGCCGCCCGTTTCCGAAGCAAGACGGCGAGTTCCCTCCGAACTCTGACGAAGTCGTCCGAGAGATCGGCGGAGGTGACGTGAACTGTCGCCCATCCCGATCTCGCAAACTTTGCGTCCCGCCATCGGTCTTTCGTCTGCTGCTCCGGCAGTTTGTGGTGTTTCCCCTCGTATTGGAGGGCAATCTTGGCGTTGCGGTAGCCTTGGTCAGCACTGGGAGAACGCGGATCAGAGGGATCAAGCAGAATCTGTAGTTCTGGCTCAGGAAAACCGTGTGCGACAAGGCAGAGTCGTAGTAGGGTCTCAGGCACCGAATCGGATCCCACCCGCATGTCCGCGAGTGCGTCCTTGCATCTCGCCACGCCCTTGACCTTTGGATGCGACCGAAGCATCTCAAGGAGAAGTGCCTTGGTCGAGTACGGGGTGGTGCGAGACTCGAACTCTGCCCTGGGCCGTCGGATGAGCTGGTCGCCCAAGGCAATCAAGGCCGCGGGAGTCAATTCGGCTGCCAAGTCGAGCCAGGTCCTCGCGGGCGACGAAAGCCAGAGACCCTCGAACTGCATGACTTCGCCCGGCAAGATCCTGACTCGGTGCCCAATGATCCCCGGGCGGCGAATTCGGGGAAGGTGCGTTGGCTTACTCAAATGAAGCTGAGAGTGTTCGTCGAGCCAAGGCGGCAGCCAAAGTCCGTGGATCGTTGCCGCCGTTCTGTGAGAGCCCCACGCGTCGTGCTGCATACTCAGATGCGTCCTCAGACGCTCGAAGACCCCGTCTCCTGGACCTGAGGCAGGCTCGAATATCCCGCGACTGGTCTCTCGGACGTCAGCCATCCGTAGCAGTTGAGGCTCGGTTCCCAAGGCAGCCGCCTCGTGAACCGTGAATGAACGCTGAACGAGATCGTGAAAGCTGTCCCCCGAAGCCATGGCTCTATGCTCGCACGAATGAGTACTTTGCCGGCGCGGTTATCCACAGGCCCGCGAGGGGACCCCCCGGACGGGACCCCACAACCCCCCGGACGGGACCCCACAACCCCCCGGACGGGACCCCACAACCCCCCGGACGGGAGCCCAGAACGTTAGGCGAGGCGGGTCAGTTCTACCGACACGTCCAGATGCGAACCCCCGCCGCCCGAGAGGATTCCCTTGAGCGGCGGCACGTCGCGATAGTCGCGTCCGCGCGCCACGGTCACATGGAAGTCGCCCGCTGGCTTGTGATTGGTCGGGTCCCAACTCCGCCACTCGCCGTCCCACCATTCGAGCCACGCATGGGACTGCCCGGCAACAACCTCGCCGACGTCCGCCGTCGACCGCGGGTGAAGGTACCCCGAGATGTACCGCGCCGGGATCCCGATGCTCCGTAGCGAGCCGATCGCAAGGTGAGCGAGGTCCTGGCATACGCCTTGGCGCTGGTTCCACGCCTGCTCGGCATCGGTCGTGACGCCGGTGGAGCCGGGCATGTAGCGCATCTCGCCGCGCAGCCAGTCGAAGACGGCATGCGCCGCGGCGTTCGGATCGAGCCCCTCGACGATGCCGGGGACGTTCCCAAGCACTTCCGACCCGGGACCGGACAGCCGCGACTGCGGCAGCCAATCGCTGAACTGGTCCTCGATCTCGGAACTCCGCAGCTTCTCCCACGGAACCACCGAACCCTCGGTGGGGACGCGCTCGACGCGGTGCACCTCGACGGTCGTAGTGGACGTGACCTCGAGGTACTCGTGCGGGATCTGCATGTCGAACGCTGTGACGCGTGTGCCCCAGTAGTCCTTGTACGAGCTCACGGCCGCCTGCGACGGCAGAACGCGCACCTGCGACTCGAGCACCACCTGCTGAGGCTCCGTCAGCGGCGTCATGCGCGCCTCGTTGTAGCTCAGCGTGACGCGCTGGTTGTAGCGGTAGGAGGTCCGATGGACGATCCTCAGCCGGGTCATGACACCTCTCCCACCCAGGCCTGTTCGTCAGCCTGATTGAAGTACTTGCGCGAAATGGCGTCCGAGGCCTGAGCAACGGCACGCTGCACACGCTCCATGTGCTCGGGCAGTTCGTTCATGAGGTCGTCCGTCCGGTGGAACTCGAGGAACGTGCGAGCCTGGCCGACGATGCGGCGCGCGTCGTTGATGAGGCCGAGGCGCGTGTCGGAGGGGTCCAGCTTCGCGAGGGAATCGTCGGCGTCCCGCAGGGCGTACACGATCGAGCGGGGGAAGAGCCTGTCCATGAGCAGGAACTCGGCGGCGTGGCGGTCGTCGAAAGCGGCCCGGCGAGTCCGCAGGAAGGACTCGTAGGCGCCCGCGCAGCGGAGCATGTTGACCCACGACATCCCGGCGGTGTGGACCTCGCGCGTCGAGAGCATGCGCGCCGTCATATCCGCGCGCTCGAGCGAGCGCCCGAGCACGAGGAACAGCCAGCTCTCGTCGTGGCTCATCGTCGTGTCCGTGAGGCCGCCCACCATGGCCGTCCGCTCAAGGACCCAGTGGCAGAAGCGATAGGTACCGACTACGTCCTTGCGGTGCTGGCTCAGGCCGTAGTAGGTCGTGTTGAGGCACTCCCACAGGCTCGACGACACGGTCTCGCGCGCACGCCGGGCGTTCTCGCGCGCCGCTCCGAGCGAGCCAGCGATCGACGTCGCGTGGGTCCGGTCGTACGCAAGGGCGTGCAGCAACTCGGGGAGGCCGAAGTCCTCGCGATCCGGCCGCGAGCCCATGACAGCGAGGAGCTCCTTCGCGACGCTGTGCTGATCCTCGGGCGGGAGGTGGTTGAGGCGCTCAAGATGCACATCGAGGATGCGCGCGGTCCCGTCTGCGCGCTCGACGTAGCGCCCGATCCAGAACAGAGATTCAGCGATGCGGCTAAGCAAGGAAGCCTCCTCGTGTGGTCGGGGCGGTGGAGCTGGCGTGCGCGGTACGGTTGGCGCTGATCGGGTTGAGCGGACGACGGCGGTGCACGCTCACTGCTGCTGCTCCGCCTGCCGGTCCCGCCAGCTGCTCTCGACGGGCCACACGCTCGTGCGCTCCCGGATGCTGATCGAGTGCCTCGGCTCCGCCTCGATGGGAACGTTGCGGGATTCAGCGAGCACCCACGTGTCCTTGGACCCGCCGCCTTGGCTCGAGTTCACGATGAGGCTCCCCTCCTTGAGCGCGACGCGGGTGAGGCCGCCAGGCAGAACCCACACGTCGTCGCCGTCGTTCACCGCGAAGGGCCGCAGGTCCACGTGACGCGGGCCGAACTTGTCCCCGCTGAGGGTCGGCACGGTACTGAGCTGGAGCACGGGCTGGGCGATCCAGCCGCGCGGATCGGCGACCAGCTGCTGACGGAGCGTCGCGAGCTCCTCCCTCGTCGCGTCTGGCCCGATGACCAGGCCCTTGCCGCCGGACCCGTCGACGGGCTTGACCACGAGCTCGTCGAGCCGGTCGAGGACCTCCTCGCGCGCGGCGTCCTCCTCAAGGCGGAACGTGTCGACGTTCGCGATGATCGGGTCCTCGTTCAGGTAGTAGCGGATCAGATCGGGCACATAGGAATACACGAGCTTGTCGTCCGCGACACCGTTGCCCACCGCGTTCGCGATCGTTACCCCACCGGCGCGCGCGGCGTTGACGAGGCCAGGGCAGCCGAGCATCGAATCCGAACGGAATTGGAGCGGGTCGAGGAAGTCGTCATCGATCCGCTTGTAGATGACGTCGACGCGCTGCTCGCCCGCCGTCGTCCGCATGTATACACGGTTACCGCGGCAGATGAGGTCTCGGCCCTCGACGAGCTCGACGCCCATGAGGCCCGCAAGAAGGGTGTGCTCGAAGTACGCGGAGTTGAACACGCCCGGGGTGAGGACCACGACGGTCGGATCGTCGACTCCCGCAGGGGCGGTCTTACGGAGCGCCGAGAGCAGGCGGCGAGGATACTCCTCGACCGGGCGGATGGGCTGCTGGCTGAAAGCCTCCGGGAGGCCCTTGGCCATGGCACGCCGGTTCTCGAGGACGTAGCTGACGCCGGACGGGACCCGAACATTGTCCTCGAGCACGCGGAACGTGCCCGCACCGTCACGGACCACGTCAATGCCCGAGATGTGCACCCGGACGCCCCCGGCCGGCTCGAAGCCGTGCACCTGGCGGTGGAAATGCTTGCTCGACGTGATGATGCGCCGCGGGACCACGCCGTCCGCTGCGACGGACATCTTGCCGTAGACGTCGTTGAGGAACGCCTCGAGGGCGCGGACACGCTGCGCGACCCCGCGCTCCAGCACGCCCCACTCCGTCGCGGAAATGACCCTCGGGACAAGGTCGAGGGGGAACGGCCGCTCCTCCCCCGCGTAGTCGAATGTGACGCCGCGGTCCAGGAACGTGCGCGCCATCGAATCCGCGCGCGAACTGACGTCGGCGAGGTCGAGACTGGCCAGAGCTCCGGCGAGCTGACGATACATGGGTCGCGCCACCTGGTCGGGCGCGAACATCTCGTCGTAGGCACCCGTGCGTGCCGCGGCCACGGCGTAATCCTCGAACAGATCCGACATGGAGACAGCTTTTCACCATTCGGCGGCTCGCGCATGTCCGGCCGATTTCCGGCGTGTTTCCGGGCCCCCGGCGCGCCGCGGTGCCGGACTCGCATGGTTGAATGTCCGCGTGTCCACCGAGAACCTGAGCCGCGATGAGGCCGCCCAGCGGGCCAGCCTCATCACCGTCGAGTCGTATCGCATCACCTTGGACCTGCGCTCCGCCGAGGACCCCGCAAGCACCGCGTTCGCGACGGAGAGCATCATCGAATTCCGGGCCGAGCGCGGTGCCGAGACGTTCGTGGACTTCGTCGGCGAGGCTGTCACGGGCCTCGTGCTCAACGGCCGCACGCTCAACGAGGCTCAAGTGCACGACGGCGCGCGGATCCGCCTCACCGGGCTCGCCGAGCACAATCGCCTCGAGGTGAGCGGACTCGCGCGGTACAGCCGCACGGGAGAGGGCCTCCACCGCTTCGTGGACCCGGCGGACGGCCGAACCTACCTCTACACCCAGTGCGAGCCGGCGGACGCGCGGCGCTATTTCGCGAACTTCGAGCAGCCGGACCTCAAGGCGACGTTCGCGTTCAGCGTCATCGCCCCCGCCGACTGGGTCGTCAGCGCGAACGGAGCGCCCGCGGGGAAGGTGAGCGTTCGCTGCGAAACGGGGGAACCCGCCGTCGCCCGTTGGGACTTCTCCCCGACGCCGCGCATGCCCAGCTATCTCGCCGCGGTTCTCGCGGGCCCGTACCACCGGGCCGATGACGAGTGGGTGGGGCCAGCAGACGACGGCGGCCGGCTCACCATTCCCCTCGCGGCCTACTGCCGTGCGTCGCTCGCGCCCCATTTCGATGCCGATCGCATCTTCGAGCTCACGAAGCGGGGCCTCGACTTCTACCACTCCGTGTTCACGCCCGCCTATCCCTGGGGGAAGTACGAACAGGCGTTCGTGCCCGAGTACAACCTTGGAGCCATGGAGAATCCGGGGCTCGTGACGTTCACCGAGCAGTACGTGTTCGCGTCGCGGGCCGCTGATTCGCAGTACGAGGCGCGCGCCAACACGCTCATGCACGAGATGGCGCACATGTGGTTCGGCGACCTCGTGACGATGCGCTGGTGGGACGATCTGTGGCTCAAGGAATCGTTCGCCGAGTTCATGGGCACGCTCGCGGTGGATCGGGCCACGGACTGGAGGACGTCGTGGGTCAACTTCGCGAACCGCCGGAAGGCGTGGGCGTACGTGCAGGACCAGCTCCCCACGACCCACCCGATCGTCGCCGACATCCCCGACCTCGAGGCCGCCGAGCAGAACTTCGACGGCATCACGTACGCCAAGGGCGCTTCCGTGCTCAAGCAGCTCGTGGCTTACGTGGGAGAGGAGGCGTTCTTCGCCGCAGCGCGCGAGTACTTCGCGAAGCACGCGTTCGGCAACACGACCCTGGCCGACCTGCTCGACGCGCTGGGGCGCGCATCGGGCCGGCCCATGGACGCGTGGGCCGCAGCGTGGCTTCAGACCGCAGGGCTTCCCGTGCTCGAGCCCCAGATCGAGTACGACGGCGGGCGGCTCGCCCGGGTGGCGCTGCGGCAGATCGCGGTCGATCCCGTGTCCCGGCGGAACGTGCCTCGGCCCCATCGCCTGCGGGTGGGGCTCTATTCGCGCGCCGCGGGCGGTGAGCTCGTGCGCACACGCAGCATCGAGGTCGACCTCATGGGCGAGCTCACGGAGCTCCCCGAGCTCGCTGGCCTCGAAACCCCGGACCTGCTGCTGGTCAACGACGAGGACCTCACGTACGCCAAGGTCCGGCTCGACCCCGCCTCGGAGCGGACGGTCCGCGCGTCGCTCGGGGACGTGTCGGATCCGCTGGCTCGCGCGCTCTGCTGGACCGCCCTCTGGCACGACGCGAGGGACGGCGTCTCCCCCGCCCGCGACTACGTACGCGCCGTCGCCCGGTTCGGGCCCGCCGAGACGACGATCGGCGTTCTCCTCACGGTGCTCGACAACGCGCGTCACGCGATCGAGCGCTATTCGAGCGCCTCGGAGCGGGACGCGCTGCGCGACGAATATCTCGCAGCCGTCGCGGCCCACCTCCGAGCCGCCGAAGCAGGGTCAGACCAGCAGCTCGCGTGGGCCCGAGCCCTCGCGAAGGGCAGCCGGTTCGGCGGCGGCCAGCTCGACCTGGTCCGCTCGCTCCTGGCCGACGACGGCGCGGTCGCCGGCGTGTCTGCCGACGCCGAGCTGCGGTGGTCGCTCTGGCAGGCCCTCGCCGCCCAGGGTCTCGCGAGTGAGGCGGACCTCGACGCCGAGCTCGATCGCGACGCGACCGCTCGCGGCCGCGTCGGTCACGCCCTCGCCGTCGCCGCGCAGCCCACCGCCGGGGCGAAGCACGCCGCGTGGAACGCCGTGATCGAGTCGGAGTCGCTCTCGAACGAGCTTCTCGGCGCGACCGTCGAGGGGTTCTCGCTCGGCCCGGACTCGCTGCGCGCGGCCTACAGGGAGCGCTACTTCGCCCTCCTCGAGCGGGTCTGGGGCGAGCGGTCCAATGAAATTGCGAACCGGATCGTCCGGGGGCTCTTCCCGTCCGATGAGTCACTTGGCACCGGGGAGGCTCCTGAGGAGAACGCCCTCCTGCACCGCACGGACTCTTGGCTCGCTGCGCATGCCGCCGCTCCGGCGGCACTCCGCAGGATCGTCACCGAGCAGCGCGACCACCTGCACCGGGCGCTGGCGGCTCAGGCGAGGTCGCAGGGAGTCTAGGGCACCCGGTGCAGCCACGCGTGCGTGGCAAACTTCGACGCCGCGAGCTCGCGCGCCGCCCCGAGTGACGCATCGGAGAGCGCGGTGCGGCGGGCGCCGTAGCGGCGCTCGAACGTGGCCATCATCTCCTCGATGATCGCCGAGCGGGCGAGACCCGTCTGCCGCTTGAGCGGGTCGACGCGCTTCTGCGCGCTCGAAATGCCCTTGTCCGAGATCTTCTCGCGGCCGATCCGCAGCACCTCGGTCATCTTGGCGGCGTCGATGTCGTAGCTCATGGTCACGTGGTGGAGCATCGCTCCGTTGCCGAAGCGCTTCTGCGCGGCGCCTCCGATCTTGCCGGCATCCGTCGCAATGTCGTTGAGGGGCTTGTAGAACGCCTTGACGCCCACCGAGGAGAGCGCCTCCATGACCCACGCGTCAAGGAACGGGTACGAGTCCGCGAACGAGAGCCCGTCGACAAGGGACGTCGGAAGGTATAGCGAGTACGTGATGCAGTTCCCTGCCTCCATGAACATCGCCCCGCCCCCGCTCACGCGGCGCACGACCGTGATGCCGTGGCGCGCCACGCCATCGGGATCCACCTCGTTCCGGTACGACTGGAAGGTCCCGATCACGACCGACGGCTCGTCCCAGTCCCACAGCCGGAGCGTGGGATTCCGACGACCCTCCCCGACCTCGCGCGTGAGGACCTCGTCGAGCGCGACCTGCTCCGTGATGTGCAGGGGCTGTGGCGGGATGATCTCCCAGTCGTGGTCGGCCCACGTCGTCGCGTGGCCGAGCGCGCGGCGCACCGCGACCGCGACGGACTCGGGGTCGAAGCCGAACATGACCGTTCCCGGTCCGGCCGCGTCCGCGACGGCCGCGCTGATCGTTGCGTTCGGCGAGTCGGCCGAGAGGCCCACAAGGGCCCCGTTGATGTCGGCGAGGGCCTCGTCCGGCTCGAGGAAGAAGTCCCCATTGATGCTCGCCCACGTGATCGCGCCGCTCTCCGTCGCGAGGTCCGCAACCACGAGCTTGCCGCCCGGAACCTTGTATTCGCCGTGATGTTCAGCCACGGCACCAAGCCTAGTCCCGCCGTCGGACGCGCTCGGGCCGAGGATCCAGGCGGGCGAAAAAGCAAAGGCGCCGCCCCCAGGGGACGGCGCCTTGCTGGCGGCAGGAGGCCTTAGGCCTTCTTGCCGAAGTTCTTGAAGCGCGCGTTGAAGCGCTCGACGCGGCCGGCCGAGTCCATGATGCGCTGCTTGCCCGTGTAGAACGGGTGCGACTCGGAGGAGATTTCGACGTCGATGACCGGGTAGGTGTTGCCGTCCTCCCACTCGATGGTCTTGTCCGAGGAGACGGTGGAGCGCGTCAGGAACTTGACGCCAGAAGCGAGGTCGTTGAAGACAACAGCCTCGTACTTCGGGTGGATGTCAGACTTCACAATGGGCCCTTTGCTTACGCCCCTGGATTTTGCCAGAGGCCAGGTGTGAACGTCCTCCAGGTTGGAGGACCAGCTATAAATCCTAGCACGACGGCGGCGCCTCCTCCCGCGGGCGGGCGCGGCAGAACGGGCCCGAGCTCAGCGCGCGCGCAGCTCCCAGAACGCTACGGCACTCGCCGCGGCGACGTCGGTCCGCTCCATAGCGGCGGTTGCTCTTCGTCTTACCGGTGGTCCGGATCTGGGCGAAGGAAGCGGCAAAACCTAGCCGAAGACAAACGGACGCATGGGCATACGTCCAGGCACACCGTTCTGGCCACGGACTCAGGCTCCAGATGAGTACGGAGCCGGGGCTCAGTCTCCACCTAGACGGTCCGTTGCCATTTTAGGATCCCGTGTTGAACGAACCGAAGACCGAAGAAGGAGAACATGGCGGAGAACCGTGCTCGCGTCACGATTACCCCAAACCCACCACCCGCCGACGGGACGAAGCTAGCCGGCGCGCGATCTTGAGGCGGACTGTAAACCGGAGGGTAAACGATGCGGGACCCGGTCAAAATATGAGCCTACGGAAAGCAGAGCTTACGAAAGAACATAGACCGAGCAGAAAGATCACATCCGCCGACGGGCATATCGAAAATTCGGCGCGGGCCCGATGCGCGCTAATTGGAGGCGCGTTCGCGCTATATCTCATTACCGGGGCAGGAACGTCAATCCTCGGCTCAACCTCGTCAGACATTATCGAATTCCTTGCGCCATCCACAATTCTAATCGGATTCATTCGGGCTGGAAGACAGGCGGGCCAGCTGGCAGCCTCTCTAACTTTTGCGCGAATACAGGGGCATAGGTCGCTGGCATCCACGGCAACGATCGGAGCGGGTGGATTCGCGGTTGGTGTACTTATTGTGGCCTTCAGCCGATCTGACGCGCTTACGATTATTGGCGCTGTGCTGTGGGGCGCAGGACACGGGGCATTAGATTTGAGCGCGACGGTCATAATGTCCCACTCATTTGGGCAACGCGCGTCCGTTGCAATGTCACTGCTCCACGTCACCTACGGAATCGGAGGCGGAATCGGGCCATTCTTCGTCGTATTAATACGCTCTGCCATGCCGTGGACGGTCGGCTACGTGATTCTAGCGGGGGCAGCGATTGTTGCTGTCGCACCGATCGTGATCTGCCGAAACAAGAATCTTCTTGCGGCAACCGACAATGGGAGTGGTTACGCGAGGCGCATCCCTACGCCGCGTCTGGCGCCTTCGGCGGTCGTAATCTTCTGTTTCAACGGGGTGAACGCAGGACTGGTCGACTGGACCTATCACCAGTCCATAGCAGTTGCACACTCCACAGTTATGCAAGCGGCGGCGGCAGTGGCGAGCTATTGGGTAGGGATTACGATCGGGCGGCTTGTGGTCGTTTCCGTGCTTCGGCGCGTCGAAGACACAGACGTAATTGTCACATGTGCGGTGCTATCTGGTGTCGTTGGAATACTCGCAATCTTGGCTTCGACTCCCATGATGTTCGTCGTGGCCATGGGACTACTGGGGTTGTTTCTCGCGCCAATCTATCCGGTTTCGATGGCTCGCCAGGCAAATCTGGCGGGAGACAGGAGAAGAACGGCTATTGCGCAGATGATGGCGGCGGCCGCACTTGGCGCGATTTTTGTTCCGATTCTACAGGGGATTTTTGGGGGAAGTCTTGTTGTCACCGCTGCTTTCACGGTCTTCCTCGCGGCCTCCGCATTGATGCAGTGGCGCAACGATCAGCGAAAGTGATCCTGTAACCGTGATGTCGAGATTGCCCATCGGAATTTGACAAGGCTGAACCGTGATGATTTACGAAGTAAATCGCACAACTTGTTCAACATCTTCGAAGAGGATCGGGCGCGCTGTGCCGCTCGAACTCACCCAATTTAGCCTTAAGGGGGTACTCAATGCGTCTGATATACGTTGATGGGCAGCTAGTCGACTGGGAGAGCGCAACAGCACATTTTTGGTCTGAGGTAGCCATTAGAGGGGTAAGTGCTTTCGAAGGCCTTATTTGTCCTTGGATCGATGATTTGCATCATCCGGTTTCATTGAGTCAGCATGCCCGTCGACTTGACCGTTCGTGCTCGCTCATCGGGATCGGAAACCCGATGAAGCGAGTCGATCTACTTACCCTGCTTACGGACGCCTCCAAGCATTTTAGGGGCCGATCGTTCTATGCGCGGCCGACTGTATTTGTGAAGAGTGGTCGAAATGGGTCCAGTTCGGACGTCGGCCACTTCATGGGGGTGTTCGACGTGGACACGGCCTACCGACCTGACGTTCAACTCGCGGCGTTGGCCCCGCATCCTCGACATGGCGGCGTCATCCCTCCGGACGCGAAGACGGGAGGGTCATATCTCGACTTCCGTGTGCTCGATGAACGTCTTGGCCGCGACGACTGCACAGTGAATCTCTACACGGACAGGGACGGTTATCTGACTGAGGCGGACGGCTCGGGTCTCCTCCTGGTCGATGAGGACGGAGTGTGGGCACCGCCAACATCTGGCCGGGCCCTTGACTCGATCTCGCGTCGCATCCTGCTTGATGTGATTGGGCGTGAGCCGGATGTTGTCATCCACCACCAGCACACCCATCGCGCACAGGCCCATGGCGCACTTCTCCTCACAGCTGGAACGCTCAGCGGTGTGCGACTGGCCCGCCTCGCCGAAGGCAGAGCCGAAATCGAAGCCGGACACATTGAGTTCGGAAGGCGTGTGCAAGCTGAGTACCGCAGAACCCTCTTCGAGCAAGTAACGGCCAGATACCATACGACGTTGTCCGAGCAGGAATTCAATGTCTGAAGATGTTCTCCACGAGAATCCGTGGTTCTCGGTCGTTCGACAGGCTGATGGAGATCGACTGTGGTATCGCGTCCTGCGTCCCGACAGCTCAATGGTAATTGCGCGAACCCGAAGAGACGTGTTCGTCATGCTCAAAGGAGCACGCGATACAACCGGAACAAGGGATTTTTTCGAATTCCCGTGCGGCGCTATCGAGCAAGGTGAATCTCCGTCCGAAGCAGCAATACGCGAGACCTTAGAGGAAACAGGGCACCGGATTCGAGGCCTCCTGGGGCTTGGCAATTTCGTTGAAGCGCCAGGAATTAGCCCTGCCGTCTGCCATGTGTTCACAGCATCGAGCGCGTCCGTATCGTCGCCGGAATTAGAAGACGGAGAAACGTGGAAAGTGGAACTCGTTTCCTATGAGCAACTACTAATGTACGCAGCAACCGGTGCCATCGTCGATGGCGGTACGTTGGCAGCTATAGCAATGCTTCAGTCCGCACGGAAACAAGCCTGATGCGCATAACGAACTGGGATTCCCATACCGGCCTCGTCGAGGAGGTCCATACAGGACAGCGCATCCTTCTGCCGGCATTATGGGGTCTAGCACCCACGCTTTTGACCGATCGGCGCATTGAGCTTAGGAACGAAAGAGGATTATCAGTGACTGTCAATCTGTTCGACAATCATCTCTCAATCGTTGTGAACGAGGTCGACCGTGATTCGGCGGACTGAGGTCGCCGTCATCGGGGCAGGAGTGGCTGGCACCTTGGTAACCGTTGCGGCTGTTTCCCGCGGCATGGATGTTACATGGGTAGCGCCACACGTATCCCCGGAAGATCAATCCGCGCACTGGCACGGTTACATCCACAGGGGTCGGCTCTACCACCCCGAACAAGAGGCGAACCTCATCCAAGAGCTGGAAGACAATTGGCGATTCTGGAATACTGCATCAGTCCGCAGGTTCCATCAGCCGATTGAAACATTTGCCCTGTCGCAATCACGCAGGTGGGCTTGGCGGTTTGCCGAACGAGTGGGAGAGAACGTCGTAGATGGCGTCGCTCCCGGCGTTCTAGAGGGCATCGCGAGTGTGCCCTCAGGGGAACGCGTGCTCGATGGACCAGCCTTCCTCGGTCACGCTCGCCTGCTGCTCGAAAACAGTTGCGCATGTTTGAACGAGATGGGCAGTCGGATTGAGCGAATCGACGGAAACTGGCTCATCGCGACGAACAGCGGCCACAAGATTTCTGCAAGAAACGTCATCGTTGCTACAGGCTCCGGCGCATCCTCGCTCCTCACAGGAGTGCCCGAGATTCACAATTGCATAGTGGTGCGACGGAGCCGAATGCTGGTCCTTCGGGGGAGCCTTCCTGCCGCTGCGCTCATATGGCCATCCAAGGATGCGGGCGGACTATTCCTCGTATCCAGAACTGATATAACCGGCGAAAGCGGTGTGTGGCTGGTCTCTGACAATTTTTCGACCCCGGGAATCGTAGCGACGGAGTCCCTGGTGGACGGATGGTGGGCCTGCTCAATTGCACAGCGCCTTATGCGCTTCATATCTCCGGACCTACTTCTGGAATCAAGGATTTCTGCGTACACGGCCGAGAAGACTCACCTGCGAGCGAACGAATTCCTCGTGCCGGCGCGGGGCACCGCAGCTGATTCCACGGGCACGTTAGTTTGTCTCGCACCGGCGAAGTGGTCGACAGCTGCCTCAGCAGCCGCAACAGCCCTGTCTATCATCGGGCGGACTGCTTATTCGCGAAGAGAGACCTACATGAAAATTGCGGAGTTCCTGACGCCTGAGATCCGCGAGGCGCCCTCTAAGACGCCAACAGAAGCATGGCAGATGGCCCAACATTCCGTGCCTTTCCGCAGGCTCATAGAAGAGGGCTGGCAGACAGTAAAGGAAGCGAGCGGTCTCTTTGCCAGGTAAGGCCCGTCCAATGCATGCGGTGTCGCCCATTAGGCGCTCGATTTGGTGGGCGCTTGATCCACCGCTCGAGCGGGGCCGCGGTGCGCCATGGTAAGTCCGCGCCCCGGCTGTCGCGGACCCACCTATGACGCCCTCGGTGAACATCGCCGGGCAGACTGGATCCAAAGATCTGTCCTGTCTCGCTCCCATTCCGTCCAGAACCGTCGTCGATGGCCGAGACGGTCTGAATGATCATCTGCTTACCGGACGGCTTGAGCCGCATACGGAACGTGGGACAACTACGCCCGGCCACGAGGGACGTTGAGGACTCCGGCACAGCGTCGCGCCTACCGCGCGCGGAGCTCCCAGAACGCTACGGCGCTCGCCGCGGCAACGTTGAGCGAGTCGACGCCCGCGCGCATGGGGATCTTCACGGCGAGGTCGACGGCGTCGAGCGTCTCGGGGAGGATCCCCGCGCCCTCCGTGCCGAGGACGAGCGCGAGCCGCTCGACGTCGCGCGCCGCGAGGGCGTCGAGGTCCACGGCGTCCTCGGTCAACTCCATGGCTGCGACGGTGAAGCCGAGGTCGCGCAGCGTCTCGACGCCCGCGGGCCACTCGTCAAGGCGGGCCCACGGCACCTGGAACACCGTGCCCATGCTCACGCGGATGCTCCGGCGGTACAGCGGATCCCCGCACCGCGGCGTGACGAGCACGGCGTCAACGCCGAGCGCGGCAGCCGAACGGAAGATCGCGCCAACGTTCGTGTGGTCGGTGATGTCCTCGAGCACGGCGACTCGGCGGGCGTCGGCGAGAAGCGACTCGACGGGGACGGGCGCCGGCCGGTGCATCGCCGCCATCGCGCCCCGGTGGAGGTGGAAGCCCGTGATCTCCTCGAGAAGCTCGGGCGCACCGACGAACGCGGGCACGTCCGGGTGGGCCTCAAGGACGTCGCCGAGGCCCTCGAGCCACTTGTCGGCGAGGAAGAACGAGCGCGGCCGGTGCCCCGCCGCGAGCGCGCGCCGGAGTACCCGCGAGGATTCGGCGATGTAGAGTCCCTCCGCCGGCTCGCGGACCTTGCGGAGATGGACGTCGGTGAGGTGCGTATAGTCGGCGACGCGCGGATCGCCGGCGCCGTCGATCCACACCACGCTCACGCGGCCACAAGCTTCCCGATCATGTTGACCAGAGCGACCGCGCCGAGGATGACGATGACGACGCGCAGCACGGTCGGCGACATGCGGCGCCCGATGCCCGCGCCGAGGAACCCGCCGAGCAGGGAGCCGACGGCGATGAGGAGGACGACGAGCCAGTTGATGCGGTCGAACGCGAGGAGCAGATACGACACGGCCGCGATGAGGTTCACGACGAGACTCAGGATCACCTTGATGGCGTTGGACTGCTGAAGCGTCCCGTGGAAGAAGATCCCGAGGACCCCCATGAGCAGAACGCCCTGCGCGGCCGTGAAGTATCCGCCGTAAACGCCGATCAGGAATGTGAGGACGTAGAGGACCATCGGAAGCTTCTGGTGGTCCGCCTGTTCCGGGGTCACATGCGTGAGGGCTTGGCGCTGCTTGGCCCGCGCCGAGAGGCGGGGCTGGAAGATCACGAGGAGGATCGCGACGACGATGAGGATCGGGGCGACGTATCCGAACACGCTCTCAGGCAGATGCAGGAGCAGATACGCGCCGAGCAGGCCACCAAGAAACGAGACAGGCAGGAGCCGCAAGAGCGTGCGCCGCGCGCTCGCAGCCTCGCGCCGATAGCCCCACGCCCCGGAGAAGCCTCCTGCCACGAGGCCCATCGCGTTCGAGATGATCGAATTGACGGGCGGGAAACCCAGCGAGACGAGGATGGGGAACGTGACGAGCGACCCCGAGCCGACGATCGTGTTGATCGTTCCGGCCCAGAGGCCGCCGATGAAGACGAGTAGCTCGCGCCAGAACTCCACGATCAGACTGCTGCGGCCGCGGTGGCCCGACGCACCGCGGTGTAGCGGCCGCCGTTGGCCGTCACGTCGAGCGGCATGCCGAACGTCTCGCTCAGATTCTCCTCCGTCAGGACGCTCGTGATCTCGCCCTGCGCCACGACCCGTCCGTCCCGCAGCAGGAGCGCGTGCGTGAAGCCCGGCGGGACCTCCTCGAGGTGGTGCGTGACGAGCACGAGCGCGGGCGCGACGTCGTCCTGGGCCAGCTCGCTGAGCTTGTACACGAGCTCCTCGCGGCCGCCGAGGTCCAGGCCGGCGCCGGGCTCGTCGAGAAGGAGCAGCTCCGGGTCCGTCATGAGCGCCCTGGCGATCTGCACGCGCTTGCGCTCGCCCTCGCTGAGGGTCGAGAAGACCCGGCCGAGCAGCGGCCCCATGCCCCACTCGTTGAGGAGGCGGAACGCGCGGCGCTCGTCGTCCTTCTCATAGAGCTCGCGCCAGCGGCCCGTGACGCCGTAGGCCGCAGTGACCACGACGTTGAGCACCTTCTCATGCTCGGGAATGTGGTTCGCGAGGGCCGCGGACGCAAGTCCGATGCGCGGCCGCAGCTCGAAGACGTCGACCTTGCCGAGCGTCTCGTCGAGGACGCCGACCGTACCCCTCGTTGGGTGCATGCGAGCCGCCGCGAGCTGGAGGAGGGTGGTCTTGCCGGCGCCGTTGGGGCCCAGCACAACCCAGCGCTCCCCTTCGCGCACCTGCCAGTCGATGCCGTCGAGCAGCGTCTTGGCGCCGCGGACCACGCTGACGCCAGTCAGCTGGAGAACATTGCTCATGAAGAAGACCCTATTGCAGACTTCCGCCGTCGGCGAACTGCATCCGGCCTCGGTAGAATCGCGGCTATGCCATCCCGCTTCGCCCTCGTTCTCTCTGCCCGCGCGCTTTCTCCAGAGGTGGGCGTCGCCGCGGCGACGCTCCTCGTGCGGGTGGGCGCCGTCGTCGGGCCTTTCGAGGCGGCGGGCGGCGCGCGGTACGAAGTTCTGACCGCGAGCGTCGAGCTTGACTCGGCGCGCTTGGGCGACGCACGCGAGGCGCTCGCGGGCCTCGCTGAGGCCGACGCCGCGCTGGTGCCGGCAGGCGTGCGCGAAGCGGAGCGAAAGTTCCTCATCATGGACGTCGACTCGACGCTCATCCAACAGGAGGTCATCGAGCTGCTCGCCGAACACGCGGGGAAGCGCGCCGAGGTCGCGGCCGTCACGGAGGCGGCGATGCGCGGCGAGCTCGATTTCGCGCAGAGCCTCCACGCCCGAGTCCAGACGCTCGCGGGGCTGCCCGTCGACGTGATCGATCGGGTGCGCGACGCCGTGCTCCTCACGCCGGGCGCCGAGGAGCTCGTCAAGGCGTATCACGCGGCGGGGCACGCCGTCGCGGTCGTCTCGGGCGGCTTTAACCAGATCCTCGCCCCGCTCGCAGAGCGCCTGGGCCTGGACTTTTGGCGCGCCAACGAGCTCGAGATTGTCGACGGCGTCCTGACCGGGCGGGTGATCGGCGACGTCGTGGATCGGGCCGTCAAGGAGCAGAGCCTTCGGGTGTGGGCCGCCGAGCGCGGCGTGGCGCTCGAGGCGTGCGTCGCCGTGGGCGACGGCGCGAACGATCTCGACATGCTCGGGGCCGCGGGGCTAGGCGTCGCGTTCCGCGCCAAGCCGGCGGTGCGCGCGGTGGCGGACGCCGCCGTCGACCTCCCGTACCTCGACGTGGTCAGGCACTTCGCCGGCGTCTGAGCCGGGACGGGACCCCACAACACGGCGGACGGGACCCCACAACACGGCGGACGGGACCCCACAGCGTTGCGGGGTCCCGTCCCTTGGGTTGCGGGGTCCTTGGCGAGACCTTGTGGGGTCTGTGGTCAGCCCGTGAAGTGCTCCGCGCCACCCACCAGCTCGGTGTGGCCGGTCGGGACGTCGGCGGTGACCATCTTCGCGACCTCGGCCGCGAACTCGTCGACCGAGTACAGCTTCCCGGCGGCCTCGCGGCGCGACTCGATCGCCCCGGGAGCAGCGCGCTCCAAAAGCGTCGCGGTGATGGTGCCCTCGATCATGTCGCCCGAGACGACGACGAACGTGATCCCCTTCTCCTCGAGCCACGGGATGAGCTCGCGCAGCGCGACCTCGCCGGCGCGCTTCGAGCGGGCCACGGGCTCGTAGGCGTCCATCGTGGGCATCGAGTCGATGAAGTGGGCCTGATGGCTCGTGACGAACACCACGCGCGCACCCGGCTTCATGCGCTCGGCCGCAGCCCTGAGCATGCTGACCTGAGCGTCGCGGTTGAGCCGCAGCGCGTAGTCCTCGCCGAGGCCGCTCTCCATGCCGCCGGATGCGTTCAGGACGAGGACGTCGAGCGAACCGAAGCTGTCGAGCGCCGCCTGGGCGAGGGCATCGACGTCGTCCGCGTTGGTGAGGTCGCCGCCCACGGCGACCGCGCGGCCGCCCGCGGCCTCGATCTCCGCAACGACCTTGTTGGCGCGCGGCGCCTTCTGCCGGTAGTTGATGACGACCGCGGCGCCCTCCCCCGCGAGGATCTTGGCCGTCGACGCGCCGATGCCGCGCGACGAACCGGTGACGATCGCCGTCTTGCCCGCGAGCGGCGCCCCCGGCGCCGTTCCCTGCTCAGTCATGTGAGTTCCTTCCGTCGTGAAGTTGTTGGTGGGCTCAGTGGCCCATGCCGAGGCCGCCGTCGACCGGGATGACCGCACCGGAGATGTAGGCGGCCTCGTCGCTCGCGATCCACCGCACCACCTCGGCCACCTCCTCGGGCTCGGCGAACCGGCCCGCGGGAACGCGCGAGAGGTAGTCCTTCTGCGTGTCCTCGGGCAGCTCGGCGGTCATGTCCGTCTTGACGAAGCCCGGCGCGACCACGTTCGCGGTGATCCCGCGAGAGCCGAGCTCGCGGGTGAGCGAACGCGCAAGGCCCACGAGGCCCGCCTTCGACGCCGAGTAGTTGATCTGCCCCGGCGCGCCGTAGAGCCCGGAGACTGAGGAGATGAGCACCACGCGGCCCTTGCGGAGGCGGATCATGCCCTTCGACGCGCGCTTCACCACGCGGAACGCGCCCGTGAGGTTCGTGTCGAGCACGGACGTGAAGTCGGCCTCGCTCATGCGCAGAAGGAGCGTGTCCTTCGTGATCCCGGCGTTGGCCACGAGGACCTCGACCGGACCGTGCGCGGCCTCGACCTCGCTGAAGGCGCGATCGACGGACGCCTCGTCCGTGACGTCCGCCTGCACGCCGAGGATCCCCTCAGGCAGCTCGGACGCAGTGCGGTACGTGACCGCGACCTTGTCGCCGTTTGCCGCGAATTCCTTCGCAATCGCGAGGCCTATGCCGCGATTGCCTCCGGTGATGAGGACGCTGCGCGGGGTATGGGCTTCCGTGCTCACGGTGCTCCTTCAGGGTCGTGGTCGGCCGAAGCGGTCGGAGCGCGGGCACCGCGTCCGACTGCCGCTGTCTGTCGAGAATCCTAGCCGCCGGTGCGCCGCGCCGCCGCCTACCGCACGTCAAGCACGCCGCTGGCGCCTTCCAGATTCGCCCGGCCGGGACGCCGGTGGGACAATGGATCGACTGGGAGAGTGATGGAAAGACTGACGAACGGAGCCGACCAGGAGCCTGAGGAGGATCGAACCTCCGAGGACCCTGAGGTCCACAGCATCACGACGGCTGCCCCGGGCCACAGCGAGGACATGCACAGGCGCATGGTCCGCTACGCGACGGCGATGGGCATCCGCATGGTGTGCATCATCCTGCTGTTCGTGGTGGACGGCTGGTTCAAGCTGCTCGCTGCGATCGGCGCCGTATTCCTTCCGTGGGTCGCGGTGGTGATCGCGAACGCCCAGACCAAGGCCGACTCCGAAAGCGATTCGCTCATCGACGCACCTCCCGTGGCCGAGCTCGAGGGCGGCCTCGTCGCGTCCGGCGACGGCGAGGTGCTGCCCGGGGAGATCGTGGACAACGCGGACGACGACGCCGATGCGGCCTCGGCGGTTAACGGCCACGACGCGGGGCGCGCCTCTCGGGACGAGGGCGACGGAGCCAACGAGCAGCAGGGCGCCCGCCGTGAGCAGGACAACGAGAAGAGGAGCGCGTGAGTCTTCTCGGAATGCTGCCCGGAGAAGAGCCCGAGGCGGCCGTCTGCTCGCGCAAGGGCTGCCGCGCCGCCGCCACGTGGGAACTCCTCTGGAACAACCCCAGGATCCACACGCCGGAGCGCCGCAAGATCTGGCTCGCGTGCGACGAGCACCGCGACTGGCTCGAGGACTACCTCACGACGCGCTCGCTCTGGCGCGAGACCGTGCCGCACGCCCAGTCCGCCGCGAACGAGGGGCACTGACGTGTATCGCTTCCTCTTTTCGCGACGTTGGCTGACCTATTTGGGCCTCGCCATCCTGTTCGCGGTCGCGTGCGTCCTCCTGAGCCGCTGGCAGATGTCCCGGCTCGACGAGGCCCAAGCCGTCATCAACCTCGTGAATCGGAACTACGACGCCGCTCCGGTGCCGTTCGCGCAGGCCTCGGATCAGTTCACGCACCTCGCGAGCGACCACGAGTGGGAGCAGGTGAGCCTTCGCGGCTCCTATCAGGTCGCGGATACCCGCGTGGTCCGCAACCGGCCGCTCAACGGCCAACCCGGCTACGAGGTCGTGGTCCCGTTCCGGCTCGATTCCGGGCAGACGGTAATCGTGGACCGCGGCTGGCTCCCGATCGGCAATCAGGAGCAGGGTCGGCCCGACTCCGTCCCGGCTCCGCCCTCTGGCGAGGTGACCGTCGTCGTTCGCTTGCGCCCGAGTGAGCCTAACCTCGATCGGGGCGCCCCCTCGGGCCAGCTCGCATCCATCGATCTGTCGACGTACGCCGGGCAGGTCCCGTACCCGATCCTGACGGGCTCGTACGGCCTCATGACGAGCGAGATGCCCGCCGCGGCAACGACTCCGACCGCGCTCCCCAAGCCGCAGCCCGACGACGGGACCCACCTTTCCTACGCCCTGCAGTGGCTCGCATTCGGGGTGCTCATGTTCATCGGCTTCGGCTACGCCGCGCGTCAGCAGGCCCGCAATCGGGCGATCGACGCCGCCGCCGAGGCCGCAGAGGCCGCGGATGCGGCACGGGCCCAGGGCGAAGACCACGCCGAGGCCCAGCAGGCAGCGGACGCGGCCGCGGCCCGCGCGGCCCGCTACACCCCGAAGAAGCGGAAGCGGCCCACTGCCGAAGAGGAAGAGGACGCCATCCTCGACGCCCAGGGCTTCCGGTGACCGACGTGTTGGACGGCGACCGTCCCGCCGTCGACCGCGTGCGCCGCGCCCTGCTCGCCGCGGGCCTGCCGGACACCGTGAAAACGTTCGACGACGACGTGCCCACCGCTGTCGCGGCGGCCGAGGTCCTCGGGTGCGAGGTGGGTGCAATCGCGAACAGTCTCGTGTTCGAACTCGATGGCGCGCCGCTGCTCATCCTCGCGAGCGGGGCCGCCCGCGTCGATACGAAGCTCGTCGCCCGGCAGCTCGGTTCGGGGAAGATCAAGCGCGCGACGCCCGAATTCGTGCTCGAGCACACAGGGCAACGCGTGGGCGGCGTCGCCCCGGTGGGGCATCCAGAGCCGGTGCGGACGCTCATCGACGTGCATCTCAGGGGCTATCCCCTGTTGTGGGCAGGCGCGGGCGACCACCAGTCGATGCTCTCCATCAGCTACGCCGACCTGGCCCGGGTGACGGGCGCGGAGCCCCTCGAGGTGCGCTAGCGACCCGGTCGTTCACCTCTTGTCGCGCTGACCTCCGATGACGGGCGGCGCCGCCATGCCCGTTATTCACCCTGCACCGCAGGGATCGGGCGAAGGAGTCCAGCGCCGAAGACCTCATCCACGAGGGCGAGGCCGTCTTCGAGTAGTCGGTCGCTGGTGAGATCTACGCTCAACAGTGTGCCGTTTGCCAAACGCTCGCGGTGCGCCGCGTGCACCACAGAAAGGTCTCCGGCGACGACGTTATCCGCGAGCCACGTCACGAACCCGACGGTCGGGTACGTCATTCCCCGCACTTTCTGCGCCCGAAGGAGTTCGGTGCAATCTAGAGAGGCCGCATCAGGCTCCCAGACGCGGACGAACTCCTTAACGAGCTCCACGGCACGAGGCAACACCTCGGCCTCTATCGGGAATCGCTCCCCTTCTCGTTGCAGGCCGAGACCTCCGAACGTCACCAATGCCGAATTCGCGGCAAGGCCTCGAGCGCCGACCTCGACGCCGAGATTGGCGTTCAAGTCAACTATGGGTCCCTCGGCGTTGTGCGGCTCCTGCAACAGGGATACGTGAGTTCCTCCGGCCCAGATTGGTCGCCTTGTCTTTTCATCCTTCTCATAGCGGGCAAGAACTATCTTTTCGAGCTCGGCCCGATCGCCGGACACCAAGCTCGGCTCCGGCGACCACATCGACCGGCCAACGCGACCCCCCAACGACTCGAGATACGCAAGCAACTCCCACACCCTGTCGACAATCGATTCGAGGCTTTCACCCCTTCCACCCCATTTTGCACGCAATAGCATTTTTTCCGGAATCATTTGTTGATCCTTATATCATTCATATCGTTAAGCTTTCGGCGTGAAGTAGACATCGATGCTGATGTCGGCCTCGAAGAATGCTTCTCGAACAGCATCGGCGACTTCCCGGTTTGAGAAATGCCATTCAATTCTAGCGTCCGGACGCAGTCGTTGGACTGCGTTGACTTGGCCTTGGGCTTGTTCGATGAACTCACGCACATGGTTCGTGAAGAAAAACTTGGGCTTCACCGGGTCGACCATGATTCCGTACCCATCCTTAGCCTCCAGAAAAATTTCAGCTGGCGGGCGCCCTCGCCAAACGTGACCGTCGAACTGAACAGGCCTTCCGGATCCTTTTGGAACAAGATACTCAGGAAGATCGCCCTGGGCGTTGCGGCGTATGCCCGCAACCTGTTCTTGATACACCTTCCATTCCTCACCTGGAGAATTTCTCTTGAGATACTCCCACGTTCCGGCGCTTCCGTCAGGGTCCCCAGCAACCGGAATTCGAGGCGGGTCGCCTCCGGGATGGTCGGGATCCGGGATGTGTGGGTCATCTGGTGTACGTCCGGTGTCATCCGGAACGCCCGGCGCGCGTTGCTCGGGGCTCGCCCCACGGGCTCCGTCCAGCTCCGCGTGGGCGAGGGTACCGTCCCCATGGCCCGTGTGGTTCAGACCGTCTAGGTCGAGATGGGTCTCGCGAGCACCAAGGTCCGAGAGCGTCTCGCTCGCGTGGCGGCCGCGCGTGGCGGCGTCAACCCCGGCCTTCTCCAACTCGGCAAGACGCTGTTCGGGCGACCCGGCGACGTCCCCGAGCGTCCTGCCCGGGCCCGCGGCCGCGTCCTCGGCGGTTCGTCCGCCTTGGACCGCTTCCTCGACAGTCTTGGACCCCTTGACGAGCTTCGATGCCACGCTCGCGCCCTTGAGGGCTCCCGCTGCCTCACCCGGCCCCGGGAGGAAAAAGCCTCCGACGCCGACCGCCGCCATACCGAGGGCCTCGCCAGGGTTCTTCCCCCAGGTGTCCCACGCCACGAGAGACTTGGCCATGGCCTCGACGTTGTCGTTGACCTCCTTGAACACGGGCACGCCCATCCGGCCGAGGATCGGCGAGAGCGGGTTCAGCGCCAGTGCGATCGAGCCGATGCCAACCGCGAAGCCCTTCCATGAGCTCGTGTAGGCCTCCCCTCGCCCGAACTCGTCCCGCTCGGCGTCATACCCGAGTGCGAGCCCGCCGAGTCTCTGCGCCGTCTCCTTCAGGGAATTGCCGGCACCCCACCAGATGCTTTCCCCGCAGTTGCGGTCCTCCTCAGCCCGCCGCCCCCACGGCAGATCCACAGCTCCGGCACCAGGCTGCTTGAGCTGCCACGAGTCGACCCGAGACGCGGGCGCCACGCCGACAGTGCGCTGCCGGTTGATCTCGTCGGCACAGTCGGCCTCGGCCTGGCTCAGCTTCGCGTACGCATCCGCCACGCGGTCAAGCAAACGGTTGTTCCGATCCACATAGGATCCCGACTCGTGCCAATGGGCGAGAATCTGCGGGCCGGCAGGTCCCGAACGCGCGGTCTCGCCCTTCGAAATCAGGTAGTCCACCGGGTCCTGGGGCGAGAGAAGCGCGCCCATCGAGGCGCCGTCGACCATCCCTGAGGCGCCCAACCCAGCCGTGGCGAGCGCGTCGAATTCGTACCGTTTGGTCTCGGACGCGTTCACCCAGACGAGCCCGTCCGGGCCCACTTCCTCCACGAACGCCATCGCGTCGGCCCGCACGGACGCGAGATCCGCCTTGATCGGCCGAATCCGCTCCGCGTACTCATCGAGGGTACGCGAGACGGCGTCCAGCCGTCCTGCGAAGTCCCGGGCTGCCTGGTTCGCCGGCTCCATCGCCCCGTACACGATCGGCGCCTCAGGGGACTCGAACGCCGCCCGGAGGCCAGCCCACGCGGCCTCGACACCGTCCGCCCCAGCCGCCACCCGACGGCGCGACGCAACCAGGGTCTCCGCGACAGTCCGCACACGCCCGAGATCCAGCTCCTCGCCCGGGATCCGATCCGGGACGATGAGACCGTCCGCTCCCGCCACGGCCCCTACCATGCAGTGCTCCGGCCCCGGAACCGGGGCTGATCCTCGACCGACGTTGCCTGCCCGGCATTGCGCACGAAGTTCGCGGCCATCTCCTCGTCGCCCGCCACGTAGGCCTCGGCAGCAGACGCAGTCCCCGTGAGGGCCGCCGAGTACCTGCTCATCATCGACGTGAGCGGGCCTGCGGCCTGCTCCTCGAGAAACGAGGCGAACGCTGACGCGACCACCCCATCACCACCGGCCCCGCCAGCCAAGGACTCGGGCGCCGAGGACAGGGCGTCAAGCCCGCCTCGAATCTGCTCCACCGAATCCTGAGCTGAGACCAAGGCGCTGCTCACCCCGCCAGGGACGAGTCTCCAGCCACTCACCACCGTGCCCCCTTCGTTTCCACGATGACTTTCCTCTCGAAATCCGCGACGGGATCAGCTCCGCCGCCCGAACCTCCCCGACGCGGAGCCGCGAACGCACGGCCGATCGCTTCGCTTCCGAGCGCCTCTGCGAACCTTTGTGCCTCGTCCCATGGCGGGAGCGCGGCCCCCGCGAAGGTCGCGACGATTGACGGCACGCGAAGTTTCCCCGCGGTTCGTACCGCGAAATCGCGACCCAGCCCATCGACGTCGCACGCCATGGACCGCACCGCGCGCGGCCCGATAAGGGCCGCAACCGGCACGGGCGGCGGATCCGGAGTCAGCGAGGTCATGAGATCGTAAGCACCGAGTTGGGCCGTGATGGTACCGAGGAGAGGAAGCGGGACCCCACGGGCGACGGCGGCGAGGCCGTCCGCGGCCTTCTCCCCCACCGCTGCGAGATCCATCGAGGCCGGTCCCAGCAGCGCGACGCCGCTCACCGTCTCCTCGACGCCCGTCCGCGTGCGCTTGATGAGGGACGTCATCTGGATCCCGTCGCCGACGAGGACGAGCCGTAAGTCGGCCGGCATTCGGCGGCGGACGGCTGCGGTGTACGCGGCAGGGTCCCAGTCCAGAGTCGCGGGCTCGTAGGGACCCCACGCTGTGAGTGGGCCGCCGGCCAGGTGCAGGGCAAGGAGTTCCCCTGGCCGGCCGAGGGTCGTCGCTTCGTGCGGCGGGTAGTGGACGGTTACGGAGAACGTCGCCTGATAGGCATCGAGATCCGCCGGTCCGGGCGTGTAGGCGCGCGGCGAGGGCTGCCCGCTCAGGAGGGCCTCAAGATCCTCGTGGAGCGCACCGTCCCGCGCGTCCACGAACCCGGCTTCGGCGGCGCCGATCCGGCGCCCACCCACGCCCTCGAGCGCAAAGCGAGCCAGCCAGCTCCAGCGCGCGCCCTCGTGCAGGCCACACGCTAGGGGGTCCGCGCCCTCATGACAACTTGAGTAAACCGACTGTCAAAAAGTTAGGCAGAAGTTAAGCAGTGTTGCGAACCGCCTACGCGAGCGTGATGAGGTCGAGGTAGTCCGCGCTCCACAGGTCCTCGACGCCGTCCGGCAGCAGCACAACTCGTTCGGGGCTCAGGGCCTCGACGGCCCCCTCGTCGTGGCTGACCATGACGACGGCGCCCTTGTACGTCTTGAGCGCCCCGAGGATCTCGCGGCGGCTCGCCGGATCGAGGTTGTTGGTCGGCTCGTCGAGGAGCAGGACGTTCGCGCTCGAGGCGACGATCGTGGCGAGGGCGAGGCGGGTCTTCTCGCCACCGGAGAGGACTCCGGCGGGCTTGTCGACGTCGTCGCCCGTGAAGAGGAACGAGCCGAGGATGCCGCGAACGTCCGCGTCGCCGAGGTGATCCGGCGCGGCGCGACGCATGTTCTCGAGGACGGTGCGGTCCGGATCGAGGGTCTCGTGCTCCTGCGCGTAGTAGCCGACCTTGAGCCCGTGGCCTGGGACGACCTCGCCCGTGTCGGGCGAGTCGACGCCCGCGAGCATGCGCAGAAGGGTCGTCTTCCCTGCGCCGTTGAGTCCGAGGATCACCACGCGGGACCCGCGGTCCACCGCGAGGTCCACGTCCGTGAAGATCTCGAGCGAGCCGTACGACTTCGAGAGCCCCTCGGCCTGCAGCGGGGTCTTCCCGCACGGGGCCGGCTCGGGGAAGCGCAGCGCGGCCACGCGATCCGAGACCCGCTCCTCCGCGACGCCGGCGAGCAGGCGCTCGGCGCGCTTCGCCATGTTCTGCGCTGCGACGGCCTTGGTCGCCTTGGCCCGCATCTTGTTCGCCTGGTCGATGAGGACCTGGGCCTTCTTCTCGGCGTTGGCGCGCTCCCGCCGTCGTGCGCGCTCATCGGTCTCGCGCTGGGTGAGGTAGCGCTTCCAGCCCATGTTGTAGATGTCGATCACGGCGCGGTTCGCGTCGAGGTGGAAGACCTTGTTGACGGTCGCCTCGAGGAGCTCGACGTCGTGCGAGATGACGATGAGCCCGCCCTGATGGGCCTTGAGGAAGTCCCGCAGCCACGCGATCGAGTCACCGTCGAGGTGGTTGGTGGGCTCGTCGAGGAGCAGCGTGTCCGCGGCCGAGTACAGGATGCGCGCGAGCTCGACGCGGCGGCGCTGGCCGCCGGAGAGCGTGCGGAGCGGCTGGTTGAGGATGCGGTCCGGCAGCGCGAGGTTCGCCGAAATCGCCGCGGCCTCGGCCTCCGCCGCGTAACCGCCGCCCGCGAGGAACTCCGACTCGAGCCGGTCGTAGCGGCCCATCGCCTTGCGCTGCACGTCGGCGTCGTCGCTCGCCATCGCTGTCTGCGCCTCGCGAAGCTTCCGGACCACGACGTCGAGGCCGCGCGCGGACAGGATGCGGTCCCGCGCGAGCTGCTCCATGTCCGGGGTCCGCGGATCCTGCGGGAGGTAGCCGACCTCGCCGCTGCGCGTGACCGTGCCGGCCGCGGGAATTCCCTCGCCCGCGAGGACGCGTGTGAGGGTCGTCTTGCCGGCGCCGTTGCGCCCCACGAGCCCGATCTTGTCCCCCTTGTCGATCCGGAACGTCACCTCGTCCATGAGCAGGCGCGCGCCAGCGCGGAGTTCGAGGTTCTGGACAGTGATCACGGGGTAGGCCTTTCGGGGTCGCGGCCCGGATCCGGGCCTGGACCAGTCTACCGGCACGCGCTTGTGGCGGATCGCCAACGGCGGATCGCCCCTGCTCGTGGGATGCCCACAAAATAAGGGACGACGGCGGTGCGTAGCCTTCTGGATCAAGGGTTCGGCGTGCGCCGGGCCGCCAAGGAGGAAGCATGAGCCAGCAGACCGCGCCCCACGGACAGGGCACCTCGCCACCGCGCCGCACGTGGGACGCCCAGTCCCTCGCGCTCGTCGCCGTGTTCGCGGCCCTCATTGCGGCATCCGCGATCGTTCCGGGCATCCCCGTGGGGAGCTTCGGCGTCCCCATCACTCTCCAGACTCTCGCCGTGGTGCTCACGGCGCTCGTGCTCGGGGCCACCCGGGCCGCGGCCGCCGTCGGCCTCTATCTCGTCCTCGCCTTCGCGGGCCTGCCCATCTTCTCGGGTGGGCGCGCCGGGCTCCAGATCCTCGCCGGGGGCTCGGCGGGCTACATCGTCGCGTTCCTCGTGGGCGCGTACGTGCTCGGGCTCCTCGCCGAGCTCGTGATCCGCCGCTTCGCGGCCTCGCGCCGCGCGTTGTGGTTTGTCGTCGCGTCGCTGCTGGTCTCGGTCGTGATCATCCACGGCTTCGGCGTGCTCGGGATGATGATCAACCTCAAGCTCTCGTGGCAGGCCGCGTTCGTCGCTGACCTCGCGTACTACCCGGGCGACATCATCAAGGACGTCGTCGCCGCGATCGCCGCAGTGGCCGTGCACCGCGCGTTCCCCGATGTGCTGGTGCGGAGGGTCAAGCGCGCGTGAGCCGCATCGAGCTCGACGGCGTGCGCGTCGCCGTCCCGATCGAGGACCGCCCGGACAGGGTGGTCCTCGAGGGCGTGTCCGCGACGCTCACCGAGCGGCGCATCGGCGTCATCGGGGCCAACGGCTCCGGCAAATCGACCCTGCTCAGGCTGCTCAACGGGCTCGTCGAGCCGTCGTCCGGTTCGGTGTCGGTCGGCGGCCTCGACACGGTGCGCGACGGGCGGGCGGTTCGTCAGCGCGTGGGATTCGTGTTCACCGATCCGCTCTCGCAGCTCGTCATGCCGACCGGTCGCGAGGACGTCGAGCTTTCGCTGCGCAAACGGCATCGCTCCCGCGCCGACCGGTCCGCGGCCGCGCAAGCCGTACTTGACCACCTCGTCCTTGCGGCGCTCGCCGACCAGAGCGTGTACGAGCTCTCCGGCGGCGAGCGGCAGCTCATGGCGCTCGCGGCTGTGCTCGCCGTCGAGCCCGAGGTGCTCGTGCTCGACGAGCCGTCCACGCTGCTCGACCTCCGTAATCGCGAGCTCTTGCGCCGCACCGTCGCCGGTCTGGGCCAGCAGGTGGTGTTCTCGACCCACGATCTCGAGCTTGCGCTCGACGCCGAGCGGGTCCTCGTGGTCGACGGCGGGAGGATCGCGTTCGACGGCGACCCGACCGAAGCGGTGGCGTTCTACCGTGCGCTGTGCGCGCTTCCCGCGGGTCCGCTATGAGGGGGCGTCCCGCTGGCGGGATTCTGGCCGGTTATGTGCCGGGAAACTCGTGGCTGCACCGGGCGCCGCTGTGGGCCAAGTTCTTCGGGGTGGTCGCTGCGGGGGCAGCGAGCTTCGTGCTGCTCGACTGGCGGGTGTCTGGCGGTGCCGTCCTCGCGCTCATGGCCGTGTGGGGCTCCGCGCGCCTCGGATGGCGGCGCCTCGCCGGCTCGGGCAAGCTCATCCTGCCCCTGTGCGGAGTGCTGGGGGTCTTCCAGTGGTGGCAGCTCGGCCCCGCGCCGGCGGCACGGATCGTGCTCAACCTCCTCGTGTGCTTCCTCGCCGCGGGCCTCCTGACGGCGACCGTCCCGCTCCGGGAGCTGCTCGACGCCGTCGCCCGCCTCGCGCGGCCGTTCCGGCGCTTCGGGGCGGACCCCGAGCGCTTCGCCCTGGCGATCGCGATCATGTTGCGGAGCATCCCGGTGCTGGCCGGCGCGTTCGACGACGTCGGCGACGCCGCGCGGGCCCGCGGGCTCGAGCGGAACGTGCGGGCTCGGACCATCCCGGTGGTCCTCTCGGCGGTCGCCTACGGTCGCCGGACCGGCGAGGCGCTCGCGGCCCGAGGCCTCGCGGACGGCGACTAGCTGTACCCGGCCATCAGGTTGGTCGCAGTCGGCTGATCGGGGGTTTTCCTCCGAGTGCGCTGTGGCAGCGTTCAGTGTTGTAGTGCTCGAGCCATGGCGCAAGGGCGGCTGTTCGTTGGTCATTGCTGGTGTAGGCCCGGCGGTAGGCCCACTCGGCGGCGAGGGTACGGTTCAGCCTTTCGGCCTTGCCGTTCTGCCAGGGGCAGTGGGGCCTGATGAACTTCTGGATGATGCCGTGCTCGGCGCACGGCGCCCGCAGGGAGTACCGGTAGGCCCACGCGTTGTCGGTCATCAGTCGCTCGATCCGGGTGATCCCGTGGGCGGCGAAGTAAGCGATCGCGCGTTCGAGGAAGCCCGCGCAGCTGGGGCCCTTCTCGTCGGGCAGGATCTCGCTGTAGGCGAGACGGGAGTGGTCATCGACCAGCGAGTGGACGTAGTCGTAGCCGATCGGGGCCTTCTTGTGCTTGTGGTCCACGGTCGCCTCCCTGCCCAGCGCCCGCCAGCCCCCGCCGTCGGGGATGCGGCCGATCTTCTTCACGTCCATGTGCACCAGCTCGCCGGGCCGCTGCCGTTCGTAGCGGACCGCGGTCTGCTTCGATGAACGGATCACCTCACCGGTCATCGGATCGCACTGGCGCAGGTACGGCACGCCGTGGCGGCGCAGGATGCGTGAGACCGTCCGGGCGGGGACCCCGACCTTGGGCCCGAGCACGTCGGGGCCCTCGCGGTGCTCGGCGCGGGCAGCCAGCACTCTCTGCTCGACCTCCCCGCCGGTCCTGGTCGGCATCGTGTGCGGCCGCGACGAGCGTGTGGCCAGGCCTGCCTCGCCTTCGGCGGCATAGCGGTCGATCCAGGTCTTCACGCACTTCCGGGACACACCCATCGCAGCGGCGATGTGGGCCTGCGCCCAGCCCGCCTGATGACGTTCGACGATCAACCGGCGACCATGGACGGTCAGCCGGGCACTACCGTGGGACATGAGAACCTCCGAGTCGGAGTGGGCCTTAGACAAGCCACATCCCACTCGGAGGTTCTCCCTCGTTCAACCAGGCTCGCCGCTACCAACGTCCTGGCCGGGTACAACTAGCCCGATCTGGGCCAGAGGGGGAGGCGGCGGGTCTCGAAGAGGGCCGCCGTGCCGATCCCGCCGGCCGAGCTGATCATCGCGAGGCACGGCGCCCCGTCCGGGAGCGACTGCGCCCGCGCGAGCAACCGGACCACGGAGACGGCCCCCGAGGCCCCGTACGCGTGACCGAGCGCCAGCGCACCGCCCTCGGTGTTGAGCACGGCGTCAAGGGCGCCATCGTCGAGCCCCAGGCGATCCGTGCACGCGAGGACCTGGCCCGCGAACGCCTCGTTGAACTCGATCGCCGCGAGATCGCCCGCAGTGAGCCCGTGCTGGGCGAGCAGCCCCTCGGCCGCGACGGCCGCGCCGAGTCCGAGCCGCCGGGGGTCAACGCCCACGGTCGCGGCGCCGCGGAATTCGAGCGCGACGCGCCCCGCGAGAGCAGGGGGCTCCGCGTCCGGCGCGAGAACGAGGACGGCGGCCGCCCCGTCGGCGTCGAAGCACGAATTCCCCGCCGTGACGCTCCCCCCATCCACGAACGCCGCCGGGAAGCGGGCGAGCAGCTTCGCGTCAAGCCGCGGGCGCGGCCCGTTGTCGGCCCGGACCGTGCCGCCGGGCGCGCGCACGGGGACGATCTCGCCGTCGAACGCGCCCGCGGCGGACGCGGCGAGCGCACGCCGGTGACTCCGCAGCGCGAACCCGTCCTGGCGCTCGCGCGAAACGCCCGCCTCGCGCGCGACCGTGTCCGCGGCCCAGCCCATGTCGGGGTCGCCGCTCTCCGACTCGTCCAGGCGAGTGGGCGCGTGCTGGGCCCGCCGGTAGAACTCGATGCCGCCGTCGGCCGTCCTGCGCCCCCGCACCGGCGCCATGCTGATCGACTCGGCGCCCCCAGCAAGATAAGCCCCTCCCGCGCACGCCTGCGCGAGCCGGCACGCGAGGACGATCGCGTCGAGCCCGGAGCCGCACTGGCGGTCGACCGTGAGTCCGGGCACCGATTCGGGAAGCCCGGCCTCGAGGGCCGCGAGGCGAGCGAGGTTCCCTCCCCCACCCACAGCGTTGCCCACCACGACATCGGCCAGCGGCAGGTCCGGTGCCTCCGCTGCGAGCGCGCCGAGCACCGGGGCCAGCAGGAGATGCGCCGGCACGTCGGCCAGCACGGTCCCGGACCGGGCGAGCGGTGATCGCTTCCCGGCGACGACGAGGGGACCGCGGGCCCGCGGCTCACGCGAGGGCGCGCGCACGCGGATCCCCCTCGAGCACCCAGCGCTGGAACTCGGTGCGGCTCAGCTTGCCGCGCTCGGTGACCGGCAGCTCGTCCAGCTCGACGTATTGGAGTGGCCGCTTCGCCGGCGCGAGGCGCCCCTCGAGGCCTGCGCGGAGTTGGAGCTGGCACAGCCCCGCGTGCGAGGGCACCACGCCGGCGACGACCCGCTGGCCCCGGATGTCGTCGGGAACGCCGGCGACGACGACCTCGGCGACCCCGGGAAGCATCGCGAGCGCCGCCTCGACCTCGTGGGGGTACACGTTATGCCCGCCGGTATTGATCATGTCCTGCGTGCGTCCGAGCACGTGGAGCTGCCCGTCCTCGACGAAGCCCTGATCCCGCACTGTGCACCAGTCGCCGAGCCGGGTGAAAGCCTGGCCGTCGTCGCCCCACACGTAGCCCTCGCTGACCAAGGCGCTGCGCACGCTGATGTTGCCCGTCTGGCCGTCGGGGATGGGCGAGCCGCCGTCGCCCAGGATCGCGACGTCCACGCCGGGGAACGGGCGCCCGACGGCGGTCCCCACCGCAGCGGATTCCTCGCCGGGGCGGTGGGCGGTCGCGGCGACGAAGCTGAGTTCCGAGGCGCCGTAGTACTCCCAAACCACCGCATGGGGCGCCCAGCGACGCGCGGCCTCGAGCGTGCGCCGGTCGAGCTTCTGCCCCGAACACACGATCGCGGTGATCCCGCTCGCGTCGACGTCCCCCGCGAGCCCGCGCTCCGCGAGCAGGCGGAGCATGGTCGGCACGAGCACGAGGCGCGTGATGCCCCGCTGGCGGATCTCGGCGTGAGCGTCCGCGACGTCGAAATGCGCGAGAGTGTGGAACGAGGCACCCGCGTACAGGCACTCCGAGAGCGTGTAGAGGTTGAGGCTCGCCGAGAGCGGTCCCGGGGCAAGGACGCGATCCGTACTCGAGAGGCCGAAGAGCGCGACAGACGCCTCGAACGAGCGCTGCCACGAGGCGCGCGTTCGGGAGAAGGCCTTCGGCATCGACGTCGTGCCCGAGGTGAGGCCCACGAGGAAGCTTGAGGCCGGATCGCCGTCCGTCAGCCCGACCGGCCCGGCCGCCGCGCCTGCCCAGCGGAGCCCGAGGAGCCCCCGGACCTCCGACGACAGCTCGGCCGGCCACAGCGGGTCGAGCACGGCACATTCCCGCTCCCCCGCGACCCCGGCCGCCCAGCGGACCGCGAAGTCCACGCCGTTTGGCTCCTGCAGTACGCGAACGTCCGCACCGGAGGCCACGAGGCGTCCGGCCTCGGCGGCCAGCTCGGCCCACGAGGCGTGCGCCGTCCCGCAGACGACGGCGGGCTCGTGGGGCTTCTCCGTGGCCCACGCCGAGAGCCGGTTCAGGAAGGGCATCTTCCGAGTTTATGCGGCGGACCCGCCCCGACGGCCGCGTGGGGACCACGATGACGGTACTTGTCGCTGTCGGTGTACTCGGGTGCCCCGGTTGCCCACTGACGCCGATGAAAGTCGAGTACAGCTAGGTGTGGCGGGACCTGAACCGCCACAGGCAAGCTGGAATCTCGGGGACACTCGACGTTCGGGGAGGAACGATGGGCAGCAGCGCCGCTGGATCACCACTTGACGGCTTCCCGGGAGCCCTTGTCTTCTTGGGTGGGCTCGTGCTCTGGTGGGCGGTGATCGCCGTCGCCGTCACCGGCGTCGCGCTCACCCTCGGCTGCATCTGGTCCTACCGACGCTTGAAAAAGCGGCTCACACCCGACCATCCAGGGGCGGACGGCCTTGACGGACTCGTCGCCGACCAGGCTCTGGGAATCCTCGTGGAAGCGTTGAACGGCCCGTGGCTCTGCAAGGCGACCAAGAAGAATCTCCTTCACCTCATGCTCAGGCACCGGGGCCACCCGGAACGGGCGCTCCTGGAACACCTCCAACAGATCCGGGCGGGGGCTACGGAACGCGCGCGGTGACCTTCTCGGCGGGGCACTTTCCCCTCCGTCCGGCCCCGCACAGGCAAACGACGGCGGCGGGTGACCGTCCGCGGGGAAGGTCACCGGCCGCCGTCGTTCCGTGGGCGCCCAGCGCTCGGCGAGAGGCCGATCCTCAGATGTTGAAGCCGAGGGCGCGCATCTGGTCGCGGCCGTCCTCGGTGATCCGCTCGGGACCCCACGGCGGCATCCACACCCAGTTGAGGCGCCACTCGTCCACGACGCCGTCGAGGGCCGTGCCGACCTGTTCCTCGAGGATGTCCGTGAGCGGGCACGCGGCGGTGGTGAGCGTCATGCTGATGAGCAGCGTGCCGTCCTCGCCGTACTCGAGCCCGTAGACCAGTCCCAGGTCAACGACGTTCACGCCGAGCTCCGGGTCGATCACGTCCTTGAGCCGCTCCTCGACGTCCTCGATCGCGGTCGGGGCCGGCTCGAGCCCGGCCGCAGGCTGGGAATCAGTCACAGTCTCTCCTTGGGGTTCAGGCCTGCACCGCGGAGCCGGCGGCGGCGAGGAAGCGGTCGTAGCCCTCTTCCTCGAGGCGGTCGGCGAGCTCCGGGCCGCCCTGCTCGGCGATCTTGCCGTCCACGAAGACGTGGACGAACTCCGGCTTGATGTAGCGCAGGATCCGCGTGTAGTGGGTGATGAGCAGCGTGCCCATGTTGCCTGCCGCGTGGGCGCGGTTGACGCCCTCGGAGACGACCTTCAGGGCGTCGACATCGAGACCCGAATCGGTCTCGTCGAGCACGGCGAACTTGGGCTTGAAGAGCTCGAGCTGGAGGATCTCGACGCGCTTCTTCTCGCCCCCGGAGAAGCCCTCGTTGACGTTGCGCTGGGCGAAGTCGGCGTCGATGCGCAGCTGGGCCATCGCCTCCTTGACGTCCTTGGTCCACGTTCGGATCGCGGGCGCCTTGCCGTCGATCGCGGTCTTCGCGGTGCGCAGGAAGTTGGTCATGGTCACGCCCGGGACCTCGACGGGGTACTGCATCGCGAGGAAGAGGCCCGCCCGCGCACGCTCGTCCACGCTCATCGCGAGGACGTCCTCGCCGTCGAGCGTGATGGAGCCCGAGGTGACGGTGTAGCGCGGGTGGCCCGCGATCGTCGAGGCGAGCGTGGACTTGCCAGAGCCGTTCGGGCCCATGATCGCGTGCGTCTCGCCCGTCTTCACGGTGAGCGTCACGCCTTTCAGGATCTCCTTGACGCCCTGCTCGGTCTCGATCGAGACGTGCAGGTCCTTGATCTCCAGAGTCGACATGTGTGTTCTCCTTGTGCCCGGCGCCGCCGGGCTCAGTGCTGAGGGTTCCGGCGCCGCCGGGACCAATCCTTGGGGGTCAGTTTTCTCCGGCTTCGAGCTCGCGCTCGACCGCCTCGACGAGGTGATCTTCGATCGAGGGAACGCCGATCTTCTGGATGATCTCGTTCAGGAAGCCGCGCACCACGAGGCGGCGGGCCACGTCCTCAGGAATGCCGCGGGCCATGAGGTAGAACAGGTGCTCGTCGTCGAAGCGGCCGGTCGCACTCGCGTGGCCGGCGCCCGCGATGAGGCCCGTCTCGATCTCGAGGTTCGGCACGGAGTCCGCGCGGCATCCATCCGTGAGGACCAGGTTCTGGTTCTTCTCGTAGCTGTCAGTGCCCTCGGCCTGCTTCTGGATGAGCACGTCACCGACCCAGACCGTGTGGGCGTCCTTCCCCTGCAGCGCGCCCTTGTAGAGGACGTTGGAGATGCAGTTGGGCTGGGCGTGGTCCACGAACGTGCGGTGCTCGAGGTGCTGCCCCGCGTCCGCGAAGTACAGGCCGAACACCTGCGCCTCGCCGCCGGGCTGGGCGAAGCGGACCGTCGGGGTGAGGCGCACGAGCGAGCCGCCGAGGCTCACGGCGACGTGCTTGATCTTCGCCTCGCGGCCCACCTTGACCTGCTGCGAAGAGACGTGGATCGAATCGTCGCTCCACTCCTGGAGCGTCACGATCGTCAGGTCGGCGCGGTCACCGACCACGATCTCGACGTTCTCCGACACGACCGCCTGGCCCTCGTGGTTGAGGACGACGACGGCGCGCGCGTTTTCCTCGGCCACGATCACCACATGCTGGGCGGACGCTGCGAGGCCCGCGCCGGTGAGGGTCACGAGGACGCGATCCTCGAGCTCGGCCCCTGCCGGGATGGTCACGACGGTCGCGTCGGCGAAATGCGCCCAGGCGTTCGCGGAGACACGGTCCTCGGGGATGCCCGCGGACCCGACGCGGGAGTCGTCGCGGCCAACCGTCTCAACGCGGACCGACGCGGGCGCCTCGACCGCAACCGCGGGGGCGGCGCCGTCGAGCGCGTCCTTGTGAAGCCCGCCGAGGCGACGCAGCGGCGTGAAGCGCCACTCCTCCTCGGTGCCCTTGAGCTCCGGGAAGTCGGCGAGCTGGTACGACGTCAGGCGGCCGGCACGCGAGCTGTCCGGGATCCCGTAGCCTCCGCCATGCGAGTGGCTCTTGGCCGCGGCCCCGCCGAGCGGGCCCGTGACGACCGGTGTCGGCGAAAGGCTCTCGCCCTCCTCGGTGAACCCGGCGATCGACGGCGCGCCGATGCGGGCTGTCTCCTTCGTAGCCTCTTCAGTTGTTCCAGTCATCAACCGACGGACCCTTCCATCTGCAGTTCAATGAGGCGGTTCAGCTCGAGGGCGTACTCCATGGGCAGCTCGCGCGCGATCGGCTCGATGAAGCCGCGCACGATCATGGCCATGGCCTCGTCCTCGGGGAGCCCGCGGGACATGAGGTAGAAGAGCTGCTCCTCGCTCACGCGCGAGACGGTGGCCTCGTGGCCAAGCACCACATCGTCCTCACGGATGTCGATGTAGGGGTAGGTGTCCGAACGCGACATCGTGTCGACGAGCAGCGCGTCGCAGCGGACCGTGTTCGCGGAGTGCTTGGCACCCTCGCGGACCTGGACGAGTCCGCGGTAGGCTGCGCGGCCGCCGCCGCGGGCCACGGACTTGGACACGATCGAGGACTTCGTGTTCGGCGCGATGTGCACCATCTTCGAGCCCGTGTCCTGGTGCTGGCCCTCGCCCGCGAACGCGATCGAGAGCGTCTCGCCCTTCGCGTGCTCGCCCACGAGGTACACCGCCGGGTACTTCATGGTGACCTTGGAGCCGATGTTGCCGTCGATCCACTCCATCGTGGCGCCCTCGTGGCAGATGGCGCGCTTCGTGACGAGGTTGTAGACGTTGGTCGACCAGTTCTGGATCGTCGTGTAGCGGACGCGGGCGCCCTTCTTGACGATGATCTCGACGACGGCCGAGTGCAGCGAGTCCGACGTGTAGATCGGGGCCGTGCAGCCCTCGATGTAGTGCACGTAGGAATCCTCGTCGGCGATGATGAGCGTCCGCTCGAACTGGCCCATGTTCTCCGTGTTGATGCGGAAATAGGCCTGGAGCGGGATCTCGACGTGCACACCCTTCGGGACGTAGACGAACGAGCCGCCAGACCACACGGCCGTGTTGAGCGACGCGAACTTGTTGTCGCCCACCGGGATCACGGTGCCGAAGTACTCCTGGAAGAACTCCGGGTGCTCCTTGAGCGCCGTGTCGGTGTCGAGGAAGATCACACCCTGCTTTTCGAGATCCTCGCGGATCTGGTGGTACACGACCTCAGACTCGTACTGGGCCGCGACGCCCGCCACGAGGCGGCTGCGCTCGGCCTCCGGGATGCCCAGCTTCTCGTACGTGTTGCGGATGTCATCGGGGAGGTCCTCCCACGACGCCGCCTGCTTCTCCGTGGAGCGCACGAAGTACTTGATGTTGTCGAAGTCGATGCCGGAGAGGTCGGCGCCCCAGAGCGGCATGGGCTTGCGGTCGAAGTACTTGAGGCCCTTGAGGCGCAGGTCGAGCATCCACTCGGGCTCGGCCTTCTTCTGGGAAATGTCGCGGACCACGTCCTCGTTGAGCCCACGGCGAGCGTTGGCGCCGGCGGTGTCCGAGTCGGCCCAGCCGTACTCGTACGTGCCGATTCCGTGGAGCTCGGGGTTCTTCTCCAGAATCTCCGAGATGACCGTGGGCTCGACGTCCACGGCATGCTTCTCGGCCAATTGATCCGTCATCACGGCCTCTCTTGGTGGTGGGTTGCGGTCTCCGGCGCGGCGGTCCGGTGGACGCCGCGGCCGGTGGGAATGTGAGTGGTGCACACGTGGCCGCCGCTTGCCAGAGTCGACAGGCGGCGCACATCGACGCCGAGGAGGCGCGAGAAGACCGCCGTCTCGGTGTCGCAGAATACGGGGAACTCGGCGGCGAGCTGCTGGACGGGGCAATGTCCCTGGCACAGCTGGACGCTCGCGAGGTGGGCCGGGAGCGGGACCCGGCTCGTGACGCTGGCTGATGAGGCGACGAAGCCGTCGTTGGTGAGCGCCTCGGCCAACGCGCGCGAGCGAGCCGCGACGTCGTCGCCCGCCGCGTCGACGATGGGCTGGTAGCGATGCTCCATGGCGGCGAAGCGCTCCTCGGCGAAGTCCTCGACGGCGCCGGGACCTGCCACCTCGGCGAGGCGGTGCAGGGCCGTGCGGGCGATATCGAGGTAGTCGTCGCCGATGGTGGACTGGCCGCGGGAGGTCAGGACGTAGCGGCGGGCCGGGCGGCCGGCCCCTGTGCCCGACGTCGCGATGCGCTTGACCTCGACGACGCCGCTTCGTGTGAGGGCGTCGAGGTGGCGGCGCACGGCGGCCGGCGTGACGCTCAGCATTTCGCCGAGCTCTGCCGCGCTCACCGGGCCATGCTCGAGGACGGCGCTGAGGACGCGATCACGCGTGCGATCCTCGGCGTCGACAGGCACGGCACGCCCGCGAGACTGTTGGTTGGCCACGGAATACACAAAACAATCATTGCCTAATATGCCCGGCACCTCCAGTAAGGCGGGGCTTAGTTGGCTGACTGATGCGTCACACACGTCGCGACGGGAAGCGACGAGCGCACTACTACCTTGCGTAGAATGTATAGGTGCTCAGAACCGGTACCCCCTGCCTAGAGATCGAGGGGTTGATCCACGACGTCGGGCCGATCGCCGCGGAGGGGGGCCGGATGAAGCGGGTGCTCGCCGGCGTCGACCTTTCTGCCCACGCCGGTCAGGTGACGGTCCTCCTCGGCGTCAACGGCGCCGGCAAGACGACGACCCTCGAGTGCGCGCAGGGCCTGCGCCGGCGCACGGGCGGGACCATCCGCCTCCTCGGCGAGGATCCGCAGAACGCGAGCGCGGAGCTCCGGGCCCGGGTCGGCGTCATGCTTCAGGATGGTGGGCTCCCGCCGTCGTCCCGGCCGCTCCCGCTGCTCCGGCACGTCGCGAGCATGTACCGCAATCCCCTGCCGGTCGGCGAACTCGCCGAGCGGCTGGGCCTCCACGAGTTCTCGGGAACCACAATCCGCCGGCTCTCCGGCGGTCAGAAGCAGCGCGTGGCGCTCGCCGCCGCGCTCGTGGGGCGGCCGGACGTCGTCTTCCTCGATGAGCCGAGCGCGGGCCTCGACCCGCAGTCCCGGCAGGTCGTGTTCGACCTCATCACCGAGCTCCGCGGCCAAGGCCTCGGCATCATCCTCACGACGCATCTCCTGGACGACGCCGAGCGACTCGCCGACTGGGTCGCGATCCTCGACCGGGGCCGCATCGTCGCGGAGGGTACTGTGGCCGAGCTCCTCGGCACCGCGACGCAGGCCGCGCGGCGGCTCACGCTCCGGGCCCCCGCAGGCCTCGACGTCGGCGCCGCCTTCGCGGCAGCGCCGGGCACACCGCGCGTCGCCGAGGCGCCTGCCGGCCATTACACGATCGACGGCGAGCTCACCACGGCGCACCTCGCCGCCCTCGCCCAGTGGCTCGACGAGCGCGGCATCATGCCCACCTCGCTCGAGCTCGGCAGCCGAAGCCTCGAGGACGTCTTCCTCGGCATCGCCGAGGCCTCCGCGCAGGAGGCCATGTCCGGCACGGGGAAGGAGACCGCGTGAACGCCGCAACGCTGGGCCGCCGGGTCTGGCAGCAGGGCCGATACGAGACGATCGCCATGCTGCGCAACGGCGAGCAGCTCGTCCTCATGCTCGTCCTGCCGCTCATCGCGCTCATTGGACTCACGGTCACGCCGTTCCTCGACGGTCTCGGTGCGAGCCGGATCGACGTCGCGGCCCCGGGCGTGCTCGCGCTCTGCACGATGTCCGTCGGCTTCACCGGCCAGGGCATCGCGACGGGCTTCGACCGCCGCTACGGCGTCCTGCGCTTCCTCTCGACCACACCGCTGGGCCGCGGGGGGCTTATCGCGGGCAAGGTCATCGCGGTGCTCGTGGTGTTCGCGGTGCAGGTCGTGGTCATCGGCGGGGTCGCCCTGCTGCTCGGCTGGCGGCCGCCGCTGGGCGGCGCCCTCCTCGGGCTCATCCTCCTCGCGGTCGGCGCCGCAGTCTTCACGTCCCTCGGGCTGCTCATCGCCGGCACAGCCCGCCCGGAGGCGACCCTCGCCGTCACGAACCTCGTGTGGATCCTGTTCGGCGTGTTCGGCGGAATCGCCATGCCGAGCAGCAGGCTTCCCGCACAGATCGCCGGGATCGTGGGCTTCCTGCCCTCGGGCGCCCTCGGCGACGCCGCGCGGGCAGCCTTCCTCCACGGAGCGCTCGACCTCCCGGCCACGATCGCGCTCCTCGTCTGGGGCGCCGCCGCCGGCGTGGCCGCCGTCCGCTGGTTCAAGTGGAACTGACCGCACCGACCCCTGACTCTGGAGAAGAACTGACCATGTCACAGACCGCCGTCCGCCGCTTCGTGGGCTGGCTGCCCACTCAGGTCGACGCGCGCGTGCGCGTTCTCGCGGCCGCGTCCCTCATCGGGCAGATCGTCCTGATCGTGACGGGCGGCGCCGTGCGGCTCACCTCCTCCGGTCTGGGCTGCCCCACATGGCCGCGGTGTACCGCGAGTTCACTCGCGACCACCCCGGAAATGGGCTATCACGGCGTCATCGAGTTCGGGAACCGCCTCCTGACGTTCGTACTCGCCGCCGTCGCGTTCGCAATGGTCGTGGCGCTCTGGAAGCTCCGGAAGGAGCGGCGCGACCTGTTCTGGCTCGCGATCGCGCTGCTTGCGAGCATCCCGGCGCAGGCCGTCATCGGGGGCGTCTCGGTGCTCACCAACCTCAATCCGTGGGTTGTCGCGCTCCACTTCCTCGTCTCGATGGCGCTCGTCGTCTTCGCGATGCTGCTCGTCAACAGGGCGTACGGCCGGACTGGGCGGCACATCGCGAACGCGCTGCCTGCGCTGCCCAGCTCGATGCGACCGGTCACGATCGCGACCGCCGCGGCCGTTGCGCTGTCGGTGGTCCTCGGGGTCGTCGTCACGGGCGCAGGCCCGCATGCGGGCGATGCGAACGCGCCCCGCAACGGGCTCGACTGGGACCTCGTCTCGCACATCCACGCCGTGCCCGCCTACCTCGTAACACTCGGGGCACTGTTCGCGCTTGTCGTCGTGTTCTCGCGTCGCATCCATGGGCCGTTCAGGTTTGCGGTCATCTGGCTCCTCGTCCTCACGATCCTGCAGGCCGCGGTCGGCATCACCCAGTACTACACGGGCATCCCCGCGCCACTGGTTGGCCTTCACATGTTCGTCGCCGCGCTGCTCATGGCGGCGGCCGTCAATGCCGCCGACCTCGCCCGCTCGAGCCCGAAGGCCTAAACGCCAGTCCTCCCAGCGTCTCGGGTACAGATGCCAACGACGACGGCCGGTGCCTTTCACACGGAAAGGCGCCGGCCGTCGTCGTACGCGGTGAGGATTCCCGCACCCGGGCGTTCTGTACCCGAGACGAAAAGAGCGGGGTCAGCCGACCAACGGGCTGCCCACGAAGGGGTCGACGGCGAGGGCGAGGAACAGGATCGTGAGGTAGCTGATCGAGCCGTGGAAGACCTTCATGGCCTTCTTGTCCTCGACATCCTCGCGCTGGGCCCGGCCGTAGAGCGCGTGCGACTCCCACAGGAACCAGGCGCCGCTCGCCACCGCAGCAATCGTGTAGACCCAGCCCGCGCGGCCCAGCGGCACGAGGAGGAGCGAGCAGATCACCATGGCCCACGCGTACAGGACCACCTGCACCGAGACGATCTTGGCCCCCGCCACCGCGCCGAGCATCGGCACGTGGGCGTTGCGGTAGTCCTCGCCGTAGCGCATCGAAAGCGGCCAGTAGTGCGGCGGCGTCCAGAGGAAGATCACCATAAACAGGACGACGGCGGGCCACGCCACGGTGCCCGTCACGGCCGCCCACGCGATGAGCACCGGGAAGCAGCCCGCCGCACCGCCCCACACGATGTTCTGCGCCGTGCGGCGCTTGAGGACGAGCGTGTAGACGACCACGTAGAAGAAGATCGCTGCGGCACCGAGAACCGACGAGAGCGGGTTCGCGCCGAACCAGAGAATGGCGAGCGACGCGATGCCCAAGATCCACGCGAACGCAAGCGCCTCGCGCGGCGTCACCTCGCCAGTCACCAGCGGGCGGTTCACCGTTCGGCGCATGAGCCGGTCGATGTCCCGATCGATGTAGCAGTTGAACGCGCCGGCGCTTCCGGCCGCGAACGCGCCGCCGATGAGCGTCGCGGCGATGAGCCCGAGGGACGGGAATCCGCGCTGCGCGTAGATCATGGTCGGGAGGGTGCTCACGAGGAGCAGTTCGATGACGCGGGGCTTCGTGAGGGCCACATACGCTTTGACCTTGCGGGCGACCTTCGAGCCGGTCGGGCGGGACGGGGCGTGGGCGTCTGTACTCACGGGTGCGCGACTCTTTTCTTCTTCCTGGTGAGCCTCCATCATACCCGCGAGCGTGTCGCCCACGTTTCGATGCCTTCACTTCGGCGCGGATGTCCCGTGATTCACATTCAGCCCAATTTCTGGCAAACCGCTGACCCCTGTGGAGCCGCGTGCGTAGTATGTGAGCTGGTTGTCCCGATACCGCAACGCGTGGGATACACAAAGAAGACGTTTCAATGGTGAACGGCCGGCTGGCATCCGTGGGCCCACCATGACGGGCTCCCGACGCCGTGCCGCCGTCAGCGATGGAGAGGGGCTCGTTTACGTGCCTGCTGTTGATCTTGAAGAACTGACGTGGACCGATGTTGACCGCAAGGCGGTGGACACGATCCGCGTCCTGGCCGCCGACGCGGTGCAGAAGGTGGGCAACGGGCACCCGGGCACGGCAATGAGCCTGGCGCCGGCCGCATACCTGCTCTTCCAGAAGCTCATGCGGCACGATCCGGCGGACCCGCAGTGGATCGGTCGCGACCGGTTCGTCCTCTCCCCCGGGCACTCCTCGCTCACGCTGTACATCCAGCTGTTCCTCGCCGGGTACGGCCTCGAGCTGGCCGACCTCGAGTCGCTGCGCACGTGGGGCTCGCTGACCCCGGGCCACCCCGAGTACGGCCACACGAAGGGCGTCGAGATCACCACCGGCCCGCTGGGTCAGGGCCTCGCGTCCTCGGTTGGCTTCGCGTACTCCCAGCGCCGGGAGCGGGGCCTGTACGATCCCGCAGCCGCCGAGGGCACGTCCCCGTTCGACCACACCGTGTGGGTCATCGCGTCCGACGGCGACCTCCAGGAAGGCGTGACCTCCGAGGCATCCTCGCTCGCGGGCCACCAGGAGCTGGGCAACCTCGTGGTGATCTACGACGAGAACCACATCTCGATCGAGGACGACACCGACGTCGCCTTCACCGAGGACGTCCTGGCCCGCTACGCGGCGTACGGCTGGCACACCCAGCGCGTGGACTGGACCAGGACCGGCGAGTACGTCGAGGACGTCCAGGAGCTCTACCAGGCGCTCGTCGCCGCGAAGGCCGAGACCGGGCGCCCCTCGATCATCTCGCTGCGCACCGTGATCGGCTGGCCGTCCCCGACCAAGCAGAACACGGGCAAGATCCACGGCTCGGCGCTCGGCGCCGACGAGGTCGCGGCCCTCAAGCAGGTCCTGGGCTTCGATCCGGAGAAGTCCTTCGACGTCGACCCCGAGGTGCTCGCCTACACCCGCGGCGCGATCGAGCGCGGCGCGAAGGCCCGCGCGGCCTGGCAGGAGGACTTCGACGCGTGGGCGTCGGCGAACCCTGAGGCCGCGGCCCTCCAGGCGCGCATCGAGGCCCGTCGGCTCCCCGAGGACTGGGATGCTTCCCTCCCCGAGTTCCCCGCGGGCAAGGACGTCTCGACCCGCGCCGCGTCGGGCAAGGTCCTCAACGCGATCGGACCGGTCCTGCCCGAGCTGTGGGGCGGCTCGGCCGACCTGGCCGAGTCGAACAACACCACCATCGAGGGCTCGCCCTCGTTCATCCCGGCGTCCCGCTCGACGGCCGCGTGGAAGGGCAACCCCTACGGGCGCGTGCTGCACTTCGGCATCCGCGAGCACGCGGCGGCCTCGATCGTCAACGGCATCACCCTCGGCGGGAAGACCCGGGCGTTCTCGGGCACATTCCTCATCTTCTCCGACTACCAGCGCCCCGCGATCCGCCTCTCGGCGCTCATGGGCATCCCGTCCACGTACGTGTGGACGCACGACTCGATCGGCCTCGGCGAGGACGGCCCGACCCACCAGCCGGTCGAGCAGCTGGCCTCGCTGCGCGCGATCGTTGGCCTCGACGTGGTCCGTCCCGCCGACGCGAACGAGGTCGCGTGGGCGTGGAAGACCATCCTCGAGAACACCTCGAACCCGGCCGGCATCGTCCTGACTCGCCAGAACCTTCCGACCTGGGACCGCGGTGAAGGCGGCTTCGGCGACGTCTCCGGCGTCGCGAAGGGCGGCTACGTCCTGGCCGAGGCCCAGCGCGATGGCGCCGACGTGACCCCGGACGTGATCCTCATCGGCACCGGCTCCGAGGTCCAACTCGCCGTCGCCGCCCGCGAGGCCCTCGCGGCCGAAGGCATCGCGGCCCGCGTGGTCTCGATGCCCTGCGTCGAGTGGTTCAAGGCCCAGGATTCCGCCTACCGCGAGTCCGTGCTCCCCGCAGCCGTCAAGGCCCGCGTCTCCGTCGAGGCCGGCCTGGCCCTCGGCTGGCGCGAGTTCGTCGGCGATGCCGGCCGCACGGTCAGCCTCGAGCACTACGGCGCATCCGCCGACTACAAGACCCTGTTCCGTGAGTTCGGCATCACCGCGGAGGCCGTCACCCAGGCCGCCAAGGACTCGATCGCCGACGCCACGCGTTAACACCAGAGAGCGCGTCTACCCGCCACCTTCGGGTAACGACCACCTCACAAGGAGGAACTGACATGACTACCCCTACCAAGGCCCTCTCCGACGCCGGCGTCTCGATCTGGCTCGATGACCTCTCCCGTCAGCGCCTGACGGATGGATCGCTCAAGGCCCTCACCGAGGAGAAGAACGTCGTGGGCGTGACCACGAACCCGACGATCTTCCAGGCCGCGATCACCAAGGGCCACGGCTATGACGCCCAGCTGCGCGAGCTCGTCGCGGACGGCGCCGATGTCGAGCGCACCGTCTTCGAGCTCACCACGCGCGACGTCGCGAACGCGTGCGACCTCTTCGCCCCCATCGCCGAAGCGACCAAGGGCGTCGACGGCCGCGTCTCGATCGAGGTCGACCCGCGCCTCGCGTGGGACACCGCCGGCACGATCGCCGAGGCCAAGCGCCTCCACGCCAAGGTCGCCCGATCGAATGTGTACATCAAGATCCCTGCCACCCTCGAGGGCCTCGAGGCGATCGCCGAGACGCTCGGCGCCGGAATCAGCGTCAACGTCACGCTGATCTTCTCGCTCGAGCGCTACCGCGCGGTGATCAACGCGTTCATGACCGGGCTCGAGAAGGCCAAGGCCAACGGCCACGACCTCGCGACCATCCACTCGGTCGCCTCGTTCTTCGTCTCCCGCGTGGACTCCGAGGTCGACAAGCGCCTCGAGGCCATCGGCACCGACGAGGCCAAGGCCCTCAAGGGCCAGGCCGGCCTCGCCAACGCCCGCCTGGCCTACCAGGTCTTCGAGGAGGAGTTCACCTCCGAGCGCTTCAAGCTCCTCGCCGACGCCGGCGCGCTCCCCCAGCGCCCGCTGTGGGCCTCCACCGGCGTCAAGGACCCCTCCCTCCCCGACACCCTCTACGTCACGGGCCTCGTGGCCCCGGGCGTGGTGAACACCATGCCGGAGAAGACCCTCGACGCGACCTTCGACCACGCCGAGGTCACCGGCGACACCGTGCGCGGCACGTACGCGGCGTCCAACGCCCACCTCGACGCACTCGAGAAGATCGGCGTCTCCTACAACGACGTCGTCGCCGTCCTCGAGACCGAGGGCCTCGACAAGTTCGTCGCCTCCTGGAACGACCTCCTCGCCGACGTCGAGCGCACCCTCTCCGAGACCGCGCAGGGAGCGCGCGCATGAGCGCGCTGACCTTCGACGCGACGGGGGCGGCCCGCGAGGCTGTCGAAGCGCACGTTGCGCAGCTTGCGGCCGACGGCGTGGCGAGCCGGATCTTCGCGAAGGACCACACGCTGTGGGGCAAGGACGCGGAAGACGAGTCGTCGAAGCGCCTCGGGTGGGTCGACGCGGCGAGCGTTTCGCAGCCGCTCGTCGCGGACATCGTCGCCCTGCGCGACGCCTTCCGGGCCGAGGGCGTCGACCGGATCGTCCTCTGCGGCATGGGCGGCTCGTCGCTCGCGCCCGAGGTCATCACGGCGACGGCCGGCGTCCCGCTCGTTGTGCTCGATTCGACCGATCCGGAGCAGGTCGCCTCGGCGCTCTCCGAGCGCATCGAGGCCACCGCCGTCGTCGTGTCCTCGAAGTCCGGCTCGACGGTCGAGACCGACTCGCAGCGCCGTGCCTTCGAAGCAGCCTTCGCGGCCGCCGGCATCGACCCCAAGCAGCGCGTCGTCGTCATCACCGACCCCGGTTCGCCGCTCGATACGGCGAGCCGCGAGGCCGGCTACCGGGCCGTGTTCAACGCGGACCCGACGGTTGGTGGCCGGTACTCGGCCCTCACGGCGTTCGGGCTCGTGCCCTCGGGCCTCGCGGGCGTCGACATCCAGGCTCTGCTCGACGAGGCCGAGGAGGCTGCGGAACTTCTCCGCGAGGACTCGGCGGACAACATCGGCCTGCAGCTCGGTGCCGCCCTCGGTGGCACGAGGCCGCTGCGGGACAAGGCCGTCATCGTCGAGGCGGGCTCCGGCATCGCGGGCTTCGCGGACTGGGCCGAACAGCTCATCGCGGAGTCGACCGGCAAGATCGGCCGGGGCGTTCTGCCCGTCGTCGCCTCGGTGGACTCCCCCGAGGTGTCGGAGGGCGCCGCAGACGTCCTGGTGGTCCGACTCGTTTCCGCGGACGGCGCGCCCACTCTCGGCGAGAACGAGGCCGCCGTGGGCGGCACGCTCGCGTCCCAGATGCTCGTGTGGGAGTTCGCGACCGCGGTCGCCGGGCGTCTCCTGGGCATCAACCCGTTCGACCAGCCAGACGTCGAGGCCGCGAAGGTGGCCGCGCGCGGCCTTCTCGACGCTCGCCCGGAGCCGACCCCCGCGAACTTCGTGGAGGGCTCGATCGAGGTCCGTGGCGGCGAGTGGCTCGGCGGCGCCGCGACGGTCGAGGAGGCCGTCAAGGCGCTCCTTTCCCAGCTCGGCCCGACCGGCTACCTCAGCGTGCAGGCCTACCTCGACCGGCTCGCGTACCCGCAGCTCGAAGGGGTCCGCGACGTGTTCGCCAAGGCCACCGGCCGGCCGACCACTTTCGGCTGGGGCCCGCGATTCCTGCACTCGACCGGTCAGTACCACAAGGGTGGCCCCGCCGTGGGCGTCTTCCTTCAGGTGACGGCCACAGCGTCGAACGACGTGGAGATCCCCGAGCGCCCGTTCACGTTCGCGCAGCTCATCGAGGCCCAGGCCGCCGGCGACGCCCAAGTGCTCGCCGAGCACGGGCGGCCGGTGCTCCGCCTGCACCTCGCCGACCGCGCAGCGGGGGTCCAGCAGCTGACCGAGCTCGTGTCTGCTCTGGGCCGCTGAGGCTCCAAGCCGCCGGCTCGGCCCACGCGGCCGGGCCGGCGGCTTTTGCACTGCGATGTGCTTAGTGGTTGTGCGCTTTCGCAGTCCGCACCACATGGAATAGAAAGGCATCATGCCAGAGAACGACAACGGCGCGCACGGGACGCGGCGGCGCAATCCGCTTCGCGACCCGCGGGATCGGCGCCTCAACCGTATCGCGGGCCCGTCCGCGCTCGTGCTCTTCGGGGTGACCGGCGACCTCGCCCGCAAGAAGCTCATGCCCGCCGTCTACGACCTCGCCAACCGCGGCCTGCTCCCGCCGAGCTTCGCGCTGGTCGGCTTCGCGCGCCGCGAATGGGAGCACGAGGATTTTGCCGAGGAGGTCAAGGCCTCGGTCAAGAAGTACGCGCGAACGCCGTTCGACGAGACCGTGTGGGCCCAGCTCAACGAGGGCGTGCGCTTCGTTCAGGGCGCATTCGACGACGGCGAAGCATTCGAGCGTCTCAAGACCACTCTCGAAGAACTCGACGAGAAGCGCGGTACGCGCGGCAACCACGCGTTCTACCTCTCGATCCCGCCCAAGGCGTTCGAACAAGTGTGCCGCCAGCTCTCCGACCACGGACTCGCGCAGGCCCAAGAGGGCAAGTGGCGCCGCGTGGTCATCGAGAAGCCGTTCGGCCACAACCTCGAGTCGGCGCGCCAGCTCAACGACATTGTCGAGTCGGTCTTCCCGCCGGACGCCGTCTTCCGGATCGACCATTACCTCGGCAAGGAGACGGTCCAGAACATCCTCGCGCTGCGCTTCGCGAACCAGCTGTTCGAGCCGCTCTGGAACGCGAACTATGTGGACCACGTCCAGATCACCATGGCCGAGGATATCGGCACGGGTGGCCGAGCCGGCTACTACGACGGGGTCGGCGCTGCGCGCGACGTCATCCAGAACCACCTCCTGCAGCTCCTTGCGCTCACGGCCATGGAGGAGCCCATCTCCTTCGAGGCCGAGGACCTCCGGGCCGAGAAGGAGAAGGTTCTCGCCGCGGTGCGGCTTCCCGAGGACCTCTCGCTCCACTCGGCGCGCGGACAGTTCGCGGGCGGCTGGCAGGGCGGTGAGCTCGTTCAGGGCTACCTCGAGGAGGAGGGCATTCCCGCCGACTCTACGACAGAGACCTACGCCGCGATTCGCGTGGACATCCACACCCGCAGGTGGGCGGGCGTCCCGTTCTATCTCCGGGCCGGAAAGCGCCTTGGTCGGCGCGTCACCGAGATCGCGGTCGTCTTCAAGAAGGCGCCCAACCTGCTCTTCCGCGACCAGGGCAGCGCCGAATTCGGTCAGAACGCCGTGGTGATTCGCGTGCAGCCGGATGAGGGCGCCACCATCCGCTTCGGTTCGAAGGTCCCGGGCACCCAGATGGAGGTGCGCGACGTGAGCATGGACTTCAGCTACGGCCATGCGTTCACCGAGTCCTCCCCCGAGGCGTACGAGCGCCTTATCCTCGACGTTCTGCTCGGCGAGCCGCCGCTCTTCCCCCGTCACGAGGAGGTCGAGCTCTCATGGAAGATCCTCGACCCGTTCGAGGACTACTGGGAGGCCACGGGAGACAAGCCCGAACCCTACGCACCTGGCAGCTGGGGCCCCGCGTCCTCTGACGCGCTCATGGCCCGCGACGGACGCTCTTGGAGGCGGCCTTGATCATCGACCTTCCCCACACGACGACTTCGAAGATCTCGAAGGAGCTCATGAACGTCCGCCATCAAGGCGGCGTCGTGGCGCTCAGCCGGGTCCTCACGCTCGTCGTCATCACGAAGCACGGCTACGAGGAAGAGGCCATCGAGGCGGCCAACCAGGCCAGCCGCGAGCATCCCTGCCGCATCATCGTGCTCGTCGACTCGGGCCGCGACTCGGCCGATAGGATCGACGGCCAGATCCGCGTGGGCGGCGACGCCGGCGCGTCCGAGGTCGTCGTGCTGCGCGGCTACGGCCGGCTCGCCGAAGAGAGCGAATCGCTCGTCGCGGCGCTCCTCCTGCCCGACGCTCCGATCGTCGCGTGGTGGCCGCACGGCGCCCCGAAGAACGCGAGCGCGACGTCGGTGGGCTGCATCGCGCACCGACGGATCACCGACTCCGGCAACGAGCCCGACCCCACTGAGGCGCTGTATCAGATGCGCGAGACGTATCGCGCAGGCGACACCGACCTCGCGTGGACGCGCCTCACGAACTGGCGCATCCAGCTCGCGGCTGCGCTCGATCAGGCCGACGATTCGCCCGTGACTGCCGTGACCGTCGAGGGGGCTTCCGACTCGCCGAGCACGGTCCTGCTCGCCTCGTGGCTCACGCTCGAGCTCGATGTGCCCGTGACAATCGTGTCCGACCCCGCGGGTACCGGGATCCGACGCGTCAAGCTCAACCGCCCGTCGGGCGACATCCAGCTCTACCGCCCGGGCCTCACCGTGGCCGAGCTGACCCAGCCGGGGCAGCCCTCCCAGCGCATCGCCCTCCCCCGGCGGACGCTTCAGGACTGCCTCACTGAAGAGCTGCGTCGGCTCGATCCTGACGAGGTGTTCGGCGAGGTCCTTGCCGAGGGCCTTCCGCGCACCAACCTGAGGAGTGTGACACCGAGTGAGCGCTGATCCCCGTGTGAGCATCCATCCCGATTCGTCCGTGCTTCTGGCGGCCATCGCCGCGCGCCTCATCACGAAGCTCGTGGACACGCAGGACCGCTACGGCGACGCGACGATCGTCCTGACGGGCGGCACCATGGGCATCGGGACCCTGCGTGCCGTCGCGGATTCGCCGGCGTGCGCCGCCGTCGACTGGTCCAAGGTCAACATCTGGTGGGGTGACGAGCGCTTCGTCGAGGCGACCTCCGCAGAGCGAAATGCGGTCCAGGCTCAGAAGGCCCTCCTGGGTCAGCTTCCGCTCGACCCTGCGCGCGTCCACGTTCCGGGGGCCGCGGGGGAGTTCGCGACGCCCGACGACGCGGCCGCGGACTACGCGGAACGGCTCGCCGAGGCGGCGCAGCGCGAGCACGAGGCCGACTACTCGGATGATCGCGCCGACGAGCCCGGCCGTGTGCCGCGCTTCGACGTTCTGCTTCTCGGCGTGGGCCCCGACGCACACGTCGCGTCGCTGTTCCCCGAGATGGCGGGCATTCGCGAGAACGACCTCACGGTGGTCGGGGTGACGAACTCCCCGAAGCCGCCGCCCGAGCGCATCTCCCTCACGCTGCCCGTGATCAAGTCCGCAGGCGAGGTGTGGATGCTCGTGGCCGGCGAGGACAAGGCGGGCGCGGTCGGCCTCGCCCTCGCCGGCGCCGGGACAGTCCAGGTGCCCGCGGCGGGCGCGCGTGGCCGCAACCGCACGCTGTGGCTCATCGACGCTGCGGCCGCCGCGAAGGTCCCGGAGAACCTCCTGCGCAAGGAGCCGGCCTCGGCTTAGAGCGGCCCATGAGGTTGCGCCGTCACGTTTGCCGGGTGTGCACCCTGCGAACGTGACGGCGCAACCTCGGGGCACGAAAAGAGGGGGCGGGAACAGCAGTGCTGTTCCCGCCCCCTCTTGTGTGCCGTCAGCGCGGTCAGGACTCCGCGACGTTCGAGAACCGCAGGATGAGGCCCAGCGCGATGATCACGATGCCCCACGTCAGGCCAAGGACGATCGTGAACCTATTGAGGTTCCGCTCCGCCACACCCGAGGAGGAGAGCCCCGAGGACATCCCGCCGCCGAACATGTCCGACAAACCGCCGCCGCGGCCCTTGTGCATGAGGATGAGCAGGGTCAGCAGCAGGCTCGTGATGCCGAGCAGGATCTGCAAGATGATCTGAAGTACTTGCAACGTATTGCCTCGTGGTCTTCCTCGAGTGGTTTGCGGTCGCGCTACGCTCCCGCGTGGCTCTCGAACCTGACAATGCTAGCAAATTCGGCTGGATCGAGGCTGGCACCGCCCACGAGCACGCCGTCGACGTCGGTCTGGGCGAGAATCGCCGCCGCGTTCGCGGCCTTGACCGAACCCCCGTAGAGGAGACGAGTGGCCGCCGCGGCCTCGGCGCCGAAGATCGAGGCGAGCTCGGCGCGGATCGCGGCGCACATCTCCTGGGCGTCGTCCGGCCCCGCGACCTCGCCCGTGCCGATGGCCCAGACGGGCTCGTAGGCGACAACGAGGGTCGCGGCCTGCTCGGCCGTCAGCCCCTCGACGTCGGCGCGCAGCTGGGCGAGCGTGTGCTCGACATGCCGACCCGCCTGGCGCACCTCGAGGCCCTCACCGACGCACAGGACGGGCACGAGTCCGTGGCGGTACGCGGCCTTCGTCTTGGCGTTGAGCAGTTCGTCCGACTCGCCGTGGATCGTGCGGCGTTCACTGTGCCCCACGAGCGCATAGGTGCTGCCGAGCTTCGCAAGGAAGGCCCCGCTGATATCGCCCGTGTAGGCCCCCGAGTCGAACGGCGAGAGGTCCTGCCCGCCGTAGACGACCTTGAGGTCGTCGCCCTGCACGAGAGTCTGCACGCCGCGGAGGTCGGTGAAGGGAGGGAAGATGGCCACCTCGACGCGGCCGAAATCGTGGCGGGCATCCTGAAGGGTCCAGGCGAGCTTCTGGAGGAGCGTGATGGCCTGGACGTGGTCCATGTTCATCTTCCAGTTGCCGGCGATGAGCGGGGTGCGGTCGAACGTGCCGTTCGAGGAGGTGGTCACGGTATCTCCTGGTGATCCTGCTTGTCCTGGGATTGAGGCACGCAGGGGCGCCGCCCGCACGGAGGTGCAGACGGCGCCCCGACGCGAAAGGGGTCAGGCTCCGAGGGCCGTGAGGCCCGGGAGCTCCTTGCCCTCGAGGTATTCGAGGCTCGCGCCGCCGCCCGTCGAGATGTGGCCGAACTGGCCGTCCTCGAAGCCGAGCGTGCGAACCGCCGCCGCGGAGTCGCCGCCGCCCACGACCGTGAGCGCGCCCGCTGACGTCGCGTCGGCAAGGGCCTGAGCGACGGCCTTCGTGCCCGCCGCGAAGGCCGGGAACTCGAACACGCCCATCGGACCGTTCCAGAACACCGTCCTCGCCGTGGCGATCTCCTTCGCGAACGCTGCCGCGGTCTCGGGGCCGATGTCGAGACCGATTCCGGTCTCGCCGGAGGCCGTGCCCTCGATCGCGTCCGCCGAAGCGACCTCGTGCTCGGCGTCCGCCGCGAACTTCGAGGCAACCACAACGTCGGTGGGCAGCACGAACTCCGTGCCCGCCACGGCGGCGCGCTCAAGGTAGGACTGGACCGTGCCGATCTGATCTCGCTCGAGGAGGCTCGAGCCGACCTTGTGGCCCTGCGCCGCGAGGAACGTGAACAGCATGCCGCCGCCCACGAGCAGGCGGTCCGCTTTGCCGATGAGGTTGTCGATCACCGCGAGCTTGTCGGAGACCTTCGAGCCGCCGAGCACCACAACGTAGGGTCGCTCGGCACCCTCGGTGAGGCGCTTGAGCACCTCGACCTCCGTGCGCACGAGCTCGCCGAGATACGCGGGGAGGATCGATGCGATGTCGTAGACGCTCGCGTGCTTGCGGTGCGCGGCGCCGAACGCGTCGTCGACGTACGCTCCGCCGTCGCCCGTCAGCTCGGCGAGCTCGCGAGCGAAAGCCGCCCGCTCGGCGTCGTCCTTGCTCGTCTCGCGCGCATCGAAGCGCACGTTCTCGAGCACGAGCGCCTCGCCGTCCGCGAGGCTCGCGGCAAGCTCCTTCGCGCTCGGCCCCACGACGTCCGCCGCGAGGCGCACGGGGAACGCGGCGAGCTCAGCGAGTCGTTCGACGGCGGGACGAAGTGAATACTTCTCGTCCGGGGTCCCCTTGGGCCGGCCGAGGTGGGCCATCACGATGACCCTCGCGCCGGCCTCGGCCAGCTTGGCGATCACGGGCAGCGACGCGCGGACGCGCCCATCGTCAGTCACGGTGGAACCGTCGAGCGGCACGTTCAGGTCCGAACGGACCAGAACGTGCCGCCCACGGACACCTTCGGCGAGCAGCTCGTCGAGAGTGTGTGCAGTCATGGACTCAGGCTATCCGAGTTCCCGGAACGTTACGGCCGGGTCTCAGAGCTTGGACGCGACCAGCTCGGTGAGGTCCACGAGGCGGTTGGAGTAGCCCCACTCGTTGTCGTACCAGGAGACGACCTTCACCTGGTTGCCGATGACCTTCGTGAGGCCCGCGTCGAAGATCGACGATGCCGGGTCGGACACGATGTCCGAGGACACGATGGGGTCCTCGGTGTACGTGAGGTAGCCGGCGAGCGGGCCGGTCTCGGACGCGGCCTTGACGGCGGCGTTGACCTCGTCACGCGTGACCTCGCGGGACAGCGTGACCGTCAGGTCGGTCGCGGAGCCCGTCGGGACGGGGACGCGGATCGCGAAGCCGTCGAGCTTGCCCTTGAGCTCCGGAAGCACGAGGCCGATCGCCTTCGCGGCGCCGGTAGAGGTCGGGACCATGTTGATCGCGGCGGCGCGGGCACGGCGGAGATCGCGGTGCGGGCCGTCCTGAAGGTTCTGGTCGGCCGTGTAGGCGTGAACTGTGGTCATGAGACCGCGCTCGATGCCGAACGCGTCGTTGATCGCCTTGGCGAGCGGGCCGAGGCAGTTCGTGGTGCACGAGGCGTTCGAGATGATGTTGTGGTTCTCGGCGTCGTAGAGGCCGTCGTTGACGCCCATGACGATCGTGACATCCTCGTCCGTGGCCGGAGCGGAGATGATGACCTTCTTGGCACCCGCGGCGAGGTGCTTCTTCGCGTCGGCCGCCTTCGTGAAGAAGCCGGTGGACTCGATCACGATGTCGACGCCCAGCTGGCCCCACGGGAGGTTCGCGGGGTCGCGGTCCGCGAGGACCTTGATCTCCTTGCCGCCGACGACGATGTTGCCGTCGCGGGCCTCGACCTTCTCGTCAAGGCGACCGGACACCGAGTCGTACTTGAGCAGGTGGGCCAGAGTCTCGGGGCTCGTGAGGTCATTGACGGCCACGATCTCGAGATCGGCGCCCTGGGCGAGTGCTGCGCGGAAGAAGTTGCGGCCGATCCGGCCGAAGCCGTTGATGCCAATGCGGGTAGTCACTCTGGTAGCTCTCCTTGATGCTCAGCCGAGCATCCACCACCTAGGGCGACTGCTCGGACTGTCTGAACGGTCTCGCACACCATTGGGCTGAGATTTGCACAAGGAAAGGCCTACAGCCCGAGTCTCCATTGTCCATGGCTGAAAGGCTGCTGGGCCTTTCCGCACCCCATCCTACGGAAAAAGGGCCCGTCCGTGAACAGACGAACCCTTTTTCGGGAGGCGGTGGGTGAAATCACCGCAATGTGACAGAAATCTCAGCCCTGACAGAAACTCACAAGGCTCACGCGGGAAGGACGAGACCCTGCGCGCCGGCGCGTGCGGCCTCGAGGCGCTTCGCGACGTCCGCCCAGTTCACGATGTTCCAGAACGCCTTGACGTAGTCAGCCTTGACGTTGACGTAGTCGAGGTAGAAGGCGTGCTCCCACATGTCGAGCATGAGCAGCGGGATGGTCCCGACCGGGACGTTGCCCTGCTGGTCGTAGAGCTGCTCGATCACGACGTTGCCGCCGAGGGGCTCGAAGGCGAGGATCGCCCAGCCGGAGCCCTGGAGGCTCGTCGCCGCCGCGCTGAAGTGCGCCACGAACTTGTCGAACGAGCCGAACGCGTCGTCGATCGCAGCCGCGAGCTCGCCCTCGGGCTTGTCGCCGCCCTCGGGGGAAAGGTTGTTCCAGAAGATCGAGTGGTTCGTGTGGCCGCCCAGGTGGAACGCCAGGTCCTTGCTGAGGCGCGTCACGTCGGCGAAGTTGCCCGACTCGCGGGCCGCGGCCAGCTTCTCGAGCGCCGTATTGGCGCCGGTCACGTAGGCGGCGTGGTGCTTGCTGTGGTGGAGTTCCATGATCCGCGCCGAGATGTGCGGCTCGAGGGCCGCGTAGTCGTACGGAAGCTCAGGCAGTACGTAGGTCACAACAATCCTCCATCGGTCGATTTCCCGCCACGCGGTACTTCACACGGCGGGCTGGTGACGGCTCCATCCTATGCAGATCGCCGGGTCACCACCGAAGCGCCCGTTCACGAAGCGTAGAACCGCGCCAACGTGGTGGAACCGCCGCGATCAGCCGTCCAGCATGTCCGGCGTAACGTTCGCCTCCGTGCCAGGGATTCCCGTCTCGATGGCCTTCTTGTCGGCCATCGCGAGCAGACGACGGATCCGCCCGGCGATCGCATCCTTGGTGAGCGGCGGGTCGGCGAGCCGGCCGAGCTCGTCGAGGCTCGCCTGCTTGTGGGCGACCCGGAGCTCCCCCGCGTAGCGCAGGTGGTCAGGGACGTCGTCGCCGAGGATCTCGAGCGCGCGCTCCACGCGTGCCCCCGCCGCGACCGCGGCCTGCGCCGAGCGCCGGAGGTTCGCGTCGTCGAAGTTCGCGAGCCGGTTCGCCGTGGCCCGGACCTCCTTGCGCATGCGGCGCTCCTCCCACGCCATGAGCGCGTCGTGGGCGCCCATGCGGGTCAGGAGCGCGGCGATCGTATCTCCGTCGCGCACGACGACGCGGTCCACCCCGCGCACTTCGCGCGCCTTCGCTGAGATCCCGAGTCGCCGGGCCGCGCCCACGAGCGCCAGGGCGGCCTCTGGGCCCGGGCAGGTCACCTCAAGCGACGACGAGCGGCCCGGCTCGGTGAGCGAGCCGTGGGCCAGGAAGGCCCCCCGCCACACGGCCTCGGCGTCCGCGGCCGAGCCGTTGACGACCGCGGACGGCAGCCCGCGGACGGGACGCCCACGGTTGTCGAGGAGGCCGGTCTGCCGGGCGAGCGCCTCGCCCTCGCGAACCACGCGGATCACGTACCGGCTCCCCCGGCGCAGGCCGCCGCCGGAGACCACGATGATCTCGGCTGAGTGCCCGTAGACCTCGGAGATCGCGCTCTTGAGGCGCCGTGCCGTGGACGCGAGATCAACCTCGGCCTCGATCACGATGCGTCCCGAAATGATGTGCAGTCCCCCAGCGAAGCGCAGCATCGCCGAGACCTCGGCCTTGCGTTCGGAGGACTTCCTCACCGCGAGATGCGAGAGCTCTTCCTTGACGCTCTGGGTCAGAGCCATGCTTTCGCCTCCCCCGCCCGCGCGGACGTCCCGTGCGATGCCATCAGCCATTCCCCTGTCATCTAGCGCCGCCCGAGAACACCTCGTGATAGGCGGCCGCGAGCCGGAGCGGATCGTGCACCGCCCGGTGGCCCGAAGCTCCCACTCTACCGAAGTGGACCTCAGCACCCAGTTCCGCCGCAGCGCGTTCAAAGCCCGCAGGGTCGCCAACGGTGCCGATTTCGGCCACGACCGCATCGACGGTGAACTCGGGGGCCGCGCGCTGCAGGACCCGAAGGTGGTCCGTGGCGGTCATGCCGCTCGTCTCCTTCGTGTCCATGGCGAGGTTCATGGTGAGGCAGCGGCGCGCGGGGGTGTCGGTGAGCGCCTGGCGCAATTCGGGCAGGAGAAGGTGCGGGAGCACCGACGTGTACCACGAGCCCGGACCCAGCACGATCCAGTCGGCGAACTCGATCGCGCTGAGCGCCTCAGGGCACGCGGGCGCCTCCTCGGGGAGCAGCCGCACGTCCTCGAGCCTGCCGGCCACGGCGCACGCCGCTTGGCCCCGGATGAGCTGCCCGGGGCCGCCGTCCGGCGACGCGACGATCCCCTCGATGGTGAGGGGGACCTGGGACATCGGGAGGACCTGGCCCCGCGCGCCGAGCAAGGCGCCGGCCCAACGGAGGCCGTCGACGACGTCGCCGAGGAGCTCGCAGAGCGTCATGATGAGCAGGTTGCCCATCGCGTGATTCTCAAGTCCGCTCGTGCCGGCCGGCGACGCGAAGCGGTGCTGCATGACGTCGCGCCACGTGCGGCCCCAGTCCGTGTCATCGCACAGCGCCGCGAGAGCCATTCGGAGATCGCCCGGGGGCACCACGCCGAAGTCGCGGCGCAGGCGGCCGGAGGAGCCGCCGTCGTCCGCCACCGTGACGACCGCGGTGAGGTCCGCCGTGAGGAGGCGGAGGGCGGAGAGGGATGCGGCGAGCCCGTGGCCACCCCCGAGGGCGACGACGGAAGGCCCCTTGGGCGCGCCGCCGGACGTGCCCGAGCCGGGCGGGATGAGCGGGAGCTGGCCCGTGAACATGGACACTATTCGCGCCCGAGGTCCCGGTGGGACGTCGTAACGGTGACGCGAGGCTGCTGGGCGAGGCGCTTCGAGAGCTCCTCGGCGATCGCCACCGAGCGGTGCTTGCCGCCCGTGCAGCCCACCGCAATGGTCGCGTAATGCTTGTTCTCCCGGCGGTAGCCGGACAGGACCGGCTCCAGAGCGTGGACGAATCGCGTGACGAACTCCTCGGCGCCGCTCGCCACGAGCACGTAGTCGCGCACGTCGGGGTCGAGGCCCGTGTGCGGGCGGAGCTGCGGGATCCAGTGCGGATTCGGAAGGAACCGGACGTCCGCAACGTAGTTGGCGTCCGCCGGAAGTCCGTACTTGAAGCCGAAGCTCATGACGTTGAGCCGCAGCGTCACCGGGCCCTTCTCCGAGAACAGCTCGGTGATGGCGGTCGCGAGTCCGTGGACGTTGTAGTCCGACGTGTCGAGCACGAGCGTGGACTGCTCGCGCAGCTCCGTGAGGAGGAGCCGTTCGGCTGTGATGCCGTCGAGGATGCGGCCTCCGCCCTGGAGCGGATGGGGGCGCCGACCCTGCTCGAAGCGCCGGATGAGCACGTCATCCGTCGCGTCGAGGAACAGGACGCGATATTCGATGCCCCGCGAGTCGAGCGCGTGCAGGGCCTCGCGGATGTCCGCGAAGAGCGCCTTGCTGCGCACGTCCATGACGACGGCGAGCTTCGGGATCCGATCCGAGGCGTGCGAGACGAGCTCGGACAGCGTGCCCAGAAGCTGGGGCGGGAGATTCTCGACGACGTACCAGCCGTGGTCCTCGAGCGCGTTCGCCGCCGTGCTCCGCCCCGCGCCGGACATCCCGGTCACGATGAGGAGCTCAGCTTCAGGTGGTTTGACGGGGGTCAGCTCAGTGGGCTCGTGCGGGTCCGCCGCGCTGGTCTGGGTCATGGCCCCAGCCTAACTAAGACTCCAGGATTTCGCCGGTCGCGTAGTTGATGGCGGGCGCCGACTCCTGGGGCTCGGAGCCGTGGAACGTCGCGAAGACGGTCGCCGCGAGCGAGGGCCCGACGCCGGGGACATCCGAAAGATCGTCGACGGTCGCGGCGCGGAGCCGCTTGACGGAGCCGAAATGGACCAGGAGGGCCTTCTTCCGGGCCGGGCCGAGGCCCGGCACGTCGTCGAGGACTGAGGCCGTCATGGCCTTGCCGCGCTTCTGCCGGTGGAACGTGATCGCGAAGCGGTGCGCCTCGTCGCGGATCCGCTGAAGGAGGTAGAGGCCCTGGGATGCGCGCGGGAGGATGACGGGGAAGTCGCCCTCGGGCAACCACACCTCCTCGAGGCGCTTCGCGAGGCCGACGACGCGGATCTCGTCCTCGCCGATGCCGAGCTCCGCGAGGGCCTGGACCGCGGCGGCGACCTGGGGCTGGCCGCCGTCGACCACGACGAGATTGGGCGGGTAGGCGAACTTCCGGTTCTGGTCGCGCTCCTCGACCGGGAGGTCCCGTTCGGCGAGGTAGTTGCGGAAACGGCGGGTCAGGACGTCGTGCATCGCGGCCGTGTCGTCGCGCGCGGCCTCACCCGTGATGGAGAACTTGCGGTACTCGGACTTCTTCGCGAGCCCGTCCTCGACCACGACCATCGACGCGACGACGTTCGTGCCCTGGACGTGCGAGATGTCGAAGCTCTCGATCCGGAGGGGCGGCTCTGCGAGCTCGAGCGCCTCCTGGAGCTCCTGGAGAGCGAGCGATCGGTTCGTGATGTCCCCCGCGCGGCGGATCTTGTGCAGGCGGAGGGCCTGCACGGCGTTTTCGTGGACGGTCTTGGCGAGCGCCGCCTTGTCGCCGCGCTGCGGCACGCGCAGCGCCACGTTCGCGCCGCGCAGCCCCGAGAGCCACACCGTGAGCTGCTCGGCGTCCTCGGGCAGCACGGGCACGAGGACCTCGCGGGGGATCCGCGAGTCCGTCTCGGCCTGCGCGCCGTAGACCTGCTGGAGCAGGTGCTCGACGAGCGCCGGGCCCGTGGCCTCCTCGACCTTCTCGACGACCCAGCCGCGCTGGCCGCGGATGCGTCCGCCGCGCACATGGAACACCTGGACGGCGGCCTCGAGATCGTCCTCCTCGACCGCGAAGACGTCGGCGTCCGTGTCCTCGGAGAGGACGACAGCGTTCCGCTCGAACACCTTCCGCATGGCGATGATGTCGTCGCGGAGCGAGGCTGCTGCCTCGAAGTCGAGCTCCTCGGAGGCCGCGGCCATCCGCTTCTCGAGCTGGGAGATGAACCGCTTGGCCTCGCCGCCCATGAACGCGCAGAAGTCCTCGGCGATCGCGTAGTGCTCCTCCGGCGTGACGCGCCCCACGCACGGTGCGGAGCACTTGTCGATGTAGCCGAGCAGGCACGGCCGGCCGCTCTGCTCGGCCCGCTTGAACACGCCCGCGCTGCAGCTGCGCACCGGGAACACCTTGAGGAGGGTGTCCATCGTCTCCCGGATGGCCCCGGCGGTGTACGGACCGAAGTACCGCGTGCCCTTGCGGCGATCGCCGCGCATCACCTGGACGCGAGGGATCGTCTCCCCCATCGTCACGGCGAGGTACGGGTAGGTCTTGTCGTCGCGGAAGGCGAGGTTGTATCGCGGCGCGAACTCCTTGATCCACGTGTATTCGAGCTGGAGCGCCTCGAGCTCGCTCCCGACGACCGTCCACTCGACGCTCGCCGCTGCATGCACCATGGCGTACGTCTTGGGCAGGAGCGTGGCCGGGTTCGCGAAGTACGAGGTCAGCCGCTGGCGAAGGTTCTTCGCCTTCCCCACGTAGATGACGCGCCCGTGCGGGTCGCGGAACCGGTACACGCCCGGATCGGTCGGGATTTCGCCCGTCTTCGGCCGGTAGCTCGCTGGATCTGCCACTGAACCAGTCTAGTAAGGGTGGGCGGGTGGGGCGCGGAAGGGCCTGGGTGCGGAAAGGCTTGGGCTACCTATTCCGCGGCCGGCGGCTTGTTGTAGCCGGACGCCCGCTCCTGACCGCTGAGGGCCGCGATGGCGTCCATGATGCGGTCGGTCGCGTCGCGGCGCACCGGGAGGGAGTGGTCCGGGCCGAGCTTGTCGAAGTACAGGGGCTCACCCACGCGCATGCTGAAGTGCTGCGGCTTGACGCCGTTGCTGCCGGCCGGCTGGAGCTTCTCGGTCCCTTCAAGCCCCACGGGAACCACGGGAGCGCCGGTCGTGAGAGTCAGCCAGCCGACACCGGTCCGGCCGCGGTACAGCAGGCCGTCCCGCGAGCGGGTCCCCTCGGGGTAGATGCCCACCCCTCCCCCGTCCTCGAGGATGTCGAGAAGGGTCTTGAGGGCCGCGACGCTCGCCGCCTGCTCGCCGCGCTCCACGGGGATCGAGCCGACACCCTCGAAGAACGACTTCATGAGCTTGCCCTTCAGGCCCGTGCCCGTGAAGTACTCGGCCTTCGCGAAGAAGCCCACCTTGCGGGGCATGAGCGCCTGGATGATGACCGAGTCGAGGAACGAGAGGTGGTTGGACGCGACGATGAACGGGCCGTCGACGGGCACGTTCTCGAGCCCCGTCACGGTCGGCCGGCACAGCCCCGCGATGAGGACCCGGATGCTGGTCCGGCTGGCCTGGTACATGATCGTCATGGGCGGGCCTCCGCGGTACCGGAGCCGGCTGCAGCCTGAACATGGCCGTCGAGCGGCAGGAGGCGTTCGACGGCGTCGCCCGCCTCGCGCGTATTCGCGACCCGGGCCGCGAGGTCGAGGGCCTCGAGCTCCCCGGGCTCGGCGAAGCCCCACCGCACGCCGATGCATGGAATTCCGTTGGCGGCCGCCCCGGCGGCGTCGTGGCGCCGATCGCCAATCATGACGGCGCGCGAACCAGCTGCGTGGTTGACGGTCAGCGCGGCCGCAACGATGCTCGCCTTGCCGTCGGTGAGCGGCGGCAGCGTCTCGTCGTCCGGCGCGCCGTGGATGCTGTGGAATCGACGGTCGAGGTCGTGGATCCCGAGGAGCTTCTTCGCGAGCCCCTCCGGCTTCTGGGTCGCGACCGCAAGGTGGTACCCCGCCGCGCGGAGCCGATCGAGCAGCTCGGGGATCCCCGGATAGGGGCGGCTCGCCGCCATCCCCTCCGAGATGTACCGCTGGCGGTAGCTATGGACGACGGCGGGCATCACCTCGGCGGGGACGTCCGCGAGCCTACCGAGGGACTCAAGGAGGGGCGGGCCGACCATCGAGTCGAGCGTCGCGCCGTCTGGAACCGGGAGACCGTGAACGTCAAGCGCGTGCGCGATGCCGCCGGTGATGCTCCCCGCGGGGTCGACAACAGTACCGTCCAGATCGAAGATCACGAGCGCGGGGCTGACAGTCACCGGGACAGTCTCGCATACCAGCCCGAATGCCTGAAACTCTTATGACCCTTCAGGCATATTCACGACCCAGATCCAGCGGCCCGTGCATGCCGCGGTATTCATCGATGGTCGCGAGTGAACATCTCGGACAGGAATCGACCCGTGTGGCTCGCCTCGACCTTCGCAACATCCTCCGGCTTGCCGATCGCCACGACCTGCCCACCGCCGGAGCCACCGTCTGGCCCCAGATCGATGATCCAGTCGGCGCTCTTGATCACGTCGAGGTTGTGCTCGATCGTGATCACCGAGTTGCCCTTGTCCACGAGACCCTGAAGCACGAGCAGGAGCTTCCGGATGTCCTCGAAGTGGAGGCCAGTGGTCGGCTCGTCGAGCACGTAGACGCTCCGCCCGTTCGAGCGACGCTGAAGTTCCGAGGCCAGCTTGACGCGCTGCGCCTCGCCGCCCGAGAGCGTCGTGGCAGGCTGGCCGAGCCGTACGTAGCCGAGCCCGACGTCCACGAGTGTGTTGAGGTGGCGCGAGATCGGGCCGAACGCCGCGAAGAACTCCGCGGCCTCATCGATCGGCATGTCCAGGACGTCCGCGATGGTCTTGCCCTTGTAGTGGACCTCGAGCGTCTCGCGGTTGTAGCGGGCGCCGTGGCAGACCTCGCACGGGACGTAGACGTCCGGGAGGAAGTTCATCTCGATCTTGATCGTGCCGTCGCCCGAGCATGCCTCGCACCGACCGCCCTTGACGTTGAAGGAGAAGCGCCCCGGCTGGTAGCCACGGACCTTCGCCTCGGTGGTCTCCGCGAACAGCTTGCGGATGTGGTCGAACACGCCCGTATACGTCGCGGGGTTGGACCGCGGGGTCCGCCCGATGGGGCTCTGGTCCACGTGGATGACCTTGTCGAGATGCTCAAGCCCCTCGATGCGGGTGTGCCGCCCGGCCACCTGCTTCGCACCGTTGAGGCGGTTCGCAAGCACCTTGTAGAGGATCTCGTTCACGAGCGTCGACTTGCCCGAGCCGCTGACGCCAGTGACGGCGGTGAGCACGCCGAGGGGGAACGTCACGTCGACGTTCTGCAGGTTGTGCTCGCGCGCCCCGACGATCTTGAGCTGACGCTTGCGGTCCAAGGGGCGCCGCTTCCTGGGCAGCTCGATGCGGCGCCGCCCCGACAAGTAGTCGCCGGTCAGCGACTCGCGGTTCTCGAGAAGCTCCGCGAGGGAGCCCGAGTGGACCACCTTGCCGCCGTGCTCGCCGGCTCCGGGGCCGATGTCCACGATCCAGTCGGCCTCATGAATCGTGTCCTCGTCGTGCTCGACGACGATGAGCGTGTTCCCGAGGTCGCGAAGCCGCGTGAGCGTGTCGATGAGCCGCCGATTGTCGCGCTGGTGGAGGCCGATGCTCGGCTCGTCGAGGACGTACAGCACGCCGACGAGGCCCGATCCGATCTGAGTCGCAAGGCGGATGCGCTGGGCCTCACCGCCGGACAGCGTCCCCGCCGCGCGCTCGAGGTTGAGGTACTCGAGGCCGACGTCGAGGAGGAACGCGAGCCGCGCGTCGATCTCCTTGAGCACCTGATGCGCGATCTGCCGCTCTCGATCGGTGAGATCGAGCGTCGCGAGAAACTCGCTCGCCTCGCGAAGGGGCAGGGCACACACAGCCGCGATGGACCTGCCGCCCACGAGCACGGATAGCGACGCGGGGTTGAGGCGCGCTCCGCCGCACTCGGGGCACGGGACCTCGCGCATGTATTCCGCGTAGCGATCGCGCGCGTAGTCCGACTCCGTCTCCGCGTGCTTGCGCTGGATGTAGGACACGGCGCCCTCGAAGCCCGTGCTGTACTTGCGCTCGCGCCCGAAGCGGTTGCGGTACTGGACCACGACTTTGTGGTCCTTGCCGAAGAGCACGGCGTCCCGCGCGTACTGCGGGAGGCTGTGCCACGGGGTGTTCATCGAGAAGCCGAGCTCGTCGGAGAGACCCTCAAGCAGGCGTGTCCAATACTCCGTGGTCGCCGTCCCGAGCGACCACGGCGCAATCGCTCCCTCGCCGAGGCTCAGCTCAGGGTCCGGGACCACGAGCTCCTCGTCCACCTCGAGCTTCGTGCCGATGCCCGTGCACGCCGGGCACGCGCCGAAGGGGTTGTTGAACGAGAACGAGCGCGGCTCGATCTCATCGATCGCGAGTGGATGCTCGTTGGGGCACGCGAGGTGCTCCGAGAACGCGCGGGTGCGGCCGTCGTCGTCGGGCGCGATGTCGACGAAGTCCGCCACGACGCGGCCCTCGGCAAGTCCAAGTGCCGTCTCAACGGAGTCGGCGAGGCGCTGGCGGATGCCTTCCTTGACCACGAGGCGATCCACGACGACCTCGATCGTGTGCTTGAACTGCTTGCCGAGCTTGGGCGGCTCGGTGAGCTGGACGAGCTCGCCGTCCACGCGGGCGCGCGCATAGCCCTTCGCGGCGAGCTCCCTGAAGAGGTCCACGAACTCGCCCTTCCGGCCCCGCACCACCGGGGCGAGGATCTGGAAGCGCGTGCCATCGGCGAGATCGAGGAGCTGATCGACGATCTGCTGCGGCGTCTGCCGCGTGACCGGCTCGTGGCAGATCGGGCAATGTGGGCGGCCCACCCGCGCCCACAGAAGGCGCATGTAATCGTAGATCTCGGTGATCGTGCCGACCGTCGAGCGAGGGTTCTTGCTCGTGGACTTCTGGTCGATCGACACGGCGGGCGAGAGACCCTCGATGAAGTCGACGTCCGGCTTGTCCACCTGGCCGAGGAACTGCCGCGCGTAGGCCGAGAGCGATTCGACGTAGCGCCTCTGGCCCTCGGCAAAGATCGTGTCGAACGCGAGGGACGACTTGCCCGATCCGGACAGCCCCGTGAAGACGATCATCGCGTCGCGCGGGAGGTCAAGATCGACGTTGCGAAGGTTGTGCTCGCGTGCCCCCTTGACGACGAGTCGCGAAAGGTCCGCGCGGAGCGAGCTCACGGCCTCGTGCGAGCGCGCGGAGGCAGGGCGGTCCGCCAGCTCCATGGGCGAGGAGGGAATCTGCACGGAACCATGCTAGTCGAAAACGTCTTCGAATTCCCAATCGGAGGCGCCTGGCGGAGCGGCGTGTTCGGCTCCGGTTCTGGCGGACCGCTCAGAGCCGCTCATACGCCTGCTCGAGCAGGCGAACGGCCTCCTCGAGCGTGCACCCGCGCCCGGCCGCGGCGGCCGCGAAGGCCGCGGCCGCCGACGTCAGATCCTTCTCGCGCGCGTCGCGAGGCGCCACGACGGTGCCCGCACGCCCGTTCGTCGCGACGACGTTCGCCTCCTCCAGCTCGCGATAGGCCCGCGCGATCGTGTGGGGCGCGAGCCCGAGCTCCGTCGCGAGGGCGCGGACGGGCGGGAGACGCCGCCCTGCGCGCAGCGTCCCGTCGGCGACAAGGTCCGCGATGTGGCGCCGAAGCTGCTCGAACAAGGGGGCCGAGAGGCCCTGATCGGGCCGCCACGCGCCCGGGAAGTCCGCATCCTGCATGGGCACCAGAGTAGCCCGGCCGGGCCCCCGCCACACGGGACCCCTCAGGCCTACACTGGCCGCATGACGAGCCTCATCCACGATCTTGCGCACGTCACGGTTCGGCAAGTCGCAGTGGGAGACATGGACAACAACGTCTACCTCATCACCGCGAAGGCCTCCGGGGCCCAGGTGCTCATCGACGCCGCCGACGATCTTCCGGCCCTCCAGGCCCTTCTCGCCGAAGGCGCGGCTGACTCCGAGGCGCCCACGAAGCTCGAGCTCATCGCGACGACCCACCAGCACTGGGATCACGTCCGCGCGCTCGAGGGGCTCGTCGAAGCGACCGGCGCGCGCACGGCCGCCGGGCGTCAGGATGTCTCCGGCATCCCTGTTCCGGTCGACGTCGTCCTCGACCACGGCGACGTGGCAGGCTTCCCCGGCTTCGACCTCACCGCGGTGCACCTCCGCGGCCACACCCCGGGCTCGATCGCCTACGTCCTCAAGGACGACGACGGTCCTCACCTCATCTTCTCGGGCGACTCGCTGTTCCCTGGCGGGGTGGGCAACACGCAGAAAGACCCCGACCGCTTCCATCTCCTCATCGGCGACGTCGTCACGCGCCTCTTCGACGTGTACCCCGACGACGCCGTGGTCTACCCGGGCCACGGCAGGCCGACGACGCTCGGCGCAGAGAGGCCTCACCTCGACGACTGGCGTGCGCGGGGCTGGTAGGCCACCGCTCGACCGCTAGACGGCCTCGGGCTTGCGGCCCACGCAGAAGATGCGCCGGAACGGAAACACGGTTCCGTGTTCCGCGGCCGGGTACGCGTCGAGCAGGAGCTGGTTGTACTGCTCCTCGAACTGGGCCCTCTCCTGCGCCGAGAGCGCGTCGAGGACCGGACGCAGGGTCGTGCCGCGGACCCAGTTGAGCACGGGGTCCTCCCCCGTGAGGAGCTGCAGGTACGTGGTCTCCCACACGTCCGCCTCCCAGCCTGCCGAGAGCATGAGCTGCAGATAGTCGGAAGGCTCGCCGACCGCGTCGCTGTGCCGCAGGACGCCCCGCAGCTCGCGCTCCCACTGGGACGACTCCGCGAGCTCGCGGAGGAGCGTGTGCGAGGGCGCGCCGAAATTCCCCGGAATCTGGACCGCGAGCCACGCGCCCGGCGCGAGCTGCTCGAGCCACCTGCCGATGAGCGCCTGGTGACCCGGCACCCACTGGAGCGCCGCGTTCGAAACGAGGACGTCGACGTCGTCCGCGGGCTCCCAGCCCACGATCTCGCCGAGCCGGAAGCTCAGGCGGGGCCTGCCTGGCGTCGTGCGATCCGCCGCGGCGATCATGTCCGGCGAGCTGTCAATCCCCTCCACGGCGGCGTCCGGCCAGCGGTCCGCGAGCGCCGCGGTGAGCGTCCCCGGGCCGCAGCCCAGGTCCACGACGTGCTGGGGCGACTCGGCACCAATGCGGGACGTGAGATCGAAGAACGGCCGGCCCCGGTGGTCGCCGAAGCGGACGTAGAGGGCAGGGTCCCACGTGGGCGAAGCGCTCATGGCTCCACGCTAGTGCGGATAGGCTGAAGCCGCCATGAGACTCGACCAGCTCCTCCCCGACCGCGGCGGCAACGCCGATCCCGCTGCGCTTCCGGACGCCGTCTACGAGGCGTTCGTGGGGTGGGCCGAGGGCCGGGGCCTTTCGCTCTACCCGGCACAGGACGAGGCCGTCATGGAGCTCGTCGAGGGCAACAACGTGATCCTCGCCACGCCGACGGGCTCGGGCAAGTCGCTCGTGGCGATCGCCGCCCACTTCCACGGCCTCGCGACGGGCCAGCGCAGCTACTACACCGCACCGATCAAGGCGCTCGTCTCCGAGAAGTTCTTTGCCCTGTGCGAGATCTTCGGTGCGGAGAACGTGGGCATGGTCACGGGCGATTCGTCCGTCAACGGGCAGGCGCCGATCATCTGCTGCACGGCGGAGATCCTCGCGAACCACGCGCTCCGGGAAGGCTCCGCGGCGGAACTCGGCCCCGTGGTCATGGACGAGTTCCATTTCTACTCCGACCCCCAGCGCGGCTGGGCGTGGCAGGTCCCCCTGCTCGAGCTCCCGCAGGCGCAATTCCTCCTCATGAGCGCGACCCTCGGCGACGTGAGCCGTTTCGAGACGGAGCTCACCGAGCGCACGGGGCGGACGACGACGACCGTCGCCGGGGCGGAACGGCCCATCCCGCTGCACTACTACTACGAGGAGAAGCCCGTCCACGAGACGCTCGAGGAGCTCCTCGCGACGAAGCAGGCCCCTGTGTACGTGGTCCACTTCAGCCAGCTCGAGGCCATCGAGCGCGCCCAGCAGCTCATGAGCGTCAACATGTGCACGCGCGAGGAGAAGGACCGCATCGCCGAGCTCATCGGGCGGTTCCGGTTCGCGGCTGGCTTCGGGAAAACGCTCAACCGCCTCGTGCGCCACGGCATCGGCGTGCACCACGCGGGCATGCTGCCCAAGTACCGGCGCCTCGTCGAGCAGCTCGCGCAGGCTGGGCTCCTCAAGGTCATCTGCGGGACGGACACGCTCGGCGTGGGCATCAACGTGCCGATCCGCACCGTGCTGCTCACGGCCCTCACGAAATTCGACGGCCAGCGGACGCGGCACCTCAACGCGCGCGAGTTCCACCAGATCGCGGGCCGGGCCGGGCGGGCCGGCTTCGACACGGCGGGAACCGTGGTCGTGCAGGCACCCGAGCACGTCGTCGAGAACAACCGGGCCATGGAGAAGGCCCGCGCGAAATTCGGCGAAGACGCGCGCAAGCTCCGCCAGGTCGTCAAGAAGAAGCCGCCCGAAGGCTTCGTCTCGTGGGGGAAGCCCACGTTCGAGCGGCTCGTCGAGGCCTCGCCCGAGCCCCTGACCTCGAGCTTCTCCGTGACCCACGCGATGCTCCTCAACCTCGTGGCTCGGCCCGGCAACCCCGTCGCGGCGGCGCGGCGGCTGCTCGAGGAGAACCACGAGACGCGCACGGCGCAGCTGCGGCTCATGCGGCGCGCGCTCGGGATCCTCCGCGAACTGCTCGCGGCGGGGGTCGTCGAGCGGATCCCGGCAGGCGAGCTCAGCGCGGAGGACCGCGCGACGGGACGCACCCTGCGCCTCACGGTCGACCTCCAGGAGAACTTCGCCCTCAACCAGCCGCTCTCCCCCTTCGCGCTCGCGGCACTCGACCTGCTCGGGCCGGAGACGCCGTCGTACGCGCTCGACGTCGTCTCCGTCATCGAGGCGACCCTCGAGAAGCCCCGCCAGATCCTCTCGGCCCAGCTCAAGCGCGCCCGCGCGGACGCCGTCGCCGCGATGAAGGCGGACGGCCTCGAGTACACGGAGCGGATGGCGCTCCTCGACGACGTCACGTACGCCGAGCCGCTCAAGGAGCTCCTCGACGCCGCGTTCGAGCAGTACCGCAAGCACGCGCCCTGGGTCTCCGACTTCGAACTCGCCCCCAAGTCCGTGGTCCGGGACATGTACGAGCGCGCCATGGACTTCGGCGAGTTCGTCCAGTTCTACGGGCTCGCCCGCAGCGAGGGCATCGTGCTCCGCTACCTCACCGACGCCTACAAGGCCCTGAACCAGACCGTGCCCCAGGACGCGCTCCGGGAGGACCTCGAGGACCTCATCGCGTGGCTCGGCGAGCTGGTCCGTCAGGTCGACTCGAGCCTCCTCGACGAATGGGAGGAGCTCACGAGCGGCCACGAGCTGCACCGCCACGACGCCCCACCGCCCCCGCCGCCCGCGCTCACGTCAAACGTCCGGGCCTTCCGGGTCATGGTCCGCAACGAGCTGTTCCGGCGCGTCGAGCTATTCGCCGACGAGGACTCGAAGGCGCTCGCCGAGCTCGACGGCGAGGCTGGCTTCGGCGACGAGGCGTGGGAGGAGGCGCTCGACGGCTACTTCGACGAGCACGAGGACATCGGCACGGGTCCCGACGCGCGCGGGCCGCAGCTCCTCATCATCGAGGAGGGGCCCGGCGTGTGGCACGTGCGGCAGATCTTCGATGACCCAGCGGGGAACCGGGACTGGGGCTTCTCCGCGGACGTGGACCTCGCCGCGAGCGACGAGGCGGGCAGCGCCGTGATCCGACTGACGCAGCTTGGACGTCTCGGTAGCTAGGTTAGAAGCATGAGCCTCCTCCCCGACCGCATCCGCTCCACCCTGCACGACGATTCTTCCCGCCCGCCCGCCGCCGGCCTCCGGGCTGATTCTTCCCGCCCGCCCGCCGCCGGCCTCCGGGCTGATTCTTCCCGCCCGCCCGCCGCCGGCCTCCGGCCGGCTACCCCACACGACGTCCCCGCCATCCTCGAGCTCATCCACGAGCTGGCCGTCTACGAGCGCGAGCCGGACGCCGTCAAGACCACCGTTCCCGTGCTCGCCGAGCAGCTCTTCGGCGACAGCCCGGCAATCTTCGCGCACGTGGTCGAGGACGGTGACGGGGTCATGGGGTTCGCCCTCTGGTTCCTCAACTACTCGACGTGGGAAGGCACCCACGGGATCTACCTCGAGGACCTCTACGTGCGCCCCGCGGCGCGCGGCCGCGGCTACGGGAAGGCGCTCCTCGCGGAACTCGCGCGCACCGCCGTCGAACGCGGATACGCACGGGTCGAATGGAGCGTGCTCAAGTGGAACGAACCCTCGATCGGCTTCTACAAGAGCATCGGCGCCGCGCCCCTCGAGGAGTGGGACACCTTCCGCCTGACCGGCAGCGCGCTCGCGGACTTCGGGGCTCCCGAGTGAGCACGGCGCAAGCGTCGCGACATCGCGTCGTGGGCGCGCACGCCTTCCGGGGACTCCGCACCGTGGAGCACGTCTTCACCGTCCCGCTCGACCACGGAAAACCCGGCGGCGAGCAGATCGAGGTCTTCGCGCGCGAATACGTCTCCGCGGCCCACCCGGCCGAGGTCGCCGGACGCCTCCCCTGGCTCGTGTTCCTGCAGGGCGGCCCGGGTGGCCGCGGGCCGCGCGTCACCTCGCTGTCCGGATGGATGAAGGAAGCCGCGAAGGACTTCCGCGTTCTCATGCTCGACCAGCGCGGCACCGGCCTCTCGACGCCGGCCGACCGATCGACCCTTCCGCTCCGCGGCGGCCCAGCCGAGCAGGCCGCGTACCTGAGCCACTTCCGGGCCGACTCGATCGTGCTCGACTGCGAGGCGATCCGGCGCGCCCTCGGCTCCGGCCCGTGGACCGTCTACGGGCAGAGCTTCGGCGGCTTCTGCGCGCTCACGTACCTCTCGCTGGCGCCCCACGGGCTGCGCGAGGCACTCATCACGGGAGGGCTCGCGCCGCTCGACGGCCCCGCCGAGCGCGTCTACCGCGCGACGTACGCGAGGCTCGCCGCCCGCAACGCCGAGTATTTCGCCTGGTACCCCGACGACCGGGCGCGCGTGACTGAGATCGTCGAGCATGTCCGCGCAGCCGACGAGCGGCTCCCCGACGGGAGCCGCTTGAGCCCCGAACGCTTCCAGCTCGTGGGGAACTTCCTCGGGGGCAACACGCGCGTCGATTCGCTGCATTACCTGCTCGAGGACGCGTTCACCCGCGGCGCCGACGGCACCCGGCTCTCGGACGGCTTTCTCGCCCAGGTCCACGCGAACGTCACGCGAGCGCCCAACCCGCTGTACGCCGTGCTGCACGAGTCGATCTACGCTCAGGGCGAGGCCAGCGGATGGGCCGCGTGGCGCGTCCTCGACGAGCGCCCCGATTTCCGGCCCGATGCCGCCGAGCCGCTTCTGCTCGGGGAGATGGTGTGCCCGTGGCTCTTCGACCAGGACCCCGCGCTCGCACCGCTCGCCGAGACCGCGCACGTGCTCGCCGAGAAGTCGGACTGGGGATCGCTCTACGATGCGGGCCGGCTCGCGGAAAACTCCGTCCCGGTCGCCGCGGCGGTATACCGCGACGACATCTACGTGGACCGCGACCTCTCCCTCGAGACGGCGGCGCGCGTCCGCGGGCTTCGCGTGTGGGAGACGGCGGACTTCCACCACGACGGCATCACGGACGACGGCGAGGGCATCTTCGCAAGGCTCCTCGCCATGGTGCGCGAGGACTGAGCGAGACTAGCGCCCCCGCAGAGGCGCCCCCAACGAATCCCAGTCGGACGCCGCGCCGTAGAAGACGTCGAGCAGAAGGTCGCCGTCGTATCCGGGCAGGCGTCCTGACGCTGTGTATTGCCATGCCCTGAAGCCCGCGGCCCAGCTTGTCCGAATCTTCGGGCCAGCGGTGGATGGGCTGTGGCCCTCAATGGCCCGGCGGCCTAGAGGGTACGCGGCCATCCAGAGCGGGAAGTCCTGCTCGACCCGGGACCAGACCCGCGTATTGACGCTGTCCTGGTTCATGTAGATGAGCGGTGTGGCTCCCGTTCCCGTCCGCACGGCGGCAAGCCATTCGAAGGCCCACTCCGGACCTGCAGGATTGACGGGCTCCCAATCGAGCGCCACAAGGTCGCCGGCGCGCAGGAGCGTGCGGGCAGCCCCGAGGAACGTCCGCGCCTCGGCCTCCACCGTGTTCTCCGGTGTGTCGGCCCTCGCAAGGTGATAAAAGCCGACCTTCTTGCCCCCCGCCCGCGCCCCCTCGAGGTGATCTAACAGGTTGGGATCGCGAAAGTCGACGCCCTCCGTGGCCTTGATGAGCACGAAATCGCTGGGAAGAGACGAGAGATCGGCCCCGGCTTGGTGCTCCGAGACGTCGATTCCGGTGAGGATCGGACCGTCGGTATGCTCGGGCGCGTTCGTCACGGGCGTCAGGTCGGGGAGTCCGTCGACGTTGGTGGGATCAAAGAAGAGCATCGAGGCGAACCCCAGCGAGTCTGCGAACCAGAGCGGTGATTCGGTGCCGTTGCCGAGGTCGACGAGGTCCCCGCGGGCAAAGCCGCTCCATGTCTCGCGGGAACCCGCTGGAATCATGCGGACCACGGGAGCTCCGATCTGAGGAGCGGACCGCTGATTCACCTCGGTCGGCCCGGCGACGCGCTCGTTCGCGGCCAGTGGTGCCGCGGGCGGCGGCCCGGGTGGCGGCGGTGCGGGATCGAAGAACGGACGCAGCCAGCCGCTCACGGCGCCGGTTCCCACGTTCGTGTAGCCAAGCCGCGCCCGGAACATAGGCACCTGTTGGAATCCGTCCGGCTGGATCACGTCCACGCCATTGATATCCGCGTCGACGCACACGGCGATGTGGCCGAACGGGTTGGGCCCGCCAACGCCCGTCCCATCCCACACGACGATGTCCCCCGGCAGCGGAATCTGGGACGGATCGGACGAATCGTTGAGGATCTGGATCAGGAAATCGGGAGAGAACGTGAACAGCATGTCCCTGGCGTTGCCTGCGCCGGGCCACACCTGTTGCCACCGGGTGTCGGCAAAGATGTGCTGGACGTAGTTCTTCGGCACGTCGACACACTGGAACCCTCCGACGAAGTCACGGTCGACCTTCTGGCCGGGAGCGTTCTCCATCCACGAGCGTTGGAACTCGGTGAGCATGGCAGTTCCCCCTCCGCCTGGTAACTCCGCTCCGTGCGGTGCGGCCACGGCGATTCTCCTCCTGATGATCCGCGGCCGAGAAGGATCGGCGCAGGCCGGTTGAGGGATCCACCACGGAGCCGGCGGTCAGGCGTGTCCGGCCGCCTGCATCTGGCGCAGTTCCTTCTTGAGGTCAGCGACCTCGTCGCGCAGCCGCGCCGCGAGCTCGAACTGCAGCTCGGCGGCGGCGCCGTGCATCTGCTCCGTGAGCTGCTGGATGAGACCCACGAGGTCCTCGGCGGGAGCCGCGGCGAGACCGTCCCTGCGCAGCTCGGCCGCGGCCTTGTCAGTCGAGTCGCCTGAGCCGCGGCGCTTGCCGCCCTTCGCGAGGCGGTTGCTCTCGAGCAGGGCGCGCGTGTCCTGGTCCTCCCGCGCGAGCTGGTCGGTGATGTCCGCGATGCGCTTGCGCAGGGGCTGCGGATCGATGCCCCGCTCGCGGTTGAACGCCATCTGGATCTCGCGGCGGCGGTTCGTCTCGTCGATCGCGTGCGCCATCGAGTCCGTGATCTTGTCCGCGTACATGTGCACCTGTCCGGACACGTTGCGGGCCGCGCGGCCAATCGTCTGGATGAGTGACGTCGACGAGCGCAGGAAGCCCTCCTTGTCGGCGTCGAGGATGCTCACGAGCGAGACTTCGGGCAGATCAAGGCCCTCGCGCAGGAGATTGATGCCCACGAGCACGTCGAACACGCCGAGCCGGAGCTCGCGGAGGAGTTCGACGCGTCGCAGGGTGTCGACGTCCGAGTGGAGGTACTGGACCTTGACGCCATGGCCCATGAGGTAGTCCGTGAGGTCCTCGGCCATGCGCTTCGTGAGCGTCGTGACGAGCACACGCTCGTCTCGGGACACGCGGTCCCGGATCTCCCCCAGCAGATCGTCGATCTGGCCCTTCGTCGGCTTCACAACGACCTCGGGATCCACGAGTCCGGTGGGTCGGATGATCTGCTGCACGACGCCGTCGGCCTTGCCGAGCTCGTACTTGCCGGGCGTCGCGGAGAGGTAGATCGTCTGCCCGATGCGCTCGAGGAACTCGTCCCACTTGAGCGGGCGGTTGTCCATCGCGGACGGCAGGCGGAAGCCGTGCTCCACGAGCGTGCGCTTGCGGGACATGTCGCCCTCGTACATCGACCCGATCTGCGGGACGGTCACGTGCGACTCGTCGATGACGAGCAGGAAGTCGTCCGGGAAGTAGTCGATGAGGCAGTGCGGCGCAGATCCCGCCTCGCGGCCGTCGATATGCCGCGAATAGTTCTCGATGCCAGAGCAGAAGCCCATCTGCTGCATCATCTCGAGGTCGTACGTGGTCCGCATGCGGAGTCGCTGCGCCTCGACGAGCTTGTTCTGCGACTCGAGCGACTTGAGCCGCTCCGCGAGCTCGTCCTCGATCGCGGTGATCGCGCGGTTCATCCGCTCGGGGCCGGCAACGTAGTGCGAGGCGGGGAAGACGTACATCTCCGTCTCCTCGCGGATCACCTCGCCCGTGACCGGGTGGAGTGTGTGAACGCTCTCCACCTCGTCGCCGAAGAACTCGATGCGCAACGCAAGCTCCTCGTACATCGGGATGATCTCGACCGTGTCCCCCCGCACGCGGAACGTGCCGCGGTGGAAGTCCATATCGTTACGGACGTACTGCATCGCGACGAATTGCCGCAGGAGCGCGTCGCGGTCCAGCTCCATGCCCTTGCGGAGCGTGACCATGCCCGCCACGTACTCCTCCGGCGTGCCGAGGCCATAGATGCACGAGACCGTCGCGACGACGATCACGTCGCGGCGCGTCAGGAGCGAATTGGTGGCCGAGTGGCGGAGCCGCTCTACCTCCTCGTTGATCGAGGAATCCTTCTCGATGAACGTATCGGTCTGCGGGACGTACGCCTCGGGCTGGTAGTAGTCGTAGTACGAGACGAAGTATTCGACCGCGTTGTTCGGCAGCAGCTCGCGGAACTCGTTGGCGAGCTGCGCCGCGAGCGTCTTGTTCTGCACGAGCACGAGCGTGGGGCGCTGGAGCTTCTCGACGACCCACGCCGTCGTCGCGCTCTTGCCGGTGCCGGTGGCGCCGAGGAGCACGACGTCCTTCTCCCCGTTCTGGATTCGCTCAGCGATCTCGGCGATGGCCGTCGGCTGATCGCCCGCGGGCTGATACTCGCTGACGACCTCGAAGGGCGCGACGACGCGGTTGATCTCCTGCGCAAGGCTCATGAACACAATCTACGCCGGGCAGCGGACAGATCGTGTCCGCATTCGCTTCGGGCTAATCGGCGGCCGGGGCCGCACCCGAGCGTGCCGCGGCAGGGGCGAGGACGTCGCGCCAGAGGCGGTCGACGGCGGCGCGCAGCTCCTCGAGCGTGCCCGCGTTCTCGACCACCTGGTCCGCCACGGCGAGGCGTTCCTCGCGCGTCGCCTGGGCCGCCATGCGCGCGCGGGCCTGCTCCTCGCTCAGCCCGTTGCGCTCCCCAAGGCGGCGAATGCGCACCTCGTCCGGAGCGTCCACCACGATCACGACGTCGAAGCTCGCGGCCTGGCCCGTCTCGACGAGCAGCGGGATGTCCTGGACCACGATCGCTCCGTCCGGGGCGGCCGCGGCGATCTCGGCGGCCTTGGCCCGGACCCGCGGGTGGATGATCGAGTTCAACAGCTCGCGTCGCCTCGGGTCAGCGAAGACCACGGCGCCGAGGGCCGCGCGGTCGAGCCCGCCGTCGTCCGCGAGCACCTCCGGCCCGAACGCCTCGGCGACCTCGGCGAGGCCGTCTGTGCCCGGCTCAACGACCTCGCGCGCGAGCACATCGGCGTCCACGATGACCGCCCCCAGCTCCGCGAGGCGCCGTGACACCTCAGACTTCCCGGACGCAATACCACCCGTCAGGCCCACTCTCAGCACCCGACCAGCCTAGCGGGACCTAAGCTGGGTCGGTGACCGAGACCCCCAGCCACGCGCTCCGCTACAGCACGATCGACGGGGAGCACCGGCACGAGCTCGAGATCAAGCGCTCGCGTTTCATCACCGTACTGCGGCGTGCCGAAACGGAGGACGAGGCCCGCGCCCTCGTCGCCGAGCTGCGGCGGGAGTTCCACGACGCGCGGCACCACTGCAGCGCGTTCGTGCTCGGCCCCGACCGGACGGCCCAGCGCAGCAACGACGACGGCGAGCCCTCGGGAACCGCCGGCGTTCCCATGCTCGAGGCGTTGCTCAAGGGGGCCACGCTCGACGGCGCCGCCGACCTGAGCGACGTGGCCGCCGTCGTCGTGCGCTACTTCGGCGGGATCCTGCTCGGGGCGGGCGGGCTCGTGCGCGCTTATTCGGAATCGGTCTCGTCGGCGCTCGCGACGGCCCCGCTCGTGCGGCGGCAGCGGCTGCGCCTGCTCGCCGTCGACGCCCCGCACGGCGACGCGCGGCGCCTCGAGAACGAGCTGCGCGCCTCGGGCGTGACGGTGCTCGGCACGGACTTCGGCGCCCAGGCGGCGACGCTGCGGGTCGCGATCACGGACGACGACGGCGCTGCCGCCGCCTTCGCTGAGCGGCTCGCGAGCCTCACGGCCGGCGGCCCCACCGCCGCGGACCTCGGATCCTCCTGGGTGGACCTCCGCTGACCAGCGCGCCTCCCCCGTCCCTCACTCGTTGCGCCGTCACCTTCGCAGGGTGGGCACCCTGCGAAGGTGACGGCGCAACCGGTGCCCCGGCGGACGCCGAAGGGGCGGGCCCTGCCTTCGCAGAGCCCGCCCCTTTAGCGGTGTGATCGGTGCGGCCTCAGCCGCAGATCATCAGTTGCCGGGAGCCGGCCGGTGAGTAGGCCAGCCCCCGCGCCCAATCAGTTGCCGGTGAGCTTCTCGCGAAGCGCGGCAAGGGCCTCGTCCGAGGCGAGCGTGCCGCTCTCGACAGCCGGAGCCTCGGAGGAGTAGCTCGTCGGAGCCGACTCGCGGCCACCCGACGCCGCGGCGGCGTCGTCGGCGAGGTGCTGCGCGACCTGCTTCTTGTGCGCCTCCCAGCGAGCCTGGGCATCGGCGTACTGCTGCTCCCACGCGGCGCGCTGCGTCTCGTAGCCCTCGAGCCACTCGTTGGACTCCGGGTCGAAGCCCTCCGGGTACTTGTAGTTGCCCTCGTCGTCGTACTCGGCAGCCATGCCGTAGAGCGCCGGGTCGAACTCGGTGGAGTCCGGGTCCACGCCCTCGTTGGCCTGCTTGAGCGACAGCGAGATGCGGCGGCGCTCGAGGTCGATGTCGATGACCTTGACGAAGATCTCGTCGCCCACCGAAACGACCTGCTCGGCGAGGTCAACGTGACGCTCGGCGAGCTCGGAGATGTGCACGAGACCCTCGATGCCGTCCTCGACGCGGACGAAGGCGCCGAACGGAACAAGCTTCGTGACCTTGCCCGGGACGACCTGACCGAGCGCGTGGGTCCGGGCGAACGTCTGCCACGGATCCTCCTGCGTCGCCTTGAGCGAGAGCGAAACGCGCTCGCGCTCGAGGTCCACCTCGAGAACCTCGACCGTGACCTCCTGGCCGACCTCGACAACCTCGGAGGGGTGGTCGATGTGCTTCCAGGACAGCTCCGAGACGTGCACGAGGCCGTCGACGCCGCCGAGGTCCACGAACGCACCGAAGTTGACGATCGAGGAGACGACGCCCGTGCGGACCTGGCCCTTCTCGAGCTTGTTGAGGAACGTCGAGCGGACCTCGGACTGGGTCTGCTCGAGCCACGCACGGCGGGACAGGACCACGTTGTTGCGGTTCTTGTCGAGCTCGATGATCTTGGCCTCGAGCTTCTGGCCGATGTACGGCGCCAGGTCGCGGACGCGGCGCATCTCGACAAGCGAGGCCGGGAGGAAGCCACGGAGACCGATGTCGAGGATGAGGCCACCCTTGACGACCTCGATGACGGTGCCGGTGACGACGCCGTCCTCCTCCTTGATCTTCTCGATGTCGCCCCACGCGCGCTCGTACTGCGCACGCTTCTTCGACAGGATCAGGCGGCCTTCCTTGTCCTCCTTGGTGAGGACGAGGGCCTCGACCTGATCGCCCACGGCCACGACCTCGCCCGGGTCGACGTCGTGCTTGATAGAAAGCTCACGGGAGGGGATGACGCCCTCGGTCTTGTACCCGATGTCGAGCAGGACCTCGTCGCGGTCAACCTTGACGACGGTACCCTCAACAAGGTCGCCGTCGTTGAAGTACTTGATGGTGGCATCGACGGCGGCGAGGAAGTCCTCGGCAGAGCCAATGTCGTTGATCGCGACCTGCGGGGTGCCGGACTTCTCGGCGGAGGTGATGGTCATGTAGTAGGGGCTCCGATGTGGATTGTTGGTCGGTCAGGCAGTCAGGCATGGGCCAGACATCCTGAAAGTTGGATTAGAACGCTGCGCACTACGCGCCCGTCCAGTTTAGTCTGGCGCCGCAAAGCGGGTCAAAACGACGACGAGCGCTACGCGGGCGCCGAGATGCCGGGGACCGAGAGCCCTGACTGGCTCAGGGTCGTGAAGTGGATACCCTTCCCAAGGAGGGCCGGCAGGGCTTCCGCATAGCCGCCCGACGTACCCGAGCCTGGCCGGTTCATGTGGCTGATCACGATGTCCCCGGGCCGCACTCCCCCGAGGATCGACGAGACCTTTGGCGCTGGGAGCGTCGCCCCCGCGTCGGCGTTGACCGCGAAGTTGACAGGCACGAGGCCGACCACGGAGGTGATCGCCGCGGCGACGTCGTCGTAGTAGGCGGTTCCGGGCCGGAACCAGGGCACGGGAGAGCCCGCGAGGGCGTGCACGCCCGGGGCGTTTCCGAGCAGTTCGTCGAGCACCGCGCCGATGGACCCCGTGCCGTGGATCCCATAGGCGCTGCGGCCCGTCACGGAGAGCGGGACGTGGGCCGTGCCGTGGTTCCCGATCTCAAAGAGAGGGTCAGCGGCCAGTTCGGCACTGAGCGACTGGTTCGCCTGAATCCACCGGGAGTTGAGGAAGAGCGTCGCGGGGACGTGCAGCTTCCGGAGCGTATCGATGAGCGGCTTGTCGAGGCCGGTTCCCCCGGGTCCGCCGCACGCGTCGAAGGTGAGGGCGACGGCGGACGTCATGGTCTTGGTCACGAGGCCCGGGATGGCGAGGCCCCAGTCGTGCGGGGCGCGCCCCGCGAAGCGCGCCTCGATCGCCTTACGGTCCGCGGCGCCGAACTCGTGCGGCGCGGGCTTGGCGGTTGTGGGCGCCGGGGAGGGCGACGGCGCCTCGGTCGCCTCAGGCAGGAGCGCCTGTGGAGCGGCGGCTGTGGGACCGGCGTCCTGCGGGCCTTCGCAGCTCGTGACAAGGGCAGCAATGGAAGCACCCATCGCCGCGAGGACTGCTCGCCGCGCAACGTGCGGCAGCGTGGGAGGCATGACGCTCCAAGTCGGTGGGGGGATCGGCTCAGAAGTGGGTGGAGCAGTGGGCCGGGCGTTCGACGGCGAACATCCGCTCCGCCGCGAGGGCGGCCCCGGGATCCGCCTGAGCGATACGGCCTGCCTCCCCAAGGGTAGTCGCCCGAACGCCACCGACGTACATCGACCCGAGTTCCGCCACGTCCACGGTGAGATCGGCCGGCGCGCCGTCCGCATTGGATACGGCCGCTATCCCGCCCTCGACCCGCACACGGAAGCGTCCCCCGGCCAGCCCGAGCCCGTCCACGACGTCCAGCACGAGCTCCCCATCCGCCCCATACCGGCGCGCGGCGATGGCCGCCGGCACGTCGAGGATGCGGAGCCACAGCATGTCCTGGCCAGCCTCGGCGTGGATCACGCGCGGATCCTCAAGCGCCCACGCGAGCGGATCGTCCACCGGCGCGGCCGCCCACGAGACGCGGCGGATGAGATCGAGGGAGCCGAGAAAATCCCAGAGCGCGAGATAGGCCTCGGGCGTCGCGGCAACGAGGTCGCTGACGTCGATCGTGTAGGGCTCGTGCTCCCAGCCGCGGAACGCGTACGTCACGTAGCCGTCGGGCTCGCCGTCCGGCCCGAAGTGCAGCGCGGCGCGCAAGGCCGCATCCTCGCCGCCGTCCCTGTCCCACTGGCCGCCGGCCGCGAGCCGGTAACGCTCCTGCCGGTCGATCGAGCCGGGCGTCGCCCGGTGGACGCGCGCGAAGATGCGCGGGGCGAGTTCGAGCAGGACGGCGGGGTCGGCCGATTCGACCCGGCCGTCGGTCGGAACGGCGAGGCGGAACCGCGCACCCGTCGTCACGGTGATGCGGCGTTCGGCGGTCGCGACACCGAAGCCAAATCGACGATAGATCGACGCCTCGGAGGCCGTGAGCGCGGCGACGGCCACGCCGTCGTTCTTCGCTCGGGTGAGGTCCTCGCTCATGAGGCGCCGCAGGAGCCCCCGCCTGCGGTGACTCGGCCGCACGGTGACCGCCGTGATGAGGTGGGCTGGCACGAGCACTCCATAGCCGACGTTGAGCGTCTTGCGGAATGTCGCGAACGTCGCGACGGGAACGTCGGGACCGAGCGTGCCCGCCGGAACGGGGCCCTTCTGGTAGGCGCCCGTGATCTCCCGACGGTCGGCCACGAGCGAGCCAGCCGACTTGGCCACGTACTCGTCCGAGCGTCGCTTCTCGTAGAAGCCGGCCCCCACGGCCCGGATCCACGCGCGCGTCTGGTCGTACCCGTCCTCGCCCGGAAGGGCCGCGCGGAAGCGCCGCACCTCGTAGTCACCCATGTGCTGGTCCCCCTGCGCCATGTTCCCCCAGTCTGTGCTCAGTGCCCGGCTTCATTCCACGTGCGGCCCACGCCGACCTGCACGTCGAGCGGGACGGACAGCTCGGCCGCCGAGCCCATGCGGGTCACCACGACGTCCCGCACCGCGTCCTCCTCGCCCGGCGCCACCTCGACCACGAGCTCGTCGTGGATCTGCAGGAGGAGACGCGAGCCGAGCCCGCGCGCGTGGAGCTCCTCCTCGACCCCGAGCATCGCGCGCTTGATGATGTCCGCCGCCGAGCCCTGGATCGGCGAGTTGAGGGCGATGCGCTCCGCGAGCTCACGGCGCGCGCGGTCCGTGCTGTTGAGGTCCGGGAGGTACCGGCGGCGCCCGAAGATCGTGGACGTGTAGCCGTCTTTGCGGGCCTCCTCGACCACTCCTCGCAGGTAGTCGCGGACCCCGCCGAAGCGATCGAAGTAATCCTTCATGAGCGTCCGCGCCTCGTCCACGGAGATCTCGAGCTGCTTCGAGAGCCCGAACGACGTGAGCCCGTACGCGAGTCCGTAGGACATCGCCTTGACCTTCGAGCGCATCTCCGACGTCACGTCCTCGGGCTCGACGTGGAAGATCCCCGCGCCGACGAAGCGGTGCAGGTCCTCGCCCTCCCGGTAGGCCTGGATGAGGCCCGCGTCGCTCGAGAGGTGCGCCATGATCCGCATCTCGATCTGCGAGTAGTCGGCGGAGAGGAGCGACTCGTAGCCCTCCCCGACCACGAACACGTCCCGGACGCGGCGCCCCTCCTCGGAGCGGATCGGGATGTTCTGGAGGTTCGGGTTGTTGGAGGACAGCCGTCCGGTCGCGGCGATGTTCTGCGCGTACGTCGTGTGGATCCGCGAATCGGCCGTGACGGACTTCTTGAGCGTCTCGACCATCTGGCGGAGCTTGCTCGACTCGCGGTGCGCCATGAGGCCCTCGAGGAACGGATGCCCAGTCTTGTCGAGCAATTCCTTGAGCGACGCGGCGTCCGTCGTGTAGCCGGTCTTGATCTTCTTCGTCCTGGGGAGCTCGAGCTCCTCGAAGAGGACCGTCTGAAGCTGCTTGGGCGAGCCGAGGTTCACCTCGTGGCCGATCGCGGCGTACGCCTTCTCGGCTGCCTCCTCGCTCGCGCGGCCCAGATCGTCCATGAGCGCGTCGATCTGCAGGGTCGAGACGGCGATGCCGGCCCACTCCATGTCGAGCAGAACGCGCGCGAGCGGGAGCTCCATGTCGGCCAGGAGCGCCGCGGCACCGACCTCGGCGAGGCGCGGCGCGAAGTCGACGTTGAGGGCGCGAACCACGGCCGCCTCGCGCACGAGCGCGCGGAGGGCCTCGCCGTCCTCCTCGAAAGAGAGCGCGAGCTGCCCCGCCGCCGGGGCCGCGCCGAGCTGGATGTCGAGGTGGTGCTGGGCGAGGTCCGCGAGCGCGTAGCTGCGACGATCCGGCTCGATGAGGTAGCCCGAGATCGAGACGTCGTCGACGACACCCCCGAGCTCCACGCCGACGGCACGCAGTGCCTTGGCCGCCTCCTTGTATTCGTGCAGGGCCTTCGGCACCGCTGTGTCCGCGAGCCACTCCGCGAGGACGGGCGGGAACGCGCCGTCGAGCGGCACGTAGACAGCGGCCCCGTGCGCGACGAGGGCGACGGCGGTGGCCTCCTGCCGCTCCCCCGCGGGCTCCGCGCGGATCGCGACGGCGATCGGCGCGCCGTGGGCCGCCACGCCCAGCTGGGAGAGCGCTTCGGCGAGTTCGTCCGCGGAGGGCTGCGACGCCTCCGGGACCTCGAACACATCCTCGCTTGTGGCCTCGGGCGCGGTCTCGAAGATCTCGTACACGCGCGTGCGCAGCGTGCGGAACTCGAGCTCGTCGAAGAGCGCCTCGATCGCCGCGGTGTCGGGCTTCGGGTCCGCCATCTCTGCGAGCGGAACCGGGAGGTCGAGGTCGGTGATGAGGCGGTTGAGGCGGCGGTTGCGCTCAACCGAATCGATGTTCTCGCGCAGGCTCTCGCCGGCCTTGCCCTTGATCTCGGTGGCGTGCGCGAGGACCCCCTCGAGGCCGTCGTACTGCGTGATCCACTTCGCGGCCGTCTTGGGGCCGACGCCGGGGACGCCCGGGAGATTGTCGGCGGACTCGCCGACGAGCGCGGCCAGATCCGGGTAGCGCGCCGGCGGAACGAAGTACTTCTCCTCGATCGCTGCGGCGTCCATGCGCGGGATGTCGCTCACACCCTTGCGCGGGTAGAGGACGAAGACGTGATCGTTCACGAGCTGGAACGTGTCGCGGTCGCCCGAGACGAGCAGGACCTCCATGCCGCTCGACGACCCCTGCGCCGCGAGCGTCGCGAGGATGTCGTCCGCCTCGTAGCCCGGCAGCTCAAGGGTCCGGATGCCGAGGGCGTGCATGACCCGCTTGATGAGGTCGATCTGGCCGCGGAACTCGGCCGGCGTCTCGTTGCGCCCGCCCTTGTAGTCGCTGTACTCGGCCTTGCGGTGAGTCGTCTCGTCGCTCACGTCGAACGCGACGGCGATGTGCGTGGGCTTCTGGTCCCGCACGAGGTTGATGAGCATCGAGGTGAAGCCGTGGACCGCATTCGTGTGCTGCCCCTCCGCGTTGCGGAAGCTCTCGGCCGGAAGCGCGAAGAACGCTCGGAAGGCCATCGAGTGCCCGTCGAGGACCAGAAGGCGCCCGGCCTCCCCCAGAGAATGGACGACGGCGGGTTCGGCTTTGCTCGTTTGACTCACGGGTGCCAGCCTAGTGGGCATGGACGGGAATCACACTCGGACCGGGCGCCTCGCGGGGGTCCCGGGGGACTACGACGACGAGATCGGCGCTGCACGCGTTCCCGAGCACCTCCGCGACTGGCTCGCGGACGTTGGAGTCGGGGCGCTCGTCGCGAAGCTGGGCATTGTTTTCGAGGAGCTCAGCGCCGAGCGCTCGGTCGCGACGATGCCGGTGGCGGGCAACACTCAGGTGGTGGGCCTGCTCCATGGCGGGGCGAGCGCGGCCCTCGCGGAGACGCTCGGCTCCTTTGCCGCGACGCTGCATGCCGGCCCCGGCCGCATTGCCGTCGGGGTCGACCTCAACGCGACGCATCATCGCGCCGCCTCCGAGGGCATGGTCCGCGGCGTGTGCACGGCGATCCAGCTCGGCCGGAACGTCACGTCCCACGAGATCGTGATCTCCGACTCTGCGGGCCGCCGCGTGTGCACCGCACGGATCACGAACCTCCTGCGCGACACCCCCGCGCCGCAGACTCGCCCGGAGACTGAAGGCGCGTAGCCCGCGCGCCGACCTCAGGCCACGCGATAGTCGAGCTCAACGGTCCCGTCGCGCTGCACGAGGCCCACGAGGCGGAAGTCCCGCGCCTCGAGCAGCGCGCGGCCGCCGAAGAGCGCAACGCCCCCGCCGAGGACCTCGGGCACGTACGTCACGACGATCCGATCCAACAGGCCCGCGGCGAGAAACTGGCCCGCGAGGTCGCCGCCGCCCACGATGTAGACGTCGTTCTCCCCCGCGTCCCGCCGCAGCTCCTCCGCGAATTCGGCCACGTCGCCGCGCACGATGACGACGTCGGCGCCGTCGTCCGCCGAAAGCTCGTCGTGACTGAACACCCAGCACGGCACCCGGTACGACCACTCGCCGGGGTGGTGCTCGCGGATCCATTCGTACGTGTCCCCGCCCATCACGACGCAGCCCACGCCCTCCTCGAACGTGCGGTACGACTCCCCCAGGCCCTCGACGCCGTTGAACTTCTCGAGCCAAGCCAAGCCGCCGCCGTCCTGGGCGATGTAGCCGTCGAGGCTGCTTCCCACGTAGTACACGAAGTCCGCCATGGGCCCCAGCGTAGCCCGTGCGCGAAGCCTTGCTAAGGACGGGCATCGGGTCTACAACGTAGTCATCGGGCAACATTTGATGCCCGACAAGGCATTCTTCATATCAGAGAGGACCCGTGATTTCGCATCACCGGACCTTGAGCCGCCAGTCAGCCTCGCTGCTGACACCTCGGCGCCTGCAGGTGAGAGTCGCCCCGGTCTCCGGCGTCGACCTGCGCCCGGCGACGACGCCCAGATCCTGGGCCCGCCAAGTCGCCTGCAATCGCAATCCTTAGAAGGTAAGAAATGTTGAAGCACATGAAGGTCTCGGCGCGAAGCGCCGAAACAACCTTCATTGCAGCCCTCGCCATCACAGCCCTCGCCGGCTGTTCGTCTCAGGGAGCATCCTCCACGACGTCGAGTTCCCCGAGCTCAGGGGGCGCCGTTCCGCAGATCTCCGCGGATGCGTTCACGGCCGATTTCTCGGCCATGAAGCAACTCACGTCCCTCGCCTCGCAGGGCAAGGGCATGGTCGGCGTCCTCTTGCCGGACACCACAACGTCCGCACGCTACGTCACCTTCGACGCGCCCTACCTCAAGCAGGCGTTCGAGGCCGCGGGCCTCGACTCTTCCAAGTTCAAGATCGACAACGCGCAGGGCAGCGCGAGCACGATGCAGACCCAGGCCGAGGCTGACATCACGGCCGGAGCTTCGGTGCTGCTCGTCGACGCCCTCGACTCCGGTTCGGGCGCCGCCATCGAGGCGTCTGCTGCAGCGCGCGGCGTCAAGGTGATCGACTATGACCGGCTCGTCAAGGGCGGCTCGAAGGATCGTACCTACGTGAGCTTCGACAACGTCAAGGTCGGCCAGCTGATCGGTCAGGGCGAAATCACGTGCCTTGCCGACTGGAAGGTCGCCAAGCCGAACATCCTGATCATGGACGGGGATCCGACCGACAACAACGCGAAGCTGTTCGCCCAAGGCTACAACGGGGTGCTCAAGGCGCACTTCGACAGTGGCGAGTACACGAACGCTGGCGAGCCTGCCGGAACGTGGACGCCATCAGTAGCGCAGACGACCTTCGCCCAGCAGTACACGGCGCACCCGAGCATCAACGCGGTCGTCACGCCCAATGACGACAATGCCAACGCGGTGATCGCCTACCTGCAGAGCAAGCAGATTCCGGCCATGACCTTCCCGACCACGGGTCAGGATGCGTCCCTGTCCGGCCTGCAGAACATCCTGAAGGGCTACCAGTGCGGAACGGTGTACAAGCCGATCTACCTTGAGGCCCAGGCCGCCGCCGCGGCAGCGCTGTACCTGCGGGCCGGCGTGGCCGTTCCTTCTTCACTGGTCAACGGCAAGACGACGGATGACACGGCGAAGTCCGACGTCGCCTCGTCGCTGCTGACCCCGGTGTGGGTCACCACGAAGAACATGGCGGACACGGTCGTCAAGGACGGTGCCGTGACGGTCTCCTCGCTGTGCATCACGCAGGTGAAGGACGCCTGCACCGCGGCCGGTATCCACTAACCGAACAGATCCGGGATCAAGCGTGACTCCTGATACGCCATCTCAGCCGGAAGCCTCGGCCCGGCCGGACACCACGGTCCGGCCGGACTCGGGGCCCCTGCTTCGACTCGTCGGCATCGACAAGAACTTCGGGCCCGTCCAAGCGCTCGTCGACGTCACCCTCGAGGTGCCGACGGGGAAGGTGACCGCGCTGGCCGGCGACAACGGCGCGGGCAAGTCGGTCCTGATCAAGTGCGTCGCCGGCATCTTCACCCCGGATGACGGAGAGCTGTTCTGGGAAAGCGAGCCCGTGCGGTTCAGCTCACCGCACGAGGCCGCCGCACTCGGCATCGAGACCGTCTACCAGGACCTCGCGCTGTGCGACAACCTCGACATCGTGCAGAACATGTTCCTGGGCCGCGAACGGCTGCGCCATCTCCTCCTCGACGAGGAGAGCATGGAGATCACCGCTCGGGAGACGCTCGCGAGCCTGGCCGTGACGACCGTGCGTTCCATCCGCCAGCCCGTCGCGTCGCTGTCCGGCGGGCAACGCCAGTCGGTCGCGATCGCGAAGTCGGTCCTGTGGAACTCGAAGCTCGTGATCATGGACGAGCCGACGGCGGCCCTCGGCGTCGCCCAGACGGAAGTTGTGCTCAACCTGATTCGCCAACTCGCCGACCGGGGTGTCGCCGTCATCGTCGTTTCGCACAACATGAACGACGTGTTCCACGTCGCCGACCGGATCGCCGTACTCAGGCTCGGACGGCTCGTGGAGGTTCAGCCCGTCGCGGAGCTCGACAAGCAGATCGTGGTCGATCTCATGACCTCCGGCGCCTCCGAGCGGACGCGGCCCCAGATCACGGCGGCGACGCCCTCCGAAATGTCGGCGCCCACCGTGGAAGAGCCTCCTCCTGTCGTCACGGCTCCTCTTCAGGAGGAACTCACCACGGCAGCCGCTAGGCGGAACGCCGCCCTCGCGCTGAACCCCGACATCACCGCGAGGTCTCTGCCCGAATACTTCCGCGCGGCGTTCGCGCGCGTCCGGGGAGGCGAGAGCGGAGTGCTGCCGGTCCTCGCCGGGCTCGTGCTCATTGCGGTCCTGTTCCAGTCCCTCAACCCGAACTTCCTCACCGCCGGCAACCTCGTGAACCTGCTGATCCAGGGCTCCGTCTTCATGATGCTGGCGATGGGCCAGATCTTCGTGCTCCTGCTCGGCGAGATCGACCTGTCGATCGGGTACGTCGGAGGCGTGGGCGGCGTCATCATGGCCGAACTCGTCCAGGAGTCCACCGGTTGGCCCTGGTGGGCAGCGATCGCCGTCGCGCTCGCGGCGTGTGCCGGGATCGGGATCCTGCACGGCACCATCATCACGCGGCTCAGACTCCCGTCATTCGTCGTGACGCTTGGCGGCCAACTCGGCTGGCTCGGCGTGATGCTGATCATCCTGGGCAGCGGCGGTGTGGTGCCCATCAACAACACCACGATCAACAACATTGCCAGCGGCAATCTCAGTCCGATCACGAGCTGGATCGTCATGCTGGCCCTTGCCGCGGTGTTCAGCGTCGCGACCTGGCTGCGCGACGCGCGCCGCCGGAAGAGCGGACTCGTCGCGCCGCCCGCGAGCGTGAGCGCCCTCAAGATCGCGGCCGTTCTGGCCGCCGGCGTGGCGATCGTCCTGCTCTGCAACACGAATCGCGGAACGCTCGTCGAAATCAGCGGCGTGCCCTGGGTGCTGCTCGTGGTCCTGGGGGTTCTCGCCGTCTGGACGCTCCTGCTCGGCCGCACGCGATTCGGCCGCTACGTCTACGCGATCGGCGGCAACGCCGAGGCTGCACGGCGGGGCGGCGTGAACCTTGCGCGCATCCGCACGCTCGCCTTCATGCTCGCCTCCTTCACGGCGGGCTTGGCGGGAATCGTCTACGCGTCGCGGCTCCGCTCGGTCTCCACTTCCTACGACGGCGGCACGCTCGTGCTCTACGCCGTGGCGGCAGCCGTGATCGGAGGGACGAGCCTCTTCGGCGGGCGCGGCAAGACGCTGCACGGAGTGCTCGGCGGGCTCGTGATCGCGGCCATCGACAACGGCATGGGCCTGCAGGGCTACAGCGCCCCGGCGAAGTACGTGGTCACGGCGCTCGTCCTTGTGGCAGCGGTGACGATCGACGCCGTCGCCCGCCGCGGGCGCACCCGGACGTAGAACCATCCGCGGCCAGGGTCCCAAGGGGCCCCGGCCGCGGCCGTACTGTGCCCGAGGTGGGACTCGAACCCACACACCTTTCGATACCGCATTTTGAGTGCGGCGCGTCTGCCGATTCCGCCACTCGGGCCTGCTCGCGCCCCTTCCGGGGGCCGACGTGCGGCACTACTCTACAGGCCGCGGAGGCCTCCGTCCTACCTCTACGGCCGCGTCCGCAAGCGGGCGGGGCTCCCCACCGGTAGGATCGTCCTAGTTCCACCCTGAACCTGCAGCAAGGAGCCCGAGTGTCCGAGAAGACGTCGGAGAAGACCGCAAAGCCCACGCCCGCCCCCAAGGCCGCCCCCAAAGCGGAGAAGGCCCCGGCCACGCGACGCGTGATCGTGGCCGAGGACGAGACGCTCATTCGTCTCGACATCATCGAGATCCTCCGCGGAGAGGGCTACGACGTGGTGGGCGAGGCCGACAACGGCGAGAAGGCCGTCGAGCTCGCGGAAGAACTGCGCCCCGACCTCGTGCTCATGGACGTGAAGATGCCGGTCATGGACGGCATCACCGCGGCGGAGAAGATCGTCAAGGCTCGCATCGCGCCGGTTGTGCTCCTCACGGCGTTCAGCCAGAAGGAGCTCGTCGAGCGGGCCCGCGACGCGGGGGCCATGGCCTACGTGGTCAAGCCGTTCACGCCGAACGATCTCATCCCGGCCATCGAGATCGCCCTCTCGCGCCACGAGGAGATCAAGGCCCTTGAGGCCGAGGTCAGCGACCTGCAGGAGCAATTCGCTACCCGCAAGCTCGTGGAGCGGGCCAAGAGCCTGCTCATGACCAAGATGGGCCTCACGGAGCCCGAGGCTTTCCGCTGGATCCAGAAGACGTCGATGGACCGCCGGCTCAGCATGCGGGAGGTCGCCGAGACGATCATCAACCAGGTCAGCTAGCGCACGTCGCGCGCCGTCGTCGTCGGACGACGGCGCGCGGGCACCGAACGACGGCGGCGCTCGGCCCAGCGGGCCACTAGCCACCAAAGCCGAGAGGCGGCACCCATCGGGTGCCGCCTCTCGGCTTCTCGCAGGGAGAGGTCAGATCTTCGGGCGTCGCGGCTCGGTCGACACCGGCCACGGGCCGACCTGCTCGCGGGCCGGCTTGGCCGCGCCGTCGAGGAGCTGGCCGGCGTCCGCGAGGTCGCCGACCTTGTGGACACGCAGCGCGTTCGTCGAGCCGGCGACGCCGGGGGGCGAACCGGCCGCGACCACCACGATGTCGTTCGGCTGGGCGAGGCCCGCGCGAAGCAGGTACTCGTCCACCTGCGCGATCATCTGGTCGGTGTGTTCCGCGAACTCGACCATGCGCGGCTGGATGCCCCAGCACAGGCTCAGGATGTTGAGCGTCGAGGTGAGCGGCGTAAACGCGAAGATGGGCTTCTGCGGGCGCAGGCGGCTCAGACGGCGGGCCGAATCGCCCGACTGCGTGAACGTGCAGATGTACTTCGCGTCGAGCTGGTCCGCGATCGTGACGGCTGCGCGCGTGATCGCGCCGCCGCGGGTCTTCGGCTGCGAGCCGAGGGCCGGGACGCGCTCGAGGCCGTGCTCCTCGGTGGACTCGATGATCTTCGCCATCGTGCGCACCGTCTCGATCGGGTAGGCACCAACGCTCGTCTCGCCCGAAAGCATGACCGCGTCGGCGCCGTCGAGCACCGCGTTAGCGCAGTCGGACGCCTCGGCACGAGTCGGACGCGGATTCTCAATCATCGACTCGAGCACCTGGGTCGCGACGATGACGGGCTTGGCCCAGCGGCGGGCCAGCTCGATCGCGCGCTTCTGGACGAGCGGCACCTCCTCGAGGGGCAGCTCGACGCCGAGGTCGCCACGGGCCACCATGATCGCGTCGAACGCGTCGATGATCTCGTGCAGCTGCTCGACGGCCTGCGGCTTCTCGATCTTGGCGATGACGGGAGCCTTGCGGCCCTCCTCTTCCATGATCTCGTGGACGCGGTCGATGTCCTTCGCGTCACGCACAAAGGAGAGGGCGATGTAGTCGACACCTCGGCGGAGGGCCCAGCGGAGGTCGGCCTCGTCCTTCTCGCTCAGCGCGGGGACGTTGACCGCGACCCCGGGGAGGTTGATGCCCTTGTTGTTGGACACCATTCCGCCCACGACGACTTCGGTGACCACCTTGACGTCGTCGACCGCAGTGGCGCGCAAGGCGACCTTGCCGTCGTCGATGAGGAGCGTGTCGCCCGGGGCGACGTCCTCCGTGAGGCTCTTGAGCGTGGTCGAGCAGATGTCCTTCGTGCCGGGGACGTCCTCGGTCGTGATGGTGAAGACATCGCCGGGGGCCAGCTCGTACGGACCGTCAACGAAGCGGCCCAGGCGGATCTTGGGGCCCTGGAGATCGGCCATGATGCCGACGGCCTTGTGGAGCTCCGCCGAGGCCTTGCGCACGTTCTCGTACGTGGCGTCGTGGACGGAGTGGTCGCCGTGGCTCATGTTCAGTCGGGCAACGTCAACGCCGGCCTCGATGACTGCGAGGGTCTTCTCGTAGCTCGAGATGGCCGGGCCGAACGTGGCAACGATTTTCGCTCGTCTCATATACCTCACCCTAGGGGTTGTGTAGGGAACGTGGATGTCTGGGGGATGAACTTCGCGGTCCGTTCGTGGTGGGAGCGGCCGCGCTCACAACGCGCAGGGCCCCCGAGGGGGCCCTGCGCGTCAGTGTCAGAGGACGGAGATGGCCCGATCGGTCGGCGCCACCGGTGCCGGGAGGATGGTGCTTCCCATAAGGAACCGATCGACCTCGGCCGCGCAGGCGCGCCCCTCGGCAATGGCCCACACGATGAGCGACTGTCCCCGGCCGGCGTCGCCCGCGACGAATACGCCGGGCGTCTCCGTCATGTACGCAGCGTCCCGCGCCACGTTTCCGCGCGGATCGAACGGAGCGCTGATCTGCCCGGACAGCCCGGACTCCTCGGCCCCGGTGAAGCCTAGGGAGAGCAGCACGAGATCGGCCGGGATGACCCGCTCGGTGCCTGCCTTCGGGAGACGCTTGCCGTCCACGTACTCCGTCTCGGCCACCTTGAGGCCGGTTACGCGCCCGTTCTCGCCCACGTACTCGACAGTCGAGGCGAGGTAGGTCCGTTCGCCACCCTCCTCGTGAGCGCTCGCGACCTCGAAAAGCGTGGGGAACATGGGCCATGGCTGGTGGCCGGGGCGCTCCGACGGCGGCTGCTTGCCGATCGCGAGGGTCGTGACCGACGCCGCCTGATGGCGGTGGGCCGTGCCGAGGCAGTCGGCGCCCGTGTCCCCGCCGCCCAGGATCACCACGTGCTTGCCGCGCGCGTCGATCTGGTTCTCGACGGCGTCGCCGGCCACGACACGATTGGCCTGGACGAGGTACTCCATGGCGAAGTGCACTCCGTCAAGATCGCGCCCGGGGATCGCGAGGTCGCGCGGGACCGTCGCGCCCGTCGCGATGACGACGGCGTCGTAGCGGCGCCGCAGCTGATCCCAGCTCACGTCGCGGCCCACCTCGACGCCCGAGCGGAAGCGCGTGCCCTCGGCCTTCATCTGCTCGAGGCGGCGGTCCAGGACGTCCTTCTCCATCTTGAAGTCCGGGATGCCGTAGCGCAGGAGGCCGCCGATCCGGTCGTCGCGCTCGTAGACGGCGACCGTGTGGCCGACCCGCGTGAGCTGCTGCGCCGCGGCGAGGCCAGAGGGACCCGAGCCGACGACCGCGACCGTCTTGCCCGTGAGGCGCGCCGGCGGGAGCGGCTCGACGAAGCCGCCCTCGAACGCCTGCTCCGCGATCGAGACCTCGATCTGCTTGATGGTCACGGCCGGCTGGTTGATGCCGAGCACGCAGGCCGTCTCGCACGGCGCCGGGCAGAGCCGGCCGGTGAACTCCGGGAAGTTGTTGGTCGCGTGGAGCCGCTCGCTCGCGTCCTGCTCCTTCCCGCGCCACGTGAGGTCGTTCCACTCGGGGATGAGGTTCCCGAGCGGGCAGCCGTGGTGGCAGAACGGGATGCCGCAGTCCATGCAGCGGCTCGCCTGGCGCTTGAGGACGCCGTTCTCCTGGGCCTCGTAGACCTCTTTCCAGTCCATGATGCGGACGGGAACGGGACGGCGCGGCTGCGTTTCACGCTGCCGAACCTTCAGGAATCCGCGTGGATCAGCCACCGGTCACCTCCAGGATGCGAGACCAAACTTCTTCCCCGTCCGGATCAAGGCCCTCCTCGAGGGCCGCCAGCCGGGTCTGCTGCACGGCCGCGTAATCGCGGGGCAGCACCTTCGTCATGCGAGCTGCGGTGTCGTCGAAGTTGTCGAGCAGTCGCTGTGCGAGCTGGGAGCCCGTCTCCTCGGCGTGCTTCGCAATGAGGTTCCGCACGATGTCGCGGTCCTCGTCGTCGAGCTCGAGGAGCGTGAGCTCGCCCGAGTCGAGCGACTGCGTGTTGACCTTCGCGGCGTCGAGGTCGAGCACGAACGCCGTGCCACCGGACATGCCGGCTCCGAAGTTCCGGCCCGTGCGTCCGAGGATCACGGCCTGGCCGCCCGTCATGTACTCGCAACCGTGATCGCCGATGCCCTCGACGACGGCCGTAGCGCCCGAGTTGCGGACCAGGAAGCGCTCGCCCACGATGCCGCGCAGGAAGACCTCGCCGCTCGTCGCGCCGTAGCCGATCACGTTGCCCGCGATCACGTTGTCCTCCGCGGGGAAGACGTTCGTGCGGTCCGGGCGGACGATCACGCGGCCGCCCGAGAGGCCCTTGGCCACGTAGTCGTTCGAGTCGCCGAACAGCCGCAGCGTCACGCCCGCGGGGAGGAACGCGCCGAGCGACTGGCCTGCCGTGCCGGTGAGCGTCACGTCGATCGTGTCGGTCGCGAGGTAGTCCGTGCCGAACGTGCGCGTGACCTCGTGGCCGAGCATCGTGCCCACCGAGCGGTCCGTGTTGACCACCGGCAGGCTGATCTTGACCGGGTTGCGATCCGTGAGCGCCTCGCGGGCCATCTCGATGAGCTGGACGTCGAAGTGCTTGTCGAGCTCGTGGTTCTGACCCGTGAGGTTGCGCAGGGGCGCGTCCTCGTCGAAGTCGAGACCCGCGAGGATCGGCGAGAGGTCGAGGCCCTCGGCCTTCCAATGGTCGATCGCGTCGCGCGTGTCGAGGAACTCGGAGCGTCCGATCGCCTCCTCGAGCGAGCGGAAGCCGAGCGCCGCGAGGGTCTCGCGGATCTCCTCGGCCACGAACTCGAAGAAGTTGACCACGAACTCCGGCTTGCCGCTGAAGCGTGCCCGGAGCTCCGGGTTCTGCGTCGCGACGCCGACCGGGCAGGTGTCGAGGTGGCACACGCGCATCATGATGCAGCCCGAGACCACGAGCGGAGCGGTCGCGAAGCCGTACTCCTCGGCGCCGAGCAGCGCCGCCACGACGACGTCGCGGCCAGTCTTGAGCTGGCCGTCCACCTGGACGACGACGCGGTCGCGCAGCCCGTTGAGCATGAGCGTCTGCTGGGTCTCGGCGAGGCCGAGCTCCCACGGAACACCCGCGTGCTTGAGCGAGTTGAGCGGCGAGGCGCCAGTCCCGCCGTCGTACCCCGAGACGAGCACGACGTCGGCCTTCGCCTTGGTGACGCCCGCGGCGACCGTGCCGATGCCCACCTCGGAGACGAGCTTGACGTGCACGCGCGCGCCCGGGTTGGACCGCTTGCAGTCGTAGATGAGCTGCGCGAGGTCCTCGATCGAGTAGATGTCGTGGTGCGGCGGCGGCGAGATGAGGGTCACGCCGGGCGTCGAGTGCCGCGTCCGGGCCACCCACGGGTAGACCTTCTGCGCCATGAGCTGGCCGCCCTCGCCGGGCTTGGCGCCCTGCGCCATCTTGATCTGGATGTCGGTCGCGTTCGTGAGGTACAGGCTCGTGACTCCGAAGCGGCCCGAGGCAACCTGCTTGATGGCCGAGCGGCGCTCGGGGTCCAGGAGGCGATCCACGTCCTCGCCGCCCTCGCCCGTGTTCGAGCGAGCGCCGAGGCGGTTCATGGCGATCGCGAGCGTCTCGTGGGCTTCCTTCGAGATCGAGCCGTAGCTCATCGCGCCGGTCGAGAAGCGCTTGACGATGCTTGAGACCGGCTCGACTTCCTCGATCGGAATCGCGGGGCGGAGCCCATCGCGGAACGTGAGCAGGCCACGGAGCGTCATGAGGTTCTTCGACTGGTCGTCGATCCCCTGCGTATACGCCTTGAACACGTCGTAGCGACGCTCGCGCGTGGCGTGCTGGAGGCGGAAGACCGTCTCAGGGTTGAACAGGTGCGGTTCGCCGTCGCGACGCCACTGGTACTCGCCCCCGTTGAGGAGCGGTCGGTGCGGCTGTTCGATGCCCGACGCCGGGTACGCCATCTCGTGCCGCGCCGCGACCTCGGCCGCGACGACGTCGAGGCCCACGCCGCCGAGCTGGCTGTGGGTGCCGGCGAAGAACTCGTCCACGAGGTCCTGGGACAGGCCGAGCGCCTCGAACGTCTGCGCGCCGCAGTAGGACGCGACGGTCGAGATGCCCATCTTGGACATGATCTTGAGCACGCCCTTGCCGAGGCCCTTGATGAGGTTGTAGACGCCGTCCTCGGGCGTCACGCCCGGGAGGTCGCCCGAGCGGATGAGCTCCTCGACCGACTCCATCGCGAGGTAGGGGTTGACCGCGGACGCGCCGTAGCCGAGGAGCACGGCCATGTGGTGGACCTCGCGGACGTCGCCCGCCTCGACCACGAGCGCGGTCTTGGTGCGGTTAGCGCTGCGGAGCAGGTGGTGGTGGACCGCGGAGACGAGCAGGAGCGACGGGATCGGCGCCCACTGGGCGTTCGAATCGCGGTCGGACAGCACGACGTACTGGACGCCACGGTTGATCGCGCCCGAGACCTGCTCGCAGATCTCCGTGAGCCGCGAACGGAGCGCGGCCTCGCCGCCCTCGGGGCGGTAGAGCCCGCGGACCTTGACCGAGATCCGGTCGCCTCGGTCGTTCTCGATGTTCGAGATCTTCGCAAGCTGATCGTTGTTGATCACCGGGAACGGCAGGATGACCTGCTTCTCCTTGACCTGGCCCATGCTCAGGAGATTGCCGTTGGGCCCAATCGCGCCGTTGAGGCTCGTCACGAGCTCCTCGCGGATCGCGTCGAGTGGCGGGTTGGTCACCTGGGCGAACGACTGCACGAAGTAGTCGAACAGGAGGCGTGGCCGCTTCGACAGCACGGCCACCGGGGTGTCGGAGCCCATCGCGCCGATCGGCTCGGCGCCCGTGCGGGCCATCGGCCCCACGAGGACGCGGAGCTCCTCCTGCGTGTAGCCGAACGTCCGCTGGCGCACGTTGACGGACTGCGGCGTGTGAATGACGTGCTCGCGCTCGGGGAGGTCCTTGAGGCGGATCACGTTCTCGTCGAGCCACTCCTGCCACGGGTTGGCTGCGGCGACCTCGGCCTTGACCTCCGCGTCCTCGATGATGCGGCCCGCGTCGGTGTCGACGACGAACATCTTGCCGGGCGCAACGCGGCCCTTCTTGACGACCTTGGCCGGCTCGACGTCGACGACGCCGACCTCGGACGCGAACACCACGAGGCCGTCCTCGGTGACCCAGTAGCGGCACGGACGGAGCCCGTTCCGGTCGAGGGTCGCGCCGACGAGTGTGCCGTCCGTGAACGAGACGGCCGCCGGGCCGTCCCACGGCTCCATCAAGAGCGAGTGGTACTCGTAGAACGCGCGCCGCGCGGGATCCATCGTCGCGTGGTTCTCCCACGCCTCGGGGATCATCATCATGATCGAGTGCGTGATCGGGCGGCCCGAAAGCCACAGGAGCTCGGCGACCTCGTCGAATGAGGCCGAGTCCGAGGCGCCGGGCGTGCAGATCGGGAACAGCTCCTCGGGAACCTCGCCAAGGAGGGGGCTCGCGAGCTGCGACTGGCGTGCGCGCATCCAGTTGCGGTTGCCCTTGACCGTGTTGATCTCGCCGTTGTGCGCGATCGTGCGGAACGGCTGGGCGAGCGGCCACGACGGGAACGTGTTCGTCGAGAAGCGCGAGTGGACGATCGCGAGCTTCGTCGTGAAGCGGTCGTCGGAGAGGTCAGGGTAGAACGGCTCGAGCTGAGCCGTGGTGAGCATGCCCTTGTACACGATCGTGCGTGACGAAAGCGACGGGAAGTAGACGCCGTGCTTGTTCTGCGCGCGCTTGCGGATGCGCCACGCGCGGGCGTCGAGATCGTTGCGGTCGAGCTGCTCCCCCGTCGCCGAACCGAAGAACGGCTGTGCGAAGCGCGGCATGCACGCGCGGGCCATCGCACCGACGAGCTCGGCGACGATCGGGACCTCGCGCCACCCGAGGACCGTGAGGCCCTCCGACTCGGCGAGGGCCTCGATGCCGGCGCGCGCCGCGGCGTCCTCGCGGTCCTCCGCGGGGAGGAACGCGATGCCGACGGCGTACTGCCCGAGCGCGGGCAGCTCGAAGTCGACCGCTGCGCGGAAGAAATCGTCCGGGATCTGCAGGAGGATGCCTGCGCCATCGCCCGTGCCCTCGTCGGCGCCGACGGCGCCGCGGTGCTCGAGCGCGCGCAGGGCATGGAGCGCGGCGTCGACGATGTCATGCCCGCCCTCGCCGCGGAGGGTCGCGACGATCGCGAGACCGCACGCGTCCTTCTCCTGGTCCGCACGGTAGAGACCGGCCGAAGAGGGAAGGGCCGAGAACCGCTCGAACGGCGAGGCGACCCCTCCTGACCTGAGCTCGACGGCGGTGCCGTGTGCCGGGTGAGTCATGACGTAACGTCCTTCCTCCTGATCGATGTAGCGACAGGGGACAACGTTGGCCCCGCGTTGCTGGCCACGACTGACCCAGCACGGCGCTGATTACTGGAAATTGTAGGGTGGGCGCCGCGCCGTCGAACAGCGTCGGGGAACCAACCCACAGTGGCCGGCGGCACGGGGCTTGAGCGGCCTATGATCCACGCCTTTGTGGAGCGAGCAGCGCGCGGGCGGTGGCCCGGTGCGTTGGCGAGGCAGGCCTGAGCCCTACTTGCCGTCGTCCTCCGCTGAATGCAGCGCGTCCTGAGATGCGGGACGCGGCTCATCGAGGCCGGCTCGGTGTGTCGCAACCTTACCATGGTCGCCGTATGGCGAGACGGCCGAGTCCGGATGCTGGATAGGCTCCGCCTCGCGCCGCGATTCGGCGCCGACGTCGGCCGTCTCCGCGGCGCCCACGGCGGGTCCAGCCGGCCCCTCGGCAGGCTCGCTCGCGCCGTCGTCCGCAACAGCCGCGGAATCGCTAGGCGACGCCTCGGCGGCCGGTTCGGCGATCGGTTCGCGCCCGCGGAGCCACACCGTGTCAACTTCGCGCCCCCGCAGCGCGCTGAGCGCGAGGAAGACGACGAGGGCCAGCACGAACACGAAGATGCTCGTCCAGACGTTGAGACGGGTCGTGACCCCGAAGAGGGTGATCTGCTCGGCGGGGTCGATGCGCAGGGCCTCGATCCAGACGCGGCCGAGCGTGTAGAAGCCGGCGTAGAACCAGAACAGCCGGCCGCCGCGGAAGCGCACCCTGCTGTCGAGAACGAGCATGAGGATGACCCCGATGACGTCCCACAGCGACTCGTACAGGAACGTCGGGTGGAAGAGCGTGCCCGCGGCGAACCCGGCCGGGAAGTTGGGGCTCGTCGGGTCGACCTGAAGGCCCCAGGGAAGCGTGGTGGGGCCACCGAAGAGCTCTTGGTTGAAGTAGTTGCCCCAGCGTCCGATCGCCTGGGCGAGGAGGAGGCCGGGGGCGGCCGCGTCCATGAAGGCCGTAAGCCGCACGCCCGAGCGGCGGCAGCCGATCCATGCACCCGCCGCGCCGAGCACGACGGCGCCCCAGATCCCGAGACCGCCCTCCCAGATCCTGGGGATCGCCCACAGATCGCCTGTGCCGTTGTAGCCCGGGCCGAAGTAGCGGTCAGGCGACGAGAACACGTGGTAGAGCCGGCCGCCGATGATCCCCGCGGGGATGGCCCAAATGGCGATGTCCCAGACCGCATCCACCGCGCCGCCGCGCGCCCGCCACCGGCTCATGGTGAGCCACAGGGCGACGACGATACCGAGGAGGATGCACAGCGCGTACGCGTGAATCTTGAGGGAGCCCCACGGGAGCGGGATGTCGAAGCCCGACCACGCAGGCGCCGGGATGGCCGCGGCGACCTGAAGCGACGCGACGCCCCGGACGGCGGTCACGCCGGATGCTCCGCGGGGGCCAGCCCGCCGCTGAGCTCGGCAGCGAGGCGCCCGACGGCGGCCGGACCGCCCTCGCGCAGGGCGCTCACGATCGCGGTGCCCACGATCACGCCGTCGGCGTAGGCGGCGATCTCCCGCACGTGTGCGGCCGTCGAGACGCCGAGGCCCACGCACACGCGCTCGGCCCCCGCCTCGCGGGCGCCCGCGACGACGCGCTGGGCGCTCTCATCGACGGCCTCGCGCGCGCCGGTCACGCCCATGAGCGAGACCGCGTACGTGAAGCCGCGCGTCGCGCTGACCGTCATGGCCATGCGCTCGGGGGTCGTGGACGGGGCCACGAGGAACACCCGGTCGAGGCCGTAGCGGTCCGAGGCCTCGAACCACTCCGACGCCTCGTCGGGGATGAGGTCCGGCGTGATGAGCCCCGCTCCCCCAGCCCTCGCGAGGCGCCGGGAGAACTCGTCGACGCCCATGCGCATCACCGGGTTCCAGTAGGTCATGACGAGCACCGCGGCGTCCGACGCGTCCGTCACCGCCTTGACGACGTCGAACACGCTCGCCACCCGGAAACCGTTGGCTAGAGCCTCGGTCGTGGCTGCCTGAATGACGCGGCCGTCCATGACGGGATCGGAGTACGGGATCCCGATCTCGATGATGTCAGCACCGTTCCGGGCCAGTTCGATCGCGGCGTCGATGCTCTCCTGGACACTGGGGAAGCCAGCCGGGAGATAGCCCACCAGGGCCGCGCGGCCCTGAGCCCGCGCCCGGTCGATCGCGGCGGCCGTCTTGCTCATGGGCGCCTGCCCCTCAGCCGAGCCGCCTGCTGCCTGCTCCGTCTCGCTCATGCGTTCTCCTCCCCCGCGTCGCCGTCGGGAGCGAAGCCCTTCGGCCGCCTCGTGGACAGCGTGGTCCCCTTGACCTGGCCGTTCTCGTCGAGCATGCCGAACCATTCTGCGGCTGTCTGGACATCCTTGTCGCCGCGGCCCGAGAGGTTGACGATGATGACCTTCTGGGACGCGTCACCCTCCTCGGCGAGGCGCTTCCCGACCTTGATCGCGCCGGCAAGGGCGTGCGAGGACTCGATCGCGGGGATGATCCCCTCCGTGCGGCACAGCACGCTGAATGCGTTCATGGCCTCGGTGTCCGTGATCGGCTCGTACGTCACGCGGCCGATGTCGTGCAGGTACGAGTGCTCGGGCCCGACGCCCGGGTAGTCGAGACCGGCCGAGATCGAGTGAGACTCGATGGTCTGGCCGTCCTCGTCCTGCATGAGGTACGAACGTGCGCCGTGGAGTACGCCAGGCCTGCCGAGCGTGATCGTCGCGGCGTGGCGGCCGGTCTCCACCCCGCTGCCCCCTGCCTCGAAGCCGAAGAGCTGCACGTCCGGGTCGTCAAGGAAGCCGTGGAAGATCCCGATCGCGTTCGAGCCGCCGCCGATGCACGCGCACACGGCATCGGGCAGCCGCCCGGTCTGATCGAGGATCTGCTCGCGGGCCTCGTCCCCGATGACCTCGTGGAAGAACCGGACCATGGACGGGAACGGATGCGCCCCGGCCGCGGTGCCGAGCAGATAGTGGGTGGTCTGCACGTTCGCGACCCAGTCGCGGAGCGCGTCGTTGATCGCGTCCTTGAGCGTCTGGGAACCGTTCGTCACGGGGACGACGGTCGCGCCGAGGAGCTGCATCCGGGCCACGTTGAGCGCCTGGCGGCGGCAGTCCTCCGCGCCCATGTACACGACGCACTCGAGGCCGAGGAACGCTGCCGCGGTCGCGCTCGCGACGCCGTGCTGGCCCGCGCCCGTCTCCGCAATGATGCGGCTCTTGCCCATGCGCTTCGCGAGCAGGGCCTGCCCGAGCACGTTGTTGATCTTGTGCGAGCCCGTGTGGTTGAGATCCTCGCGCTTGAGGAACACGCGGGCGCCGCCAGCGTGCTGCGAGAAGCGCTTCGCCTCCGTGAGGAGCGAGGGGCGGCCCGAGTAGTTCCGGTTGAGCTCCGCGATCTCGGCGACGAACTCGGGGTCCTGCTTGGCCTTCTCGAACGTCTCCTCGAGCTCGTCGAGGGCCGCGATGAGGGACTCGGGCATCCAACGGCCGCCGTAGGCGCCGAAGTACGGGCCCGGAGCATGGCGGAGGCTCCCCGAGAGGAAGGCGTCCGCGGGCTGGGTACCCGGATCGTTCGTGTCCACGGCGGGCGGGGTGGTGCCGGCCGCGGCTGCGTCTGGAGCGTTCTCAGCCACCAGTCTCACCGTCCTTGTTGATGTGTGCTGGCGCGGCTTGCCCGGCGTCCGGGCCGAGCTCAGCCGGTCTAGTGTGCACCGAGGCGCTGGGCGATGGCCGCCGCGCCACTGCGCTGGAATTCTTCGATCCGTTCGCGCGGCGAGCCGTGCGTCACGAGCGCCTCCCCCACGAGGACCGCGTTCGCCCCGAGGCCCGCGTACTCCGCGACGTCTTCCGGGCCGCGAACGCCCGACTCGGCGACTACCACGGGACCGGCCGGAATGCGGCCGGCGAGCCGACCGAACAGGCCGCGGTCGACGTCGAGCGTCTTGAGATTGCGGACGTTGACGCCGAGGATGCGAGCCCCCGCAGCGAGCCCGCGGTCGATCTCCTCCTCGGTGTGCGTCTCGATGAGGGCGTTCATGCCCAGCTCGTGCGTGAGGTCCAAGAAGTCCTTCAGCTCGGCGTCGTCGAGCGCGGCGACGATGAGCAGGACGAGGTCCGCGCCGTGGGCCCGGGCCTCGTGGATCTGGTACTCGTCGACCGTGAAGTCCTTGCGCAGGAGCGGGATCTCCACAGCGGCGCGGACCGCGTCGAAGTCCGCGAGGCTCCCGTTGAAGCGGCGCTGCTCGGTGAGCACGCTGATCACTGAGGCGCCGCCGTCGGCATACTGCCGCGCGAGGTCCGCGGGATCCGCGATGTCCGCGAGCTGGCCCTTCGAGGGGCTGCGCCGCTTGACCTCGGCGATGACCTTGAGCCCGCTGCGCGGATCCTCGGTGCCGCCCAGGGCGGCGAAGGCATCGAGTGCCGCACTGCGTGCCGCGGCGGCCTCGCGCACCGCGCTGAGCGGCAGCGCGCGCCGGCGCTCCTCGAGGTCCTCGCGGACCCCCACGATGATCTCGTCGAGGACCGTCGGCATCAGTGCGTGTTCTTGAGCTTGCTGCCGCCCACACCGTAGCCCGCGCGGCGCATGGCCCAGCCGACCACGAGCCCGATGACCACGATCACCACGCCGGCCCAGAAGATCGGCGCGTTAGCGATGACGAAGGCGATGCACGAGACGAGGGCGCCGAGGAGCATGACGAACACGCACGTCCAGGCTGCCGGGCTGTTCCCGTGGCCGAGGTCCTCGCCATGCAGGACTTCCTTCGTGCTGCTCTGGGAACCGCTCGCGTTGCTCATTTCCTTCTCCTGTTTCACTTCGCATCAGCTCAGACTGGTCTAGTGGCCATTCTGCCATCTTCGGCGGGCCTACCGGCCCGTGCGGCGTTCTGGGTCGCGCCCGTCAGCGCGTGGGATCGTCCCCGCGGGTGAGCTGGTCCCAGCCGTCAATCTGGTCGACGCGGGCCGCCGACTCCGAGTCGGCACCGGAATCCGCCGAGCCTGCGCCGCCGCGGCGGGAGGCGCGGGATCCGGCGTCGTACTTCGTCCGGGTGGGCCAACGGCGGGAGGCGACGAGGGCGAGCACGCCGCACAGCGCGAGCAGCACGCCTGCCGCGGCAGCCGCGCTGGGGAACCACGTGAGGGCGGTCGTCGCGGCACCGCCCGAGACTCCGGTCGCCTTCGCGATCGAGCTGTCGGCGGCCGCGCGCGGGTCGGCAAGGACGGCGATGCACGCGGACGCGATGCCGAACCCGGCGAGGACGACGACGACGCTCGCCACGATGCGCCCAAGTCGCCCCGCGACCGCGGCGGCGAGGACGCCAGCGAGGCCCACGAGCGCGAGCGCAGTCACCGCGGTGGCAGCCTTGCTGCCCTGCACGGTCACGTGGGCCGTGCGCACGGCGGCGCCCTGCACGTCGGCATCGATCCACGTCTGAGTCGTCGAGCCGAACGCGAGCAGCGCGATGACGACGCTCAGCCCGATGACGGTCGACTTGCGGGCCCACACGGCGACTCGGGGCGGCTCGTGCCCGGCCGACTCGACGATCCCGCTCTCCTGAGGCTCAGCCACGCACACTCCCCTCGACGCCCGGGAGTGTCCCGGCCGAGCGCAGCGCCGACGCCGTATGCACGGCGCGCAGCGGGGCGGCGGCCTTGTTGACGGACTCGAGCGCCTCCGCCACGGGGTCGGAATCGGCCACGATCCCGCCGCCGGCCTGGACGTACGCGCGCCCCTCGCGGAGCAGCGCGGTACGGATCGCGATCGCCATGTCCATGTCTCCGGCGAAGTCGAAGTAGCCCACAACGCCGCCGTAGACCCCGCGCCGAGCCGGCTCAACCTCGTCGAGGAGCCTGAGCGCGCGCGGCTTGGGCGCGCCAGAGAGCGTTCCGGCCGGGAACGTTGCCGCCAGCACGTCGTACGCGGTCGCGTCGGGACGCAAGTGCCCATCGACCGTCGAAACGAGATGCATGATGTGGCTGAAGCGCTCGACCTCCATGAACTCGCTCACCTCAACGCTCCCGGGGCGGCAGACCTTCGAGAGGTCGTTGCGCGCGAGATCGACGAGCATGAGGTGCTCGGCCCGCTCCTTCTCGTCCGCAAGGAGCTCCTCGGCGAGGGCGCGGTCAGCCTCGACGGTCGCGCCCCGGGGACGTGAGCCCGCGATCGGATGGGTCACGACCTGGTCGCCGGTCACCGTGACGAGCGCCTCGGGGGAGGATCCCACGATCGAGTATTCGCGGCCGTCTGCGTCGGCGAGGCTCAGGAGGTACATGTACGGGCTCGGGTTCATGGCCCTCAGGACGCGGTATACGTCGAGTGGCGCGGCGTCGAAGTCGAGCTCGAAGCGGCGCGAGATGACCACCTGGAACACCTCGCCGTCGAAGATCGCCTCCTTGCCGCGGGCGATCGCGGCGAGGTAGCCCGACTCCTTCCAGTTCTCCTGGACCTTGTCCCGGTAGTCGACCACGGGGCCGAGAACCGAGACGGCGGCCGGGGCCGGCATCAGGACACGCTCGACCATGCGTGTGAGCCGTGCCACGGCGTCGTGCCAGGCCTCGTCGACGCGCTCGTCGCTGTTGTCGAAGTTGATCGCGTTGGCCACGAGGGTCACGGTGCCGTCGACGTTGTCGTGCACCGCGAGGTCGGTGACGAGGTTCATCGCGAGCTCGGGCAGGTCCAGATCGTCCTCGGGCGGTGAGAGCAGCTTCTCCCAGCGCCGCACGGCCTCCCAGCCCACGAACCCGACCATCCCGGACGTGAGGGGCGGAAGCGCGTCGAAGCGGTCCGTGCGCAGGGCCGCGACCGTATCGCGCAGGGCCTCGAGCGGGTTGCCGCTCGTCGGGACGCCTACGGGCGGCTCGCCCGTCCAGAACGCCTCGCCGTCCTTGCTCGTGAGCGTCGCGCGCGACTCGGAGCCGATGAACGAATAGCGCGACCACGCGCCGCCCACGGCCGCGGACTCGAACAGGAACGTCCCAGGGTGGCCGTCGGCGAGCTTGCGGTACAGGCTGATGGGCGTCTCAGCGTCGGCGAGGAGCCTGACGCGGACCGGGATGACGCGACGGTCCGCGGCGAGCGTCCGGAACTCCCCGAGCGAGGGTTCGATGACTCCTAGGTCGAGCATGGCGGGCGTCGTCTGCCTTCCGTGGGCGGGTTCGGGTGGCCGGGTGGGACTCAATGAAGCGCTAAGCAATTGCCGCGGCGGAACCGACGACGGCGGGCAGCTCACGGCCGTCGAAGCACGTGCGGGTGCCCGTGTGGCACGCCGCGCCGACCTGGTCGACCTGAACGAGGAGCGCGTCGCCGTCGCAGTCGAGCGCGACCGACTTGACCCACTGAACGTGGCCGGACGTGTCGCCCTTCCGCCAATACTCCTGGCGCGAACGCGACCAGAACGTGACGCGGCCGCTCGTGAGCGTGCGGCGCAACGCCTCGTCATCCATCCAGCCGACCATGAGCACCTCGAGCGTGTCGAACTGCTGGACGACGGCGGCCACAAGGCCTGCGCCGTCCCGCTTGAGACGGTCCGCGATCTCGGCCGGCAGGGCGCCGGAAGGGGGGTTCTTCTGCTCAGACATCGAGTCAAGTCTAGTGCTGATGGACGGCTCGCCGGTCCGCGCGCGCGGGCACCCGCTCGCGTGCTAGTTTCGCTAGTGATGCACTTCGTACCGCCGTCCCGGGAAGTTCTGGCCGAGACCCTGCTCGCGGCCGGCCCTAGCGCGCCCACTTTGTGCGAGGGCTGGGCCACCAAGGAACTCGTCGCACACCTCTACCTCCGCGAACGGAGCCCCCGCGTGGGCTTCGGGTTGGCCGTGCGAGGCCTCCGCGGCGTCTCTGACGCGGCCACCGAGCGCCTCGCCTCGAAACATGCGACACCCGAGGCTTACGCCTCGCTCGTCGCGGCCTTCCGCGCGGGTCCGCCGAAGGCCTCGCCCTTGCGCATCCCGCGGCTCGACGAAGCGGCGAACCTCGCCGAATTCTTCGTGCACACCGAGGATGTGCGCCGGGCCACTGAGCGCTGGGCGCCGCGCGCCCTCGACGCCGCCTACTCGGACGCACTGTGGGAGCTCGTGGTCAGGCAGGCCGCGATCCTCTACCGCGGCGTCGATCTTGGCATCGTGCTCGTGAGCCCGCACGGCCCGCGCCACGTGGCCAAGCGCGCGCCCGTCTCCGTCGCGATCGTCGGCGAGCCGGGCGAGCTGCTCCTCCACGCGACCGGCCGCGGTTCGCACGCGCTCGTGACCTTCGAGGGCCAGCCGGACGCCGTCGCCCTTCTCACGACCGCAGACGTGGGGCCCTGAGCCATGGGCGCGTTCGAGGATTCCTGGCAGTCCATCGCCCCGCTGTGGGCGGCGCTCGACGGCGCCGAGCCGAGTCCGGGGGCGGTCGTGCTCATGATCCGCACGTCCGATATCGCGCAGCCGCCGAACCTGCCCGAGGGTGGCGACCTCGTCGAGGCGCCGCTCGGGCCGTTCGACGCCGTCGAGCTCACGCTCTTCGGGAGGCCCGCCGCGAAGGGACGCATCGCGTTCGGTGAAGGCCTCGCGGTGGTGGGCCGCTTTGAGTTCGTGGACGAGGCGTCGGCGGATCAGCTCGGGCCAGCCGTGCTGTCAGCGCTCGCCGAGGAGGCCTTCCTCGAGGGTGCCGAACTCATCTACACGGTCGTGGACGGCGGGGCGCCGTCCTTCCTGGGGAATGGCTGGTCGGAGGTGGGTCGGCTCAGCCGCGGCTGAGCCGACCCACCCGCCTCAGTCAGCGGACCTCGTAGCCCGCTTCGCGGATCGCCGTCTTGACCTGCGCAATCATGCTGTCGGGCCCGAAGTGAAACATCGAAGCGGCGAGAACGGCATCCGCGCCCGCTTGGATGGCCGGCGGGAAGTGTTCGGGCACGCCCGCGCCGCCCGATGCGATGAGGGGCACCGTGACGGCCGCGCGGATGAGCCGGATGAGCTCAAGGTCGAAGCCCTCCTTGGTGCCGTCGGCGTCGATCGAGTTGAGCAGGATCTCCCCTACCCCGCGATCCGCGGCCTCCTTGGCCCACGCGACCGCGTCGATGCCCGTGCCGCGCCGCCCGCCGTGGGTAGTCACCTCAAAGCCCGACGGCGTGTGCGTGCCTTCCCGGACTCGGCGCGCGTCGACCGAGAGGACCAAGACCTGCGAGCCGAAGTGGCGCGTGATCTCGTCGATGACCTCCGGCCGCGCGATCGCGGCGGTGTTGATCGAGGCCTTGTCCGCGCCCTCGCGCAGGAGCCGGTCCACCTCCGCGACGCCGCGGACGCCGCCGCCGACCGTGAGCGGGATGAAGACCTCCTCCGCGGTGCGGCGGACGACGTCGAACGTCGTCTCCCGCTCGGACGAGGATGCGGTGACGTCGAGGAACGTGAGCTCGTCGGCGCCCGCGCGGTCGTAGCGGTGGGCGAGCTCGACCGGGTCCCCCGCGTCGCGCAGGCCTTTGAAGTTGATGCCCTTGACGACGCGTCCCGCGTCGACATCGAGGCACGGGATGACGCGGACGGCGACGCCCATGGCTGCTCCCCTCCCTAGATCGGACAAGTGGCCGCTAGATCCGGCAGGCGTGGATGCTGCTGACCAGGATCGCTCGCGCGCCGAGGTCGTAGAGCTCGTCCATGACGCGGTTCGTGTCCCGCTTCGGGACCATGGAGCGCACGGCCACCCAGTCCGAGTCGCGGAGCGGCGACACGGTGGGCGACTCGAGGCCCGGTGTGAGCGCCGAGGCCTGCTCGACGAGTTCCTTGCGCACGTCATAGTCCATGAGAACGTAGCGGCGAGCCACGAGGACGCCCGTCAGGCGGCGGATGAGGACGTCGATCGCGGACATCGAGTGGCCGCGGCGCCCGATGAGCACGGCCTCGGACTTCAGGATCGGGTCGCCGAAGACGGCCATCCCGGCCGCCTTGAGCGTGTTGCCCGTCTCGACGACGTCCGCAATCGCGTCGGCGACGCCGAGGCGCACCGACGACTCGACCGCGCCGTCGAGGCGCACGATCCGGGAGGGCGTGACGCCCTGCTCCTTGAGGTAGGTCCTCACGAGGCCGTCGTAGCTCGTCGCGACGCGGCGGCCCTCGAGCTCGGAGACGGACGCGAATTCGCCCGCGGGGCCAGCGAAGCGGAACGTCGAGGCCGCGAAGCCGAGCGGCAGGAGCTCCTCGGCCTCGACCTCGGCGTCGATGAGGAGGTCGCGGCCCGTGATGCCGACGTCGAGCGTGCCCTGGCCCACGTACACCGCAATGTCGCGCGGGCGGAGGAAGAAGAATTCGACGTCGTTCTCGGGGTCGAGCATGACGAGCTCACGGCCCTCGCGGCGCTGGCGATAGCCAGCCTCGGTGAGCATGGACGAGGCCGCCTCGGAAAGGGAGCCCTTGTTGGGAACTGCTACACGGAGCATGGTGGTCTTTCTGTTCGGAAGGGAGACGTGCTTGGCTTCTCGCCACGGGGCGCCCTGAACTGCACGGGCGCGCGCCGCGGCTAGAGATGCGTGTAGACGTCCTCGAGCGTGAGGCCCTTCGCGATCATGAGCACCTGGACGTGGTACAGCAGCTGCGAGATCTCCTCGGCGGCCGCCTGGTCCGATTCGTACTCGGCCGCCATCCAGACCTCGGCGGCCTCCTCGACGATCTTCTTCCCGATGCCGTGGACTCCCGAGTCCAGCTCGACGACGGTGCGCGACCCTTCGGGGCGGCTCGTGGCCTTCTCGCTGAGCTCAGCGAACAGCGACTCGAAATCCTTCACGGGGTCAAGACTACTGGAGGCCAACCGGCCGCCCGCACCGTTGGAAGGCGTGTGACTCCCCCGGTGTGACGAAGCCCATAGCCGGCTCAGAGCGCGCGCAGCGTGACCGCTGTGAGGAGCGCCGCCGTCGTCGCCTCGTGCCCCTTGTCCTCGACCGAGCCTGGCAGGCCCGCGCGGTCGAGGCCCTGCTGCTCGGTGTCGCACGTCAGCACGCCGAAGCCCACCGGCACCCCGGTGCGGACGCTCACGTCCGTGAGCCCGACGGTCGCCGCCTCGCACACGTACTCGAAATGGGGCGTGCCGCCCCGGATCACGACGCCGAGCGCGACGACGGCGTCGTGCGTCTCCGCAAGCCGGGCCGCAGCGACAGGGAGCTCGAAGCTGCCGGGGACCCGCACCACGGTCGGTGAGTCGATGCCTGCCTCGTGGGCGGCGCGCAGAGCTCCGTCGAGGAGTCCGTCCATGATCTGCGTGTGCCAGCTCGCCGCGACGATCGCGAGCCGCAGCTCCGCGAGGCGCGGGTCGTCGAGGGAGAGGGTGGGCGCGCCGTGTCCGCTCACGTGGTGGGGGTTCCTTGTCTGTTGGGTGGGTTGGGGCGGGTAAGGGTGGGTAGTGCGGGTCAGGGGGTGGGTAGTGCTGCGGGTCAGGGGGTGGGCGAGAGGCTCAGTCGCCGTCCGACTGCATGCGCGGCAGGACGGCCTCGACGTCGAGCGTCAGCCGGTGCGCCATGCGCTCCTTCTTGGTCTGCAGGTACCGCAGGTTTTCGGCGCGCGAGGGAACCTCGGTCGGAACCATCTCGACGACGTGGACGCCGGCCTGGGCGAGCCGGTTCTGCTTGTCCGGGTTGTTGCTCAGCAGCCGGATCCGGGTGAGCCCCATCTCAGCCAGGATCTGGGCGGCCGCGTTGTAGCAGCGCGCATCGACCGGGAGGCCCAGCTGCTCGTTGGCCTCGACCGTGTCGAAGCCGGCCTCTTGGAGCGCGTACGCCTTGATCTTGTTCGCGAGGCCGATCCCGCGGCCCTCCTGGCCGCGGAGGTACAGAAGCGTCCCGCCCTCCTCGCGGATGAGCGCGAGTGCGTAGGCGAGCTGCTCGCCGCAGTCGCACCGGTACGAGCCGAAGACGTCGCCCGTGAGGCATTCCGAATGGAGCCGCACGAGGGGAGCAACGCCGTCGGCCGGCGGCTCGGGTGAGCTCACGGCGAGATGCTCGTGCCCGGTCTCCTCGTCGATCCAGGCCTGGGCGACGAACTCGCCGAACGCGGTGGGCAGCTTGACGATGGGGCCGCCCGAGACCGGGTGCTTGCGCCGCGCGCCGTTGGCACTCGTGTTGGTCATCTCATTCCTCCCCGGCGTGCCCGCGGGCCGCCACAAACTCTACGAGGTCCGCGATGGAGATGAGCGGGCAGCCGTGCTCGTCGGCGAAGCCCCGCAGCGCGGGAAGCCGCATCATCTCTCCGTCGTCGTGGACCACCTCTGCGATCACTCCTACTGGAGCCAAACCAGCCAAACGGCACAAGTCAACCGCTGCCTCGGTGTGGCCCCTGCGGGCCTGCACACCAGCGTCAACCGCCCGCAGCGGGAATATATGCCCCGGGCGCGTGAAGTCGGCCGCGGTCGATGTCGCGTCCGCAACGGCCGCGACGGTCTTCGAACGATCCGTCGCGCTGATCCCCGTCGAGACCCCGTGGCGAAGATCGCACGAGACCGTGTACGCGGTGCCCTTCGCGTCCTCGTTGTGCGCGACCATGGGTGGCAGCGCGAGGCGATCCGCGACGTCGTTGGCGAGTGGCACGCACACCACCCCGGACGTGTGCCGAATGGTCCAGCCCATGAGGGCGGGGGTCGAGAACTGCGCGGCGAAGATGATGTCCCCTTCGTTCTCGCGGTTCTCGTCGTCGACGACGACGACGGCGCGGCCCGCTCGGAGCGCGTCGACTGCCGCCTGGACGGGCTCGAGGCGGATCGCCTGGGCTGGAGCGCTCATGCCGTCGCCCCCTCGGCCGTGAGGCCCTCCAGGCCGCTCGTGCCTTGGGCTTGGAAGGACAGCAGCCGCGCCGTGTACTTCGCGAGCACGTCCACCTCGAGGTTGACCGGTGCGCCGACCGACTTCGCGCCGAGGCCCGTCTCCGCGAGCGTCGCGGGGATGAGCCCGACCTCGAACCACTGCCCGGCCTCGGCGGCTGGGCTCACGGCAGTCACGGTGAGGGACACGCCGTCGACCGCGATCGAGCCCTTCTCGGCGATGTACGGCGCGAGGCCCGAGGGAACGGCGAAGCGGAGGCGATGCCAGTTGCCGAGCGGCTCGCGCTCGGCGAGGGTCCCGACGCCGTCGACGTGGCCCTGCACGACGTGCCCATCGAGTCGCCCACCAGCCGGGACGCAGCGCTCAAGGTTCACGCTGTCGCCCGGGGCGAGGCCGCCGATCGTCGTGCGGACAAGGGATTCGCCCATGACGTCCACAGTGAAGGTGTGCCCGTCGTTCCGGATCGCTGTGAGGCAGCAGCCGTCCACAGCGATCGAGCCCCCGAGGGGGAGGTCCGCTGCGAGCGTCGGGGCGGTCAGGGTGATGACGGCGCTGTGGCCCGTGGACTCGACGGCTTCGACGGTGCCGCGCTCGGCGATGATCCCGGTGAACATCAGTGGCGTCCTTCTTCGGATGGCTGAACATTGTCGTGGGGCCCGGGCTTGGCGGGCCGGAGGTGCAGTCGGAGATCCACGCCGAGGAGGCGCACGGCGCCTCCCCCGCTCTCGTCCCACTCCCAGTGCTGCGCGTCGGCGAGGGTGCGGATGCCGAGATCCGAGACCGTGCCCTTGCCGGAGCCGAGGATGGTCGGCGCCTGGTAGACGATGAGTTCGTCCACGAGTCCTGCCGCGAGGAACGCCGCGATAATGCGCGAGCCCCCCTCGACCATGAGATGCCTCGTGCCGAGGTCGAAGAGCTCCGCGAGAGCCGCCGCGGGCTCTTGGGTCCGCACGTGGTGAAAGCGGCCGTCGGTGCCGCGCACCGCGGCGTTCTCGGGCACGTCGCGAAGGCCCATGACGGCGCGCACCGGCTGGTACGGAAGCGGATCGCCGTTGACGTCGCGGGCTGTGAGCCGCGGGTTGTCGACGAAGACCGTCTCCGTGCCCACGAGGATCGCGTCGATGCGGGAGCGGATCGCGTGGTTGTCCGCGAGCGACTCGGGGCACGAGATCCACTGGCTCGTCCCGTCGTCGGCGGCGATCCGCGCGTCGAGCGTCTGCGCCATGTGCAGCGTCACGAACGGGCGGCGCTCGCGCACGGCCGAAAGCCAGCGCTCGTTGAGCTCCACTGCGTCGTCCGAGAGGAGCCCCGACTCGACCTGCACGCCGGCCGCACGGAGCGTCCCGGCTCCCCCGGCCGCCGCCCGGTGCGGATCGTCGATCGCGTATACCACGCGCCCAACCCCCGCGCGGATGATCGCCTGCGCGCACGGACCCGTTCGGCCCGTGTGGTTGCAGGGCTCGAGCGTGACGAACATCGTGGCCCCCGCGAGGTCGATGCCGGCGCGCGTCGCGTTCGCGATCGCGTCCGCCTCGGCGTGCGCCGTTCCGGCGCCCCGGTGGTAGCCCGTGGCGAGGATCTCGCCGTCGCGGCCGACGGCGACCGCCCCCACGAGCGGATTCGCCCCCCGCACGCCGAGCACGGCAAGCGCGAGGGCCTCCCGCATGTGCGCGACGTCGTCCGCGCCCCACGCCCGGGGTTTCGTCCCCGCGCGGTGCACGACGGCGCTCACGCAGCCACCGCCGCGTCCGCGGGCTCGGGGGTGACGGCCGCTGCGCGGGCCTCGCGCCGCTGCTCGCGCCACCACACGAAGAAGCCAACGAAGGTGAAGCCGCCATAGAGCGCGTACATCGTCCCGCTCGCGTAGTAGCCCGCGCTGAAGAGCAGCGGAACGCCCACGACGTCGACCGCGACCCAGATGAGCCAGAACTCGGTCCAGGCGCGCGCCATGCCGTAGGTCGCGAGGAGCGAGCCCATGAACGTCCACGCGTCCGCCCATACGGGCGGGTAGGAGCCGAGGGCTGCGAAGAGAGGCGTGAGCGTCGCGGTTCCGGCGACGAGGGCGACAGCGAGGCCCAGCCGGGTGCGGCCGCTCGCCCAGCGCGGCGCGATCGCGCCGTGCGCCAGATCGAGCTGGCCCGTGCCGTGGCGTGCCGCGCTGCGGGCACGCTGCCACTTGGCCCACCCATAGGCCGAGACCGCGAGGAACATGAGCTGGCGGCCGACCTGGCCCCATAGGGTCGCCGAGCCGACGCCCGACTCGGGGGCGACGCCGAACGCCGCGCCCGCGAAGACTGTGACGAGGAGGAGATTGCCCGCGATACCCACGGGCCACGCCCATACGCGGCGGGCCATCCCGCCGAGGGCGCTCGCGAGGCCGAAGGCGTTGCCCAGCACCTCGCGGAGCAGGAGCGCGGATCCCGCGATCGGGATCTGCGCGGTCAAGAGCCACTGCAAAAAGTCCATCGCAACCTTCCTTTCCGGACCGCAGCGGCTCCGGGGTTGCGACAGAGGCGGCGCGCCACAGCGCACCGCAGACTGCACGTGCTTCTCCCATCCAGACTTTAACTGTCGGTACCGGAATTTCACCGGTTCAACCGTTGGCCTCGCCCGCAAGGACTCGGCCGCAGGGTCGCGGACTGTCACCGCCGGTTCGGACTTTCACCGACCCCGGAGCACGTTCATTGTTTTCAACCGCTCGTTGAGGCGACTTCATGCCCGAGTGCTGCATGATGACAGATCAATCAAACGGCCACTGTCATTGTGGCACACGCCCCCGTGGGAGCGTGTGCGAACGTCACATACGTCACGCTCGCACGGCGATGCGCCGTCCCGTGGCTAGGCGCGAACCGTGGCCTCGGCCGCTGCACGCAGCGCCTCGACGGCCGCGGCCGGATCGGCGGCGCCGTAGACGGCCGACCCCGCGACGAAGACGTCGGCGCCCGCCTCAGCGGCCCGCTCGATCGTGGCCGAGGAGATCCCGCCATCGACCTGAATCGCGACCTTGGCCCCGCTGCCGTCCACGGCGGCCCGGGCCCGGCGGATCTTGGGCAGTGTCACGTCGAGGAAGGCCTGGCCGCCGAAACCCGGCTCCACGGTCATCACGAGCAGCATGTCGAGCTCCGTGAGCATGTCGAGGTAGGGCTCGAGCGGGGTCGCCGGCCGGAGCGCCATGCCAGCCTTCGAGCCGCGCGCGCGGAGCTCGCGCGCGAGCTTGATGGGCGCGATCGCGGCCTCGGCGTGGAACGTCACCGAGGCGAGGCCCAGGTCCGCGTACAGCGGGGCCCAGCGGTCGGCGTCGGCAATCATGAGGTGGGCGTCGAGTGGGAGCTGGCTCACGGCCTGGAGCCGCTCGACGATGGGGAGGCCCAAGGTGAGGTTCGGCACGAAGTGGTTGTCCATGACGTCCACATGCACGGCATCCGCCGTCGCGATCCGGGCCAGCTCGGCCTCGAGGTTCGCGAAGTCGGCAGACAGGATGCTCGGGTGGATGCTGCAGCGGCTCACTCAGGACTCCTTGGTGTCGGTGGTAGCGGCACGGTAGCGCATAGCCACCGGAATTCCGCGGGCGGTCGGGGCATCAATAGGCTCCGGAACTGCGCTTCCGGAAAAGGGCCAGGAACATCGCGTCGGTGCTGTGGACGTGGGGCCACAGCTGGGCGGTCGCTGCGTGCCCCGCGCCGAGGGGGCGCAGAGCGACGGCGTCGAGCGCGGCGCCCGCGTCGAGCGGCTCGATGTCGGCGCGTCGGCGCAGCGCGTCCTCGACGACGGCGATGGTCTCCGCCGGGTGCGGCGAGCACGTCACGTAACCCACGACACCGCCCGGAGCAGCCGCGTCGATCGCGGCGTCGAGCAGTTCGCGCTGGAGGGGCCCGAGCTCGGCGAGGTCCTGCGGGGTTCGCCGCCATCTGGATTCGGGGCGGCGGCGGAGCGCGCCGAGCCCGCTGCAGGGCACGTCGACGATGACGCGCGCGAACGTCCCGCGGAGCTCCGGATCGAGCGTCCTCCCGTCCCCCGTGCGGACGGACCACGCGCCTTCCGGGACAGGACGCAGGGCCTGGCGCACGAGGTCGGCGCGGTGCTCCGCTGGCTCGTTCGCGAGGAGCGTCGCACCACGTTCGGCTGCGAGTGCGCCCAGGAGCGCCGCCTTGCCGCCCGGTCCCGCGCAGAGGTCGAGCCAGCGTTCGCGTTCGCCGGCAGCCTCAACCGGGGCCGCCGCGACCGCCCGGGCCACGAGCTGCGACCCTACGTCCTGAACCCGAAGCGTCCCACCGCGCACGGCCGCCCAGCGGCCCAGGTCGCCGCCCGCGGACAGCGCCGAGCCTTCCACGAGCTCTCCGGGCGTGGCTCCGGCCTCGAGCGCTTCATCGAGGTTCCCGAGACCGGGAAGCGCCACGAGGTTCACGACCGGCGCGGCGTTGTCGGCTTCAAGGAGGGCATCGATCTCGGTCACCGGCCGCCCGTGGGCCGCGAGCGATTGGCGCAGGGCGCGCACGATCCACGCAGGGTGCGCATAGCGGATCGCCGCAGCCTCGGTCGCGTCAGCGGTCGCCGACGTCAGCTCCTCGATCCACTCCTCGAAGCCGTGCTCGCTCGCGCGCCGCAGCACGGCGTTGACGAGCGAACCGGGGCCAGCCCCGATCGTGCCGCGCGCGAGGGCGACCGTCTGGTTGAGCGCCGCGTGGGGCGGAACCCGCATCGCAAGCAGCTGATGCGCGCCGAGGCGCAGAACGTCGAGGACGGCCGGGTCGAGCCGGTCGAGCGGTCGGTCGACGCAGCGGGCCAAGATCGCATCGTACGTGCCCTGGCCGCGGAGCGCGCCGTAGGCGAGCTCCGTCGCGAAGCCCGCGTCGCGGCGATCGAGCCGGTGGTGGCGGATGCGGGCCGGCAGCACGAGATTCGCGTACGCGTCGTCGCGGGACACCGCGCGGAGCACCTCGAAGGCCACGAGCCGCGCGGGGTCGGCCGCCCGCGCGCGCTGGCTCGGAGCCTGCTGGCTGAACCGCCGGGGGCCGCCAGCGCCGCGATGACGCTCGCGCCCCTGCTCGTTGCGCCGTTCGGGGCGCCCGCGGCCCTCGCCGCGGCCCGAAGCGCCGCGCTCAGATGCCGTCATGCGAACCTCATCCCCTCTGCGGACCCCGCGCCGCGCGCCCAGTCCGCGGCGGCCATCATCTTCTTCCCGGACGGCTGAACCCGCACGAGTTCGAGCGCGTGCGTCGCCGTCCCGACGAGGAGCCGCTGACCGTCGAAGGAGAGTTCGCCCGCCGGCAGGCCGGTCACATCGGGCCGGAGCAGAGGCGGCTCGAGCTTGAACCGCTCGCCGTGGAGGGTGGTCCACGCCCCGGGTTCGGGCGTCACGCCGCGCGCGCGGCGGTGGACCGCGATGGCCGGCCGCGTCCAGTCGAGGTGGCCGTCCTCGAGCGAGAGCTTGGGTGCGTACGTCGGATCGCCGGCCTGCGGCTGGGGCGCGAGCGTCCCGTCAGCCACGCCCGCGATCGTTCGCGCGAGGAGCCCGGCCCCGCTCACGGCGAGCTCGCCGAGCAACTCGCCGGCGGTCGCGTCGGGACCGGGGGTCAGGGCGAGCGTGCCGAACACGGGGCCCGTGTCGAGGCCCTCCTCAAGACGGAACGTGGACGCGCCCATGACGTCGTCGCCGTGGATCACCGCGTGCTGCACGGGAGCGGCACCGCGCCAGGCGGGCAGAAGGGAGAAATGGAGGTTGACCCAACCGTGCGGCGGCACCGCAAGGGCCGCCGGCGGCACGAGGCCCCCGTACGCGACAATCGCGGCGACCTCGGGGCGAAGCCCCGCAAGCCGCTCGGTCACCTCGGCCGTGATGCGCGCGGACTTGACTACGGGCAGACCCAGCTCGGCGGCCCGCGCGGCGACGGGCGACGGCGTGAGCACCCGCTTGCGGCCGATCGGAGCGTCCGGGCGGGTCAGCACCCCGACGAGGTCGACGCCGGGCTCTGCCGCGAGGCGGTCGAGCGAGGGGACGGCGACCTCGGGGGTTCCCGCGAAGAGGACCCTCACACGTTCCTCCCCGCCCCGCGGGACGCGCTGCCGCCGAACGACGCGCCCGTGCCGAACGCCGAACCGACGTGCCCCGCGCGCTTCGTGACCGTCTGCCCCGCCATGGAGGAGTAGTCGATGGCCCGGATCGCCCGATGTGCCGCACGCCGTTCCTCGCCCTCGAGGCGGTCCACGAAGAGGATCCCGTCGAGGTGGTCGGTCTCGTGCTGGAAGGCCCGCGCGAGCATGCCCTCGGCCTCGACCGTCACGGCGTTCCCCTGCGCGTCGAAGCCCGAGGCCGTAACGGTGCGCCGCCGCCGCACCGGGAAGGCGACCCCGGGGATGCTGAGACAGCCCTCGACCACGTCGTCTTGGAAGTCGTCGGAGAGCTCGAGGACGGGGTTCACGAGGTGCCCGCGCGTCCCGTCGATCTGGTACGTGAAGACGCGCTGCCCCACGCCGACCTGCGGCGCCGCGAGACCCGCGCCGTCGACGTCCTCCATCGTCTCCATCATGTCGGCGACGAGCCGCTCGAGCTCCGGCCCGAACTCGACCACGGGGTCCGCGGGCGTGCGCAGCACGGGGTCGCCGATGATCCGGATGGGCAAGATGGCCATGGCGGGGGAAGCCTTTCGGTACGGGTGAGGGGCTGGGGTCAGTCTATTCCGCGCTGGGCGGAGGCGGCGGGAGCGGCAGGAGCGTCCGCCCCGCCGAGGCCGCCTCGACCCTGGCCGCCCAGACGCGGCGCAGCCGGCAGAACGTGAGCCAGTGGAACTTGCGGACCTCAGGGTTGACGCGGACCGCCGCGAACTCCGTCTCCCCGATCGCGACAGCGATGAGCAGGGGATCCTCACCATACTTCCAGGGCTCCCACTCCCCCGCCGCAGCGTCCACGAGGCCCTCCTCGGCCTTCATGCCAGCGACGAGCTGCATCGCGACCTTCTCGTCCGGCGGCTTGACGCGCCCGTCCCGCGTGGTGCCCTTCGTCTTGTAGTCCACGAGGCAGATCCGACCGTTGATTCGCGCCACGAGGTCGAGGGTCCCGGCATAGCCGACTGACGTGTTCCACACCGTGAGCTCCGGGGCGATCGGCTCGACCCCGAAACTCTCCCACCAGTGCTCGACGTTGAGGGCGAACGCCTCCTCGCCCTGGGCCCTGAGCGCCTCGCGGGCCTCGTCGAGACGATGCGGCCGGCCCAGCGCACGCAGCGCGAGCTGCTCGGCGAAGGTATGGACTCGGTCTCCCCGCTGGGCGGCGGCCTTCGCGTAGTCCTCCGACGCATCGACGGCCGTCCGGACGAGCTGTCGGATCCGAGCTGGGCTGTCGAGCGCATCGCGCAGCTCGGGGTGATCTGCGATGTGCCGCGCCGCCATGTAGCTGCGCCAGCCGTCGAGATCGAGGGGCTGCTGGGCGATGACGGTCGTGATCGACGGGACGGTGGGCTCGGCGGAAAGGGAACGCCGATACATCCTGCCGAAACCGTCGGGAGATTCTGCGGCGAGGCCAGGGACTGTCATGGGAGCACCCTTTCACACGGGTCTGACAACGCACGTGGCGGAAAAACAAGGACCCCCGGACAGCGTCCGGGGGTCCAGTTGTGGGCGATACTGGGTTCGAACCAGTGACCTCTTCGGTGTGAACGAAGCGCGCTACCACTGCGCCAATCGCCCGAGTTCTCGGTGCGGCACCCGGCTAGCGAGCGCTCTAAGACTCTAGCCCACGCCGCGCCCAGATCTCAAATCACGGCCCTCGAATTGCACACGTGTGGTTCACCGTTCGGCAACCGGCGGTTCGCCGTCGAGCGATTTGTGCATTGCCCGCCCGTTCTGTAGAGTCTTTACTCGTTGAAGCGCGGCCACGAGCCCGAACGCGGCCCGCAAAGCCGCGGGTGCGGCGAGGGCCAGGCAACAACCCTGCGGACGTAGCTCAGTTGGTAGAGCACCACCTTGCCAAGGTGGATGTCGCGAGTTCGAGTCTCGTCGTCCGCTCGCAGGACACTGTCGGAAGCATCCTCGTCAGGATGCCAACACGGTGGGGTGGCCGAGAGGCGAGGCAGCGGCCTGCAAAGCCGTATACGCGGGTTCGAATCCCGTCCCCACCTCGGTGAATATCCTGATTTCCGGTTTGCTCCGGATTTCCGGGCGATTGGCGCAGCGGTAGCGCGCTTCCCTGACACGGAAGAGGTCACTGGTTCGATCCCAGTATCGCCCACGGAGAGGCTTCACGGCCTTTCGTGCGGACGTAGCTCAGTTGGTAGAGCACCACCTTGCCAAGGTGGATGTCGCGAGTTCGAGTCTCGTCGTCCGCTCTCTTCTTCGTAACGGGATTCTCTCCGGGGAAGAGGTCTCCTTGGGCGATTGGCGCAGCGGTAGCGCGCTTCCCTGACACGGAAGAGGTCACTGGTTCGATCCCAGTATCGCCCACCCCGCACGGCGCCTCTCGAGGCGCCGTTTCGCGTATCCGGCCTTCTCCTCCGGCACGATTCCGGACCACGGGCGTATCAATCCACCGTTTGGCCACCCCCCGTTAACCAACCGTTCATCCTCGAAGCGGTAGAACCGGCGTCATATCCGCAGCGCCGTCGGCTCTCTTCTCCCGGTAGCCACGTGCGGGCCGCCCCCAACGCCTTCCCCGGGAAACATGCCCCCAACTCTGGTGAGGGTGTTGGATTGGGCCCGGCACGTGGCTACTATCGTTCGTGGTGGAGCACTGTGGCTCCCTGAGTGAAAGGAGGTGGCCGTGTCTCAAGTCGACGCAATCGCGGGCAGGGCCGGTAACTGCGCTATGAGGCTCGATCGAATCGAGTCGTCGTCCCGATCTCACGGGGGCCAGTCCTAGAGACTCAGCCGGCGCAGGCCGGACCGACCAAGATCACGTCACAGGGATGCCGGTACCGCTGAGAGGCGGGACCGGCATTTCTGCGTCTACGCCGGCTCGTGTGCCTGGCCTTCGCGGGCGAGGGCCGTGAGGCGGGAGACTGCGCGGAAGTACTTCTTGAGGTATCCGCCCGCCATCATCTCGGCGGAAAACAGCTGGTCGAACGGCACACCGGAGGCCAGGATCGGCACATCCTTGTCGTATAGCCGGTCCGCGAGGACCACGAAGCGGAGGGCGACCGCCTGCTCCTCGATCGTGCGGACGTCCTTCCACACGACGCCGTCGATCCCGTCGATGAGCTGGCGGTAGCGGCTCGGGTGCACGCCCGCGAGGTGAGTCAAGAGGGCGCCGAAGTCGTCGACCGCGACAATGCCGCCGTCGAACTCGGCGTTCATCCGCGCGTCGAGCTCGTGGGGCTCGAGCGGCGCGGGCGCGGCCGGGAGGCCGCGGTGGCGGTAGTCCTCGCCATCGATCCGCACGACGTCGAACTGGTCGGCGAGCACCTGGATCTCGCGCTGGAAGTCGACGGCGGCGAAGCGGCCCTCACCGAGCGAGCCCGGGAGGGTGTTGGACGTCGCGGCGAGCTTGACCCCCGCGTCGGCGAGCTCGCGCATGAGGCGGGACATGAGCACGGTGTCGCCCGGGTCGTCGAGCTCGAACTCGTCGATGCACACGAGCCGATACGTGCTGAGCGCCTCGACGGTCTTGCGGAACGAGAGGGCGCCCACGAGGTTCGTGTATTCAACGAACGTGCCGAACGCCTTGGGCCCCGGCACGGAGTGCCACAGCGACGCGAGAAGGTGGGTCTTCCCCACCCCGAAGCCGCCGTCGAGGTAGACGCCGGCGCGCCCCTTCGACTTGTTGGCCCGAAAAAGCTTGGAGAACAGTCCCCCGCCGTCCCGCGCGCCGTCCACGGACACCCCGAAGTCTTCGAGCGACTTGACGGCCGCCGCCTGGGTGGGCTGCGCCGGGTCCGGGCGGTAGCTCGCGAAGGAGACCTCGCCGAAGCGGGGTGAGGGGTGGAAGCCAGCCAGGATCTCTTCGGCGGACACTTTCGGCGTGCGGGTGGTCAGGTGTGCGACAGTCGCCAAGGAATCCGTCCGTTACATGGGCCCACAGGGGCGCTACATCGGTGTGAGGGGCAAGGGCAAGGATATCGCGGAGACGCGCGTCATGTTTCGCAGCATGACAACGGACGACGGCGGCACTCACCCCGTGCGCGCACCGTGGCTACGCTGGGAGGGACTTCCCAGGAGCACGCGGTCGTGGCTGGCCGCGGCCCCGACTCACCCGAGCGAAAGGCAATCGCCATGAGCTACCCCCTCGACACGAACGAGAAGTTCGCCGCCTACGCCCATCCCGAGCGCCTCGTCTCCACCGAGTGGCTCGCCGCCCAGCTCGCCGGAGGCGCGCTCGAGGATGCCAAGCTCGCCGTCGTCGAGTCCGACGAGGACGTTCTGCTCTACGAGACGGGTCACATCCCGGGCTCGGTCAAGATCGACTGGCACACCGACCTGAACGACGAGGTGGCTCGCGACTACGTCGACGGCCCGGCGTTCGCGAAGCTCCTCTCCTCCAAGGGCATCTCCCGCGACACGACCGTGGTCATCTACGGCGACAAGTCGAACTGGTGGGCCGCCTACGCACTGTGGGTCTTCACGCTGTTCGGCCACGAGGACGTCCGCCTCCTCGACGGCGGCCGCGACAAGTGGATCGCCGAGGGCCGCGAGCTCACCACCGAGGTCCCGACCCCAGTCGAAGGCGACTACCCCGTCGTCGTGCGCGACGACGCGCCCATCCGCGCGTTCAAGGACGACGTGCTCGCGCACCTCGGCAAGCCGCTCATCGACGTCCGCTCCCCCGAGGAGTACACGGGCAAGCGCACGCACATGCCCGCGTACCCCGAGGAGGGCGCGCTCCGCGGTGGCCACATTCCGACGGCCGCGTCCATCCCGTGGGCCCGCGCCGCAGCCGAGGACGGCACCTACAAGTCGCGCGGCGACCTCGAGGCGCTGTACCTCGGGGAGGCTGGCCTCACCGCCGGAGACGAGGTCGTGGCGTACTGCCGCATCGGCGAGCGGTCGAGCCACACGTGGTTCGCGCTCAAGTACCTCCTGGGCTTCGACAACGTCCGCAACTATGACGGTTCGTGGACCGAGTGGGGAAATGCGGTGCGCGTTCCGATTGTTAAGGGTGAAGAACGAGGCACTTGGCCGCTCTCCTGAGGGCGGACACGAAGCACGCGCCCTCCTAAGGCGCGGACACTAGGCACCGATGCCGGCGCGGCGGTCTCACCACGAGGCCGCCGCGCCGCGCATCGCCCGGCATGGTCTGGAAGGGATATGACGACTCACACCACACCCGCGGCTCTCGCGGAAATCATCGACGAGTTCCAGGGGCTCGAGGAGCGCGACCGGCTTCAGCTCCTGCTCGAATTCGCGCAGTCGCTTCCCGAGCTGCCCGAGCGGTACGAGAACCACCCCGAGCGCCTCGAGCAGGTTGTCGAGTGCCAATCGCCGGTCTTCATCACCATCGAGACGGAGCCCGCGGACGACGGCGCGTCCCCCACCGTGCGCCTCTTCCTCACCGCTCCGCGCGAGGCCCCGACCACGCGCGGCTTCGCGAGCATCCTCGCCGAGGGGCTCGACGGCCTCCCCGCCAACGAGATCCTCGCCGTGCCGGACGACATCGCCCACGAACTCGGGCTTGACCGCGCCGTCTCGCCGCTGCGCCTGCGCGGCATGAGCGCAATGCTCGTGCGCATCAAGCGCAAGGTGGCCGGCGAGTGCCAGCTCGGCCAGTCCGCCTGAGGCACCCTGCGGACGTGACGGCGCAACGGATCGGATGAGCTGGGCCTGACGCGGTCCCCGCAGTATGACGAGCACAGGCTGCCCGCCCTTGTTGCGAGCGGCCCGGGTGGAGGATTCTCCTAAGACTCTCGGGGAGGCCGGCGGCCCGTTCCGTTCCCGCCGGTGCCGGCGCCCGTGCCAGACCCGCCGGTGCCGGCGCCCGTGCCAGACCCGCCAGTCCCCGCACCCGTCCCAGACCCGCCGGTCCCGGCACCTGTCCCAGACCCGCCGGTCCCCGCACCCGTCCCAGACCCACCGGTCCCGGCACCCGTCCCAGACCCACCGGTCCCGGCACCCGTCCCAGACCCGCCAGTGCCTTTTCCTGTGCCGGTCCCACCAGTCCCGGCACCCGTCCCAGACCTCCCGGTGCCGGCGCCCGTGCCGGTCCCGCCCGTACCGGCGCCAGTCCCAGACCTCCCGGTGCCGGCGCCCGTGCCGGTCCCGCCGGTCCCGGCACCTGTCCCAGACCCACCGGTCCCCGCACCCGTCCCAGACCCGCCAGTGCCTTTTCCTGTGCCGGACCCGCCAGTGCCTTTTCCTGTGCCGGACCCGCCGGTCCCCGCACCCGTCCCAGACCCACCGGTCCCAGCACCAGTCCCAGACCCGCCAGTGCCTTTTCCTGTGCCGGTCCCACCAGTCCCGGCACCCGTCCCAGACCTCCCGGTCCCAGCACCAGTCCCAGACCCACCGGTCCCAGCACCAGTCCCAGACCCACCGGTCCCGGCACCAGTCCAGGTTCCGCCGGACTTGCCATCCATGATGGAAAGATAACTCCGCCGACGAACATCGGCGAGGGATCGATCCCGAGGCTCTTACTGACTAGGCGTCGACGCCCAGCGGGACGAGCTGCATTTGCTTCGCAAGCCCGTACGCGATGGGAAGATCGCTTTCGCTCCCCACGAATACGCGGCCGATGACGAGCACGGCATGGCTCGGAGAAGGTATCTGTGTCGCGCCTTCGGGCACGGTTCCGTTCCATCCGGGTCCGCTGAGAAGATAGTCGCCTGCCACGGTTCCGGTCGTGCGCTTGCCGACGTAAGCGAAATTTGCGCCATCCGCGGGGTTCGTGAGCTGCAGGCTGTAATACCGGCCCGCCGTGTCCGGAACGTGCAGAAGCTGCGGCCCCTTGTTCAAGTCCAGCCACCCTCCGATATAGAGCACGTCGTCGGTTCCGGTCGCCAACAAGCTCCCGCGCGACGCCGACGGAGAAGAGGTACTAGGCACGGCGTAAAGCGTGTTGACCGGGACCGGCCCATCACCGAGCCCACGCTTGACAATGACCCTCTTGTAGCCGTTGACGGTAATACGCGGCCAGAGGTAAATGAAGAGCGGGGCGCCGAGCAGCCACACCACGCCCGCCGCTATCGCCAGCGGGACGATCTCGCCCCATCCGCGCGATATTCGCTGGTAGACCACCCACGCGAAAATTGCGAGTATGACGGCCGTGAACGGATAGGCGTACTTCAAGATGAGGTAATTCATATCATCCAGCCTTAACAACCGGCGGGACCCGATACGTCTCATCAAGAATCGCCGAGCCGGGCAGATACACGCGGAGCATCAACTTGAACTTTCCGGAAGGGGACGGCAACCAGTTCTGCTCATGCCCGGCCGGAGCGCTTTGCTGGAAATAGATATCGATCGAACCGTCGGCATTCTTCACGAGATTCGAACGATCGTCAAAACTCGAGCGATTAATGGGACTTTTCACCATATACCCGACGGCATCGGTCATGGTAAGCGACCAGAAGGCGTCATTCGGCGGGAGCTGCCCGGCCGGAAAGCGCATGAGGTATTCATGCCGGCCAGTGAGCGTTTGCCCTGACCCGTCCGCAGCCGCAGTCCAGTAAGCAGCCTCCTCAAACACATTCACGATCGGCAGGGCTTTGGCGCAGGCGGCCCGCACGAGCACGCCATTCCCGGGCCGGCCGCACTTGCGGATGGCGCTCCAGCCGTTGACAGTCGTCGTGATGGTCCGGGCGGCGGCGTTCATCACAAGGATCGCTGTCAAGAACGCGAGCGTGGCGCCGATGATGATCCCTTGCACGACGCCGGACTGCGTGACCCAGGTGAGGATACTTGCCATGTCCGCACACTAGCTCCGCCGCCGTGAGGAGCACCACGAGTTGGTCGCCCTACTTCTGGGTGCGGGTTCTGCCGGGGTTGGGGCGGCGAGGCGGCGTTGGCTGGGAAGGCCACCGGCGCGGTCCGGTCCACATGGACGGCGGGGCGTCGAGCTCGCGGCACAGCGCCAGCGCAGCGCGATCGTAGTTCACGCGCCATCCCCTGAAGTGGGGCCAAGCGTCCTCGTCGGTTTCGGTGACCGGGTAGCCGACCGAGCGGAGGGTTGCGGCGGCCTGGGCGAATTCCTCGAACGTGATCGAGATGGGCATCGTGTCGGCGGCCTGGGCAAGATCGGGAACAGGCAGCTTCGCAGCTCTGGCCATGTCGTTGAGAGTCTCGAACCCCATGCGCAGCATGAGCCGTGCCGTGATCTTGGGATCGGAGTCTGGGGCGAGGGCGAGGTGAAGGGCGGCGGCATCCATGACCGCGATGAGGGACGTCAGCCAATGGGAGTTCGTCCTCGGCGAGCGCAGGCGAAGCAGCGTCGTGTAGGTTGCGTGCGATTCGGCGACCTCCGCGGTCCACCGCTCCCAGCGCACGAAGAGCTCGCCGAGAACCGGTCCAGAGGGGCTGCTGCCGGTGCCCCAGTGGGTCCGCAGCAGGATTTCGGGTCCCCAGGCCGGAGTTCCGGCTCGGGCGACGAGGAGGCTGACCTCGGTTTCGCGTCGGTTGAACGAGGCGTACACGGTGGGCAGGTAGCCGATCTGGAGACCGATGACCGCCATGCCGGAGAACCCAGCGAGGTAGGCGGCGAGCTGTCCGCCACCGCCGTGCGGGACCGCGAAGCCGAGCGTGAAGACGGAAGAGCCGGCGTCTTCGAGAGCCGCGCCGAGATCGCCGCCGGTCGCCGGCAGCATGATCAGCGCGAAGCCGACCACGAGCATTCCCATCCATGCGGTCAGGCGGACTACGAGAGTCAGGGGGGCCTGCCAGCCCAGGAATCGGTCGCGCCGTTCGAAGGCGTCGACGCCGCGGAGGGCCACAAGAAAGACGCCGTCCAGCAGCGCGTCGATCACCGCTGTCACCAACGACCTGACGCGCCGCGGGACGACGAGCGCGCCGAGAATGCTCATCGCGGTCCCGACGATCAAGCAGGCACCGGCGGCGAAGCCGGCCCAGATCAACACCTCAGACAAGGGTCCGCTTGGGTCTTCAGCTGCCGCTGCCCGATGCGGTCCGGCGCACGGCCGTCATCGCCGGAAAGTCACGTGCGTGATGCCGCTCTCGGCGGCCTCTGCGGTGACGCTGTAGCCCGACTCGAGGCCGCGCAGATCGTCCCAGAGACGGATGCCGTGCCCGAGCAGGATGGGCGTGATGGCGACGTGGAGCTGGTCCACGAGACCGGCCTTGAGGAAGTCGCGCACCACAGAAGCCCCGCCGCCGATGCGGACGTCCTTGCCGTCAGCGGCGGCGAGAGCGCGATCGAGCGCCTCCTCCGGGGTCGCGGACAGGAAGTGGAACGTCGTGCCGCCCGCCATCTCGATCGACGGCCGCGCGGTGTGCGTGAGCACGAACACCGGAGCCCGGAACGGCGGCTCGTCGCCCCACCAGCCTCGCCAGTCCGGATCGTCCGGAAAGCTGTGCAGGCCGAACATCCCCGCACCCATAATCTCCGCGCCGACCTCCGCGAAGTACGCCTGCGCATACTTGTCGTCCACCCCGGTCGTGCCTTCCCCCGAGGCGTCGTGCAGGACCCGTTCGCGGAAGGTGCGGGTTGCGACATAGGCGGAGACGAGGCGGGACCAGTCCTCGCCCATCGGGTTCTCCGGCGTCTGATCCGCCGTCGTCGCGAATCCGTCGAGCGAGATGTTCAGGTCGACACGTACGGCCATCGAAGGCTCCATCCCCAAGTGATTGCAATTCGCCATCACTGTAGTGGAGGCTCAGACACTGTCAAGGCTGGCATACCCCGACGAGCGCGGCTCCCAAGGCTGCGCCTCGGCGGGATGCGTCGGCACAGGCTTCCCCAACGCGAGGTGGCGATGCGATCCACAGGCAAAGCCAAAGGCGGGCACGGCCCGGGCACGCCGGCGACGGCCGCGCTCGACGCAGCCGGTGTCGCGTACACGGCCCACCCCTACGAGCACGACCAGTCCACGCAGAGCTACGGCCTCGAGGCCGCGGATGCTCTCGGCATCGAGCCCGAGCGCGTCTTCAAGACGCTCATGGTGGACGTCGCCGGCAAACTGTGCGTCGCCGTCGTGCCTGTCAGTGGGAGCCTGGACCTCAAGGCGGCCGCCGCCGCGTTTGGGGCGAAGAAGGCCTCGATGGCGGATCCAGCGGCCGCCGTGCGACGCACGGGCTACGTCCTGGGCGGGATCTCCCCGCTGGGGCAGCGCCAGCCCTCCCCGACCGCCATCGACGAGTCGGCGCTCGCGCACAGGACGATCCTCGTCTCGGGCGGCCGGCGCGGCTTCGACATCGAGCTCTCCCCCGCGGACCTCGTGCGCCTCACGCGCGCGTCAGTCGCCCGCCTGCGCGGGCCTTGAGTCTTCTTCCGCGGAGCCTCCGACAAGATCCCCAGCCGGATGCTCAACCTGCTGGCCCGGCCCCGGACGCGGCGCGAGCACCTCGCCGAGCCACGTCACGATCGTCTGCTCCCAGCGCTCTGGGTCGACGTTCCATTCCTTGGTGTGCCGGGCCTTCCGGAACGTCTCAAGCGTTACCATCTCGGGATTGCGGCCCGCGAGAAGCGCGGACGGACCGAACGGCACGAAGTCGTCGTCCACGCTGTGCAGGATGAGCGTCGGCGTGCGGAGCTCGACGGCGCGAGTGACCCAATCCATCGCCCGGAAGTCGAGCGGCGCGGCGAGGCCCGTGATGCGGCGCCCCCACGGATGCGCGAGCAGGAATTGGCCGAACCGCCCCACGCCGGCGGGGATGCGGTTCTTCTGCGCCTGGTGCGCGAGGACGTCGACCCAATCGACCACGGGCGCGTCGAGGACGAGCGCGCGGATGTACTGCCGGAGGCTCGACCGATCCGCGGCTGCGAGGCTGATCGCGCCGCCCATGGACCAGCCGAACAGCACGACGTCCTCGGCCCCGTTCGCGAGCGCGAACGCGATGGCTTCCTCGACGTCGCGCCACTCCGTCATGCCGAGCCCGTAGCGGCCGTCGGGCGTCGCGGGGGCGTCTCCGTCATTGCGGTAGGAGATCACGAGGCTCGTCAGGCCGAGCCGCCGCGCGGGGAGGAGCCCCCGCAGCGATTCGAGGCGCGACGCGCCGCGCCCATGGACCATGATCGCCCAGGTGCGAGCGCGCTCGGGGCTCTCGGGGCGCACGAGCCACGCGGGCGCTGGCCCTAGATCGGTCTGGATCGCCACGTCCTCGGCCACGCAGTCGAGGTCGGCCGGCGAGCCGAAGACGACGCCGCTCCAGCGCGCCCGTACCGCCTTCCGCAGGTCGCCCGCGTACTCGGCGACAACTCGGCGCGTCACCGTCCCGTCCCCTGGCGTGTAGTCCTCGAGCGGGCCAAGGCGCGCGTGGCCCGCCCCCAGGTCGAAGAACAGGCTGTACTCGCCGTCGACCACCGTCTCTGGCGTCGCGCGGAGGATCACGCGCCGTTCGCTGCCCGAGCCCTGAACCGCGAGGACCTCCTGATCCTCGTTCTTGACCCGCTCCGGCGTCACGATACGCCGCGCGAAATAGGCGGCGAGCGCCGAGCTCGAGGCGGCCACGGCAGACGCGGCGCCGAGGCCCACCCCGGCGCCCAGAAGGGCCCAAACGCTGCGCGGAAGCGGGGCGCTGGGGGCGGACTGGGACTCGGATCGCTTGCGGGGCATGGCCCCATTGTCGCAAGTCCACGAGCTCCGAGCGGACGACGGCGCGCTGCCGCGACCGAGGCGCGCGGGACCACTTGCGCCCGCGGCGGCCACGCGCGGGCGGCCTGTGGGCGATTCGGTGGGCGACCGCTAGTCTGATCCCATGACGGCGCCGATCCTCATCCTGACCGAAGTCGCCCTTGGGCCCGCCGAGCGGACCGCGGTGTCCGAGCTCGTCGAGCACGACACCCCCATCGAGATCCTCGTCCCGGCGGGACGCAAGCGCCGCCTCGTGGTGGACTTCCTCGATCACCTGTCGATGCTCGAATTCGGCAAGGCCTTCGAGGGTCTCGCCGGCGAGGGCGATCCCGTGGCCCAGCGCGCCGTCGCCCAGACGGCCCTCGATGGCTCGCTCGCGGCGCTCGACGGCGTGGGCGGCGGAGCGACGGGAGGCCTCGTGGAAGGCGACCCGGTCGTCGCGCTGGCCGACCGCGCGTCGTCCTCCGGCGCGACCCAGGCCATCGTCGTCACGCTCCCCCACGCCATCGAGGACACGTTCCACACGGACTGGGCCAATCAGGCCCAGCGCCGCATCGGGATCCCCGTGCTGCACCTGTACGCGGGCACGGGATTCATCGGCGACTCCTGATCGTTGACCTAGGCATGGATGCTGCACAGCCCACCCCTCTGCCCCACGGCCCCTCTCTCCCCCGCCGCTCCTCTCTCCCCCACCCCGCCGCCCGTACCGACGCCGAATGGCGCGACCGCCTCACTCCCGAGGAGTACCACGTGCTCCGCGAGGCCGGCACCGAGCGCGCCTACACGGGCGAGTACTGGGACACCCACACCAAGGGCAGCTACCGGTGCCGCGCGTGCGGCGCCGAGCTCTTCACGAGCCGCGAGAAGTTCGATTCGCATTGCGGCTGGCCCTCGTTCTGGGCGCCGCTCGCCGACGATGCGGTCGTGTACCTGCACGACCGGACCCTCGGGATGGACCGCGTCGAAGTGCGCTGCGCGACATGCAACTCCCACCTCGGGCACGTGTTCGAGGGCGAGGGGTACGCGACCCCGACCGATCAGCGCTTCTGCATCAACTCGATCTCCCTCACACTCGTGCCCGAGGCGGAATGACGCACGGCTGAACCGGACCGGCCGAGGCCTCGCCAGTGCGGGCCACGGCCGGTTTCTTCGGCCAGCAAGCAATAGACTTTCTGGTGCTAAGAGCATTTCACGCGCAGATATCCTTCCTCTTGGCTACTCTCGTATCAGCCTTCCCTGCTGAGAGAAACCGAGAGAAAGCGAGTTGGCCGTGACTGCGATCGCTCACGCTGCTGATGTCTCCCCCACCCGCGCAGCCTCACCCGCCCACCGCACCCACGGCGCCATCGCCCAGGATCCCCAGTGGCTCGCCCTCAAGGAAGCGGCGATCCGCCTCCAGCCGCTTCAGGCCCACGACGGCTCCGTCGCGGAAGCCTCGGACCACACTCTGGCCGGTGAGCTCATCCAGGAGATCACGGCGAGCATCGAGGCCCTCGCACCGCGCTTCCCGCACGACACCGAGTACCTGCGCCTCGCCGTCGCCGATTTCCGGCGCTGGGCCGGGCAGGGCTTCGGCGTCCCGGACTTCCTCGACTCCCTCGTCGCGTTCCAGCCGCAGCTCGACCGCGCGAACGGCCGCCAGCATCTCGTCGTCTTCCCCATGTACACGCAGAACGGGAGCCGAGACCGGCTCGTCGAGGCCGTCCTCGTCGAGGTCGTGTGGCCGGACTTCGTCGCCGAGCTCGAGGCCGGCGCCTACAGCAACAAGCTCTTCGTGCCGATCCGCTTCCTCGACTTCACCCCCGGCTACGCGACGAACTCGGCCGTGCTCTTCCCCGAGACGGTCGCGATGCGCGAAGTGCCGAAGTTCACGTGGGGCGCCATCTTCGCCGACCGCGAGGCCGCGCGCTTCCGCCGCGTCCTCGACGCCGCGGCGAGCGTGACGAACCTCGAGCTGCCCGCCGACGCCGCCGAGCTGCTCGCGGACCAGAAGCTCGCCGAGGAGACGTTCGTCATGTGGGACCTCATCCACGACCGCACCCACATGCGCGGCGATCTCCCGTTCGACCCGTTCATGATCAAGCAGCGCATGCCGTTCTTCCTGTACTCGCTCGAGGAGCTGCGCTGCGACCTCACGGCGTTCCGCGAGTCCGTCAAGATCGAGCGCGACGAGGCGGCGGACCCGGAGACCCGGCACCACGCGAAGCTCGTTCAGTACGCCGTCATCTTCGACCGGATCTTCCGCTTCGCCATCACGGGCAACCGGGTGCGCAACTACGACGGCCTGGGCGGCCAGCTCCTGTTCGCGTGGATGCACCAGCACCGCGTGCTGCACTGGACCGACACCAAGCTCACGATCGACTGGGCAGAGGTCCCCGCGGTCGTGAGCGCGCTCGGCGATGCGATCGACGAGCTCTACTGGCGCTCCATCGACCGCCCGAAGGTGGCACACTGGCTCGCAGCGTACGAACTCGTCTCGGGCACCGTGACGCCAAACCCGGCCTCCGTGTGGGCCAAGGGCCCCGAGGCGCTCCCGCTCGCGGGGACGCCGCGGGAGATGACGGACCAGGTGCTCGACGATGAGTTCCCGCTGTCCATGTTCTACGAGGCCTTGGAGAAGAAGATGCGCCACGTCATCGAGTCCACCGCTGGAATCACGGGCCGGAGCGCCCTCCCCGGGACCGCCGCGTGAGCCCGAGCGCCGAGGGCGCGGTCGTCGTGGTCGCGGGGGCCACCGCGGCCTCGGGCGTCGCGACGGTCCGGGCCCTGCGCGCCGCGGGCGCCACAGCGATCGCCGTGGGCAGCAACGCCGAGCGGCTCGCCGCGGCGTTCGGCCCACCGTCCAGCGAAGCGAACGACGGCGGCGTGCCCCAGCGCGCGTGCGACCTCGCCGACTACGCCGCGGTCCAGGCGCTCGCCGCCGAGCTGCGCGGCACGTTCGGCGCGGTCGACGGCGTGATCCACCTCGTGGGCGGATGGCGCGGCGGCGGCTCGCTCGCCGAACAGTCGGACGAGGACTGGGACTTCCTCGCGCGCTCGGCGATCACGACGCTGCGCAACACGAGCCGCGCCTTCTTCGACGACCTCCTCGCCTCGCCGCGCGGGCGCTTCGCGATGGTCACGTCGACCACGCTCGACCGGCCGACCGCCGGGATCGCGAACTACGCGGCGGCCAAGGCCGCTGCCGAGATGTGGACGCGGGCCGCGGCCGAGGGGTTCTCGGCAGCCCAGTCCGGGCGCAAGGAGGCTCCCGTGCCTCAGGCAAGCGCCGCCGTCGTCCTCGCGGTCAAGGCCCTCCTCGACGACGCGATGCGCACGGCCCAACCCGAGCGGCGCTTTCCCGGGTACACGCACGTGGACGAGCTCGCGGCGCGCGTCGTCGCGCTGTTCGCCGAGGACGCCGCGACCCTCAACGGCGCCAGGCTCGACCTTACGGCGTGACCCCACGGCGCCCCTGAAATCTTCGACAGAACGGTGCGCAATACTGTGACAGTGACTTCGATCGACCCTGCCCCCACCGCCATCGCAAGCGCCCCGGCCGGATGGCCCCTCCACGACACGGCCCGGCGCGGCTTCGCGTCGGACAACTATTCGGGCGCCCACCCCGAGGTCCTCGCGGCGCTCGCGGCTGCGAACGGCGGCCACCAGACGTCCTACGGCGACGACGACTACACCGCGCGCCTCAAGGCCGAGATGGAGAGGCTCTTCGGCGAGGGCGTCGAGTCCTTCCCTGTGTTCAACGGCACGGGAGCGAACGTGCTCTCGCTCCAGTCGCTCGTGCCGCGCTGGGGCGCGATCGTCTGCGCCCACACCGCGCACATCAACGTCGACGAGAACGGTGCCCCCGAGCGCGTCGGCGGCCTCAAGCTCCTCGCCGTTCCCACGGAGGACGGCAAGCTCACCCCTGAACTCATCGATCGCGAGGCCTGGGGCTGGGGCGACGAGCACCGCGCCCAGCCGCTCGCCGTCTCGCTCACCCAGACGACCGAGCTCGGCACGCGCTACTCAATCGAGGAGCTCCGCGAGATCACCTCGCACGCGCACTCCCTCGGCATGAAGGTGCACATGGACGGCGCCCGACTCGCGAACGCCGCCGCTGGGCTCGGCGTGCCCGTCCGGGCGTTCACTCGGGACGCCGGCGTGGACATCCTCTCCTTCGGCGGGACCAAGAACGGCATGCTGTTCGGCGAGTGCGTCGTGGCGCTCGACCCCGAGGCGGCGCACGGCCTCGCGTACCTGCGCAAGATGGACATGCAGCTCGCGTCCAAGATGCGCTTCGTCTCGGCCCAGTTCCTCGCGCTCCTCGAGGACGATCTGTGGCTCCGCTCGGCCGCGCATTCGAACGCGATGGCGGCCCGGCTGCGCGCTGGCGTCGAGGGGCTCGACGGCGTCGAGCTCACCCAGGAGACGCAGGCCAACGGCGTGTTTGCGATCCTGCCGGAGGGCGTCGCGGATCGCGTGCGCGATCGCTTCAGGTTCTACGACTGGGACGCGAAGCGCCGCGAAGTGCGGTGGATGTGCTCGTTTGATACGACTGAGCAGGATGTAGACCTGTTTGCAGCCGCCGTGCGCGAGGAACTCGCCCGCTAGGTGGCGAGGAGAAGCACAGCCGCCGTGCGCGAGGAACTCGCCCGCTGAGCAGTCGACTGTGGGGGCCTCGGCGTGCCAGACGGGCAGGCCGAGGCCCCTCGACGTACGCTGAGATGGTGACCGCATTAGCCCAGTTGCCTGCGGACTTCCAGAGCGCACTGCGCTCGCTGCGTGCCGCCGTCGGCCGCTCCGAGTTGCGGCTCGAGGAGATCCCGGCACCCGCCCGGCTCGCGCCCTACGCCGTCGCGCTTGAAGCAGAGGTGCTCGACTCGGCGGGGCGACCCCGCACGCCGCGCCCCGCCCCCGCTCCGGACACCGGTGAGCTCGCCACGGGTCGGTTCATCCTTCTGCACGACCCCGAGCCACCAGCCGTGTGGCAGGGCACGTTCCGGATCGTCACGTACATCCGGGCGCGCCTTGAGCCTGAGATGGCCGAGGACGCGCTCCTCGGCTCCGTCGCGTGGACGTGGCTCGTGGAGGCCCTCGAGAAGCACGGAGCTGGCTACACGGCAGCGGGCGGAACGGCGACGCGCGTCCTGTCCGAGAGCTTCGGAACCCTCGCGGGGCGGCGCGAATCGATCGACATCGAGCTCAGGGCGTCGTGGACGCCGACAAGCTCCGCGGTGCGGTCCCACCTCGAGGCGTGGGCAGACATGGTCTGCACGTTCGCGGGGCTCCCACCCCTCCCGGACGGTGTCGCGCCGCTCCCCCGCCGCCGAGACTGACGCGGCGCGGCGTAGACTCGGGGAATCATGACCGCACAGTCACAGGACGCCGCTCAGGCCGGATCGGAGCCCGGCCGCATCGAAGCCAGCCCCACACCGACCCCGGACCGCAGCGACGACGGGAGCGCCCACGTTCATGTCGAGGGCTTCGCCGAGCCCGTGCCCGCGGTCATCGAGCTCGACGCCCCGCGCGACGGGGTCCCGCTGGTGATCGAGACGCCCGAGGGGCTCAAGCGGGCCGCCCGCGCGATTGCGGCCGGAGCCGGCCCCGCGGGCGTTGATGCCGAGCGCGCCTCCGGCTTCCGGTACGGCCAACGCGCGTTCCTCGTCCAGATCCGGCGCGAGGGAGCCGGGACGTGGCTCATCGACCCCGAGCCGTTCGACGACCTTTCCGTGCTCGGCGACGCGCTGCGCGGCGTCGAATGGGTTCTCCATGCCTCGACCCAGGACCTCCCGTGCCTCGCGGAGCTCGGCATGTGGCCGGACCGCCTTTTCGACACCGAGCTCGCGGCTCGGCTCGCGGGGCTCCCCCGGGTGGGCCTGGCCGCCGTGGTGGAGCAGCTTCTCGGCTTCGGGCTCGCGAAGGAGCACTCGGCCGCGGATTGGTCCACGCGCCCGCTGCCGGAGCCGTGGCTCCGCTACGCGGCGCTCGACGTCGAGGTGCTCGTGGAGCTCCGCGACGAGCTCGCCGACCTCCTGGCCTCCCAGGGCAAGCTCGAGATCGCCGAGGAGGAGTTCAGCTCGATCCTCGCCTCGGGGCTGCCGGAGCCGAAGCCGGATCCGTGGCGCCGCACATCGGGCGTGCATCAGATCCGCAATCGCCGCCAGCTCGCCGCGGTCCGCGAGCTATGGACCGAACGGGACGCCCTCGCCCAGAAGCGGGACATCGCCCCTGGCAAGCTCATCCCGGATTCGGCCGTGGTCGCCGTCGCGCGCGCGATGCCAGCCACGGTGCCCCAGCTCATCGCGACGAAGGGCTTCCACGGGCGCGCGGCGCAGCGCGAGGCCCCGCGCTGGCTCCGGGCGATCGCGGCGGCGCGGAGCCTGCCCGACGACGAGCTGCCTCCACTCCACCTGCCGACGAACGCCCCGCCGCCCGCACGCGTCTGGGAGGATCGCGACCCGGACGCGGCGGCGAGGCTGCACACTGTGAGGCCGCGCATCGCGGCCCTCGCCGACGAGCTCGGGATGCCGACCGAGAACCTCCTGACGCCGGATCACCTGCGCCGTGTCGCGTGGCGGCCGCCCGCCGAGCTCACGGCTGAATCGCTCGCCGACTCGCTGCGCGAGCTCGGAGCGCGCGAGTGGCAGGTCGACCGCGTGCTCACCACGGTCCTCGACGCGTTCGAGCACCCCGAGCCGCTTCCCGTGCGGAAGAAGGGCGCGGCGGCCGAGCACTGAGCCTGCGAGGCAGCGGCGCAATGGGCATTGCGGGCTAAGTTACTGACCAGTAACATTGGGGGTGAGGGCGGCCACGCCCGCGGTGTTTGACCCGCCCACCCACAGCACACCCACCACCGGCAGGAGTTGCCCATGGCCCCGAGCAGGCACATCCGGGACGTCGTCTTCGTCGACGGCGTTCGAACCCCCTTCGGCAAGGCTGGCGAGAAGGGGATGTACCACGGCACGCGCGCCGACGACCTCGTGGTCAAGGCGATCCGCGAGCTGCTGCGCCGCAACCCGTCCCTGCCCGCCGAACGCGTCGACGAGGTGTCCATCGCTGCGACAACCCAGACCGGCGAACAGGGCCTCACGATCGGGCGCAGCGCCGCGCTCCTCGCGGGCCTCCCCCGAACGGTGCCCGGCTTCGCGATCGACCGCATGTGCGCGGGTGCCATGACCGCGGTGACGACGACGGCGAGCGGCATCGGCGTCGGCGCGTACGACGTCGTCATCGCCGGAGGCGTCGAGCACATGGGCAACCACCCCATGGGCCAGGGAACGGACCCGAACCCGCGGTTCCTCGCGGAACGTCTCGTCGATCCCGCCGCCCTCAATATGGGCAACACTGCGGAGAACCTCCACGACCGCTTCCCCGCCATCACGAAGGAGCGCGCGGACCGCTACGCCGTCGCCTCCCAGGCGAAGCTCGCGGCCGCGTATGCCGCCGACCGGATCCAGCCGGATCTCGTCCCGGTTTCGACGCACCGCCCGGGCGAGGGCTTCGGCCTCGCGACGGCGGACGAGCCGCCGCGGCCCGGCACCACGATGGAGGACCTCGCAGCGCTGCGGACCCCGTTCCGCCCGCACGGCCGGGTCACCGCCGGCAACGCGGCCGGGCTCAACGACGGTGCGACGGCGTGCCTCCTCGCGTCCGCCGAGACCGCCGAGGAGCTCGGTCTCACGCCCCGCATGCGGCTCGTCGCGTTCGCCTTCGCCGGTGTCGAGCCCGAAGTCATGGGGATCGGGCCCGTGCCCGCCACGGAGAAGGCCCTCGCCAAGGCCGGCCTCTCGATTGAGGACATCGGCCTCTTCGAGATCAACGAGGCGTTCGCCGTCCAGGTCCTGAGCTTCCTCGACCATTTCGGGATCGCGGACGACGATCCGCGCGTGAACCGCTACGGCGGGGCGATCGCCGTAGGCCATCCCCTCGCATCCTCGGGCGTGCGGCTCATGACTCAGCTAGCCCGCCAGTTCGCAGAGGATCCGAGCGTCCGCTACGGAATGACGACCATGTGCATAGGGCTTGGCATGGGCGGCACCGTCATCTGGGAGAACCCGAACCACCCCGACTACCGGAAGGGCGAGTGACGTGACCGCCTCTGCTTTCGACCAGTTTGCCGACCTCGCCGCCGAGGTCCCCAGCGAGATCGTCACCCACTCGCTCGTCAAGGACGTGGTCCTTCCCGGGCCCGCCGGCGGGCGCGGCCGGTCCTCTCTGAAGATTGCCCTCCTCACGCTCGACAACGGGCTCGACCACTCGAAGCCCACGACGCTCGGGCCGAACACGCTCATCGAGCTCGGGCGCACACTCGAGGCACTGCGCGAGCGCGCCGCGGCCGGTGAGATCCAGGCCGTGGCCGTGACCGGGAAGCCGTACTTCCTCGTCGCGGGCGCCGACCTGACGACCGTGAAGCAGCTGCGCAAGCCCGAGCATGGGGCGCAGATGGCCCGGCTCGGCCATGCCGCCTACGACCTCCTCGCGGACCTCGGCGTTCCGACGTTCGCGTTCATCAACGGCGTGGCGCTCGGCGGCGGTCTCGAGATCGCCCTCGCCTGCACGTACCGGACGGTCTCGACCGGCGCGAACGGCTTGGGCCTCCCCGAGGCGTTCATTGGTCTCGTGCCCGGCTGGGGCGGCGTGTACCGGCTCCCGCGACTCACGGGACCCGAGGCGGCGCTCAAGATCATGATCGAGAACCCGCTCAGCAACAACCGCACGATCGGCGGCAAGGAGGCATTCTCGGTCGGCATCGCGGACGCCCTGTTCGAGCCGGCCGACTTCCTCGAGCAGTCCCTCGCGTGGGCGGGCAACGTGCTCTCGGGGCGCACCGCCGTCGGCCGTCCGAACGCCGTCGATCCCTCCGCGGACGCCGCTGTCGCGGAGCGCTGGGATGCCGCGGCAAAGGCGGCGCGCGCCCTCGTCGCCGCTAAGACCGGCGACGCCGCGCCCGCCCCCGGCAAGGTGCTCGACGTGTTCGAAGCCGGCAAGCTTGCGACGCAGAAGGAATCTGCCGAGCTCGAGGTCGAGGCGCTCACGTACCTCATGCAGACTCCGGAGTTCCGCGACACGGTCTACGCGTTCCTCGACCTCGTGCAGAGGCGCGGCAAGCGGCCGGCAGGCGCGCCGGACGCGAAGCTCGCGCGTCCCGTGACCAAGGTCGGCGTGGTCGGGGCGGGCCTCATGGCGAGCCAGCTCGCGCTCGTGTTCGCGCGCCAGCTCAAGGTGCCGGTTGTGCTGACCGACATCGACGAGGCGCGCGTGGACAAGGGCGTCGCGTACGTCCACGGTGAGATCGAGAAGCTCCTCGCGAAGGGGCGCCTCTCACCCGGCGCCGCGAACCGGACGAAGGCACTCGTGACAGGCTCCGTGTCCAAGGCGGCGTTCGCCGATGCGGACTTCGTCATCGAGGCGGTCTTCGAGGAGCTCACGGTCAAGAAGCAGGTGTTCGCCGAAGTCGAGGCCGTCGTCTCGCCCGAGTGCATCCTCGCGACCAACACGTCATCCCTCTCGGTCACGGCGATGGCTGAGGGGCTCGAGCACCCAGAGCGGGTGGTGGGGTTCCACTTCTTCAACCCGGTCGCGGTCATGCCGCTCGTCGAGGTCGTGCGCGCGCCCGAGACGGACGAGGCCGTGCTCGCCACGGCGTTCGTGCTCGCGAAGTCGCTCAAGAAGACGGCGGTGCTCGTCAAGGACGCCGCCGCGTTCGTCGTCAACCGTGTCCTGCTCCGCCTCATGGGTGAGGTCACGGCGACGTTCGACGAGGGCACGCCGGCCGAGGTCGCCGACACCGCCCTCAAGCCGATGGGCCTGCCGATGACGCCGTTCACGCTCGCGGCGATGGTCGGGCTGCCGGTCGCTCAGCACGTCGCCGAATCGCTGCACTCGGCGTTCGGCGACCGCTTCCACGTCTCGGCCAACCAGCAGAAGCTCATCGACGCCGGCATCAAGGGCCTGTGGGCCCCGACCGCCGACGGTGGGCACGAGATCCCCGCGGCAACGCTCGAGCTCCTGAGCTTCGGCGACGCGCCGTCGACCGCGGAGCAGGTCCTCACGCGCTGCGAGGACGCGCTCGCCGAGGAGATCGGCCTGCTGCTCTCCGAGGGGGTCGTGGCGGGGCCGGAGGACGTCGACCTGTGCATGATCCTCGGCGCGGGCTGGCCCATGCACCTGGGCGGGATCACGCCGTACCTGGACCGCGTCGGGGCGTCCGAGCGTGTGACGGGAAGGAAGTTCCACGCCGGCTCCTGAGTGACCAGGGACCCCACAAGCTCAGGGACGGGACCCCACAACGTTGCGGGGTCCCGTCCGGCCCGTTGCGGGGTCCCGTCCGGCCCGTTGCGGGGTCCCGTCCGGCCCGTTGCGGGGTCCCGTCCGGCCCGTTGCGGGGTCCCGTCCGGCCCGTTGCGGGGTCCTCGGTCAGGACTCGCCGAAGCCCTCGCGGAGGAACTCGCCCATGCGCGGATTGAGCCCGGCTAGCGCCTCCGGCTCGTCCCGGCACCCGAATAGGAGCGCGCCGCCCCACGAGCTGCGCACGATCGCCCCGCGGTGCGCCCAGTGCATCGCAACCCGCATCCCGCCTGCCACGACGTCCAGCCGCTCCGCAAGCACAGTGCGGCCCTCGAGCAGGTCGATGTCCTCGGCCGGTCGACGCCGGATCTCGGCGGGTGCCGCGGGACGCTCGGGCTGTGCCTCGTCCACGCGCAGAAAACTCGCGCTCCGCTCGGCAGAGCCTGCCAGACGGGACAGCAGCAGGTAATCTCCGCTCGCGGGCAGCGTGTCGACCCCAAGGCCAGCCTCAACGCGATCTGCGGCGGCATGCAGGCCTCCGGGCTCCTGGCGGTAGCGGAGCCGGCTCCACGTCTCCCGGCTGCCTGAGAGCCAGATCCGAGACTCCGAGGCGAGGGGCGCGCCGACACCGTCGTCGAACGCAATGCGGGTGGTCAAGAGCTCGCCGTCGAACCGACGGAGTACCGCGCCGCGCCGAACGCCAGCCACCCAGAAGCTTTCCCACAGCTCCCACGCCGACTCCACAGTTCCTCCTGACGGCCGCCCACCGGCAGTGGCCTCAGCGTTCGACCTTACCGGACCGGCACGGGCTCACGCGCGGCTCACGCGTCCGCGAACCGCCCGCTCTCGAGGGCGAGGACGCGATGCGCTCGCCGCCGGGCCCACGCGCGGTCGTGCGTCGAGAGGACGACGGCGGAACCCGCCCGGGCCGCGTCAGTCACCGCGGCGTCGAGGCGAGCGAGCGCACGCCCGTCGAGACCCACGGTCGGCTCGTCGAGCAGCAGAACCCGCGGACGCCGCGCGAGGACGGTCGCCAAGGCCACGAGTCGCTGGGCGGACGCGGAGAGCTCGTACGGGTGCACATCAGACTGCCGCGCGAGCCCGACGGCGTCGAGAGCCTCAAGCGCACGGTCCCGCGCCGCTTCCCGAGAGAGCCCCAGGGTGGCGAGGCCGAACGAGACCTCGCGGAGCGCCGTCCGCTCGAACAGCTGATCGCGCGGGTCCTGGAACAGCGTCCCGACCGACGCGGCCACGCGGCCCGCCGGCACCCCCGCGATGTCCGCGCCCTCGATCCGGACCGTCCCGGAGAGCGGCCGCGCGAGGCCTGCCAAGTGTCGCAAGGCTGTAGATTTTCCCGCGCCGTTCGGGCCGGTGAGCGCAAGGACCTCGCCAGCGCACGCGGCGAGGCTCGCGCCGTCCAGCACAGGGAGTTGAGACGCGCTGGCACCTCGCGCCGCATAGGCGAACGTCACGCGCTCGAGTTCGGCCAGCGGGACGGCATCCGCAAGCGCACCGCGAGGCACGTGCGGCCCCGAGGACGCCGCCGCCAACGGATCCAAGACGCCCGACGCCGCGAACTCCCCGGACGCAAGGACCTCGGCGGGCGCGCCCACGGCCGCCGCGGTGCCGCCGTCGAGCAGGAGGCACCGGTCCGCGCTCCGCACGAGCCTATCGGCGGCCGCGGCAAACACGACGACCGCCGCCCCGCCCGCACGCAGCCCCGTGACAAGCTCGGCGAGCGCCTCCGCACCGGCGGCGTCAAGGGAGGCGGACGGCTCGTCCAGCACCACGACGTCGGGCCGGCCCACGAGCGCGCAACCGAGCGCGAGACGCCGCTGCTCGCCGCCCGAGAGGCGGCCCGGATGCCGGTCCAGCAGGGCCTCGAGCCCCACGGCGTGCGCCGCGCGAGTAACGGCCTCGCGCATCGCACCGCGAGGGACGCCGCGCTGCTCAAGCGAGAAGGCGAGCTCCTCGCCGACGCTCGCGGCCGCGCCCGTCAGGAGGTCGGCGGGCCGCTGCGGTACGTACGCAACCCGTTCGCCCCACGCCCCGAGGCGCAGGCGCGGGTCGTCGTGGCCCCCCGCGAACTCGAGCCGCCCGCCGTTGCTGCGCGGGCCGGGGGCGAGCTCGAGCGTCCCGTCGAAGCGGGCATGGCCGCCCTGAAGCGCCCATCCCGCAACGACCTTCGCGAGCGTCGACTTCCCACTCCCCGACGCGCCGAGCACCGCGACGAGGGAACCCGGCTCGAGCGCGAGGCGAACGTCCCGGACGGCGGCCGGCCCGGCGTCGTCGTACGCGAAGCGGCGCACGTGCGCCGCCAGGACGGGCGTCATCGCCCGCCGCCGAAGACGCCCACGACGGCCGGCACCACAACGGAGAGGACGACGGCGAGGCTCGCCACGGCGAGAAGCCACCGGAGCGCGCGCTGGGCGCGCGAGTCGGGCTCGTCGGTGTATGAGGTGCGGCGGCCCGGGAGGGCCTGCCCGCGTGCCTCGAGGGCCGCGGCACGCTCCCCGGCCTCGTCGACGAGCTGAAGCACGAGCGGGACCACCTGGAGCCGAGCCGCGACGAATCGCCCGCCCAGGCCCGGCCGCACGACGAGCCCGCGTGCCTCCTGAGCCTCGCGAATCCGCTCGAGCCGCTCAGCGACCGTCGCCGCGAGGCCGAGCGCCGTCGCGAGAACGTATCCGAGCTGAGCGGGGACGCCGCGGCGCACGAGGGCCGCCCGGAGCACAGGCACCTCGACCCACATCGAGAACGCGAGCATGACGACGACGAGCGCGGCCGTGCGGAGCGCGATCTCGCCCGCGTACGTGAGCCCCTCCGCAGTCACGCGGGCCGGTCCGAGGGCCGCGAGCACCGTACGCCCCTCGGGGAAGAAGAGGCCGTGAATGGCGAGCGCCCACAGCGCGAAAGGCACGACGACGACCGACGCCGCCGCAGCGACCTTGCCGACCACCCGGGCGGCCGTGGCGGCGCCCACAGACGCTACGAGGACGGCGACCCACACGCCCCAGTGCGCCCATGCGAGGCACGCGACCGCGCCGGAACCGGCGAGGACGAGGCCCGTGAGCGGGTTGAGGCGCGATCGACGTGCCGCACCGGGAGCGAAGGCACCGCCGTCGGGGGCACCGCCGTCGTCCGCCGCGGGATGGTGCGCGGGATACTCAGGCAGTCGGTGCCGCCTTGCTCTCCGCCGCCTCGGCCGCGCGCTTCGCGCCCGCGAGCACGCGGTGCCTGCGGACGAACTCGAAGCGCTGCGTGCTCCGCCGCGGGAGCGCGTACGCGAGGGCCGCGGCGATGGAGAACGTCACGAGCTTGTCGGGGAGATCCGACGTGAAGGCGCCGGTCGTGACCGACTGGACGAGGCCCTCGCCGGCCGCGCGGAAGAGCGCGATGACGGCCCCGGTGGCGCCGGTCGCGGTTCCGCCGAACACGATGACCGCTATGGGCGCCGCGATGGCCGCGGCGACGAAGCCCGTGACGACCCCCGCGACCGGCACCAGGTAGAAGCGGCGCACGAGCCCCCACCGCGCGGCTAGCCCGGCGAGCGCGCCGATCGCAGCGGCGCCCGCGGCGAACGGGAGGACACTCGGGTTGAAGAACGACCACACGAGGGTACTGAGCAGGCCCGTCGCCGCGCCGGCCGCCGAACCTGCGAGGAAGCCTACGAGCACGGTGCCGATCGAGTCGAGGTAGATCGGCACGAGCGTGCTCCCGACAAACTGGCCGAGCACGATGTTGAGCACGAGGGCCACCGGGATGAGGGCGAGCGTCGTGGTCGGCAGGGTCGGGAGGATGCCTGCGAAGAGCAGCACCATGGCGATCCCAAAGCCCGTCAGCGCCACAAGCGCAGAGGCGGCCGTGGGGCCGTTCGCGACGTCGGCCGGCTGGGACACGATGAGGAACGCATAGGTCGCGACGACGGCCGCGGCGCCGAGGATCGTCAAGGTGATCCGTAGGGGCGAGCGGCGGGGCGCGTCAACCGTGAGCTGATGTGACATGGTGGTGTCCTTTTGGTGGTGAGAGGGCCCGCTGTATGGGTCCTCGGGGCTGCGGACCGGTTCCGCCTCATGTCACCTCGGCGGAGGCCCCTCGTGGGGGCCGGTTGCGAGTCTAGCCGAGCCGCCGCGCGAGCGCTCCGACCGACGAGACGAACTCGGCGAACGCCTCGGCCGGCCGGTTTCCGCTCACGATCCGCGCATTCGGGGGCTCCCCCCACAGCCCGCGATAGTCGGCCACAGTGGTCCCGACGAGCCGCGCCGCCTCGGTCTCAACGTGCACGCTCGCGCTCCGGGTCGCGAAGCGAGCGGTGCCGGCGGCAACGCTCGCCGCGAAGTAGTCGTGGACGTGGGCCACGTAGCCCTGGTCGTAGAGCCGGTGGAACTCGAAGTAGAAGCGCAGCATGTCGCTCACGTGCCGGACAAGGCGGTTCGACGCACGGCTGCGCAGTCCCTCTGCGTCGCCCGGGAGCACGAGCTCGGGCACGGCGCAGCCCGCCGCGGCGGCGAGCTCCGCGAGGTGCTCGGGGTGCATCTCGATGCGCTCGGTGGTCTCGAGCGCGCACACGATGGGGAGCCGGGTCTCGGGCAGACCGGCCAACGCCGCGAAGACCTCGGCCGCCGCGTGGGGGTCCACGTGCATGTTCCACTCGGCCGTCGGGGTCGTGTTGCCCTGGTAGAAGAACGAGCCGCCCATGATCACGACGCCCTTGAGCAGCTCCGGGAGCCGTGGCTCGGCGCGAAGCGCTCGCGCGAAGTTGGTCAGGGGCGCCGTGAGGAGGGCCGTGAGTTCGCCCGGGCGCGAGCGCGCGGCGTCGATCCAGAGGTCGACGGCGTCCCTCCGCTCGGGCGCGCGCCGCGCCGGCGGCAGCTCGGCGTAGCCGACGCCCTGCGGCCCGTGGGTCTCCGGTGTCGTCACGAGCGGGACCCGGAGCGGCGCCAGCGCCCCCACGGCTACCGGGACGTCCGCCCGCCCGCACAGCTCGAGGAGAGCGAGGTTGTTGCGCGCCACCTGGTCCGCGTCCACGTTGCCGGGCGTGCTCGTCACCGCGACGAGCTCGACGTGCGGCTGGCTGCACAGGTAGATGAGCGCGAGCGCGTCGTCGACGCCCGTGTCGCAATCCATGAGGAGCGACACGGGCTCCCGACGAGGCTCGTGCTCGACGGGCCTCGACGCAGGGTTCAGGAAGGTCGCCACGGCCCGATCAGAAGAGCGCGACCTTGGGCGTCCGCGGGAAGATCTCGTCGAGCTCGGCGAGGTCCTCGGCGCTCGGCTGCCACGAGGCGGCCTCGGCGTTCTCGCGGATCTGCTCGGGCCGCGTCGCCCCCGCGATGACGCTCGCGACGGACGGCTGGGCGGCGAGCCACGAGAACGCGACCTGGAGCTCCGTGAGGCCGCGCTCCTCGGCGAACGCCGAGAAGCGGTCCAGCTGGTCCCAGTCGGCGTCGTGGACGAGGTTGGTGCGCGAGTGCGAAAGGCGCGAGCCCTCGGGCGCGGTCCCTCGCGAATACTTGCCCGTGAGCAGGCCGTTCGCGAGCGGGAAGTACGGAAGGACGCCGAGCCCGTAGGCCTCGGCCGCCTCCGTGACCTCAAGCTCGGCGCGGCGGTCAAGGAGGTTGTAGTGGTTCTGGCTCGAAACGAACGGCGTGTAGCCGCCCATCCGAGCCACGAACTCGGCCTCGGCGATCTGCCAGCCGCTCCGGTTCGAGTGGCCCACGTAGCGGACCTTGCCCTCGTGCACGAGGTCGTCGAGCGCCGAGAGCGTCTCCTCGATGGGCGTGCTCGGGTCCGGGGTGTGGAACTGGTAGAGGTCGATCCAGTCCGTGTCGAGGCGACGGAGCGAGGCCTCGATGGCCTGGCGGATGTAGCGCCGCGAGCCGCGGGCACCGAAGTCGTTCCCGTTGGCACCGTGCATGTCCATGCCGAACTTGGTCGCCACCACGACGTCGTCACGGCGGCCCTTGAGCGCGCGGCCGAGCATCTCCTCGCTCAGCCCCGGGGTCCGGCCGTAGACGTCGGCGACGTCGAAGAGCGTGATCCCCGCGTCGATCGCGGCGTGGATCACGGCGTCGGTCCCTTCCTGGGACTCCGTGGGGGTGTTCGCGCGGCCGAGGTTGTTGCACCCGAGGCCGACGGTGGACACGGTCAGGCCGGAACGGCCCAGACGGCGGTAGTCAGTCATACGGCCAGCCTACTCGCGCGGGCGTGGCCGAACAGATGGGCGTCAGAGCGTGAAGCTCCGAACGCCCGACGGCGCGTGCTTGAGCTTGAACTCGTCCGGCGCCTCGGGCGCGGCGACGGCGATCGAGAGCTTCGTGAAGTCGCTCGTCGCCTCGCGCACGCACGTCTTGACGGCCGCGACGGCCCTGTTCACGTCAACGCAGCGCGTGAAGATCGTGAGCCGTCCGCGGCCGATCTCGCTCCCCTCGACTGTCCCCAGGCCCCGCCAGGCAAGGTGTGCCGCGAGGGCCCCGACGGCCTGACGCTCGAGGAAGCGGTCGCGCTCGGTCCCGTCCTGCGACTTGAGCGCGAACTGGGCGACGACGCGGTGCTGCTCCGCCTCGGGGATCTCCGCGAAGCCGTCTTCTGCGCACTGGGCAGCGAAGGCGGCGAGGAGCTCCTCGCTCGCGGCAGCGTCGACGTCGTCCGTGGCGTTCGACGTCGAGAGGTGACCAACGGGGCCGTGGTTGACCACGAATTGGGCGGCCTCGTCGTCGTGCCACGCCTCGCGGAACTCGAGGGTGCCATCGTCGCGGCGGCGGTAGGCGCGCAGGAAGCTCATGCTTGGTCCTCTCTCGTGGCCGCGCGGCCGCGGGCCAGCCATTCGTCGGCGACACCGCCGAACGGCCCCGTGCCCTCGCGCACGGCGGCGAACAGACGCTCGCATTCGTCCCGGACGGCGCCCACGAGCCATCCCGGGTAGACCATGCTCGTGCCGTGCTCCTCGAACTCGTCCTGGTCGTCGACGAAGACGCCGCGGGAGGCGGAACGGATCACGTCGAGGTCCATGTCGATCATGTGGAACTCGACGGCGCCGGGCCCGCTGGCCGACGCCGCGCGGATGCGGCTCCAGGCGAGGTCCCACGCAAGATCCACGTAGACGCGGAAGTCGCCCGGATTGGCCTCGTCGTAGAACGTCGCCGCGTACCCTCCGTCGCGCGGGACGAGCAGTACGGCGTCCGCGAGCGTGTGGAGCGCCATCCCCGGGCGCGAGATGAACTCGCCGCGGCCCTGGTAGATCCACCAGCCGTGTTCGTCCTCGCCGAGGGCGACCCCCGGCACGACCCAGTGCGGGCCGCCGTCCCACTTGCGGTTGCGGGCGACGACGAGGTCCCCCGGGCGCGGCAGGTCTGCCGCAGTCGGGACGACTGTCCGGCTCGGGACCGGCCGGGCGGACGCGGGCTGGCTCACAGCTGTGGGAGGCTTCCCGTGCGCGGAGCGGTCTGGCCGGGAAGCGGGCGCGCGAACGGAACCTTCGTGCCGAGGACCTGGGCGACGATGTCGTGGGTGACCTGCTGCGCCGTAAGGCCCACGCGCGCGAGCACCTCGGAGCGCGTGCCGTGGTCGAGGAACTCGACGGGAAGCCCCACCTCGTTGAGCGCCGTGTCAACGTTCGCCGCGCGCATTTCCTGGCGGATCCGCGAGCCGACGCCTCCCGCGCGGACGCCGTCCTCGAGGCACACGACGATGCGGTGGTCGGCCGCGAGGCGGATGACGCTCATCGGCACGGGGAGGACCCAGCGCGGGTCGATGACCGTCGAGTTGATGCCCTGGCGGTCGAGGCGTTCGGCGATGTCGAGCGCGAGGTCGCTCATGGCCCCCACCGCCACGAGCAGGACGTCGGCCCCGGCCTGCCCGGGCGTGCGCGTACCCGTGCGGCGCAGCACGTCCACGCCGTCGTCGAGCCGCTGAACAGCCTCGGTCTCCCGGCCCACGCTGCCCTTCGAGAACCGCACGACCGTGGGCGCGTCGGAGACGGCGACCGCCTCGCGGAGCTCCTCGCGCAGGCGGGTCGCGTCCCGCGGCGCCGCAAGGTGGAGTCCCGGCACGCTCTGGACGAGCGCCATGTCCCACTGGCCGTGATGGCTCGCGCCGTCCGGTCCGGTGACGCCCGCGCGGTCGAGAACGATCGTGACGCCAGCCTTGTGGAGCGCGACGTCCATGAGGAGCTGGTCGTACGCACGGTTGAGGAACGTCGAATACACGGCGACGACCGGGTGCAGGCCGCCGAAGGCCATCCCCGCCGCGCTCGTGACAGCGTGCTGCTCCGCGATGCCGACGTCGAAGACACGGTCAGGGTGACGCGCGGCGAACTTGTGCAGGCCTACGGGGATGAGCATCGCGCCCGTGATCCCCACGACGTCGGGCCGCTCGTCGGCGATCGCGGCGATCTCGTCCGCGAACACGCTCGTCCACGACGCCGCGCCGCCCGAGGTCATGGGCTCCCCGGTCACAGGGTCGATCACGCCGACGGCGTGGAACTGATCCTCCTCGTTCGCGCGCGCGGGGGCGTAGCCGCGGCCTTTCTCGGTGATCGCGTGGACGATCACTGGCCCGGCGAAATGCTTGGCTGTGGTGAGTGCGTTCTCGAGCGCCCGCTCGTCGTGTCCGTCCACGGGGCCGATGTACTTCATGCCCAGGTCCTCGAACATGCCCTGCGGCGCCCACCAGTCCTTGACGCCCTTCTTCGCGGCGTGCAGGCCCTTGTATGCGAAGCGGCCGGCGGGACCGCCCGACTGGAGGCGCTTCTTCCAGAACGCGAGCGCGCCCTCGTACGCGGGCGCGGCGCGCACGGCGTCGATCGCGGGGCGCAGCGACGCGAGATAGTCAGCGAGGCCACCCACCGTGGGGGCATACGAGCGGCCGTTGTCGTTGACCACTATCACGACCCGACGGTCCTTGTCCGCCGCGATATTGTTGAGCGCCTCCCACGCCATGCCGCCCGTGAGGGCGCCGTCGCCCACCACGACGACCGTGTAGCGGTCGCCCTGGCCCGTGAGCTTGCGGGCCTTCGAGATGCCGTCGGCCCATGAGAGGGACGAGGACGCGTGCGAGGACTCGACGATGTCGTGCTCGCTCTCGGCACGCGAGGGGTAGCCCGAGAGCCCGCCCTGCTGGCGCAGCGTCGAGAAATCCTGGCGCCCCGTGACCAGCTTGTGGACGTACGACTGGTGCCCCGTGTCGAACACAATGCTGTCGCGGGGCGAGTCGAAGACGCGGTGGATCGCGAGCGTCAGCTCGACGACCCCGAGGTTCGGGCCCAGATGTCCCCCGGTCTGAGCAACGTTGCGGATGAGGAATCGACGGATCTCTTCTGCCAGATCCGTCAGCTCCCGGGAGGTGAGGCGGTCGAGGTCTTGTGGTCCCCGGATGCTCTCCAGAATGCCCAACGGCGGCTCCTTGCTCGAAACGTGCTCAACCCACTGTAGCGCCTTGCCCCTGCGGGCCTCGGATCGGGCCGTGACGCGCAAGGGCCCCCACCGAGGCGGTGGGGGCCCTTGCATGCGGCCTGGCCGGCGTGCCCGGCTAGCCCAGCACTGACGCGCTACTTCGAGGAGATCTGGCGCAGAACGTACTGGAGGATGCCGCCGTTGCGGTAGTAGTCAGCCTCACCGGGCGTGTCGATGCGGACGACGGCGTCGAAGGACTTCGCGCTGCCGTCCTCCGCCGTCGCGGTCACCTTGACCGTCTTCGGCGTCGTGCCCTCGTTGAGCTGCGTGATGCCCTCGAAGGAGAACACCTCGTTGCCCGTGAGGCCGATCGTCGCGGCAGACTCGCCGGCGGGGAACTGGAGCGGAAGGACGCCCATGCCGATGAGGTTCGAGCGGTGGATGCGCTCGTAGCTCTCGGCGATGACGGCCTTGACGCCCAAGAGCGCCGTGCCCTTCGCGGCCCAGTCGCGGGACGAACCGGAGCCGTACTCCTTGCCCGCGAGGACCACGAGCGGCGTGCCGGCCGCCTGGTAGTTCATCGCGGCGTCGTAGACGTACGCCTGCGGTGCGCCGTCCTGCGTGAAGTCCTTCGTGAACCCGCCCTCGACGCCGTCGAGGAGCTGGTTCTTGATGCGGATGTTCGCGAAGGTGCCGCGGATCATGACCTCGTGGTTGCCGCGCCGCGAGCCGTAGGAGTTGAAGTCCTTGCGCTCGACGCCGTGGGCGAGGAGGTACTGGCCCGCGGGGGTCTCCGACTTGAACGAGCCGGCCGGCGAGATGTGATCGGTCGTGACGGAGTCGCCGAGCTTGAGCAGCACGCGTGCGCCGTCGATGTCCGAGACGGCGTCCGGGTGCGCCTTCATGCCCTCGAAGTACGGGGGCTTGCGGACGTACGTGGAGTCATCGCTCCACTCGAACGTCGAGCCGGTCGGCGTCGGGAGGGACTTCCAGCGCTCGTCGCCGTCGAAGATCGTCGCGTAGGACTTCGTGAACATGTCCTGGTCGATCGAGGCGTCCATGACCTGCTGGACCTCGGTCGGGTTCGGCCAGATGTCCTTGAGGAACACGTCGCTTCCGTCCGCATCCTGGCCGAGGGGCTCCGTGTCGAAGTCGAAGTCCATCGTGCCGGCCAGGGCGTACGCGATGACGAGCGGCGGGGACGCGAGGTAGTTCATCTTCACGTCCGGGTTGATGCGGCCCTCGAAGTTGCGGTTGCCCGAGAGGACCGACGTCACCGAGAGGTCGTTGGCCTGGACGGCCTCGGAGATCTCGGTCTCGAGCGGACCCGAGTTGCCGATGCAGGTCGTGCAGCCGTAGCCCACCGTGTAGAAGCCGAGCTTCTCGAGATACGGGACGAGCCCCGACTTCTCGTAGTAGTCGGTGACAACCTTCGAGCCCGGCGCGACCGAGGTCTTGACCCACGGCTTGGACGCGAGGCCCTTCTCGACGGCGTTGCGCGCGAGGATCGCGGCCGCGAGCATGACGGACGGGTTCGAGGTGTTGGTGCACGACGTGATCGACGAGATCGTCACGGCACCGTGGTCGAGCTCGAACTCGCGGCCGTCCGCCATCCTGACGTGCGTGGGCTTTGACGTGCGCCCGAACGCGCCGCTCGCCGCGGACTCGAGCGGATTGGACAGCCGGGCGGTCTCGTGGACGTGGCTGTCGGCCTGAGTCGTGGACGGGGCGTCCGAGGCCGGGAACGACTCGTCGATCGTCTCGTCGACCGTGCCGTCCTCGACGTGGCCGTCGCCGATCTCGACGTAGTTGTGCAGGTCCTTGCGGAACTGCTGCTTCGCGTCGGCGAGCTCGATGCGGTCCTGCGGGCGCTTCGGGCCGGAAATCGACGGGACCACCGTCGAGAGGTCGAGCTCGAGGTACTCGGAGAAGCGCGGCTCGTGGGCCGCATCGTGCCAGAGGCCCTGCTCCTTCGTGTACGCCTCGACGAGCGCGAGGTTCTCCTCGGAGCGGCCCGTGAGGCGCAGATAGTCGAGGGTCACCTGGTCGATCGGGAAGATCGCGGCGGTCGAGCCGAACTCGGGGCTCATGTTGCCGATCGTCGCGCGGTTCGCGAGCGGGACTGCGGCGACGCCCTCGCCGTAGAACTCGACGAACTTGCCCACCACGCCGTGCTTGCGCAGCATTTCGGTGATCGTGAGGACGACGTCGGTTGCGGTCGCGCCGGCGGGGATCGAGCCGGAGAGCTTGAAGCCCACCACGCGCGGGATGAGCATCGAGACGGGCTGGCCGAGCATCGCGGCCTCGGCCTCGATGCCGCCCACGCCCCAGCCGAGGACGCCGAGGCCGTTGACCATGGTCGTGTGCGAGTCAGTGCCCACGAGCGTGTCGGGGTAGGCGCGCAGCACCTTGCCCGCAGGGGTCTCGACCTCGCGGGTCATGATCGTGCGGGCCAGGTACTCGATGTTGACCTGGTGCACGATGCCCATGCCCGGCGGGACGACCTTGAAGTCCTCGAAAGCCGTCTGGCCCCACCGGAGGAACTGGTACCGCTCGCCGTTGCGCTGGTACTCGATCTCCATGTTCCGCTCGATCGCGCCCGCATTGCCGAACACGTCGATCTGGACGGAGTGGTCGATGACGAGCTCGGCCGGTGCGAGCGGGTTGACGCGCTCGGGGTCACCGCCGAGGTCCTTGATGGCCTCGCGCATCGTGGCGAGGTCAACGACGCACGGAACACCCGTGAAGTCCTGCATGATGACGCGGGCCGGCGTGAACTGGATCTCCGTGCTCGGCTGGGCGTTCTGGTCCCAGCCGGCCAGGGCGCGCACGTGATCGGCCGTGATGTTGGCACCGTCCTCGGTGCGGAGCAGGTTCTCGAGCAGAACCTTGAGGCTGAACGGGAGGGACTCCGAGCCCTCCACCGCGCTCAGTCGGAAAATTTCGTAATCGGTGCCACCGACGTTCAGTACGCCCTTGGATCCGAAGCTGTCCACAGTGCTCAATGCACCACTCCTCTCGCAACACTGCCATCTTTGCCGCGCGGAAGTGACGTTGCTAGTTAGGTAAGCCTTAACTAGCTTGCATCGTGCGCGGACTGGCTCCCTGCGCCAGGGCCCATCCTAGTTCGGCGTGCCCTGCATGAGCAGAGCGACCGTCACATGCGCTCCAGTCCGGTTCTTCTGAGGCGGATAACGCGTCCGTCCAGACGCGCCGCGCGCTCAACCGATCGGGGAGAATCAACCGGACGGGAAGGCGGGTCCGCCCGCATCCTCAGCGCACGACGCGCCCGGTGAGGGCCGCTCGAACCTCGGCAACGATCCGCTCGGGCTCCCTCCACACGGTTTCGGGGACGTACCGGAGGCACAGGTAGCCCAGCAAGGTCGCCGCATTGTTCCGCGACCGGTCTCGGCGCACGGACGCCCGGTCGCGGTGATACGCCACCCCATCGATCTCGACAATGAGGAACCCGGCAATGAGGAAGTCCACGCGACCGACTCCCGGCACGAAGGCCTGGGGTTCAACGTCCACGCCTAATTCGCGTGCTATCTCCACGAGCAGGAGGAGGGTCTCGGCCTCCGGCAGCGACTCGACACGAGGATCGGCCCGGCGAAGCGTGGCAAGGGCCTGGCCGGATTTGCGTGCCAGGAGGTCCTCCTCGAGGAGCTCAATCCGAAGGCCGTGCGCCCTGACGGCCGATGCAACAAGCGGAACGGCCCCGTTGACGGGGAGGCAGCGGAGGGCGTGGAAGACGACGTCCTCGACGGCCGCCAAAGGGAGGGTGTGGTGTGGGGGGTACCGGAGGCCCCGATGGAAGACCGGGGTCGCGGGGCCCGAAGTCCCGCGCAGGTATCCGTGGGGACAACCGAGATGAACCTGCAGCGGAGCGTCGAGGAGCCAGAGGCCGTAGTCCCGCGCAGCCGACGCGCAGCTGACTACCCCGTTGTGCATGATCGCCGCGAGGTAATCCCGCCGACAGTCGGGCGTCGCGTAGACACCTCGCTTTGGTCTCGCAACGTGCCTGGAGAGGAAGGCCAAGTCGCCCCGCCCGAGCCCAGCGTCACGGAGCGTCTTGGCCCGAGCGACACCGCCGAACGACTGCAGGAGCTGAAGAGGGTCCATCCCCCAAGCAGTTCACGTCATCCACGGCCGCGGGGAAGCTGGCCGGCCCATGTGGACAACACGCCCATTCCGCCTCTCGGGGAGGGCTATTCCGGCCTGCCGGCGCGCCCGATCCTGTCCGGTTCACGGGCCCCGGAGCCGTGTTCCGGCGGGACACGCCGCGTCTCGACCGGTCGAGGAGAATCAACCGGACAGGGGCGCGCGGGACGGCTCGGACGCGGGGCACGCTGCGGCGCGGGCCGGAGGTCAGGCGAGGCTCAGCGGCCAGGCCTCAGGAGCCCAACAGTTTCGACGTGGTGCGTGTGCGGGTACAGGTCGAACGCGCGCAGCCACTCGAGAGTCCACCCGGCCTCGCGGAACCAGCCGAGGTCCCGAGCGAAGGACGCGGGATCACACGCCACATAGGCAAGCCCGCGTGGCGCGGCCGCCACGAGCTGCCGCACCGCTTCGCGGCCGGCCCCCGCGCGGGGCGGGTCGAGGACGACTGCGTCGAACTGCTCCCCAGCCCGCTGCCGCAAGACCCGTTCGACCCGTCCCTGGACGACGTCGACTTGCCGCTGCCGCTTGAACGTCCGCCGGGCGTCCCGGCTCGTCCCGGGCGAGCCCTCAACCGAGAGGACTGAACCGGAGTCGCCGACGATCGACGCGAGCGGTGCCGTGAACAGTCCGGCCCCCGCGTAGAGATCGGCAGCCGAACCGCCGTCGCCCAGCACGGGCCGCACCGCATCGAGGACGGCGCCCATGAGCGTCTCAGGGGCGCGGCGGTGGATCTGCCAGAAGCCCTCTCCCGTGACGGTGTAGTGGAATCCTCCGGCCTCCTCGGCGACGGAGCCGCGCCCGCGGAGGGTCAGCGGCGCCCCACCCGTCGGGTCGACGACGCTCACGGACGCCTCGCCGTCGATCGCATCGAGCAGTTCTCGCAGTCGCGCCGACGGGACGTCCTCCGACAGTGTGAGCACCACGAGCGGCGCGGTTCCGGCTGCAGGCGCCGCGACCTCGACGCGCGCGACGCCCGTGAGATCGGCGTCCCACAGGCCGAGCTGGCCGATCGGAGGCACGGCGAGGGGCATGTCACTCACGGGGACGGTCGCCTCGGATCGATGGGCGTGCATCGCGAGGTGCCCTGAGGCGTCCACGGCGAAGCTGCACCGCGTGCGCCAGTGGAGGCCGTCGTCGTCTGCGCCCTCGGTGCCGGGACCGCCGACGGGGACGGCTTCGACGTCGACCTCGAGCTCGAGGTGCGCGAGCCGCGACAGCTGCTCGCGCACCACGGCGCCCTTGAGCCGGCGCTGCTCGGCGAGCTCGATGTGGCCGAACTCGGCACCGCCCACGGGGAGCGTCCCCGCGGCGTAGGCGGCAGGGGCGTCGGCGGGCCCCCAAAAGTGCGGCCGCCGCGCGGGCGAGGGCTCGAGCACCTCGACGACGTCGGCACGCCAGAAACGCTTCCCCTCTTCGGACTCGGTGAGCCGGGCGCGAACGAGCTCGCCGGGAATGCCATGCCGGACGAAGATCACGCGCCCCTCGTGCCGGGCCACTGTGTGCCCGCCGTGGGCGATCGGGCCGAGCCTGAGTTCAAGTGCTCCGCTCACAGCTCCTGCAGCTTCCGCGCGTCCTCAGAAGACTTGAGCTGCCACGGGACGCTCGCGACCATGACGCCGGGCTCGAAGTGCAAGCGCGCCTTGATGCGCAGCGCTGTCTGGTTGTGCACGAGCTGCTCCCACCACTTTCCGACCACGTACTCCGGGATGTAGACGACGATCAGATCTCGCGGCGACTCACGGCGCATCCCGTTGATGTAATCGAGGAGCGGGGTCACGGTCTCGCGATAGGGGCTCGCAAGCACCGTGAGCGGCACCGGGATGTCGAGCGTCTCCCAGTCTGCGACGGTCTGCGCGGTCTCCTCGGGGCTGATGTCCACGGTCACGGCGTCGAGCCGCGAGGGCCGGGACGCCCGAGCGTACGCGAGCGCCCGCAGCACGGGCTTGCGCACGTGTGAGACGAGGAGGACGGCGTGCACTCGGCTCGGCAGGGCACGCGCCGAGGCGTCATCGCCGACCGCGAGCTCGCGCGCCACGTTGTCATAGTGCCTGCGGATGCTCCACATGGTGAGGAAGAGGACGAACATCGCGAGGATCGCGATCCATGCCCCGTGCTCGAACTTCGTGATCAGCACGATGACGAGCACGGTTGCCGTCATGCCGAAGCCGATCGAGTTGACCACGCGCGAGCGGATGATGCGCTGACGCGTCGAGCGGTCCTTGACCCGCTTCAGCTCGCGGGTCCAGTGCCGGATCATGCCGAGCTGGCTCGACGTGAACGAAACGAACACGCCCACGATGTAGAGCTGGATGAGCTTCGTGACATCCGCGTCGAACGCGATGATGAGCACGAGGGCGCCCGCCGCGAGGGCGAGCACGCCGTTGCTGAAGGCGAGCCGGTCACCTCGCGTGCGCAGCTGCCGCGGCAGATAGCCGTCCTGCGCGAGGATCGACGCGAGGATCGGGAAGCCATTGAATGCCGTGTTGGACGCGAACACGAGGATGACGCCCGTTGCGGCGACGACGATGTAGAAGGCGACGCTGCCGCTGCCGAAGACCGCGTCGGCGATCTGGCCGATGGCTGGGGTCTGGACGTAGTCCGTGGGAAGCGGGTGGCCGTTCCGCAGGAGCTCAGCGGCGGGATCCTGCGCGAGGTGGACGTGCGTCGCGTTCGCGAGGAACAGGATGCCCGCGAGCATTCCGGCCGCGACGACGCCGAGAAGGAGGAGCGTCTTCGCCGCGTTCGCGCTCTTGGGCGGCCGGAAGTTCGGCACGCCGTTGCTGATGGCCTCGACGCCGGTGAGGGCCGCGGCGCCCGAGGAGAACGCGCGCAGCAGGAGGAAGCCGCCCGCGAGTCCCACGAGCCCCTGGTTGAACTCCGAGGACGGCACGATCTGGAACTCCGAGCTCGCAGCGGGGTGCAGGTTGCCCGTGAGGAACTGAACGAGGCCAACGAGCGTCATGCCGATGATCGAGACCATGAAGATGTACGTCGGCGCCGCGAAGACTGTGCCCGCCTCCTTCACGCCGCGCAGATTGACGAGCGCGAGGACCAGGACGCCGACCACGGCGATGGCTGACTGCTGCCCCTCGAACGCGGGGATCGCCGTCGTGAGATAGTTCGCCGCCGAAGACATCGACACGGCGACCGTGAGCACGTAGTCGACGAGGAGGGCCGAGGCGACGGTGAGCCCCGCGAACCGGCCCAGGTTCGTGGTCGCGATCTCGTAGTCGCCGCCGCCGGACGGGTATGCGTGGACGTTCTGGCGGTATGACGCGACGACCGTGAGCAGGACGAGCATGACGGCGATGCCCACCCACGGCGAAAGAGCGACGGCGCCGACGCCCGCCAGGGCGAGGGTGAGGAGGATCTCGTCCGGCGCGTACGCGACCGAGGAGAGCGCGTCCGAGGCGAAGATCGGCAGCGCGATCCGCTTAGGCAGGAGCGTGTGGCTCAACCTGTCGTTGCGGAACGGACGCCCGACGAGCACCCGTTTGACCGCGTTGAGTATCTGCAGCACTCTGACACGGTATGCGCTCAGCGCGGCATGTCATAGTCCGTCCCCCGCGCCGCGTCCCGCGGGCCTCCTCAGATTCGGTAGATTGGGCCTGTGGCTCATTACGTGATCATGGGGTGTGGGCGCGTCGGCGTGTCCCTCGCCCACACGCTCGAAGACTCGGGCCACTCGGTGGCCATCATCGATCAGGACGATCGCGCCTTCCGGCGCCTCCGCCGCACGTTCGGAGGTCGGAAGGTCACGGGGATCGGCTTCGACCGGGAGACGATGCGGCAGGCCGGCATCGAGGAGGCGTACGCCTTCGCGGCTGTCTCGAGCGGCGACAACTCGAACATCCTTGCGACGCGCGTTGCCCGCGAGACGTTCCACGTGCCGCACGTCGTGGCGCGCATCTACGACCCCGGGCGCGCCGAGATCTACCAGCGCCTCGGAATTCCGACCGTCGCCGCCGTCCGGTGGAGCGCCGATCAGGTGCTGCGTCGCATCCTCCCCGAGGCAGGCATCGCGGGTGATTTCCGGGACGCCTCGGGGCGACTCGTCCTCACCGAGGTGGACCTCGACCCTGCATGGCTCGGCCACCCGGTGGCGGCCATCGAGAAAGCCGCGCCCGTGCGCGTCGCGTACCTCACGCGCTTCGGCGAGGGCATCCTGCCGGCCCCCGGGACGAGCTACCAGGAGGGCGACACGGTCCACGTCATGATGCGCCTCAACGACTCGTCAGAAGTGGCCCGCCTGCTCGCGGCGCCGCCCGCCAAGGAGGGCATGTGAAGGTCATCATCGCCGGCGCCGGGAGCGTCGGCTCGTCGATCGCGCGTGAGCTCCTCGCGCACCGGCACGAGGTGCTCCTCATCGATCCCAAGCCCGAGGTGATCGGGCGTAGCGGCCTCCGCGGCGCGAAGTGGCTCATCGGCGACGCGTGCGAGCTCTCGACGCTCAAGGAGGCCAAGGTCGACGAGGCGGACGTCGTCGTGTCGGCGACCGGCGATGACAAGGTGAATCTCGTGGTGTCCCTCCTCGCCAAGACCGAGTTCGGCGTGGGGCGCACGGTGGGGCGCGTCAACAACCCCAAGAACGACTGGATGTTCGACGGTTCGTGGGGCGTCGACGTCGCCGTCAACACTCCGCGGCTCATGACGGCGCTCGTCGAGGAGGCTGTCGAAATCGGCGACGTCGTGCGCCTGCTCACGCTCCAGACGGGTGTGGCCTCGCTCGTCGAGTTCACCGTCCCGCAGCACTCCGACCTCATCGGCCGAACGGTCGGCCAGATCCAATGGCCCGCGGACGCGACGCTCGTGGCGATCCTGAGGGACCAGGCGCCCATCACGCCGAGCGTCGACGACGTCGTGGACCACCGCGACGAGCTGTTCTTCGTCACGACGATCGCGGCCGAGGACGAGCTGCGCGCGCTGCTCGCCCCGGGAACCGAAGAGGACGCGGACGAGCTGCGCTCCGACGAGGGCGAGGACGACGGCTTCGACGGTTGACGTCGCGGGTACGCCGACGACGCGCGGTCAGGCCCGCGCGTCGTCCGCTCGCTCGGCGCCAGGGAGCGGGCGCGAGACGAGCCACGCGAGCCAGATTCCCAGCGCGTAGAGGGGCACGCCGAGGATGAGGCGCATCGCGCCGAGGGCGACGACGCCTGCGTCGCCCATGAGGTAGAGCGGTACCTCGACGACAAGGCGCAGCGCGAGGACGGCGACCATGATCCACGTGCCGAGTCGGTACTGCCGCGCGCGCTGCGGATCCTGGCGCCAGTGCACGCCCTCGTTGCGCAGGAAGCCAAAGACCACACCCATGAGCGGCCAGCGCACCGCCACGGAGACGGCCAGCGCGACGATATACGCGGCGTTCGTGATGAAGCCCGTGATGTAGAAGTCCTGCGCCTTGCCCGTGAACAGGGCGAGCGCCGCGGACACCGCGATGCCGACGACGCCCGCAAACGCCTGGGTGGGCGTCGTGCGGCTCGCGAGGCGCACCACGACGAACACCGCCGCGACGACGATCGCGAGCACGATCGGCAGGACGAGCTCGCGGACGATCGTGAACGCGACGAGGAACACGAGGCCCGGGAGGATGCTCTCGAGCACGCCACGGATCCCGCCCGCGCTCCGCAGGACGTCGATCCGACCGTCGTCGTGCCGGTGGAGGCCCGCCTTCGCGGCGTACGCTGCCGCAAGGTCCGCAACTCCGGGTTCGCGCTCGCGCCCTCCCTCGGCGGGGGGCCGGCTCTCGGGTTCCATGTCAGTCCTCCTTGGCAAGGATCTCGTAGCGCGGGTTGTACATGGTGGGTTCGCCGTGCCGCGCGGACAGCATGCCGGAGAACCGCAGGAGCGTGCTTGCCCCGATCCCGGGGATCTGCTGCCGCCCGAGCCAGATGAGCCGGATGGCCGGGCCTCGCCCGGGGCGCGCCGCGTCTGCCGATTCGATGACCGCGCTGAAGCTCGGGGCCTCGGACGGCGAAACGAACGTGACCGAGCGGATGACGCCCTCCCCCGCGACGTACCCCCGAGACGGGAGGTTCGAGAAGTCGAGGGGCGCGGGGACGGGGCTGTCAGCCAAGTTGTGTGATCTCCGGGCCGCGCTCGGGCGACGTCGGGGCGTGCACGCCGTTCTCGGTCTGCTCGGACTGGCCCGGCTCGACCGGGAGCCGGAGGGGAAGGAGTTCGCTCGGCGGGAGCGGGGACTCGCCGCGGTCCACGACGACTGAGCGGAAGAGCTCCTCGAGTTCCTCGGCTGCCGCGCGGTCCATGACCGCGTTGCCGGAGATGACGCCGCGCAGGAACCAGCGCGGCCCGTCGACGCCCATGAAGTGCGCCACGCGGTAGCCGCGGCGGCCGTCCGCGGTCGAGGTGGGTAGCTTGGCGACGAGCTCGGGGCCGAAGCTGCCCTCGACCTCCTCGACGGTGCCGCCCTGGCTCGCGACGGACTGGGCGATCTGGGCGCGGATTTCTCCCCAGAGCCCCTCAGTGCGGGGGGCGGCGAACGCCTGGACTTGGAGGCTCGATCCGTTGAGGTCCATCGTGACCGCGACGACGCGGCGCGTGGCCTCCTCGACCTCGAGGCGGATCTGGAGCCCCTCGACGGGGCGGATGAGGAGCGCACCGAGGTCCACGTAGCCGACCGCCGCGTCCCGCTCGCTCGCGTCGAACGGCCCCTTCGCGGCCCGGCCGTAACCGCTCTTGTCGGGCTCGGGGTTGCGCTCGGCGACACCGAGGACCGAGGGGTCCTCGGCAGTCAGCTTGGCGTTCTTGCCACGTCCGAACAGCACGTCAACAACTCCTTAAGTCAGCCGTCTAGGGCGCAACCGGTTGCGCGAGCCCCGTGACGTGCAGGCACTATTGCGCCGTGAATCCCCCGGTGGAGCCGAAGCCGCCGGCCCCCCGCGCCGACTCGGAGAGCGAGCCAACGGAGACGAATCGCGCGTACTCGACGCGCTGGATTACCATCTGGGCAATTCTATCGCCGCGACGCAGGCTCAGTGTCTCGCGCGGGTCCGTGTTCAGCAGCGTCACGGCGATCTCGCCGCGGTAGCCCGCGTCGACCGTGCCGGGGGCGTTGACCACCGTGAGGCCGTGCCGGGTCGCAAGGCCGGAGCGGGGGTGGATGAGTGCGACGTACCCGAACGGGAGGGCAATGCTCACCCCCGTCGGCACGAGAAGCCGCTCGCCCGGGGCGAGCGAGAAGTCGATGCGTGAGCACAGATCCGCGCCCGCGTCGCCTGGGTGAGCGTACGACGGCGCGGGGAGACCGTCGTCGAGCATCACCACTTCGATGTCCAGAGAAGGCTGCCATTCCTGGGCGGACACGGCGCTGGCCACGGAACCGTCGGTCGTCTGGGCTGCAGTCACCTACCCACTGTATCGGCTTGCGCCCCCGGCCCGCGGCGCCTGCTTTGGTGCTCCGCGCGCAAGGTGGAAAGCTGGGCACATGCCTGATTCGCCGTCTCCTCATCCCCGCGCGTCCGCGGACCACCTTTACAGCGAGAAGCTGTGGCCCTCGTGGTGGGTCTGGATCGTGGTGCTCGGCATCTCAGCCGCGTGCATCCTCGTGCTCGCCCCGATCAGTGTCGCGGCGGGGTTCACGGGCGCGGTCGTCGTGTTCCTCGTGCTGAGCGGCATCCTCGTGGCGACGACGCCGGCTGTCGTCGTGACGGTCCGCGAGCTCCGCGCCGGCCGCGCGGTCCTCCCGCGGGAGTTCGTCGCCGCGGCGGAGGGTTTCGCCGGGGACGAGGCGACCGCCGAACGCGGTGTGCGGCTCGATGGCCGGGCCTATCTCTGCATCCGGGGATGGATCAATCCCGTGGTCCGCGTGGATCTCTCCGACCCCGAGGACCCGACCCCTTACTGGCTTGTATCGACGAGGCGGCCAGAACGGCTCGTCGCCGCCCTGGCCGCCTCGAAGGGCTGAGCCCGGCTCAGCCTGTGCGCGGTGCGCCTTCGTGCGGGGGCTCAGCCCTCGCACTCCTTGCAGTAGTAGAGCCCGTTCTTCTCGCGGGCGATCTGGGACCGGTGTCGCACCAGGAAGCACGACGCGCACGTGAATTCGTCCGCCTGGGCGGGCAGGACACGCACGAGCAGCTCCTCGCCGGAAAGGTCGGCACCGGGGAGCTCATAGCTGTCCGCGGCCTCCGCCTCATCCTCGTCCACCGAGGCGGACTGCTTGTCCGTGCGCCGCGTCTTCAGCTCTTCGATCGAATCCTCGTTGAGCTCTTCTTCGTTCTTGCGCGGCGCATCGTAGTCGGTCGCCATAGTTATTCGTTCACGCTCCGGTTACTCGCTTCGTCACGTGGCCACTCCACGTAGTCCACTCTCTAACGCACTCGGCCCCCATTTTGTGCCCAGTGACGGAGAGATTGTTCCCGATCGGAGTCCGAAATGCCACTCGTGTACCCGGGAAGTCGCGGCACACCGATCGAATGCCCTGTAATCCGGGCCCGAAGATGGCATTGTTCTGTGGAGGACTAGGCAAGCTGGAGGCTTCAATGCGGGAGCAACCGCAGGACAATCTGCAGGAACTTCGCCTCGTCGGCGTGCACGACGACGGGCAGCACCTTCTGCTGAGCGCCGGGTCGGGCGCGCATTTCCGGCTCCCCCTTGACGAGGCCCTGCGCCGGGCCGTCTCGCGCCCCGCGCCGCAACGGCTCGCGCCCTCCGGCGTCACGAACATGACTCCCCGCCAGATTCAGGCCGAGATCCGGGCCGGCGCGACCGCGGAGAGCATCGCGGAATCCTCCGGGATCCCGCTCGCCCGGATCCAGCGCTTCGAATCACCCGTGCTCGCGGAGCGCGAACACGTGGTCCGGCTGGCCCAAGCGTGCGAAGTCGGCATCACTCCCCCAGCGCACTCGGCGTTCGCTGCAGAGTTCGGCGAAGGCCCCGCGCGCCTCGGCGACATCGTGTCGCATCGGCTCGCGGTCTACGGCGTCAACGCTTCCCGGGTCGAATGGGACTCGTGGCGCCGCCGGGACGGCCTGTGGACCGTCGTGGCCCGCTTCGACCCTCCGGACGGGACGCCCGCCTCCATCGGCGAGGAGCCGCCCGCCACGTGGACCTACAATCCGGTGCGCCGGAGCGTCGCGAACGCGAACCGCTGGGCACAGCAGCTCAGCGAGCTCGAGACCCTCGAGGGGCCCACGTCGCCGCGCCGGCTCTCGATCGTCGACCGCCCGTTCGACGTCGAGGAGGAGCCGCGGCCCGCCGAGCGGCCCGACCCCGAGCGGCGCGATCCGGAGACAGACCTGCTCGATATGCTTCGCGCCCGCCGCGGGCAGCGGCTCGGCGTCGACGAGAACGCGGACGACGCGCTCGCCCTTCTCCTCACGCAGGGCATCCCCGCGGCCCACCCGCGCCCCGCAGACGCCGCAACCGAGCGGCCGTCGCGGCACACCGATGGGGCCCCCGAGCGGCCCTCGCGCCATCCGGACACCGGCCAGGAGCGGCCGTCACGTCAGGACACCGAGCACGACGACGAACCTCGCCCGCGGCGCCTCGAGCCCGTCCGCGATGGCATCACCTCGCTCTTCCCGCGAATTCCCCGCGCCGAGGACGCCGGTCGCTCGGCGGAGGACGGCCACCTGAGGCTCGCGCCCGGGCTCAGCACGGCAACGCGCGAGATCACTATCGTGACGGGCCCCGCGTCGCCGCTCGAGCGGGGAGACGCCGGCAGCGCGGACGGGGCCGACGGCGAGCGGTCGCCCGCGGGGCCCGCCGGCGCCCGGAGCGTCGGAGACGACGGTGACGAGCGCACCGCGCGCAAGCGCGTTGAGGACGAGCAGGCCGGCGAAGGGCGAGGCGTCGCGCGGGAGGCCTCGCGAGACAAGGCTCGGGCCGAGGCCGCGGTGCCAGCCCGCACGCGGGGTGCCGACGAGCCGGCCGCGCCGCGCGCGAGCGACCCCGAACCGATTCCCGAGCCCGCGCGGCGTTCGTCGCGCTCGCGGCGCTCGTCAATCCCCAGCTGGGACGAGATCGTCTTCGGCACGAAGGGCGAGTAGGAGCCCTTGAGGCTCGCCTGGGGCGCGCCTCACTCGTCGAAGGGCAGCAGCTGGTCCTCTTCGCGCAGCACATTGGCCACGGCGGCTGTACGGCGCTCGCGATGATGGCGGCGGCACAGCGTCTCGTAGCCCACCTCGACCTCGGCGGCGTCGGATTGCTCTGACCGGACGTCCGCGACGAGCACCTGCTCGCCCTCGACGACCATGTGCCCCCCGACGGTGCGCGCGTTGTGGGTCGCGCGGCGCCCACACCAGCACAGTGTCTCCACCTGCAGCAGCTGGATCCGATCCGCGAGCTCCACAAGCCGCCTCGCCCCGGGGAAGAGCTCGGTCCGGAAGTCCGTGAGGATCCCGAACGCATACACGTCCGCCCCGAGCTCGTCGACCACGCGGGCCAGCTCGTCGATCTGCGCGGGAACGTAGAACTGGGCCTCGTCGCACACGAGGTAGTCCACCTCGTGGCCGGAAGTTCGGAGCCGCACGACCTCGTCCCAGAAGCTCATGCCGTCGGTGACCTCGGAGGCCTCGACCCGCAGCCCGAGGCGGCTCGTGATGACGGCCTCGCCCGCGCGGTCCTGCTTCGTGAACAGGACGCCGCGACGGCCGCCGGCGCGATGGTTGTGGTCCATCTGAAGCGCGAGCGTGGACTTGCCGCTGTCCATGGTCCCCGTGAAGAAGACGAGCTCAGCCACGGCGCCGCCGCTTCGACTGGGCGCGGCCCGCGGCATGGAACGCGACGAGCGGAACGTTCCGTTCGGCCTTCGTGAGCGATCCGTGCTGACCTACCATCGCGAACGCCGTGGGCCGCACGCGCCGGCCGTCGTAGAGCGCGAGCTCGCCGTGGACGGCCACGAGGATGTCCCCGATGCGCTCGAGCACCTCGGGCCGCACCGCCCCGAACAGGCCCTTGGCCACCGCCTCGGCGCGGGTCATGATCCACGCGTGCCGGCCGAAGCGCGCGCGCCACCGGTCGAGCACGCGGCGAGCGGCGCCGTCGTCGTTCGGGTCCTCCAAGTGGAGGTGGACCATGCGGGGCTCGCCCGCGGTGTGCCTGACGCCGTCGATGAGCTCCGGCTCCGCGCCGAAGTCGATCCTGCGGTGCGCGGCGACGTCGACCATCCCGTGGTCCCCCGTCACGAGCACGAGCGTGCCGGACGGAAGCTGCCCGTCGAGCCGGCGAATGCTCGCGTCCACTTCCTCGAGCGCCTCCTCCCAGGTGGGAGAGGCGCAGCCGGACAGGTGCCCGGCCTTGTCGAGCTCGTTGAGATAGAAGTAGAGGAGCATCCTCGGTGCCGCGGCCATGGCCTCGGCCGCCGCGCGTGTGCGGGCGTGCAGGGTCTCGGCCCCGATGAACGCGCCGCCGCGGAGGGCGGCGCGCGTCATCGCGGAGCGTTCGAACTGTGGGAGGCTCACCGTCGCCACCGGGACAGTCGCCTCCATGCGCTCGAAGACGGTGGGGAACGGCTGCCAATGGTCGGGATCGACGTCCGGGTCCCAGCCCCCGAGCTGATTAACCACCCGCCCCAGATGCGGCGCGAGCACGTCGTAGCCCACCATCCCGTGCTGCCCGGCGGGCAGTCCCGTGCCGAAGCTCGCAAGGGAGGCGGCCGTGGTGCTGGGAAACGCCGCGTCGAGCGTTGTCGGGATTCCGCCCTGGCCCGCCTGGAGCTTGGCGCGCAGGAACGGCGCGTGCGCCGCGTGCTGGGTCAGGAGCTGGCGGCCCAAGCCGTCCACCATCACGACGCACACGCGCGGCACGGCCGGGAGCCCGAGGGCGTTCTCGAAGCCCGGAACCCCGAGCGCAGCGGCGCTGCTCGGGAGGATCTCGGCGACGCTCCGGCGCCCGTAGGCGGGCGGGTCCGGCAACGGCTGGCCTCCGGAGGGCTCCCCCGCGGCAGACGACGGCGGCGTGAACGCCTGTGCGGTCTCGGCCGCCTCGGTCCCGGACTGCGTGAGGGGCGCGCCCGTCACTGGCGCCCCCTGTGGCCACGCTCGGCCCGACCACCAAAGCCCGCGACACGAGGGCGTGCGATCTGCGCCGCAGTGGCGGTGGTGGGCGGCGTGAGCCCCGCCGGGCCTGCCGCGTTCGCCGCCCTCAGGAGGCGTGCGAAGTGCTTCGCGGCCGTCACTGCCTCTGGGCCGTCAGCCTCGGAACTGATCCGCAGCACGAGATCCTCCTGGGCCATGGACCCCGTATACCCGTGGTCCGCCTCGCAGTTCGGGTCCCCGCACGAGGCCGGGAGGAGGTCGAGCCGCTGGCCACCGGACCATGCAAGGGACAACGTCACCTCGCGGACCGGGTTGCCGGGCTCGTAGGCGGCGGGCTCGGCGAAGACGTAGCTGAGCACAACTGTGGCGATTTGCGCGAGCGGGACCGACTCCGTGGAGACCTGCGCGGTGATGCGCTGCGGGTCGGATTCGAGCGGGGCCTCGTCGACATGAGTCACGACGAGCAGCTCCTCGGTGAGCGCGAGCACGGTCACGTGGCGCCGGACCTCGGCCCGCTCGAAGTGCGTCTCGAGGTGCACGAGATGGGCCAAGGGCACCGAGCCGTCGAGGGCGTCGTCGACCACGTCGGCGACGAGCGGCGGATAGAACCCGGTGCGCTCGAGGTCGGCGGTGAGGGTCCTCGGGGTCGCGGCTGCAGGCATCGGTCCGTGGGGTGACGGCGATTGGCTCATGCGGACTATTCTCCCAGACGGGCCGCGCGACCCCGTGACCGCCAGCACAGACCGGCCGCGCGACCCCGTGACCGCCAGCACAGACGGGCCGCGCGACCCCGGGACCGCCAGCACAGACCGGCCGCGCGGCAGTCGGCTTACTGCTGCGACATCGCCCGGCGGGCGCTGTCCGTGCGGTGCTCGGCGTTGCCGAGCCAGACGTCCGCGTGCAGGACAGTGAGCCCCCGCTCGCTCACCACGACGGGCTTGAGTTCGAGCACCGAGACCTCGGGGTGGCGGTCCTTGAGGATCGACACGCGGCCCACGAGGTCCTCGACCGCGGCGACGTCGAGGGCGGGCAGGCCCTCGTAGCCGAGGAGCTTCTCCGCAGCCCGTGGCGCCCGCACGAGGTCTCGCACGTCCTGTGTGGTGAGCGGCGGGACGCGGTGGGCCCAATCGTCGAGCAGCGCCACCGCGTCTCCCGCGAGCCCGAACGAGATCACCGGGCCGAGCAGGGGGTCCTCGATCGCACGGACCACGCAGGCCTGGCCGAGAGGGGCCATGCGCTGCACCTCGAGGGGCGCTCCCCCGCCCGCGTCGCGCGCGAGCGCGCCGAACGCCGCGAGCGACTGCTCGAGCACGTCGACGGCGGAGCGCAGCGCGGCCTCGTCGCGAAGGTCGAGCCGGACCGTTCCGAGGTCGAGCCGATGGCGCAGGTTCGCCGCCGTGGACTTGACCGCGACCGGCCACCCGAGCTCCCGGGCGGCCATGACGGCCTCGTCCGCGGATGAGACGCGGCGGGACGCGAGCACTGGGATCCCGTAGCACGCGAGCAGCTCCGAGGCCTCGTGCGCCCCGAGACGGAGAAGCTCCGCCCCGGTGACCCCGGCGAGCGCCGAGCCGATGAGCTGATCCGCGCGCTCGTCGTCGTGCGCGGCCTCGAACGGGGTGCCCTCCTCGCGGGCCAGCCACTCGGTGTAGCGGACGGCGGCCGCGAGCGCCGCGACGGCGTCGCCCGCGCTCGTGAAGGCGGGCACGGTCGCCGTCGTGAGCGCCTCGGGGCCCGGATCGGGGAGCAATCCCTCGCCAGCCTCGGGACGGCCGAGGATCCCCGTGAACGCGGCGACCACGGTGACCGAGCGCAGCGAGGCGCACTCCGCGAGGACTTCGGCGATCACGCCGGGCCGCACCCCAGCGGTCGGGATCAAGGCGACGACCACAGCATCCGCGACGCCCGAATCGATGACGTCGAGAAGCCTCGCGCGGAGGGCGGGCAGCGCGACAGAGCGGCCCGCGAGGTCGAGGTCCCAGATGCTCTGGGTGACGATGAGGCCCTGGCTCTCCGCGCCGTCGGCGACCACGCGGCCCAGCGAGAGCGCGTTGGACATGACGGCCACGCGCGCCCCCGCGGGCATCGGCCCCGAGACGACCTGGGCCACGTCGACGAGCTCTTCGAGAGTCGAGACGCGGATGACGCCGGCCTGCCGCAGCATCGCGTCGAGCGCCCCCACGGGGGCCTGGGAAGTCCGAACCGCGTGACCCGGCGGAAGCTGGAGGCCGAGGATGTCGCTCTTCGCGACGATGACCGGCTTGCTCCGCGCGAGCCGGCGGGCGATGCGCGAGAACTTGCGGGGGTTGCCGAACGACTCGAGGTAGAGCCCGACGGCGCTCGTCGCGACGTCGTCCTCCCAGTACTGCATGGCGTCGTTGCCGGAGACGTCGGCGCGGTTGCCCGCCGAAACGAGCGTCGAAAAGCCGAGTCGGCGGCGATCGGCCGCCGCGTAGAGCGCGATCCCGATCGCTGCGGACTGGCTGAACAGCCCGAGGCCTCCCTGCCGCGGCATGCGCGGGGCCATCGACGCGTTGAGCCGCACGTCGGGGTCGGTGTTGACGAGGCCGAGCGAGCCCGGGCCTACGAGCCGCATGCCGTTCGCGCGGGCGTGCCGAACCAGCTCGCGCTGCCGCGCGAGGCCGCGGGCGCCGTCCTCGGCGTGCCCCGCAGAGGCGACCACGGCGCCCTTCACGCCCGCCGTGGCGCAGTCGGCCACGACGCGCGCCACGTCGTCGTAGGGCACCGCAACGAGCGCGAGGTCCACGGGCTCCGGAACGTCCCGGATGCTCGCGTACGTCAGCATCCCGCCGAGCTCGAGCGCCTCCGGGTTGATCGCGCACACGCGGCCCGAGAACCCGCCCTCGACGAGGTGCGCGAGGAGCTGCTGCCCCACCGAACCCCAGCGGCGGCTCGCGCCGATCACGGCCACGGATCGCGGAGCGAGTAGCCCCAGGACGGAGAGCGCCTCGGCGCGGTGCTCGCGCGCCTCCATGACGGCGCGCGACTTCTCGGTGGGATCGATCTCGAACTCGACCATCACCACGCCGTCGTCGAAGCGCCGGTCCAAGGCGTAGCCGGCCTCCGCGAAGACGGTGAGCATCTTGCGGTTCTCGGGAAGGACCTCGGCCGTGAAGCGCCGGATACCGCGCTCGCGCGCCGCCGCCGCGAGGTGCTCGAGCAGGATCGAGCCGATCCCCCGGCCCTGATGGCGGTCGGAGATGTTGAACGCGACCTCCGCCTCGGACGGATCCGCGAGACGGTCGTAGCGCCCGACCCCCACGATCTCGCCGCCGATTGTGATGACGAGCGCCACGCGGTCGTCGTAGTCGACCTCCGTGAAGCGGCGCAGCTCCGCGTCGGTGAGCTTGGCCTTGTAGCTGAAGAAGCGGAGGTAGATCGAGCTCTCCGACTGGCTCACGTGGAAGGCCTGGAGCCCGTTTGCGTCGCCGGGCCGGATGGGCCTGAGGTGGGCCGTGCCCCCGTCCCGGAGCACGACATCGGCCTCCCAGTGCCGGGGATATGCGCTGACCGGGGCCTCATCCGCCATAGGCTTAGCCTAGTTCAGGCCCTGTTCACCCACTTTAAGGATCTAGCAAGCGTTGGCACGCCGTACGACCTCCGGGAAGCCCGGATCCGAAACGCTCCCCCTCGGCGATGCGCCGGCCGAGAACATCACGGACATCGATGTCGCCTCGGAGATGGAGTCGTCGTTCCTCGAGTACGCCTACTCGGTGATCTACTCGCGGGCACTCCCTGACGCCCGCGACGGCCTCAAGCCCGTGCAGCGCCGCATCCTCTACATGATGAGTGACATGGGGCTCCGCCCCGACCGCGGGCACGTCAAGAGCGCGCGCGTGGTCGGCGAGGTCATGGGCAAGCTGCACCCGCACGGGGATGCCGCGATCTACGACGCCATGGTGCGCATGGCCCAGGACTTCTCGCTGCGCCTCCCCCTCATCGACGGGCACGGCAACTTCGGCTCGCTCGACGACGGCCCCGCGGCGCCGCGCTACACCGAGGCGCGCATGGCCGCATCCGCGCTCGCGCTCACCGACGATCTCGACGAGGACGTCGTCGACTTCGTGCCGAACTACGACAACCAGCTCACGCAGCCGGAGGTCCTCCCGGCAGCGTTCCCGAATCTCCTCGTGAACGGCACGACAGGCATCGCCGTGGGCATGGCCACGAACATGGCGCCGCACAATCTCGCCGAAGTCGTCGCAGCGGCCCAGCTCGTCATCTCGAACCCGGAGGCGACGCTCGAGGAGGTCATGGAGCTCGTGCCCGGTCCGGACCTGCCATCTGGCGGCCGGATTGTGGGCCTCGACGGGATCCGTGACGCGTACCGGACCGGGCGGGGCTCCTTCCGCACGCGCGCCACGGTCGCGGTCGAGCAGCTCTCGGCCCGGCGCACGGGCCTTGTTGTGACCGAGATGCCCTACATGATCGGGCCCGAGAAGGTCATCGAGAAGATCAAGGACGCCGTGGGAGCGAAGAAGCTCCAGGGCGTCAGCGACGTCGTGGACCTCACGGACCGCAACCATGGCCTGCGCCTCGTGATCGAGCTCAAGAACGGATTCAACCCGCATGCCGTCCTCGAGCAGCTCTACCGCTTCACGCCGCTCGAGGACTCGTTCGGCATCAACAACGTCGCGCTCGTGGACGGGCAGCCGCAGACGCTCGGCCTGCTCGAACTCCTGAGGGTCTACACGGACCACCGCCTCGCGGTCGTGCGCCGACGCACGGCGTTCCGTCTCGCAAAGCGCAAGAACCGCCTTCACCTCGTCGAGGGCCTCCTCGTGGCCATCATGGACATCGACGAGGTCATCCAGATCATCCGCACCTCGGACGAGGCCGCCGTCGCCCGCGAGCGGCTCATGGCCGTGTACGACCTCTCCGAGGTCCAGGCCAACTACATCCTCGAGCTGCGCCTGCGCCAGCTCACGAAGTACTCACGGATCGAGCTCGAGAAGGAGCAGGACGAGCTGCGCCGCGAGATCGAGGAACTCGAGGCCATCCTCGGCTCCGATACGCTCCTGCGCGAGCTCGTCTCCCGGGAGCTCGGCGACGTCGCGGCGAAATACGGCACGCCGCGGCGGACCGTGCTGCTCGAGTCCGAGGCGCGTCCCGCCGCCGTGGCCAGTGCGCTCGCCGCGGCGGCCGAGGCCGTGAAGACCACCGCCGGCAAGGCGCCCGCCCTCGCGCTCGAGATCGCGGACGATCCCTGTTGGGCCATCCTCTCGGCGTCCGGGAACATCGCGCGAACCACGGGCGCCGAGCCGCTCGTGGAGGGCGGGCCGCGCGCACGCCACGACGTCTTCCGCTCCGTGGTGCGGACGACGGCGCGCGGCGAGTTGGGTGCCGTGACCTCCGCGGGGCGCATGATGCGGCTCCAGGCCGTCGACCTGCCCGCGCTCGCTCCCTCGACCGGGCTCCCGAACCTCACGGGCGGCGTCGCTGCGAAGGACTTCATCACGCTCGAAAAGGGCGAATCGCTTGTGGCCCTCGTGCCGCTTGACGCGATCGTCGCGTTCGGAACTGCTCAGGGCATCGTCAAGCGAATCACGCCGGACTACCCGCTCAACCGTGAGGACTGGGAGGCGATCGCGCTCAAGCCGGGCGACCGCGTGATCGGGGCCGCGCGTGCGGCTGACGACGACGCTCTCGTGTTCATCTCCGAGCAGTCCCAGCTCCTGCACTACCCCGCTTCGTCGGTGCGGCCGCAGGGCCGCACGGCGGGCGGCATGGCGGGGATCCGCCTTGCCGAGGGAGACAAGGCGCTCTCCTTCGGGGTTGTCCCAGCGGGCGACGAGGCCGCCGTCGTCGTGACGATCGCTGGAAGCCGCGACGCGCTGCCCGGCACCGCGCCGGGCACGGCCAAGGTCACGCCGTTCGCCGAGTACCCGGCGAAGGGGCGGGCCACGGGCGGCGTTCGCTCACACCGCTACCTCAAGGGCGAGGACGTGCTTCTCGCCGCCTGGGCCGGCCACGGCCCCGCCAAGGCGTCGTCGAGCGCTGGGGTGGCACGCTCGCTGCCCACGGAGCACGGGCGCCGCGACGGCTCGGGCGTGCCGCTCTCGCAGGCCGTCGAGGAGATCGGGCCGAGCTTCGGCTGAGCCTGCTGTCCCCTGCGAGGCATCCCCTCCCGCCCGCCCATGCTGAAGGCCCGGCCCCCTCAAGGGGGCCGGGCCTTCCTGCCAAGGCTCTATTGCGGGATCAGACCGCCGGGATAGGTCCCGAGATCGGACCCGACGCGACCGGAGCCTCGCCCGAGACCTGGGCCTCGAGGGCCGTTGCCTCGAGATCCACGCCCTCACGCTGGGCGGCCGCAACGGCCGCGGGGTGATCGAGCGGGAGCTGGATCGCGTCGCCGTTCTCCGCGACCGCGACAGGCACCTCGGAGAGGGGCATGTGCTCGAGGTCGATGAGCGGGTCGTGGTCCTGCTGGGCAACGACGTCGCGCGCCTCAGCAGGCGACTCGACGCTCGGCATCGAACCGGGCAGCGGACGGCCCGCAGACTCGTGCAGGAAGAAGATGGCGACGGCGCCGACAACCGACGTGCCCATGAGGTAGTACGCGGGCATCATGTCGTCGCCCGTCGCCTGGATGAGCGCGTCGACGATGAACGGCGTCGTGCCGCCGAAGATGGCCACCGCGAAGTTGTACGCGATGCCCATGCCGCCGTAGCGGCTCGCCGTCGGGAACTGCGCGGGCAGCGCGGACGCAAGGTTGGCGACGTAGAACGTCACGGGGAACGCGATGAGCGCGAGCCCACCGAGCGTCGCCCACACACTTCCTATGCCGATCAGCAGGAACGCCGGGATCGCTAACACAATCGTGCTGATGGCGCCCGTCCACAGGACTGGGCGGCGGCCGATGCGGTCGGAGAGGCGGCCCGTGAGCGGGATGCACAGGCTCATGATCACGAGCACGGGGATCGTGAGCAGGGTGCCGTGCAGTTCGTCGTAGCCCTTGGATTCCGTGAGGTAGGTCGGCATGTACGAGGTGAGCGCGTAGCCCACCGTGTTGGCGGCCGCGACGAGGACCATCGAGACGACGATCTCTCGCCAGTACTGGCGCACGAGCTGGAGCGGGCCCTTCTGGGCGCCCTCGTCGTTCGCCGCGAGCTCGTGAACCGCGTGCTCCTGCATGTCGAGCGCCGCCTGGAACGTCGGGCTCTCCTCGATCTTCAGACGGAAGTAGATCGCGATCGCGCCGAGCGGGCCTGCCGCGAGGAACGGGATGCGCCAGCCGAAGTCGCCCATCGCGTGGGAACCCAGCGTCAGCTGCAGCACCGACACGAGTGCCGCGCCGAACGCGAAGCCGAGGTAGCTGCCCATGTCGAGGAAGCTCGCGAAGAAGCCGCGGCGGCGGTCGGCCGCGTACTCGCTCACGAACGTCGTGGCGCCCGCATACTCGCCGCCCGTCGAGAAGCCCTGGACGAGCTTCACGAGCACGAGCAGCACGGCCGCCCACAGCCCGATCTGGTTGTAGCCGGGCAGGAGGCCGAGCGCGAACGTCGAGGCGGCCATCATGATGAGGGTCGCTGCGAGGACGCGCTGGCGGCCGATCTTGTCGCCGAGCCATCCGAAGAAGACACCGCCGGCTGGGCGGGCCACGAACGTCGCGGCGAAGGTCCCGAGGAGGAACAGCGTCTGCACCGAGGCGTCAGCCTTGGGCAGGAACACGGGGCCCATCGTTGTAATGAGGTAGCCGAAGACGCCGACGTCGAACCATTCCATCGTGTTTCCCACGATCGTCCCGCCGATGGCTCGGCGAAGCATGGAACGGTCCACGACGTGAACGTCGTCGACCCTGAGGCGCCGCTTGCGGAAGGTGATCCGGCGGCGCCCTGTGGGCGCCACGTCCGCGGCGGACTCTTGTGCGGTCTGGCTTAGGTCTCTCGGCATTCTCGCTTCTCTCGCGGAGTCGATTGCTGTGACTGTCAGTTGCCCCGCTGTCGGGCAGCACCCCACTCTAGTCGCCGCATTCGAGAGTCTCATCTCAGATACTGCCCCGCGAGATGACGCGCGTCACATTCGGGGCGCGGCTGCCACCCGCCCTCGGCGGCCCAATCGCCGCCTCGCGGAGGCCCGCGCATCCCAGTAGACACAGAGCAAAAGCCGGGAAGCACGCCACGCGCCCGCACTTCTACGGATCGGTAACCGAAGAGCCGTTCGAAGCGTTATGGTTTCGTAACGCAAACGGGCGGGGCGAGGCCAGGATCGGCCGCAGTGACGAAGGCTGCAACCCCCGGTCGCTTCGGCGTACCTTCCCCCGCGGGGATCGGCGAATCTGGCCCTGATCGCCATCCTCCCCGACGGATAGACTGCGCCCATGGCGATCACCCCTGACTCGAAGGACTGGACCTGGGTCCTCGAGCGCAAGTGCCCCGAATGCGGCTTCGACGCGATCGGCCTCACCCCGCACGACGTTGCCGAGCGCGTCTCTGCGACTCTGCCGCGCTGGGACGCCGCGCTGAGGCGAGACGACGTTCTCGAGCGCCCCGACCCCGTGACGTGGTCTCCGCTCGAGTACGGCTACCACGTGCGGGACGTCTTCGAGCTCTTCCGGAAGCGGCTCGGCCTCATGCTCGCTGAAGATGGCGCACAGTTCGAGAACTGGGACCAGGACGCGACCGCGGTCGAGAAGTCGTACGCCGACGCGGATCCGGCGGTCGTGCGGGCGGAGCTCGCCGAACAGGGCACCGCGACCCGGGACGCGTTCGCCGCCGTCCCCGAGGACGCGTACGGTCGGCGTGGGCTGCGGAGCAACGGTTCAGAGTTCACGGTTGTGACCCTCGCACAGTATTTCCTCCACGACGTCGAGCACCACCTGCACGACGTGCGCGGCTAAGTCCTCGAAGATTCTTCGAATACGGCCCGGAGCGGCGCTTCCTCGAGCGCCAGCTCACAACAGCGCAAGCCTCCGCACGCCGTCGTCCGCCGCGTCGAGACGAAGCAGCAGATCGCCGTCGCGCAGCTCCGACGCGTGATGCGTCACCATGACGACCGTCCGGTCCGCCAGAGCCTCGTGGAGCAGGGAGACGAGCTCGCCGGCCGCCTCCGGGTCGAGATGTGCCGTGGGCTCGTCGAGGAGCACGACGGCGGCGTCCGCCACGAGCGTCCGGGCGACCGCGAGCCGCTGACGCTGGCCGCCGGAGAGCTCTGAGCCCCGGCTGCCGATGCGGGCGTCGAGCCCGCCGGGGAGCGACCGAACGTGGGCACCGAGCCCCACCCGGTCGAGCGCCACCCAGAGCTCGGTGTCGTCCGGCGCGTCGTCCCGTGGGCGGGCCACCGCGAGATTCCCACGTACGGTCGAGTCGAACAGATGGGACTCTTGGGGGCACCACGCGACGCGCCCGCCCGTGCGCACGCGGCCCTCGCGCGGGGCAAGGAAGCCCAGCAGGACGGCGAGGATCGTCGTCTTCCCACTCCCGGAAGGCCCCGCAACCACGAGCCACTCCCCCGGCGCGACGCGTGCGGTGATCCCCGAGAACACGACCGCCTGCGCCGGCCAACCGGCCGCGAGGCCCTCGATCTCGAGCCCCGGCTCAGTCTCCGCCGACCCGCGGGCGGCCGAATCCCCTGAAACCGATTCCGACTCGCCGTCGCCCTCCGCGGCGACCCCCGCGAGCGCCGAGCGGAGCGCGGGGATCCGCTGCACGGCCGCGGATGCGGCGGCGAACGGTTCGGCGAGCGCGAGCTGGAGAAGGACGACGGCGGCCGCGACCGTCGCGGGCGCGCCAGCCCCAGAGGCGGCGCCGAGGGTAGAGACGGCGGCGAGACCCGTCGCGAGGATCACGATGGCCCGGCCGAGGCCCTCCGCGGCGAGGCCGCGGCGCTCAAGTACGGTGAGCCGCCGGTCCTCCTCGTGCAGCGACGCGAGGACGCGCCCCGAGAGACGGTTGGCCGCGAGGTCGGGGGCGGCCGCGAGGGCCTGCCCGATCCGCTCGAGCAGGAGCGCACGGCCCTGCTGGACGTCGCGGGCCGCGCGACGGTCCGCCCAGGCCGCGGCGAGCGGCGCGAGGACGACGGCGGCGATCACCGCGGCCGCGAGCGCCGGCAGCTGGGCGGGTAGGAGCAGGCCCACGGCCACGAGTGCGGCCGCCCCCAGAAGGACCGCGGTGGCGAGCGGCTGCACGATGCGCGGCAGTTCGTCGCGGACAGACTCTGCGTCCCCCACGAGGCTCTCGAGCGCAGCACCCGGGACGAGGAGCCGCCGCGCGCTCAGGCCGCGTGCCGCGAGCGCGGACCACAGGCGATCCCGGAGCCGCGCAAGCGTCGCGAAAACCGCCGCGTGGGTTGCGAGTCGCTCTGCGTAGCGGAGCACGGCCCGCGCGATCCCGAAGAACCGGACGCCAACGATCGCGGCAAGGAGGTACAGGATCGGTGGGTGCTCGGCCGCCCGGACGATGAGCCACCCGGACAGTCCCGCGAGCGCCGCGGCCGACGCGGCGGAGCCGAGCCCGGCGAGCGCCGCGAGGACGTATCGCGGCACGTCGGGCGCACGAGGCGCCAGAGCGCGCGGAGCCAGGGGCCGCCGTCGTCCGCGCGCTCGAGCCTGCCGCCACGCTCTGCGGGCGAGGCCTCGGCGCCTTCGACGGCGAAGCGCCGCGAGGCGGGCCGGGCACCGGATGAGGCGGCGAGGTCCACGCGGGTTCGGGCCAGCGCGGCGGTCTGGGGGTCGTGGGCGATGAGAAGCACGGTCGCGCGCCCGCGCAGGCCGGCGATCGCGGCCTCGACTGCCTCCGCGGACGCGGCGTCGAGATGCGCGGTGGGCTCGTCGAGCAGCAGGAGGGTCGCACCGGCCTCGACGCGCAGGAGGCCGCGGGCCACGGCGATCCGCCTCTGCTGGCCCGGGCTGAGTTCCGCAGGATTCGCGCCGGCAAGGCCCGCGCAGTGCACGGCCTCGAGGGCGCCTCGAACGGCCGCGGCGAGGCGCTCGGGGGCGATCCCCGACCCGGAGAGCTCGAGCTCGGCCGCGACGCTTCGCTCGGTGAACTGCGGATGCTGCGGGACGTAGGCCACGCGCTCGGCCTCGGCCCCGACGGCCGTCCCGGTCACGCGAGCGCCCGCGTCGTCCCGGAGGAGGCCCGCGAGGGCCAGGAGCACGGTGGTCTTCCCCGCACCGCTCGGCCCCGCGATGAGCGTGGCCTCGCCCGCCGGGGCGTCGAACGTCACTCCGACAATCGCGTCGCGCTCTCGACCGTCGTAGCGCACCGTGAGCTGGCGGACGCTCAGGGTGGTGGGGCGGGTCAGACCCGCGGGTTCCTCGTCGTGCGTTGAGCGCCCGTCTGCGAGCCGGCTTCCGAGCGGGCGCGCCATGGCTTCCTGTGCGCGGCGCAGCGCCTCGGCCCCATCCTGGCTCGCGTGGTGGGCCGTGCCGAGGTCGCGCAGCGGCTGGAAGCACTCTGGGGCGAGGACGAGCGCGAGGATGCCGGCCTCGAGCGGCATCTCCCCGCCCACGAGTCGGATTCCGATGAAGACGGCGACCACAGCGACGGAGATCGTCGAGAGCAGTTCGAGCGCGAGGGCCGAAAGGAATGCGACGCGCAGGGTCGCCATGGTGCGTGCCGAGAAATCGTCCGAGAGAGCGCGGAGCGCCCTGCGCTGCTCCGCGGCGCGCCCGAGCCCCACGAGCACCGGGAGGCCCTGGGCGAGCTCCACGAGGTGCGAGCCGAGCCGGGCGAGGGCCTGCTGCGCGGCGGAGACGCGGTCCTCGGTGTGCCTGCCGATGAGGATCATGAACACCGGGACGAGCGGGAGCGTGAGCGCGATGATGAGCGCGCTCACCCAGTCGGCGCCGAGGATCCGTGCCCCGACGAGAAGCGGGACCGCGGCGCACTGGACGAGGGCCGGCAGATATGCCGTGTAGAACGAATCGAGCGCGTCGAGGCCGCGCACGGCGAGCACGGCGGTCCCGGCGGCCGACGCCGCGACACGGGCGTCGCCGTCGTCCGCGGTGGCGCGCCCGCCCCGCTCGAGAGCCGCGGCAACGAGCCGCGCCCTGAGCTCCTCGCGGACGCCGACGGCGGCCCAGCGTCCCGCCTGGAGCGTTCCCCATTCGGCCGCGGCACGCAGGACGACGCCCGCCGCCGCGACCAGCGCGGCCTCACGCCATCCCGTACCCTGTCCAGCGAACCCAGTCCCTGCGAAAAGGGCGGCGAGCCCCGAGGCCACGCCCTGCGCGAGCAGGACGAGGGCCGCCGCCTTCGCGACGGCGAGGACGGAGAGGACGCCGAGTGCGGCGCGGGTCGTGCGGCCGGACCGGATGCTCGGGCGCATGGGCTACTCGTCCGTGGCCGGGCCGCGCCCCGCGGGCCCGTGTCCGGTGACGGCCCGCGCGAGGAACGCCGGAACCACGTTGTGGGCCGTCGGGATGCTGCCCACCGTGATCCGCTTGCGGAACACCCAGTAGGTCCAGCTCTGGTAGGCAAGCACGAGCGGGAGGCCGATGAGCGCCACGACGCTCATGAGGCCGAGTGTGTACGCCGAGGAGGACGCCGTGCCGACCGTGAGGCTGTATGCCGGATCGAGCGTGGACGGCAGGACAACCGGGAACACCGCACTGAAGATCGCCGCCGCGCCCGCGGCGAGGAAGAGCGCCATGAGCAGGAACGCGCGGCCTTCCGAGCCGCGGCGCGCGAGCGCCCAGGAGACGAGGGCCGCGGCGGCCGCGACGACCGTGAGCGCCCAGCTCCACCACTTCGAGCCATGGAGCTGCACGTCGATGACCCACGCGACGAGTGGGAGGATCCCGAGCGGCATCCAGCGCCCGAACGCCGCGTGTGCGCGGCGGCGGATCTCACCGTCGGTCTTGAGCGCGAGGAACGCGAGCGCGTGGACCAGCGCGAAGCCGACGACGGCGAGCCCGCCGAGGACGGCGTGCAGGTTGAGCCACGCGAACGGGCCGCCCACGCGGTCGCCATTCGCGTCGAGCGGCAGGCCCGTGGTCGTGACGGCGAGCATCGCTCCGACGCAGAACGCGGCAACCGCAGAACCGAGCGCGATCGCCCAGTCCCACGCCCGCGTCCACCGCTCCGAGGCGATCTTGCCGCGGTACTCGAACGCGACCGCGCGGAAGATGAGGGCCACGAGGGCCAGCAGGAGCGGCAGGTAGAGCCCCGAGAAGAGGGACGCGTACCAGCGCGGGAACGCCGCGAACGTGGCGCCGCCGGCCGTGAGCAGCCAGACCTCGTTGCCGTCCCAGACGGGGCCGACCGTATTGAGGAGAACCCGGCGTTCGGCGTCGTTGCGGGCGAAGAGCTTCATGAGCATGCCGACGCCGAGGTCGAAGCCCTCGAGGAACAGGTAGCCGATCCAGAGGACGCTGACGGCGCAGAACCAGACGGTGGGCAGGAATTCCGAAGGAGTTGACACGGTGCGCTCCTAGTAGGCGAAGGCCAGGACGTCGTCGGACTGCTTCCCGTCGCTGGGTCCATCCTTGCCGTGCGGCAAGGCCAACTCGGGCATCGCGGAGGCGACGCCGCCGCGGGTGTACCGCCATAGCAGCCGGACCTCCACGACCATGAGGGTCGCGTAGATGGCCGAGAGGACGATGAGCGAAGTGAGGATCTCCCCCGCGCTCACGCCCGGGGAGACGGCTGCTGCGGTGAACATGAACACCTGGTCGACGCTCCCGGCCATGGACGGGTTGGGCGCAACGACGAACGGCTGGCGTCCCATCTCCGTGAAGATCCAGCCCGCCGCGTTCGCGCCGAAGGGCGCGAGGATGCCGACGACCGCGAGCCGCATGAGCCAGCGGGCCCGCGGAACCGTGCCCTTGCGGGTGAGGTATAGCGCGACCGCGGCGGCGAGGGCCGCGAGGCCGCCGAAGCCGATCATCATCCGGAAGCCCCAGTACGTGACCTCCATGACCGGGACGTACTGGATGGCCTCGCCCGCGCGGTCGCCGTAGATGGGGTTGTTGGGGACGTTGGTTCCGTAAGCCTTCTTGTACTGGTCTTGGAGGCTGTTGACGCCCTTGACGTTGGTCGAGAAGTCGCCCTTCGCGAGGAACGAGAGCAGCCCCGGGATCTCGATCACGGCGGCGACGTTCGAGCAGTCCTTCGAGCCGACGTCGCCCACCGAGAGGACGGAGAAGCTCGTGCCGTCGTGGCACGCCGCCTCGGCGGCGGCCATCTTCATGGGCTGCTGCTCGAACATGAGCTTGCCCTGGATGTCGCCGGAGACCGCGGTGCCTGCGAAGGAGATCATGGCGACGACGGCGCCGATCCGCAGGCTGCGGAGCCACACGCGGTGGTCGGCGCGGTCGCGGCCCGGGAGGTCCAGATGCTCGCCGGGGATCACGCGCCCGTCCGCCCCGACCGTGTCGATACCGTCCTTGCGACGCTGCCACAGGTGGTACCAGGAGATCCCGAGCAGGAACGCGCCCGCGACGCCGAGCGCGCCGAGGAGCGTGTGCGGGACGGCGACGAGCGCCGTGTTGTTGGTGAAGACCGCCCACGCGTCCGTCATGACCGGGTGGCCGTTGACCACCGTCACCCCGACCGGGTGCTGCATCCAGCTATTGGCCACGATGATGAAGTACGCAGAGACGGCCGAACCGATCACGGCGCACCACAGGGCCGCAAGGTGGAGGCCCGGCCGCAGGAGCTTCCAACCGAAGATCCAGAGGCCCAGGAACGTGGACTCAACGAAGAACGCGAGGAGCGCCTCCATGGCGAGCGGGGCACCGAAGACGTCGCCCACGAAGCGGCTGTACTCGCTCCACGCCATGCCGAACTGGAACTCCTGCACAATGCCGGTCGCGACGCCCATGATGAAGTTGATGAGGAACAGCTTGCCCCAGAACTTGGTCATCCTGAGGTACTCGGCCTTCCCCGTCCGGTACCAGACCGTCTGCATGACGGCCACGACGAGGCCGAGTCCGATGGTCAGGGGGACCATCATGAAGTGGTAGACAGTCGTGATGCCGAACTGCCAGCGGGCGATTTCCAAGGCGTCCATGTGCGCTCCTGTCGATGCCGGAGGAGTCTTCTACAAACCGTAGAAGTAACTCTTCTACAGAGTGTAGAACATTCGTTGCGGGCTCCGCTCCCCGCAACCCCGCGCCTCGCCGTCATCCTGCTCACAGCGAACACGCGCCGGGGCCTGCTGCGCGCCTTCTTCTACCTCGCGTAGAATGGAGGCAAGGTTCCGCAGGAACCCGGTCCGGGCGCACCTGCAGACCCGGGACGATCATCAGGGGAGGACGTAACGATGGCAAGCCTCGGGGAGCTCGAGCGTTCGGTGATGGACCAGCTCTGGTCGACCTCTGATGCGTCGACGGCCAATGAGCTGCGTGACCGGCTCGCACAGAGCGAGGGGCAGGGCCACGAGGCCAAGGACCTCGCCGTGACGACCGTCCTGACCGTGCTGTCTCGGCTCGAGAAGAAGGGCCTCGTGGAGCGCGAGCGCGGCACGCGACCGCACCGGTACCGCGCCGTCTCGACGCGCGAGGACCACACCGCGCGTCTCATGCACGAGGCGCTCGGCACCGCGCCGGACCGCGAGGCGGTCCTCGCTCGCTTCATCGGGAGCGTGAGCGAGGCCGAGGCCGCGACCCTGCGCAAACTCCTCGCCCGGGGCTAGTCCGGCCACCCTGACGCTTCGGGGACAGCCGTGCTGCTGACCGCGTACCTGCTCGCCCTGCTGGCCATTCTTCTCGCGTGGCCGGTTCCTGTGGCCCTGTCCCGCGCCCGCTGGACCTCACGATCGCCGTTCGCCGCGATGGTGCTGTGGCAGTCGATCGCGCTCGCCGGTGGGCTCTCCATGATCGGGGCCATGCTCGTCTACGGGCTCGAACCCCTCGGCGACAACCTCCTCCAGGCCGTGCGGCGTGCCCTCGGGATCGTCGTGGGCAACCGTGCCTCGGACCAGCTCCACTTCTGGCACCTCTTCGCACTGTGCGCCGCCGCGCTCCTCGGGCTCCACCTCGTCTTCACCCTCGGGCTCACGTACGCGCGGATCACCACCCAGCGGCGGCGCCACCGCGAACTGCTCGAGGTCCTGAGCCTGCCGTCCGGGGCGATCGAGCGCACGCTCGTCATCAACCATCCCGCGCCGGTGGCGTATTGCCTCCCCGGCGGGTCCCGCTCGGTGACCGTGCTCTCGGACGGTCTCATGGACGCGCTCACGCCCGGCGAGCTCTCCGCCGTCGTCGATCACGAGCGCGCGCATCTCACCCAACGGCACCACCTCCTGCTGTGGTCCTTCGAGGCGTGGCGCCAGGCCCTCCCGTGGCTGCCGACCACGCGCCTCTCGCGGCAGGCGGTGTCCTCGCTCGTCGAGATGCTGGCCGACGACGTCGCGCGCCGCACCGCGCCGGACGAGGTTCTGGTCCGGGCCATCGCGCTCGTGGCCCTCGGCAGCGCCGAGGCGCAGCCGGTGCAGGGATCCCCCGCCGGCGCCGGGCCCGAGGGCCACGGCGAGCCCGGCATGCCCGACGAGGGTGAGGCCTCGCTCGCCTCGCGCGTGAGCCGGCTCCTCACCCCCCAGCCTCCGCTGAGTCCCGCGCAGACGACGGCGGTGCTCGCCGGGTCTGGGCTCCTGCTCGCCGTCCCGACTGTCCTTTTGCTCGCGCCAGGTCTAGTGGGCTAGCCGGTCTCCCCCATCGCTTCGCGGCTACGCGTCGATGCGCTCGCGATCGAGGCTCGAGCTTCCGGTCACGATGAAGTCCTTGCGCGGCGCCACGTCGGAGCCCATGAGCAGCTCGAAGACCTCCTCGGCCCGCTGCGCGCTCTCGATCGTGACGCGGCGCAGGCTGCGGTGGCGCGGGTCCATGGTCGTCTCCGCGAGCTGGTCGGCGTCCATCTCACCGAGGCCCTTGTAACGCTGGATCGGCTCCTTGTAACGCCGGCCGTCGGCCTCGAGACGCTTGAGCAGCACGTGGAGCTGGCTCTCGGAGTACGTGTAGACCATCTCGTTCGCCTTGCTGCCCGGGTTGATGACCTCGACACGGTGCAGCGGCGGGACGGCCGCGTACACGCGACCGTCCTCGATCATGGGCCGCATGTAGCGGAAGAACAGCGTGAGCAGGAGCGTGCGGATGTGGGCGCCATCCACATCGGCGTCCGTCATGAGGATCACGCGCCCGTAGCGCGCCGACGCGAGGTCGAAGCTTCGGCCCGAGCCCGCGCCGACCACCTGAATGAGCGCAGCGCACTCGGCGTTGGAGAGCATGTCCCCGACCGAGGCCTTCTGCACGTTGAGGATCTTGCCGCGGATGGGCAGGAGGGCCTGGAACTCGGACGAGCGGGCGTGCCGGGCCGTGCCGAGGGCGGAATCGCCCTCGACGATGAAGAGCTCGGAGCGGGTCACGTCGTCCGTGCGGCAGTCGATGAGCTTGGCCGGGAGCGTCGAGGTCTCGAGCGCCGTCTTGCGCCGCTGGGTCTCCTTGTGAAGCCGCGCCGTGACGCGGGACTTCATCTCGTTGACCACCTTCTCGAGGAGCACGGAACTCTGGTTCCGGTCCGCCCGTGCCGTCGAGTTGAGCTTGGCGGAGAGCTCCTTCTCGACGACCCGGGCGACGATCTGTCGGACCGCGGGGGTGCCGAGGACTTCCTTCGTCTGGCCCTCGAACTGCGGTTCCGCGAGGCGGACGGTGAGAACGGCAGTGATGCCGGCCATGACGTCGTCCTTCTCGATCTTGTCGTTGCCCGCCTTGAGCTTGCGCGCGTTGGCCTCGACGGCCTTGCGGAAGACCTTGAGCAGCGCGGCCTCGAAGCCGGCCTGATGCGTGCCGCCCTTGGGCGTCGCGATGATGTTGACGAACGTCCGGACCGTGGTGTCGTAGCCCACGCCCCACCGGAGCGCGAGGTCGACCTCGCAGTCGCGATCGACCTCGGCGATGCGGCTGTGGCCCTTGTCGTCGAGGACCGGCACCGTCTCCTTGAACGTTCCCGAGCCGTGGAGCCGCCACGTGTCCGTCACGGGCGCATCGATGGCCAGATAGTCCGCGAACTCGGAGATCCCGCCGTCGTGGTGGAAGACCTCCTCATGGGGCCCGGCCTCCCCCGGAGTGCCCGCGAGGCGGCGCTCGTCGCGCACCGTGATCTTGAGGCCCGGAATCAGGAACGAGGTCTGCCGAGCGCGGCCCACGAGCTCGTCGTAGGAGAACTTCGCGTCCGGAGTGAAGATCTGGCGATCCGCCCAGTAGCGGATCCGCGTGCCCGTTACCCCGCGCTTGGCCTTGCCGACGACGTCCAGCACGGAATCGTCGACGAACGCCTCGAATTGAGCGTCGGGGCTCACGCGGGAACCCGGATCGGCGAAGCGCCCGGGCTCGCCACGACGGAACGACATCTGGTATGTCTTTCCGCCGCGGTCCACCTGCACGTCGAGGCGCGCGGAAAGCGCATTGACCACCGACGCGCCGACACCGTGGAGGCCACCTGACGCCGTGTAGGAGCCGCCGCCGAACTTGCCGCCCGCGTGAAGTTTCGTGAAGACGACCTCGACGCCGGTGAGGCCCGTCTTTGGCTCCACGTCGACGGGGATGCCGCGCCCGTCGTCGTGGACCTCGACCGAGCCGTCCGGGTGCAGGATGACCATGATGTCCCGGCCAAAGCCAGCCAGGGCCTCGTCGACGGAGTTGTCGATGATCTCCCAGAGGCAGTGCATGAGCCCGCGCGAATCCGTCGAGCCGATGTACATGCCGGGGCGCTTGCGGACGGCCTCGAGCCCTTCGAGGACGGACAGGTGCCTGGCGGTGTATTCAGAGCTCGGGGTCACGCTCGGGGGGCTCCTTCGGAACGAGAACTTGCGGCGCGGATGAGGCACGCACCAACTCCACAGCGTAGTCGGCCTCGAGGACATTCCTTTTCCGCCACTCGGTCAGTGGCCTAATCGGGACCGATGGCCCTGTCTGGGACGGGTCGCGTTATGGAAGAGTGATACGCCTCCAGCGAAAGATGCCGTTTTGCGGGATGGGTCGCTGGGGGAACAGGTGTTAGATGGGGTGAACCGAGGAAGCGCCCGGTACACGTTAAGGAGGCCACGATGACTTCAGCCCTTGCAGATCGCACACTGACCGCTGTCGACCGTTGCGACCGCTGCGGCGCCCAGGCCTATGTCCGAGTGGTCCTCGAGGCCTCTGGTGGGGAGCTCATGTTCTGCGCGCACCACGCGCGGGCCATCGAGACGACGCTGCGCCCCAAGGCATCGCATTGGCACGACGAGACGGCACGCCTGAGCGAGAAGGCCGCACTCCCGGAGGACTGACCGACCGGACCGCGAGGCTCCTTGCCGAGCGCCGCTTGCGGTTCCTCACCCGAACAGCCCCCGGAGGGGCCCGGACACCGATGGGTGTCCGGGCCCTTCCGCGTTTCTCGGAACTTCTCTGCACGGAGCGTGAGTTATCTGGGCGGACAGGGGCGACGATAGAGACGTCTGGCCGGTTGCTGCCCCTCTTCCCTGCCTGGCGGTCCGGCCGCCCTCGGAAAGGACAACCCGATGTTCAACGCACTGGCCCGCACTGGCCGGCTCCGCCGTTGGCTCTCGGCGGCAAGCCTCTCGGTCCTCGTCCTCGCGGTCGGAGTGGCCGCTCCGGCCGTTGCCCAAGGCCTCGCGACGGCGGGATCCGCAGCCAGTTCCTCCTCGTTCAATCAGCCCGGCGACCTCCTGATCGCCGACCAGTTCAACAATCGCGTCATCGAGGTCAACGCCGCCCATCAGATCGTGTGGCAGTTCGGCCTCGGCCCCAACGACTTCTCGGCCCAGTCGATCATCGGCACGAACGACGCCCAACGAGTGGGGTCCTTCACTCTCATGGCAGGCACCGGCACGCCACCGAGCACAGTGCCCGAGTGCCCCCAGGGCTGCCCAGACAACAGGGTGATTCTGGTCAACCGGTCCGGGCAGATCGTCTGGCAGTACGGGCAGTTCGGGGTCACGGGCTCGGGTCCGAATGAGCTCAATACGCCGGTCCAATCGACGTGGCTGCCCAATACGGACGTCCTCATCACCGACCAGGCCAACGAGCGCATCATCGAAGTCAACCAGGCCAAAGGCATCGTGTGGCAGTACGGCATGACCGGTGTCACGGGGACCGGATTCGATCAGCTCAACAACCCGAACAGCGCCGAGCTGCTCGCCAACGGGAACATCCTCATCTCGGATGAGAACAACAACCGGGTCATCGAGGTAAACCGTCAGCACGACATCGTGTGGCAGTACCCCGAGAAGCCGCGTCGCGAGCTGCTGAGCGGGGCGGCGTTCGCCAGCCGGCTCGCCAACGGGAACACTCTCATCACGGACTCGAACAACAACCGGGTCATCGAGGTGACCATGGCCGGCGAGGTCGTCTTCAGCTACACCACCGACCTCCAGAAGGGCAGCAACCGCGCTCCCCTGCCGACGCGGGCCGTGCGCCTCGCAACCGGGAACACCCTGATCAGCGATCAGTTCAACAACCGCGTGATCGAGATCAATCCGGCCGGTGCGATCGTGCGCCAGGAGGGGCTGCTCAACGTGTCCGGGTACAGCCCGACCACGACCACGGTCGGCCTGTTTGCGCCCTATGACGCCAAGGTTGTGGGCGACTACACGGGCCTGACCCCGCCGTTCGGCTTCGGCCAGTGACGTAGAAGGCCGCGCAACGGCGAAGCGCCGGAGTCTCGCGGTTGAACCGCGTGGCCCCGGCGCTTCGCCGTGAGGCGCCTCATCAGGCTGCGCCTGATTGAAGGCGCGGTCTCTAGTCGAGGTAGTCGCGCAGCACCTGGGAGCGCGACGGGTGGCGCAGCTTCGACATCGTCTTGGACTCTATCTGGCGGATCCGCTCGCGCGTCACGCCATAGACCTTACCGATCTCATCGAGCGTCTTGGGCTGCCCGTCGGTCAGCCCGAACCGCATTGCGACGACCCCGGCCTCGCGCTCGGAGAGCGTGTCGAGGACCGAGTGCAGCTGCTCCTGGAGGAGCGTGAAGCTCACGGCGTCGGCCGGCACAACGGCCTCGGAGTCCTCGATGAGGTCGCCGAACTCGGAGTCGCCGTCCTCGCCGAGCGGGGTGTGCAGTGAGATCGGCTCGCGGCCGTACTTCTGCACCTCCACGACCTTCTCCGGCGTCATGTCGAGCTCCTTGGCGAGCTCTTCCGGGGTGGGCTCGCGGCCCAGGTCCTGCAGCATCTGCCTCTGGACGCGGGCGAGCTTGTTGATGACCTCGACCATGTGCACGGGAATGCGGATGGTTCGGGCCTGGTCCGCCATGGCGCGCGTGATGGCCTGTCGGATCCACCACGTCGCGTACGTGGAGAACTTGAAGCCCTTCGTGTAATCGAACTTCTCGACCGCTCGGATGAGGCCGAGGTTGCCTTCCTGAATCAGGTCGAGGAAGAGCATGCCGCGGCCCGTGTAGCGCTTGGCGAGCGAGACCACGAGGCGGAGGTTCGCCTCGAGGAGGTGATTCTTTGCGCGCTCGCCGTCGTGGACGATCCGCTCGAGGTCATGCCGGAACTGGGCGTCGTAGGTCGAGCCGGCCTCGTCGAGCTTGTGCTTCGCGAACAGGCCGGCCTCGATCCGCAGGGCGAGATCGACCTCCTGTTCCGCGTTGAGCAGGGCGACCTTGCCGATCTGCTTGAGGTAGTCCTTGACCGGGTCAGCAGTGGCGCCCGCAGACGTGACCTGCTGAACCGGAGCGTCGTCCTCGTCAGCATCGGAGATGACCATGGCCGCCGAGCTACCAGTGCGCTCCTTGGTCTCGGCTTCCTCCTCGACCTCGGGCTCGGCCGCGAGCTCGTCGTCAGCCGGAGTCACCGTGTCCAGATCCGGGGACTCGGCCTCGAGGTCGTCAGACTTGGTGGCCACCTCCGCGTCCTTGCCCTTCGCCGCCGCCTTGGCGACCACCGGCTCCGCGGTCACGGACTTGCGCACCGTCGTCTTGGACTTGGTCGCAGCCGAAGTCTTGGAGCGCGAGCCTGAAGCCGCTCGCTTGCTGGACGCAGCCTTCGGCACTTCGGTCTCCACCGTGGCCTTCTGAGCCGTTTCCTTCTCCGTGGGGGGCGTCACGATCACCTTCCTGCCGCTGTGCTGGAGTCGCCAAGGGGGCAACACCACTATGACCCTGTCAAGTCCGTGCTTCGCGCAGCGCGCGATTCGGGCCGAAGGGTCTTATGTAACAACCCCTCGGCCACCGGATTCGTTCCCGAATTCACAGAATTCGAGAGGAACGATTCACGGCTTCCGATGCTCGGACCCGACCGGGTCTGGCGTCCATTGTCGCACGAGTCCCGTGAGACAGCGGCATTCGCCACCCGGAGGGGCGCTATGCGACGTCGCTCAGCCTCCTCCACGCTGTTTCGGGGCGCCGCGCCCACTCGGCGAGCTCCCCGCTTTCGACCACGCGGAGGAATAGTTCGGCGAAGCGATAGCCCGGGGCGGCGCTGAGAGCTCGGCGCAGGAAACCAAGCGCCTTCGCCCCTCGACCCCGCACCCAGTAGATCCAGCCGAGTATGGCAAGCGCAGGGGCGCGCACCTCCGGTTCCTCCGTCGCGGCCAACGTCCGGACCACCCGCTCAAGGCGGGCGATGCGATCCCAGCCGGGTGCCTCGCTCGTGTTCCCCAGAAGGACGCCACCGAACGCAAGGGATGCCTCTTCTTCGGCCTCCGTGTCGCTGGCCGCGGGCGGCTCGGCCCATTCCGCAACAACCCGACGGACCTCTGCGGCCGGCAGGCCGCCGGGCAACTCGGGAAGCTCCCCACGCCCCTCGAAGTCGTTGGGTGTCTCGGCCGCTTCCGCGACGCCTCCGCCGTCGTCTGCGCCGCGGTTCAGACCGCCCAGCACTAGCGTCCCGCGCCATGCTGCGCGTCCACTCAGGGCGGCCGCCACGATCACCGCATCGCGGAGCGCGGGCCGTGCGAGCGATGCCGCGAGCAGGCTGAGACGCTCGGAGCCCGGCGGTCGGGGGTCGCCGAGCGTGTCATCCCACGCGGCGAGCGCGGCCGCGAACTCGCGCGGGTCCCACCAAGACCGCGGACTGAGGCGGTATCGCTCGGCGGGCTTCGACGCGCCCGACGCCGGGCGGGTCGCACACCCAGCGCGCGGCCCGATCGCTCGCGGCGGACCGCCTGCGGCGCCCTCGTACGTACTCCCCCGGAACACGAGTTCGGTGCCGAGGCGGCTCGCGGCGATCGTCTCGAGACGCTCGCCCGGCCACGGGCAGCATAAGGAACGGCGGCACAACATACTGCGCCAATGGCGCTCGCCCACGAGCCACGCGTCGAGGACGGGCAGCCCCGATTCCGCGAGGGCCGACTGCAGCTCGGTCACGAGGGCATGCCGCGGAGGCTCGGCTACCTCACTCCACGGCTGCGCCGTGTAGACCACCAGCACGGCCCCGTCCGCCAAGGGGTCGGTCGCGAGATAGCCGCGGACCGCCTCGGCGTACGCCGCGAGATCGCGTTCGCCTGGCGGCGGCAGATCCACGCGCACCGTGACGCCGACGGTTCCCGACCCGACCGTGACGGCCACGAGGCTTTCGGTGGGCCACTCGCCCATTGAGTGGGGAATGTAGCCCAGAAGGTCCTCGGGCTCACGGATGATCAGCTCCGCGGGCTGCTGACCGGGATCGGGCCGCTCGCGTGAATCCGGCCGTTCGTGGTCGCGCTCTGTCTCGTCCATGCGGCCACTCTGCCCGCCCGCGGCCCGCCGCGGGCGCGTCGGGGCCGCCATGTGGACAACACGCCGAGGCGGGTTCTGGGGACGAAGAATCAGCGCCCGTTGGAGCGCCGCGAGCGTACGTCCGCCCACGCGTCGCGCAGGGCCTCACGGAGCGGCGGAACGGGCACTCCGCTCGCGGCGAGCTGACGGCGCACCTTGCGCCGAACCCCGAGGATCATCGCGGAGCCGAACGCCATGATCACGAGCTGCGCGGCGAGAGCCACCCGGAAGGCATCGAGGGAGTAGAGGCCCGCGGGCGAGAGCCCCAAGCCGTGCTGGACATCCAGGAGGTAGCCGATGAGGAACATCGTCACCAGCGCGGCGACGAATCCGCCCGAGTTCACGATCCCCGTGGCAGTCCCGAGCCGGTGCGAGGGGTTGAACGTGCGCGCGAAGTCGAAGCCGATCATCGAGCTCGGCCCGCCGATCGCGAGGATGGCCACGAGCAGCACGAGCAGCCAGAGCGGTGCCTGCCCGGGCCAGATCAGCACGACGGCCCACACCAGCGCGGTAAGACCCGTGATGATGAGGACCAGCGTCGAGCGGCGCAGCGGATGTCTCGACACAAATCGGCCCATCGGCGGTCCCGCAAAGAGGGCCACGACCACGAAGAAGGACATGAGTCCCGCGGCCGTCGCCGACGGGTAGCCCTCGCCGGCCACCATGAACGGGAATCCCCACGCGAGCGCGAACACATTGCCGCTGAACTGGACCGTGAAGTGGCTCCACAGGCCCAGACGCGTCCCCGGTTGCCGCCACGCCGCGGCAAGCACGGCGCGCGTCCCTTCGGGTGCACCCTCGGCAGGCTTCGCGGCCCCCGCAGGCGCGTTCCGTAGGAACGCGAGCACGAGCACCACGACGAGGACGGACATCGAGGCAAGTGAGAGGAAGCCGGTGGTCCAGCCGCGGGCGTGGAGGAGCGCGAGGAACGGGATGACGCTGATGAGCTGGCCGAGCATCCCGAGCATGCCCGTGAGCTGGGTCAGGAGCGGGGTGCGCTTGGCGTTGAACCACAACGGTACGAGCCTCAACACCGAGACGAACGTCATGGCGTCGCCCATCCCGACGAGCATGCGGCCGATGATCCCCGTCACCACGGATTCGGCCACGGACATCTGGAGCTGGCCGAGCGCCATGAAGACAGCCCCAATAGCGACCATGACGCGCGATCCGAAGCGGTCCACGAGCATGCCGACCGGGATCTGCAGCGACGCGTACACGACGAGCTGGAGCACCGTGAAGGCGGACAGCACCGCCCCGCCGGCGTGGAAGCGATCGGTCGCCTCGAGGCCCACGACGCCGAACGACGTCCTCTGCATCACAGCCACGAGGTACGCGAAGACCCCGATCCCCCAGACAGTCCACGCGCGCCAGCTATTCACGCGTCCGATCCTAGTCGGACGGTGAGATCGGCCCCCCGGGTGACGCCGCGTCGTCGTCCGCGCCGGGCTCGAGCGGGCCCTCCTGGGTGGCGAGGTACGCCTCGACCGCCGCGCCGAGAACCTCGGCGTCGGGGAGCTCGCCACTCATGGCGGCGAGCAGCGACCGGCGCGGCGCGTCGGCGCTGCGCTCATCGAACCGTGCCTCGAGGCCCTCGACGAGCTCGCGGACTTCCTCCGAGGATGACACCTGCTCGGCGATCTGACGCTCGGTCTCGCGGCCAGCCTCGCGCAGCCTGTCGGTGGGCAGCATGAGCGACGCGGCCGCGCCAAGGTGCTCGAGGGCCGCCACAGCGGAACCCGGGTATTCGGCCTCGGCAAGATAGTGGGGCGTGTGCACCACGAAGCCTGCCACGCCGCGCCCCGACTCGACGAGGCGGAGCTCGAGGAGATGCCCGATTGCGGCAGGGACGCTCACCACGGGCTTCCACCGCGAGATCCCTTCGACGAGCTCCGGCCGGTTGCCGTGCACTGTGACCCCGAGCGGGCGCGTGTGCGGAACGGGCATCGGGATCGAATGGGTCCACAGGACGAGGCGAACGTCGAGCTGCTCGACGAGGCCGACGACGGCGCGCGCGAACCGCTCCCACTGGAAGTCGGGCTCGGGGCCGGCCAAGAGCAGATACGGCTGGCCGAGGCCGTCGTCGAGCGCGTAGAGCGCGAGCCGAAGCGGGGTGTAGTCCTCCAGATGGTCCTCGTTGAACGTGATCCGCGGGCGACGCGCGCGGTAGTCGAGGAGCGCGTCGACGTCGAATTCGACAACCGTGCGCGGCTCGCCCGAGCGCAGGAGCTCGGCAGTGATCTGTTCGACCGCATGGCCCGCGTCGGCGAAGCCCGTGAAGCCCATGAGCATCGGCAACCCCTTGAGTGCGGGGTCGTCGAGCAGCTCCTGAGCCGCCGAGTAGAGGCCGGCAGGGTCCTGAAGGGGCCCTTTCCGGGCAAAGTCCATGGGTTTCGCTCCCTTATAAGAGTCGACACAACGTTCGACCGAAAGTCCATCGTGCGTCCGCCGCGCGGGGACCGCGGCGGATGCGCCCGTCGCGAGGCGTGACTCCGTGATCACGACACCCATGTCAACGGCTTTCGACCCTCCATCATTCCACCACCGGCTACGATCGGAAGTCCGGGGCCGCCCCGGGCCATCAGGCGCCCGACCGGCCCGAACGCACCTGACGCCCAGAAGAATCGAGGCACCATCCCGTGTTCATCAACGCCGAAGCATCTCTGAGTGCCGTCGCGCGGGACCTCCGCAAGACACGCAGTGACGCCGTCGTCATCGGAGTCGCCCAGGGAGCCGATGGCCCCGTGCTCCTCGACAGCCCGCTGAGCGCGAAAAACGCAGAGGCCGTGCAGGGGACGCTCGCGATGCTCGGGGCCACTGGCGCGCCGGATCAGCTGCTCCGCCTTCCGGGCGTGCCGGAGTTGAACACCCAGGTCATCGCCCTCGCGGGCGTAGGGAAGGTCGACGGCGGCGACGCGCCCTCGCACGAACAGCTCCGCCGTGCGGCCGGATCCGCCGTCCGCCAGCTCGCGGGCCTCCGCACCGTCATCTTGGCCTTCCCTGCCCTGACCTCTGGTGACGTCTCGGCGGTAGCCGAGGGCGCCACCCTCGGAGCGTATTCGTACACCGAGCACCGCGCGCGGTCCGCGGAGGCCTCGAAAGCGAACGTCGAACGCGTCGTCGTCCTCACCCCGCTCGCGGGAAGCGCCGCCGCGGAGGCCGCCCTCACGCGCGCCACGGTCGTTGGCCAAGCGGTGAACACGACCCGGACGCTGGTCAACATGCCTCCGAGCCAGCTGTTCCCGGCGTCGTTCGCCGACGCGGCCAAGGAGCTCGCCAAGAGCACGTCGGTCAAGATCACGGTGTGGGACGAGAAGCGCCTTGAGAAGGACGGCTTCGGCGGCATCCTCGCGGTCGGCCAGGGCAGCTCGCGGCTCCCCCGCCTCGTGAAGGTCGAGTACACGCCCTCGCAGTCCTCGAAGGCACCGTCGGTGCACCTCGTGGGCAAGGGCATCACGTTCGACACCGGCGGCATCTCGATCAAGCCCGCCGCCAAGATGGACGAGATGAAGAGCGACATGGCGGGCGCCGCCTCCGTCCTCTCGACCGTCCTGGCGGCCTCGCGGCTTGGGCTCAAGGCGAAGGTCACGGGCTGGCTGTGCATCGCCGAGAACATGCCGTCGGGGAGCGCCCAGCGGCCCTCCGACATCATCGTGACGCGCGGCGGGACGAGCGTCGAGGTGCTCAACACCGACGCCGAGGGCCGGCTCGTCATGGCGGACGGCCTCGCCGCGGCCAGCGAGGAGAACCCTGACGTCGTCATCGACATCGCGACGCTCACGGGCGCGGCGATCATCGCGCTCGGCACGCGCACCGCTGGCCTCATGGGTGATTCGACCGTCACCGATGGCCTCAAGGCCGCGGCCGACGACGAGGGCGAGGCCGCGTGGGCCATGCCGCTTCCCGATGAGCTCAGGGCCGGGCTCGACTCCCCCGTCGCGGACATCGCGAACGTCGGGGACAAGCCCGGCGGCATGCTCACGGCGGGCATCTTCCTGCGCGAGTTCGTGGGCGCCCGCCCGGACGGCTCCCCGATTCCGTGGGCCCACATCGACATCGCTGGCCCCTCGTACAACACGGGTTCGGCGTACGGCCACACGCCGAAGCTCGGCACGGGCGCCATGGTGCGCACGCTCGTGCGCTACCTCGAAAGCGTCGGGGCCGAGGCAAACTAAGCGATCGCCGGCTGTGGCTCAACGAGGGACGTCCCGCGGGGCGTCCCTCGCTGCATGCCGGGATTCCTCACGTCACAACTCCGACCCAAGACCGCGCCTATTTCGGAATATGAGAACATAACTCCACTGTGCGAAACCTGCAGAGCAGCGTGAGCCTTGCCACAACGCAGAGACAAACGGCGGTGGGAAGGTGGAGCATAGTCCGTCAGGGAGATAGGGTTGCCCTGATACCGGGCCTGCCAGCGTACCGGCTGGCGGCACATCGTCACCTACGACGGCTTATCGCCGTCCTTCAATGCGAGGGAGCGTCACGTGGCCGACCAGCCTACTGCGCAGGAATTCGACATCTTGGTCCTCGGAGCTGGCAGTGGCGGCTATGCCGCGGCGCTGCGCGCCGTCCAGTTCGGCCTCAGCGTCGGGCTAGTCGAGAAGGGCAAGCTCGGCGGGACGTGCCTGCACAACGGCTGCATCCCCACGAAGGCCCTCCTGCACGCGGCGGAGCTTGCGGACCACGCGCGCGACTCCGCGAAGTACGGCATCAACGTGAGCCTCGAGAGCATCGACATCAACGCGGTCAACGCGTACAAGAACGGCGTCGTCGCGGGCAAGTTCAAGGGCCTCACGGGCCTCATCAAGTCCAAGGGCATCACGGTCATCGAGGGCGAAGGCCGCCTCACCGCCCGGGACACCGTCACGGTTGACGGCACCGCCTACAAGGGCAAGAACATCATCCTCGCGACGGGTTCCTACTCGCGCTCGCTGCCGGGCCTCGAGATCGGCGGCCGCGTCATCACGTCCGACCAGGCGCTTGAGCTCGACTACATCCCGAAGTCCGCCATCGTGCTCGGCGGGGGCGTGATCGGTGTCGAGTTCGCCTCGGTCTGGAAGTCCTTCGGCGTCGACGTGACGATCGTCGAGGGCCTCCCCTCGCTCGTCCCGAATGAGGACGACGCGATCGTCAAGCAGCTCGAGCGCGCGTTCAAGAAGCGCGGCATCAAGTTCAACACGGGCACCTTCTTCCAGGGCGTCGAGCAGGACGAGAACGGCGTCAAGGTCACGCTCGTGGACGGCAAGACGTTTGAGGCCGAGCTCCTCCTCGTCGCGGTGGGCCGCGGCCCTGTGACCGCCAACCTCGGCTACGAGGAGCAGGGCGTCACGATTGACCGCGGCTTCGTCATCACGAACGAGCGCCTCCACACTGGCGTCGGCAACATCTACGCCGTCGGCGACATCGTCCCGGGCGTCCAGCTCGCGCACCGCGGCTTCCAGCAGGGCATCTTCGTGGCGGAAGAGATCGCAGGCCAGAACCCGATCGTCGTCGAGGACGTCAACATCCCGAAGGTGACGTTCTGCGATCCCGAGATCGCGACCGTCGGCTACACCGAGAAGGGCGCCAAGGCCAAGTTCGGCGACGACCAGGTACAGACGCAGGAGTACAACCTCGCCGGCAACGGCAAGAGCTCGATCCTCGGCACTTCGGGCATCGTCAAGGTCGTGCGCCAGAAGGACGGCCCCGTGGTTGGCGTCCACATGATCGGCGCGCGCATGGGCGAGCAGATCGGCGAGGCGCAGCTCATCGTCAACTGGGAGGCGTACCCCGAGGACGTTGCCCAGTTCATCCACGCCCACCCGACGCAGAACGAGTCCCTCGGCGAAGCGCACCTCGCGCTGGCCGGCAAGCCGCTCCACGGCTGACCACCGGATACCGACATCAATCGCACGACAGCAACCACAAAGGAGCACGGAGACAATGTCTGAATCCGTCAACTTGCCGGCTCTCGGGGAGAGCGTCACCGAAGGCACCGTCACGCGCTGGCTCAAGCAGGTGGGTGACCGCGTCGAGGTTGACGAGCCGCTCGTCGAAGTCTCGACGGACAAGGTCGACACCGAGATCCCCTCGCCGATAGCCGGCATCCTCCAGGAGATCCTCGTCGCCGAAGACGAGACCGCCGAAGTCGGCGCTCCCCTCGCGCGCATCGGTGACGGCACCGACTCCGGCGCTGCGCCCGCTGCCCCGGCCGCCGAGCAGGCTGCGGCTCCGGCCGAGGCTGCCCCCGTGGAGTCCGCGCCGCAGGAGCCGGCTCCGGCCCAGGAGCCCGCAGAACCCTCAGCCGCCCAGGCCGCCGCTGAAGGCCACGAGGTCACGCTCCCCGCCCTCGGCGAGAGCGTCACCGAGGGAACCGTCACGCGTTGGCTCAAGAGCGTGGGCGACGCCGTCGAGGTCGACGAACCGCTCCTCGAGGTCTCGACCGACAAGGTCGACACCGAGATTCCGTCCCCCGTGGCGGGCACGCTGCAGGAGATTCGCGTGAGCGAGGACGAGACCGCCGCGGTCGGCGCGGTCCTCGCGATCATCGGCTCCGGCGCCGCAGCCCAGGCCGCTCCGGCCCCGGCGGCCGCTCCCGCCCAGGTCGCTCCCGCTCCGGTTGCTCCCGCTCCGGCCGCACCGGCCCCGGCCCCGCCGCACCGGCCCCGGCCCCCGCCGCACCGGCCCCGGCCCCCGCCGCCGCTGCTCCGGCCCCCGCCGCCGCGGCTCCGGCCCCCGCCGCCGCGGCTCCGGCCCCCGCCGCCGCCGGCTCCGAGGCCGGCTACGTGACCCCGCTCGTGCGCAAGCTCGCCAACCAGCACAGCGTTGACCTCGCGACGGTCACCGGCACGGGCGTGGGCGGGCGCATCCGCAAGCAGGACGTCGTCGCCGCCGCCGAGGCCCAGCAGGCCGCTGCCCAGGCTCAGGCCGCCCCGGCCCAGTCCGCGCCGTCGGCTCCCGCCGCCGCGCCCGTCGTCGCCTCCTCCCTGCGCGGCACCACGGAGAAGGCTCCGCGGATCCGCCAGGTGATCGCACGCCGCATGCGCGAGTCACTCGACACCTCGACACAGCTCACGCAGGTCCACGAGGTGGACATGACGAAGATCGCGAAGCTTCGCGACCGGGCCAAGGGCGCATTCCTGGCCCAGAACGGCGTCAAGCTCACGTTCCTCCCGTTCATCGCGAAGGCCGTGGCCGAGGCGCTCAAGCAGCACCCGAAGCTCAACGCGGAGTACAACGAGGACAAGCAGGAGATCACCTACCACAACGCGGAGCACCTCGCGATTGCGGTGGACACCGAGAAGGGCCTCCTCGTCCCGGTCATCAACAACGCGGGTGACCTCAACCTCGCTGGCCTCGCGGGCCGCATCGCCGACGTCGCAGGGCGCACGCGCAGCGGCAAGATCGGTCCGGACGAACTCTCGGGCGGCACGTTCAGCATCACCAACATCGGCTCGGTTGGCGCGCTGTTCGACACGCCGATCATCAACCAGCCGCAGGTCGCGATCCTCGGCACGGGTGCGATCGTGAAGCGCCCGTGGGTCACGCAGAACGCCGAGGGCGACGACGTCATCTCGATCCGCTCGATGATGTACCTCTCGCTCACGTACGACCACCGCCTCGTCGACGGCGCGGACGCGGGACGCTTCCTGCAGACGCTCCGCGCGCGGCTCGAGGGTGGCGCGTTCGAGGCGGATCTCGGCCTCTGAAAACGGCCTGCCGGCGAGCGAATCGCTGAGGGCGGAGGCCCGATCCCCAGGGTCGGGCCTCCGCCCTCATTCGTTATCCACTTGGTACCCCGGCTCCCTCGCGAACCAGGCGGAGCGGCCGTGGGCCAACACTAGAATCGGGACCATGACTGTCGTCTTCAGCATCGTCGTCTTCATCCACATCGTTGGGGCGGCCATGATCGTCGGACCGTGGATCGCCAACATGAAGGCCCCGACTGTCGGCGCGCGGCAGTTCGACGGCGCCATGACTCAGCTTGTGACGGGCATCATCCTTGCAGGTCTCCTACCGGTCATGGTCAGCACGGTCCCCAACTGGCCCACTCCGGACTATCCCAAGCTCATCGTCAAGTTCGTCGTCGCGATCGTGGTCGGCGCGCTCGCGTTCGTGGGCAATCGCCGCCGCAAGGCCGGCGAACCGGTCGCGCCCGGCGTCGCACACGCCGTCGGCGGCCTCGCGCTGCTCAACATTGCCGTCGCCACGATCTGGCCCTGACGAGGCCGGCTACGGGGAGGGTCCCTTGTAACCCACCCGGCCGCCCTTCACCACCCCGGCCACCCTTCACCACCCGGCCGCCCTTCACCACCCCGGCCACCCTTCACCACCCGGCCGCCCTTCACCACCCGGCCGCCCTTCACCACCCCGGCCACCCTTCACCCACCCGGCCGCCCTCCGAAACGCGAGCGGGGTCGCCTTGTGCCTACGATGGCCGGGCCGGTTCACTCTCTCAGCCCATCAACAAGCGAAGGAGCGCAGTATGGCCACGATCCGCACCGCCCACACCGTCTGGAACGGCAACCTCATGGAGGGCGCCGGGCAGACGAGCCTCGACACCTCGGGCCTCGGCACGTACGACGTCACGTGGAAGGCGCGCAGCGCAGAGTCCAACGGCAAGACGAGCCCCGAAGAGCTCATCGCGGCGGCCCACTCGGCCTGCTTCTCGATGGCGTTCAGCAGCGGGCTGGCCGAGGCCGGCTACACGGCCGACGAGATCCGCACCCAGGCCGACGTCGACTTCGTCCCGGGCACGGGCATCACGACGAGCAAGCTCACGGTGACCGCAAAGGTCCCCGGCATCTCCGAGGACGAGTTTCAGCAGATCGCAGCCGCCGCGAAGGCGGGCTGCCCCGTGAGCCAGGCTCTTGCCGGCATCACGATCACCCTCGCCGCGTCGCTCGCGTCCTGATCATCCCAACGCCGACGCCGGGGGCAGCCAAGACCGCCTCTCGGGTCGCGCACGAACTGGGCCCCCGTCTCGCGCCTTGCGGCGCAGGGCGGGGGCCCAGCTGCGTCCTCGCGGCCCGTCGCCGCCGCCAGCCGCTCAGCCCTCGTAGGCTGGGGCGGCCTCGACCGAGACGCGGTCCTGCGGCCGCGGCGGCAGCGGCGCAGGCCGCACGGAGCGGTAGCCCTCGCGTGCCGGCGGACGCTCGGTGGGGATCTCGATGAGCATCTCCTTGAGGACGCCGATCCCGTGCTCGAGTTGCGGATCGATGCCCGCCGCATACGCGTGGGGTGGGAAGGCGATCTCGATATCCGGCTCGACCCCGCGGTTCTCCACGTCCCATCCCACGCCTCCGCCGAACCACGTGGCGTACCGCGGTTGGCTCACGGCCGTTCCGTCGGCGAGCCGGAAGCGGTTGTCGATGCCCACGACGCCGCCCCACGTCCGGGTGCCGACCACCGGGCCAATTCCCCTGAGCTTCCCAACCTGCGTGATGATGTCCCCGTCCGAACCCGCGAATTCATCGGCAAGGATCACCACGGGGCCGCGCGGGGCGTGGCGCGGGTACGTGCGGGGCTGCTCTCCACGGGGCACGGTCCACCCCGTGACGCGACGCCCGATGAGCTCGGCGACGAGCTGAGAGGTGTGCCCACCGCGGTTGCGCCGCACGTCGACGATGAGCGCGTCGAGCGCCGTCTCGGTGTCGAGGTCGCGATGCAGCTGCGCCCACCCGCGCGCGGCCATGTCAGGCACGTGCAGATAGCCGAAGTGTCCGCCCGAGGCCTCACGCACGAGGCGTCGGTTGGCCTGAACCCAGTCCTGGTACCGCAGCCGCTCCTCGTCGCGGATCGGCACGACCGCGATGCGTCGGCGCACGCCTTCCTCCTCGGGGTGCGCGGGGCCGTTGAGGATCGTGAGCTCGACCGTCTTGCCCGCGGCGCCCACGAGCGCCGTCGCCGGCCCGAAATCCGGGGCGAGCGGGACGCCGTCGACTGCGAGCAGCCGATCGCCCCGTCGCACCCCCGCACCTGGGGCGGCGAGGGGCGACGTCGCGAGGGGGTCCGAGGACTCGCTTGCGAGGACGCGTCGGACCACCCAGCCGCCGTCGTAGTCGAACTCTGCACCGAGGCGCCCCTGCCCGCCTGCCCCGGGCTCGGACGCCAGCGTCGGGGTGACGTAGGCATGCGAGGTTCCCAGCTCGCCGTGGACTTCCCACAGGAGGTCCACGAGGTCGTCGTGCGAGCCGAGGCGACCCACAATCGGCTCGTAGTGGGCACGCACCTCGGCCCAGTCCTGGCCTGCCATGTCCGCGGTCCAGAAGAAGTCGCGTTGGAGCCTCCACGCCTCGGCGAAAGCCTGGTGCCACACGGCCACGGGATCAAGCCGCACGCGGATCCGGTCGAGGTCCACCTTGACGTGCTCCGGGCTGCCCTCGTCGGCCTTCGCGTTGCTGGGCACCGAGCGGAGCTGACGCTCGCTCACGTACACGACCCGCGATCCGTCGCCGCTCAGGCGGTACGAATCGAGAGCGCCCACGAGCGTCGTGGTACGGGAGTCTGTGAGGTCGAAGCGCTCGAGGCTCGGCTGGGGGTCCTTGTCCGCCGGCTTGGCCTTGCCCTCGCCCGTGGCCCCCGAGAGGTCGTGCGAGAGCCACAGGAGCGCGTCCTTGGCGGCCGTGAGGCGCGAGTAGTTGCCCTGCCGGACCGGCAGTGCCACGACGCGGTGAGCGAGTCCCTCAAGCTCCACGGCGACACGAACGGACGACGTCGCCACCTCACCCTGAGCGGTTGCCTCGCCGGCGTCGGCCTCGCCTCGTGATTCCGCCGCGGACGGTTCGGTCGCAACGCCGAAGTTCGCGGCCCGCGGCCCGAACGGCGCCGCGGTCGCCGCCGAGAGCGGCACGAGATACGGCTTGATGGGGCTCGGAAACGAGAGGTCGAACGAGTGGCCGTCGTAGACGGGGTCGAAGCTGCGCCCGGAGAGGAACGCGAGGTACTTGCCATCCGGGGTGAACGTCGGGGAGACGTCGCAGAACCGCCCGTCCGTGACGTCGGCGATCTGGCCCGTCGCGACGTTTGCGAGCCGGAGCTTCGAGCGGGAGCCGAAGGCCGTCACAGGCTCGCTCCACGCGAGCCACGCCGAGTCTGGGCTCCACGCGAGTTCCTCGATGCTGCCCTCCCCCACGTTGGAAAGTGTCCGGGCTTGGCCCGTCTCCAGTTCGACGAGGTGCACCTCGCCGAACGCCGTCCCGAGCGCCACGTGCCGCGCGTCGGGGCTCGCCTCGAGTTCGGCGACCCGGTTCGACGTCGGGAGGGCAAGGCGCCTTGGCAAGGCTATGGCCTCGTCGCCGGCGGTCGCGACGGCGCGCGGAGCGGGCACCGCGTAGGAGCGCTGCTCCGAGCGTGCGAACGAGACCGCGGGAACGTGCCCTGCTCCGGCCGGCACCGGGGCGGGAAGGCCGCCCTCCTCCCCGATAGCGTCGAGGCCCGGGCCCGCCGAGAAGGGGCCCGCCGTCCCGGGCGCAGCCAGCGCCCATTCGGCCGGATCGGCGAGATCCTTGACGAACAGGGCCTCCTCGCCGAAGCGGTCGGCGATGTAGGCCACGCGATCCGAGCCCAGCGGGCGGGCCAGGCGCGCCCGGACGCCGGAGGCTGCCTCGACGACGCGCGACGGGCCGTCGCGGTGGGTTAGCCAGTGCACGGTGCCGTGGGCCTCGACGACGCTCGCCGCGCCGTCCGCCGTGGGGACCGCCTCGGCGAGATGCCGCCCCACTGCGAGCGGAACCGGGCGGCGCGCGGTCGACGCCGAGCCGAGCGCGACTTCGATCCGCCGCGGCTCCGCGTCGAGGCCCTCGAGGAGCCAGAGCTCGCCAGCCGACTCGAGAACGATCCGCTCGCCGTCCGAGCTCGCGTGACGCGCGTAGAAGCTGTCGAAGTCCGTGTGCCGGCGCAGGTCGGAGCCGTCGCGGCGCACCGAGTAGACGTTGCCGTAGCCCTCGTGATCGGAGAGGAAGGCGATCCGGCCGTCGATCCACATGGGGTCGCTCAGGTTGCCGTCAAGCCCTGGGGTGAGAAGCCGGAATTCGCCGCCGCCGTCGACGTCGACCCACAGCTTGCCCATCGCGCCGCCGCGGTAGCGCTTCCACGCCGCCGGCTCGCGGGACAGCACGGTGCCGACAACCACGGGCCGCTCGTCGCCGACGGACGGCCCAAACGCGACCGAATCGACCGGGCCGTAGGGGAGCTCCTCGAGCCACCCGCCGTCGACCGGGATCGCATATGCGTGAGTGTGCCGCGCGTCCGGCTGGTTGTGGGCGCTCGTGACGATCACGCGGCCGCGCGGGTCGAAGCCCTTGACCCGTGTGCTCTGGTGCCCGAAGTACGTGAGCTGGTGGAAGCCGCCGCCATCGACGTCCGCGGCCACGGCCTCCGGTGCCGTGCCTTGGACGACACTCCAGACGACCTTGCCGCCGTCCGGGGTGAAGCGCGGGTTGCGGGCAGGGAGCTGGAGCGCCGAGATCCGCCACGCCCGGCCGCCTTCCACAGGGGCGAGCCACACGTCATCCTCGGCCACGAACGCGACGAGCTCGCCGTGGACATGGGGGTACCGGAAGTAGCTGGAGGCTGTCATTCTCCGATCATAGGCAGGCCGCAGGCCGTCGTTCGGAGACGTGGCGGACCGTTCCGATCATGACGCGACCGCGGCACGCCGCGAGCACCGCCGAGCTCACGTCGCGAGAATCCGGGCGACACGCCAGGCCTCACCCGCACGCTCGAGGACGATCCGGAGTGTCTGGTCCCGACCCGCGCCCGGCGCCGATATTTCGCGGCCCGCGGCACTGAGCGTCGCGTACCCGGAACTCATCACCCGGGCGCGGACGACGGCGGTGCCCCCGCCCACGTCCGTGTCCGTGTCCGGCGCGATGAGCTCGGCCGAGGGGACCTCTGAGGTGAAGCCGTCGAGCCGCTGGCCCTCCCGCTCGAGACGGTCGATGAGCTCCGCGTCCGTCTGGGCTGCGTCGGAGTCTCGCGCGTTGACCCGATTGAGCAGCCCGCGGTCCGCCGCAGTGATCGCGAGGGCGCGGACTTGGGCGAGCGCGTGAACTGCCCGGACCGGATCGGTCGATTCGGCGCCCCGCCGAAGTGCCTCGGGCAGGCGCGCCCACGCCTCCGCTTCCTTCGGCGACGCGTCCTTGGCGGTCGTGGGGCCTTCCCCCGAGGCGCCGTCCGTCGGGAAGGCCGCGGCGCCGGCCCAGACGGCGGCGAACGCCAGCGCGACGGCGAGCGCGATCCCGGCCCACCGCGCGAGCCCGGCCGGTCTCCGGAGTGCCAGCCGAGGCCGCGCGAGCCCGGCCGGTCTCCGGAGTGCTGGCCGACGCCGGGTGACGCGAGAGGACGCACGGGACCGAGCACCACGCAGCCAGTTGGGCCGCGCGGCACGCGCCTGGCCACGCAGCCGGCCCTGCGCGCCGTTCTCTGGCCGCACACGCGTCACGAGCTCGCCGAGGACCTCTTCGTCGACGGCCGGAGCGAGGTCGATCGCTTCGGGCCGTGCGCTCCGGAAGACGGCTCTGGCGAGCTCTGCCGCCGTCGGCCGATCTCGCGGATCGTCGGCGAGCGCCACATCGATGGCCGTGGCAAGCTCGGACGGAACATCCTCACGAAGCAGCGTGAGGGGCGGGCGTTCCGGCGTGCGGCCGGGCGCACGCCCAGTCAGGCAGAACCACGCCACGGCACCCAGCCCATGGACGTCGGCGGCGGGTCGCAAGCTCTCGGGCTGGGCGGTGTCGGGGCCTTCGTGCTCCTCGAAGCCCGGCGTCCCGACGAGACGGGACACCGGATCCCCAACGAGTCGTGCGGAGCCGAGGTCGGCGAGAAGGGGCTTTCCTTGAGCGGTGAAGAGGATATTCCCCGGCGAGACGTCAAGGTGGGTGACGCCGTGGGCGTGCAGCGCAGCGAGGGCTTGGGCGATCGGGCCGATCGCGGTCACCGTCTCGCCGACCTCGAGGCGCCCACGAACCCCGACGAGGCGCGCGAGCGACCCGCCCGCCGCATATTCGCTCAGGAGCACGGTCGCCTCGCCATCCGCGTTCTCCGGCGCCACGGTCGCGTGGCAGGGCAAGAGATGAGGATGGACCGCGGCGCGCAGGGCACGCAGCTCTCGCCTCGCCGTAGGGAGCTGGAGTCCCGCTCCCCCGGTACCGCCCCGGCGCCGCACGACCTTTCCCGCGACGAGGCGGCCAGTCCGATGTTCCCGGAGAAGCCACACGTCACCGAAGCCTCCGCGGCCCAGGCGGCGGACGACGTCGTGCCCGGCCACGACGGGCGGTGGAGCACCGCCGGACTGCGGCGGTTCCGAGGTGTATTCCGATTGGAGCTCCATTCCGCATGTCTACCGGAGCGAGCTGACGTGACATGCGGTTATCCACAGGCATTTGAGCACGAGTGATGTGAGTCATCTCATGGCGGCACCCACCGCGCGGAGGACTAAGCTGGTCCGCATGACTCTTGCGTTCACCCGGCTGGGGTTCGCGCCTGACTACGTCGATTACGCCGCCGGACTCGCGGCGCAACGGCAGCTCCACGACGAGGTGGCAGCCGGTCAGGCCCCCAGCACTGTCCTCCTGCTCGAGCATTCCGCCGTCTACACGGCAGGCAAACGGACCGAGGAGCACGAGCGTCCCCTCGACGGCACGCCGGTCGTTCCTGTGGACCGCGGCGGAAAGCTCACGTGGCACGGCCCGGGCCAGCTCGTCGGCTATCCGATCGTGCGGCTCAAGGAGCCGCGCGGCGTCCGGGCCTACGTCGAGTTGCTCGAGGACGTCATGATCACCGTCATCTCGGAGTACGGGATCAAGGCCGAACACGTCGACGGTCGGTCCGGCGTCTGGGTCCGTGCCGACGAGCGCGGCGGGGACCGAAAGATCGCCGCCATCGGCATCAGCGTCCACGACGGGATCACGGGCCACGGCTTTGCGATCAACTGCAGCAACAGCCTCGACCCCTACCAGCAGATCATCGCGTGCGGCATCACCGACGCCGGCACGACGACGATCTCCGCCGAGGCGGGCCGCGAGATCGGGCCGCTGGACATCATCGACCGCATCACCGAGGAACTCGCTCGCCGCTCTGGCGAGTTCACTGCCGACGATCTCGGCACCGAGCTCCTCACCCCCGCTTCCACAACCGAAGGAGCACTCCTGTGACGCTCGCACCCGAGGGGCGCCGAATGCTGCGCATCGAGCAGCGCAATGCCGCGACGCCCGTGGAGCGCAAGCCCGACTGGATCAAGGCAAAGGTCCACATGGGCCCCGAGTTCATCCAGCTCAAGAACCAGGTCAAGAAGGAGGGGCTGCACACGGTCTGCGAGGAGGCCGGCTGCCCCAACATCTTCGAATGCTGGGAGGACAAGGAAGCGACCTTCCTCATCGGCGGCTCCGAGTGCACGCGGCGCTGCGACTTCTGCCAGATCGACACCGGCAAGCCCTCGCCGCTGGACCGCTTCGAGCCCACGAAGGTGGCCCGCTCGGTCCAGTCCATGTCTCTCCGGTACGCGACCGTGACCGGGGTCGCCCGCGACGATCTCGAGGACGAGGGGGCATGGCTCTACGCGGAGACCATCCGCAAGATCCACGAGCTCAACCCGGGCACCGGCGTCGAGATCCTCATCCCGGACTTCTCCGGCAAGCCTGAGCACATCACCGCGATCTGCGAGGCCAAGCCTGAGGTGTTCGCGCACAACGTCGAGACCGTTCCCCGCATTTTCAAGAGCATCCGGCCTGCGTTCCGCTACGGGCGCTCGCTCGATGTCATCACGCAGGGCCGCGACCAGGGCATGGTCACGAAGTCCAACCTCATCCTCGGGATGGGCGAGACCCGTGAGGAAGTCTCCCAGGCTCTGCGCGATCTGCACGAGGCCGGCTGCGACCTCATCACCATCACCCAGTACCTGCGCCCCTCGGAGCGGCATCACCCGGTGGACCGCTGGGTCAAGCCGCAGGAGTTCGTCGAGCTCTCCCAGGAGGCCGAGGAGATCGGCTTCCTCGGCGTGATGAGCGGGCCACTCGTGCGCTCCTCGTACCGCGCCGGCAGGCTCTGGGCGACGGCGATGCGCAAGAAGGGCTGGGAGATCCCGCCGCAGCTCGCGCACATCGAGTCCTCCGGCTCCACGCGCCAGGAGGCGGCGACCCTCCTCGCCGGTCAGAGCAGCTGAGTGAGCCAGCCTCATCGCGCGGCTTGAGCGCCGCCGTTCGGGAGGAGATCCCGGAGGGCGGCGTTTCACTTAGAATTGAAGGACTATGGCGAAGAACCCCTCCACCACGCCCTCGGAGAGCGCTCCGAAGAAGGCGAAGAAGCCAAACAGCTTCCAGCAGATGATTCAGGTCTTCCAGATGACCCGCCGGACGGACCCGAACGTCGTCTGGCTCATGGTGCTGGCATTCCTTGTCCTTGTGGGCGCGAGCCTCCTCGTCGGCTTCCTGCTCGAGAACTGGGTGACCGGCCTCATCATCGGCATCCTGCTCGGCGTCCTCGCCGCCGTGCTGATCCTGAGCCGCAGGGCCGAGCGCGCGGCGTTCGCTCAGATCGAAGGCCAGCCCGGCGCCTCCGGCGCCGCACTCAACACGCTGCGCCGCGGCTGGATCGTCGAAGAGCAGCCCGTCGCCATGAACCCCCGCACGCAGGATGTCGTGTTCCGCGCGGTGGGGCGCCCCGGCGTCGTCCTCGTCACGGAGGGTCCCACGAGCCGCGTCCGCGCGCTCGCCGAGGGTGAGCGCAAGCGCCTCGCCCGCATCCTGCCCAACGTCCCGATCCACGTGATCGAGTCGGGCCGGGACGAAGGTCAGACCCCCATCGACAAGATCGCCAAGTCAATGCAGAAACTCAAGCCGGAGCTCACGAAGGTCGAGGTCCAGGCCGTCAACAAGCGCCTCGCCTCCCTCGGCACGCGGCTCCCGATCCCGAAGGGCATCGACCCGACGCGGGTTCGCCCCGACCGCCGCGCGATGCGCGGCCGCTGACGGCTCGACGCCCCAGAGACCACCGCACGGCGCGCGTCAAGGCATTGGCCGACAAGAGGCCCGGACGATGACGTCCGGGCCTCTTTCGCGATCACTTTCTCACGAGGACGGTCTTCGCGGCCTTGTCGTGCAGGCCCCGCTGGTCGACGTCGAAGACCACGGCCGGAATCACGAGGCAGAGCAGGAGCGTGCGGAGGATCGCCGCGGAGAACCCCGCCGGCCCACCTCCGAGGCGCACCACTTTGAGCCCCAGCAGCCGGTGCCCCAGGCCGTAGCCAACGGTTCCGACGAGCACAATCTGCTCGAGCGCAAAGATCCCGAGCGTCGCGAGCGAGTCGCCGCGGAAGAACGCAGCGGAGATCGCGAGGCACGCCGCCCAATCGATGCACAGTGCGACGACGCGCCGCCCTGGTCGGGCGATCGAACCGGGCCCAGTCCGCGGAAGTTCAAGGGCGCGCCCCGGATAGTGGCCGGGTTCGGTCGGCGGGCCGCTGATCCACGAACTGAAGTCTCTGCGCTCGATCACCGAACAAGTCTAGTTGGCGCACGTCGCGCAGCTCCTCGAGGCACCTCGCGCGCTTGATCCAGCGCGCGCCGAGCGCCGAGCGCCTCCGCGTGAGCCGTTCGCGGTGCTGCGGTGCCATCGCCGTGGCCCGCATCCAATCCTCGACGCCACAAAAAACTGTCATGACAGTCGTTTGTGGCGTAGAGTGCCCGCATGACGACGACAGAGGAGCGGCTGGCGTACGCAGATCGGGTCGCCGAGGTGTGGGCGTCGCGCTATCGGGTGCCGCCGATCGCGGGACGCATCGCGGGCTACCTGTACGTGTGCGAGCCGGCGGCGCAGGGCATCGACGATCTCGCCGCGGCCCTCCAGGCGAGCCGCAGCGCGGTGGTCGGGAGTGTGAAGGTCCTCGAGCTGCACGGGCTCGTGCGGCGCACGCGCGCCGCGGGTGAGCGCGCCGATCGCGTCCGGCTGGTCTTCGACGAGTCGCGCGGCTTCGACCCGACTCGCTATCGCGAGGCGGCCGAGATCGCGGAGGCCGGTCTCGCGCTGCTTGCCGCCAGCGCCACCGATCAGCGCGCAGTCCTCGAAGAGACCGCGTCCCTCAACGCCTTCCTGGCCGACCGCATGCCGCAGCTCCTCGAGGAATGGCGGGCCACGCGATGAACAAGATCACGCTGCAGGACGGCCGGATCCTCGCCTGGCACGAGTTCGGGGAAGCCGCGGGCCAGCCATGCCTGTTCTTCCCGGGCTCGTCGAGTTCTGGGCTCGCTGGCCGCGGGCTCGACGCATCCGCGAAGGCCGCCGGCATCCGTCTGCTCGCGATCGACCGACCCGGTCTCGGGCACTCGGATCCTGCGCCGACGCGCACGCTCGCCGATGTCCCGGACGACATCAGGGAGCTCCTCGACGAGCAGGGCATCCAGCGGGTCGGCGTGCTTGCGCATTCGGCGGGCGGCGCCACGGCGCTCGCCCTGAATTATCGGCTCCCGGAGCGCGTGACGGCGACCGTGATCGGGGCGGGATCTGGCCCGTACAGCGAGGAGTGGTTCCGTGCGGAGGCGGAGATCCCGGGGATGTCACGCGCGTTCTACGGCCTCGCGCTGCGCGCGCCGCGCGTCTTCGGGGCGGTGCTCCAAAGCAGCACTCCACGGACGGCGAAGGCCATCGATCGGACTCTCGGCTTGATCGCTCGCGGCGATTCGCCGGATTCGGTGTACGCGCGGACGCATCCTGACGAGACGCGGGCGGCGCTCGAGGCGGTCGCGGACGGATTCCGCCAGGGATCACGCGGACCGACCGACGACGCCCGGCTCATATGCCGGCCGTGGGGGTTCCGCGTCGAGGACGTCACCGGGCACGTCGAGTGGTGGCACGGCGAACAGGACGCCAACGTCCGTCCAGCGGCGGGTCGCGCGATCACCTCGCGCCTGCCCGACGTCACCGCGCACTTCGTGGACGGCGGCCATTTCGCGCTCCTCGACGGGAGTCACCCCATCTGGGACGCGCTGCGGCGGAGCTGAGTCAGTCGCCGAGGCCGGGTCAGACCAGAACCGGCGGATCGGGCCACCAATTCGCATAACATCCTGCCGTGCATAACGGCCCTGTTACGCCCAGCACTTTACTGGCCGCCGCCGCACGGCCTAGCGTAGGGCCCGATGGCGTGGGATGTAACCTCGCCGAAACAATGTGGACACTGCCGGGAAACTCCGCGTTCGTAGGCTAGGTGCCGTTGCAGCACGGCGCCTGCCGCGCGGCCATCATTGCCTGCGCGCCGTTCGCGCCCGGTGCGTGCCATTCCGATCTGTAAGGAGAACAGATGTTCAAGTCTGCGGAGGAAGTCCTCAAGTTCATCAAGGACGAGGACGTCAAGTTCGTCGACATCCGCTTCACCGACCTCCCCGGTGTTCAGCAGCACTTCAACGTTCCCGCGAAGACCGTTGACGAGGACTTCTTCGTGAACGGCCAGCTGTTCGACGGCTCGTCTATCCGCGGCTTCCAGGGCATCGCCGAGTCGGACATGCAGCTCATCCCGGACGTGACGACGGCCTACGTCGACCCGTTCCGCGTTGAGAAGACGCTCGCGCTCAACTTCTCGATCGTCAACCCGCGCACGGGCGAGCCGTACCACCGCGACCCGCGTGGCGTGGCCGAGCGCGCCGAGGCCTACCTCGCCTCCACGGGCATCGCCGACACCGCGTTCTTCGCGCCAGAGGCCGAGTTCTACGTCTTCGACAACGTCCAGTTCGAGTCGTCGCCGCAGGGCTCCTTCTACAAGGTCGACTCGATCGAGGCCCCGTGGAACTCCGGCCGCGAGGAAGAGGGCGGCAACCTGGCCAACAAGACCCCCTTCAAGGGCGGCTACTTCCCCGTCGCGCCGATCGACCACCAGGCTGACCTCCGCGACGCCATGGTCCTCAACCTCGACGCCGTGGGCCTCGAGGTTGAGCGCTCGCATCACGAGGTCGGGGCCGCTGGCCAGGCCGAGATCAACTACCGCTTCGCGACGCTCGTGCGCGCTGCGGACGATCTGCAGAAGTTCAAGTACGTCATCAAGAACACGGCGACCGAGTGGGGCAAGGCCGTCACGTTCATGCCGAAGCCGATCTTCGGCGACAACGGCTCGGGCATGCACTGCCACCAGTCGCTGTGGAACGGCTCCGAGCCGCTCTTCTACGACGAGAAGGGCTACGCGAACCTCTCCGACCTGGCTCGCTGGTACATCGGCGGCCTGCTCAAGCACGCCTCGGCCGTCCTCGCGTTCACGAACCCGACCGTGAACTCGTACAAGCGCCTCGTGAAGGGCTTCGAGGCCCCGGTCAACATGGTCTACTCGCAGGGCAACCGCTCGGCCGGTATCCGCATCCCGATCACGGGCACGAACCCGAAGGCCAAGCGCATCGAGTTCCGCGCGCCGGACCCGTCGTCGAACCCGTACCTCGCCTTCGCCGCCCAGCTCATGGCGGGCATTGACGGCATCCGCAACCGCATCGAGCCGCCGGCCCCGATCGACAAGGACCTCTACGAGCTGCCGGCCGAGGAGGCCAAGGACATCCCCAAGGCTCCGGGTTCGCTCGAGGAGGCACTCGACGCCCTCGAGGCCGACAACGAGTTCCTCCAGGCGGGTGGCGTGTTCACGCAGGACCTCATCGAGACCTGGGTCGCGTACAAGCGCGAGAAGGAAATCGCTCCACTTTCGCTCCGCCCGAACCCGTACGAGTTCGAGCTCTACTTCGGGGTCTGATCCCGAACTGACAAAGGCATAGCCCACAAGAGTCCGCGCGGGCCGCACGCATGAATTGCGTGACGGTTCGTGCGGACTCTTCGTTGTCCGGCAATATTCGGCGTCCGAGCCGCGAGCAACGTGTTGTCGCGGGGCAAAAGGCAACGGCCGACAGTCCGTGTGAGACTTGCGGCATGATGCCCACCCCACAGGACGAAATCGCCGTCCAGCGCGCCTACGATCAAGTCGCGGACACCTATGCGAACCATTTCCGGTCGACCGAACCGGAGCTGCCTGTTGACCTCGGGATGATCGAGCTTTTTGCCTCATTCCTACCCAGCGGCAAGCGGGTCTTGGACGCTGGATGCGGCGCAGGGCGCATGATGCCGGTGCTTGCGACTTTCGGCTGTCAGGTCGAAGGAGTAGACTTCCCGCCCGAGATGATTCGCCGGGCTCGGCAGGGCCTCGGCCGGCTCCTGACTTCAGTAGGCATGACTGAGGTCGCACGCCTCGAGCGTGCCGCGGCATCCCATGAGCGCACGGGTCAGGCCGTGCTCATCGCGAGGGCGTAGCTCAGTCTTCGCCGGTGAGCCAAGTCCGGACCGACCACGACGCGACAACGCCCTCGGTGACGAACGGATCGTCCGCGGCGAACTCCTCGGCGGCCTCCCGGGTCTATGCCTTCCCGGGGATCGCCGCTGCGAACCGAGTGCGCTCAGCCGCGGGAGATCTTCACTGTAGGTCCATCCATCCCCGGCCCCGGACCCACCTCGTCACCTCGAGAACGTCGCCGTAGACGCTGGTCGTGATGATCGCAATATTCGTGGTTCTGTGCTCCACAGTTTCAGAACCGATCAATTCGGTGGCCCTGCGTTTGGCCTCGGCTCGCGTCCGGGCGTCAAAGCGGAAAGGAATTGATCGATTGCGATCCGCTGTTCCACCTGACGGCGCATAGATGCAGGTGATCTCAAAAGTCGGCATGTAGTCCCCCTCATACTCCGAACCAACCATCGAGACAGATTGATGTCTGTCCCCCCAGCGAGATTACTTCTGCGAGAGCACGGTTCGCTAGGCGGTGGATAACTCTCAATTTGCGGGAGGCCAAAGGTCACTGCCCGGCGGTGCCGACCAATGCTATCTTGTCGCGCAGGGGGCCAGCGGGTGCCTGGCATTCGCGTGAGGGGTAGCCGATACATGGAATGGAATGCGCGGCAGCATCAAGCTGCGGGCTTTGTGCCGCACCGCCGAAGGGCGTCATTCGTCTCCGCCCTCAGCAGGATGGACCCCGCACTCGCCTCCGTCGCGGCATTGGGCATCAGCACCGTGGTGGGTGCCCTGCTGCTCGTTGTGACGTTCGCGGTCATCGCCGGCTTCGCCGCGAGCCGTACGGGCGGAGGCGCCACCGCGAGCGGGACGTTCTCGGCCACCATCCGCAACGACACCTCGCAGGCCGTCTATCTCATCGAGTGCGAGGAAGACTGCACAACCTTCGTGGCGGGCGAACGCCTCGCCCCGCAGGCGGGTAGCCGTGTGGGCGCCTCGAGCGACGACACGCCCCAGTGGTATCTCGTCGTTGACGACGGCGGGTCCCGGCTCGGGTGCCTCAACCTCCACTACGATCACGTGATCAAGAACCTCACCGTCAGGATCTCAAGCGTCGGCTCCTGCCCCGACGGAACCCAAACCTCGATCACGACCCCGCGGCGCGACGCGTGAAGGGTCGTTCGGACCTAGACAGAACTTTCTGTCTATCGCTACGTTTCAAGGGTGAGCCAGACCATCGCCGACGGCAGAACCGTCGATGACGAGTGCCTTCCGCCGCAGGCGGACCGAGACTGGCCGATTGGAAGCCAAGTGTTGGCAATGATCGGCAAACTGCTTGAGACGCCAGGACTGGGCGAGGTCGATCGGGGTACCCTCCGCAGCCTCCTCGAACGATACGGGGCCGAGCACCCGTAGCCGCCGTTCCGCGCGCAAGCCCAGCCGTCACACCGGGTCACGTGCCGCCGGCCGCTCCGGGCCGGGATATGGTATGGCTCGGCATGGCAAGCTGGGGCTCAGAACGGCCGATGCGTCCGCTGAGCAACGCGAACGGGAGCGGGCATGAACGATCCGGGGCAGGCGGGGGCCGGCAGTCCTGTGCGCCCGCCTCGTGCCCGTCGCCGGTCCGAATTCACGGTGCAGACGCCCGTCCCGCTCCCCCCACTCGGTGCTGGGCGAAGGTTCCGGATGCGGGAGCGGCGGCCGCGCGCCGTCGCCGTCCTCGTCATCGCCCTGGCCCTCGCCCCAGCCGTTGGCCTCGTCTACGCGGGGCAGCTGGCGGTGGGCTTCGCGAGCGGCGTCCACCGCTCGGACGCGCTCACGCAAGCCCTCTCCGACTCATCCCTGCCCGCGCCCCCGAGCCGGACGAGTGGCACCGACATCCTCGTGATGGGCGTCGACTCTAGGCTCGACGCGAGCGGGAGGCCGGTCCCGGCCGATGCGTACGGCGCACTTCACCCGAGCGACGGCGGCGTGGCCGGCTACAGCGCGAGCGTGCTCATGCTCGTTCATCTCCCGACAGACGGTTCGCGGCCGACGGTCACCTCGATTCCCCGCGACGCAACGGTCGTGACCGCGGGCTTCTCCGGAGCCGGGTTCAAGGCCAAGCTCAAAGACGCCTACGGCTACGGCTTCGCGGCGCAGCGAACTGCGCTCACCGCGGCGGGCACGCCCTACGACGACGCCGCGTACCTCGCGGCGCGCGACGCCGGGCGCCGGGCCGAGATCGCGACCGTCACGAAGCTTCTGGGGACGGTCCGCGTCGACCACTTCGTCGAGGTCACCATGGCGGCGTTCTACCAGGCGGCCCAGGCCCTCACCCCGGCATCCCGATGCGCCACCCGGCCCGTGGTCGACGAGGCCGGTCAGCAGGCCTTCATCCTCTCGGTACTCCACGAGGTCAAGCAGCCGGCCTCGTTCACCAACCCCGCGGCGATGCGGACCGTGCTCGAGGCCGCCGGCAGTAACCTGACGGTCGACTCCGGGATGGACCTCGAACAAGTGACCCGGGACGCGACGTCGCTCTCGGGTGGCAATCTGACCTACACGACACTGGCCAGTGGTGGACCGGCACAGGCAGCCCACGTGACATCGATCACTGCCGTCGGCCTCAACGTCGCTGCCGCCACGGCCAACGTGCTCCCGTGCGCCGAATAGCTCAGCGCAACGTCGGCCTCTCTGCGTGTCGGCTTTTACATGTACAGCACTAGGGCGATACGGTGATCCGGCGCACATGAACCCGCTGGGCGAGTGTGCGCCGGCGCGCCCGGTCCATAACGGGCAGAGCACCGGGCGCGCCGCTTACCCCCTACTTACTCGCCAGCGCGAGGGCGGTCAGCCCGCGAGCGTCGTGAGGATGGCAACGGCGTCCCCCACGGCCGTGACGTCGTGGCTCGGCCCCGGCAGCACCGCGAGCTGCCCCGCCTCGAGCCTCGTCTCCTCCTCGCCCGAACTCACGACGAGGGAGCCCGAGAGCACGTGCAGCGTGGCCGACTCGGGCTTCGCGTGCTCGCCCAGGGACTCGCCGTCGAGGATGGCCAAGAGCGTGTGGCGAAGACGCCCGTCATGAGTCAGTGCCCGGGCGCTGCGGCCGTGAGGATTCGCGCGGGCCCGCTCGAGCTCCTCGGCGGCGATGCGTGCCACGTCGATCAGACCGTGGGTCATGATCCCATCCCTCCCTCACGGCGGTCCCGGACCTCACCGGCCGACCGCGTAGAACCTCTCCTCGAATACGTGCCGCGCGCGGCGCGTGAGCTGAAGGTACCGCTGCTCGAGCATCGTGGCCTGGCCGGGTGCGTAGCCGCACCATCGGGCGACCGCCTCGAGGTCCCGCCGCGACGAGGGCAGGACGTCGGAGGCGCGCCCGGTCCACACGACGTTCGCGCTGCGGATGCGGCTCGCGAGGCGCCACGTGTCCGCGAGGAGAATCGCCTCGCCGTCGCTCAAGTACCCCAGCGCGGCTGCCGCACGCAGGGCGGGGAGCGTCGCCGTCGTCCGCAGTTCGCGACTCTTCCCCGCGTGCTGGAGCTGGATGAACTGGACGAGCCACTCGACGTCGCTGAGGCCGCCGCGGCCGAGCTTGAGGTGACGCGCTGGGTCGGCGCCGCGCGGAAGCCGCTCCGCCTCGACGCGGGCCTTGATCCGCCGAATCTCGGTCACGTCCGGCCCGGACAGCTCGGCCGGGTACCGCACGCTGTCGGCGAGGGCCATGAAGTCGGCGGCGAGCGCATCGTCGCCCGCCATCGGGCGCGCACGGAGCAGGGCCTGCCACTCCCACACGAGCGCCCAACGGCGGTAGTACTCGGCGAACGAATCGAGCGATCGCACGAGCGGCCCCGACTTGCCCTCGGGACGCAAGTCGGCGTCGAGCTGCAGCACGCGCTCGGCGCGCACGGCTGGCTTGAGCGGCTGGGTCAGGAGCCCGGAGAGCGCCGTCGCCATCTCGGTGGCCTGGCGCTGCGCCGCGCCGGGATCCGCGCCAGGGAGGGGCCGGTGCACGTACATGACGTCCGCATCGGAGCCATAGCCGATCTCGCGGCCGCCCTGCCGCCCCATCGCGACGACGAGCACGTGGGTCAGGAGGGGCCCGTGGGCGGCGGCCTGGTCCTCGGCGACCCGGAGCGCCCCGAGCACCGCGGCTTGGTCCGCGTCCGCGAGGGCCCACCCCACCTCGTCCTGGCTGAGCAGGCCCGCACTGTCCGCAATCGCGATGCGCAGGATCTCGCGGCGCCGGATGAGGCGGATGAGCCGCATGCGCGCGGTCGGATCGTCGTGGCGCGAGATCTTCGATTGGATCTCCTGCCACTGAGCCTCAAGCGGAACCGGTGTGAGGTCCTTGTCCTGGCCGAGCCACGCGACGGACTCGGGCGAGACCTCGAGGAGGTCCGCGATGAGCCGGGAGTCCGCGAGGACGCGGCACAAGCGCTCCGCGGCCGCCGCCGAGTCCCGCAGCATGCCGAGATACCAGTGGGTCGTGCCGAGGGTCTCGCTCACGCGCCGGAACGCGAGCAGCCCAGCGTCCGGATCGACGCCCTGCGCGAGCCAGTCGAGCAGCACCGGGAGGAGCTGGCGCTGGAGCGCTGCCCGGCGGCTCACGCCGGCGGTGAGCGCCTCGATGTGCCGCATCGCGCCCTGTGGATCGCGGTAGCCCAGCGCGGCGAGCCGCCCCTGGGCCGCCTCGGGCGAGAGCTTGGCGTCCTCGGGGCTCATGTTGGCCACGGCATTGAGGAGCGGCCGGTAGAAGATGCGCTCGTGCAGTTCGCGCACGCTGCGCTTGGTGCGGTGCCACGACTCGAGGAGCGATTCGGGCGAGGCCTTGGCCGAGTCCATGACGCCCTGGACGGCGCGGGCGAGCGCGCGCAGCGCGTCCTCCTTGACCGGCATGAGGTGTGTTCTCCGGAGGTGAGCGAGCTGGATGCGGTGCTCGAGCAGCCTCAGGCGCCGGTAGGACGCGTCGAACTCGGCGGCCGCGGTGCGGCCGATGTACCCGCCTGCGGCGAGAGCGGCGATCGCCGACGTCGTGTCCCGCACCCGCAGCGACTCGTCGGTGCGGCCGTGCACGAGCTGAAGGAGCTGGACCGTGAACTCGACGTCGCGGAGGCCGCCCGAGCCGAGCTTGATCTGCCGGTCCGCCTCCGCGGGCGGGATGTGCTCCGTGACGCGGCGCCGCATGGCCTGGACGGACTCGACGAAGCCGTCGCGGCCCGCCGATGCCCACACGAGCGGCGCCACAGCGTCCTCGTAGCGGCGGCCCAGGTCGCCGTCGCCCGCGATGCAGCGCGCCTTGAGCAGGGCCTGGAACTCCCAGCTCTGCGCCCACCTCGCGTAGTAGGCAAGGTGCGAGTCGAGCGTCCGCACGAGCGGTCCGTCCTTGCCCTCGGGCCGCAGGTTCGCGTCGACCTGCCATAGCGCGGGCTCGCGTGACATGCCCCACACGGCCCGCGTGAGCCCCGTAGCGAGCGCCGTCCCGATCTTCACCGCCAAGGCGTCGCCGACGCCGTCCGCCGCCGGCCCGTCGGCGTCTGCGACATAGATGACGTCAACGTCGGAGATGTAGTTGAGCTCCCGCGCGCCGCACTTTCCCATCCCGATGACCGAAAAGGCGACGGCGCCAACCTCCCTGGATCCGAAGGTCGCCGCCGCTTCGGCGCGGGCGACGGCGAGCCCCGCCTCGAGCGCGGCGGCCGCGAGGTCCGCGAGCTCGGCCGCTGCGGTGGGCAGGTAGTCGGTCGGCGACGCCGCGCCGAGATCCCGGATCGCGAGCTCGCACAGGTGGCGGCGATAGCGGACCCGGAGGGCCTCGTAGGCGTCCGCTCCAGTCCGCGAGGCGACCGGCCGTCGCGCGGCGGGATCCGCGCCGACGGAGCGGAGGAGCGACGCGCGGAGCAGAGCGGGATTCGCCCCGGAGGGCTCGGCGGACGGCACCACGTCGAAGACGTCGACGTGCTCGGGCCTCCGGATGAGGAACTCCGCAAGCGCCTCGGAGGCCCCGAGGAGGCGGAACAGCGGCTCGCTCCGGGAGAGGCCGGCCTCGACGATCGCGCGGAGGCGCGGGTCCTTCTCGAGCAACCGCACGAGCGCGACGAGCGCTGCGTCCGGGTCCGGGGCCACGGAGAGCCCCTCGAGCAGGACGTCCTCGTCGATCCCCGCGACCTCCGGGGCGGCGAGGAACCGCTCGGCCCGCTCGGGATCCGACGAACCGAGGGCGATGAGCCGCCGGGCGAGGCTGGGCGCCATGGCGGCCTAGAGGATGCTCAGATTACGGTGCAGCTCGTAGGGAGTGACCTCGAGGCGGTACTCGTTCCACTCCTGGCGCTTGTTGCGAAGGAAGTGCTCGAACACCTGCTCCCCGAGGATCTGGGCCATGAGCTCGGAGTCCTCCATCGAGCCGATCGCGTCGTGAAGGCTCGCCGGCAGCGGGGAGTGGCCGAGCACGCGGCGCTCCGCCGAAGTGAGCGACGCGATGTCGTCCTCTGCTGCGGGCGGCAGCTCGTACTCCTCCTCGATGCCCTTGAGCCCCGCCCCGAGCAGGACCGCGTAGGAGAGGTACGGGTTGGTCGCCGAGTCGATGCCGCGATACTCGACGCGCGCGGACTGGCCCTTCCCGGGCTTGTAGAGAGGGACGCGCACGAGCGCCGAACGGTTGTTGTGACCCCAGCTCAGGTAGCTCGGCGCCTCGCCGCCGCCCCACAGGCGCTTGTACGAGTTGACGAACTGGTTCGTGACGGCCGTGAACTCGTTCGCGTGCCGCAGGAGGCCCGCGATGAAGTGGCGAGCCGTCTTGGAAAGCTGGAATTGGGCACCTGGCTCATGGAACGCGTTCGAGTCGCCCTCGAAGAGCGAGAAATGCGTGTGCATGCCGGAGCCGGGGTGGGCCGTAAACGGCTTGGGCATGAACGTCGCGTACGCGCCCTGCTGGATCGCGACCTCCTTGACGACGGTGCGGAACGTCATGATGTTGTCCGCGGTCTGAAGCGCGTCCGCGTAGCGCAGATCGATCTCGTTCTGCCCCGGCCCGCCCTCGTGGTGGCTGAACTCGACCGAGATCCCCACGGATTCGAGCATGTTCACGACCGTCCGGCGGAAGTCCTGCGCGACGCCGCCCGGGACGTGGTCGAAGTAGCCGCCTTGGTCGATCGGGAGGGGGGATCCGTCGGGGCCGAGCCGGTCCGACTGGAGCAGGTAGAACTCAATCTCGGGATGCGTGTAGCACGTGAAGCCCATCTCGGCAGCCTTCGCGAGCGTCCGCTTGAGGACGTTGCGGGGGTCCGCGAGGGAGGGCTCGCCGTCGGGCGTCAGGATGTCGCAGAACATGCGGGACGTGGGCTCCGTCTCCCCGCGCCACGGGAGGATCTGGAACGTTGAGGGATCGGGCTGCAGGAGCATGTCCGACTCGGAGACGCGGGCCAAGCCCTCGATCGACGAACCGTCGAAGCCGAGTCCCTCCTCGAAGGCGCCCTCCACCTCGGCCGGGGCCAGCGCAACAGATTTGAGCGAGCCGACGACGTCGGTGAACCACAGTCGGACAAAGCGGACGTCGCGTTCCTCAATGGTGCGGAGCACGAATTCCTGCTGACGGTTCATGAAAGGTCTCCCTTGCGAGTTCAGGCCCTTGCGCGCTTCCCCCACTCTACTCAGCTTGGACTAGTCTCGTCCGTATGGCCCCCACCACGTCACCCGAGTCCCCGGCCCCCTATGGTTCCGGCCCCCAGCAGGCCGGAACCGGCGCGTCGACGGGCCGCCCCGCGGGCCGCGTGCGCATCCACCACCTCGCCGCCGCGAAAGAACGTGGTGAGCGGTTCGCGATGCTCACCGCCTACGACCAGTACGCCGCGCAGATCTTCGACGAGGCCGGCATCGAAGTCCTCCTCATCGGCGATTCGGCCGCCAACAACGTCTACGGCCACGAGACGAGCCTGCCCGTCACGGTCGACGAGCTCCTCCCGCTGTGCCGCGCCGTCGCGCGCTCCGCGCGGCACGCGCTCGTTGTCGCCGATCTCCCCTTCGGAAGCTACGAAGTCTCCCCCGCCCAGGGCGTCGAGACCGGGGTGAGGTTCCTCAAGGAGGGCCTGGCCCACGCCGTGAAGATGGAGGGCGGGGCGTACTACGCCGACACGGTCCGCGCGATGGTCCAGGCTGGCATCCCGGTCATGGCGCACATCGGCTTCACCCCCCAGAGCGAGCACGCCCTAGGCGGCTATCGCGTGCAGGGAAGGGGCGACGACGCCGAGCGCCTTATCGAGGACGCCAAGGCGCTCGAGGCTGCCGGCGCCTTCTGCGTGCTCATGGAAATGGTCCCGGCCGAGACGGCCGCCGCCGTCGACGCCGCCGTGCGGGTCCCGACGATCGGCATCGGAGCCGGTGCCGCCACCACTGGCCAGGTGCTCGTGTGGCAGGACATGGCCGGTCTCCGCGGCGGCGAGGGCACACGGATTGCGAAGTTCGTCAAGCGCTACGCCGACCTGCGGGGAACCCTCCTGGACGCCGCGCGTCGGTACGGCGACGACGTCCGCTCGGGCACCTTCCCGGGGCCCGAGCACAGCTTCTGAGCGACCTGGGCACAGCCTCTGAGGGATCTGGCTCCGACCCGACGGGCCCTAGTCGTTATCAGACCAGCCGTCGCCGTTGGCGTCTGAGGGGTCCCAAGCACGGTTGCGCTCCTTGACCTTCTCGAGCGCGTGTTCGGCTTCCTCGCGAGTCGCGTAGGGCCCGATGAGCTGTGTCCAATCGCTCATCGCGTCCTCCTCGACCTGGTGCGTCCGGACGTTGTACCAAAACTGCGTCATGCGGCTCGTCCTCCTTTCGGCCCGAGTACACTCAGCCTATGCCTTCTCCGTCAACCACGGCACCCGTGGGCACGCTCGTGCCCGGGACCGTTTCCCCGATGCTCAAGGTCCCGGATTCGATCCCCAGACCGGGCTACGTCGGCAAGGACGGGCCGGAGAAGTACGACGGCAACGACGTCTACACGCCCGAGCAGCTCGGGCGCATTCGGGCCGCCAGCAAGATCGCCGCGCAGGCCACGGTCGAGGTGGGCCGGCACATCCGGCCCGGAATCACGACCGACGAGCTCGACCGGATCGGGCATCAGTTTCTCATTGACCGCGGCGCGTACCCGTCGACGCTCGGCTACCGCGGCTTTACGAAGTCCCTCTGCACGTCAGTCAACGAGGTGATCTGCCACGGGATCCCGGACTCGACCGTGCTCGCCGACGGGGACATCATCAACATCGACATCACGGCCTTCAAGGACGGGGTCCACGGCGACACCAACCATACGTTCCTTGTGGGTGACGTGGACGAGGAGTCCCGGCTGCTCGTCGAGCGGACGGAGGAGTCGCTCCGGCGTGCCATCAAGGCTGTGGCTCCCGGCCGCGAGATCAACGTGATCGGGCGCGCGATCGAGTCGTATGCCAGGCGCTTCGGCTACGGCGTGGTGCGCGACTTCACGGGCCACGGCGTAGGCGAGGCGTTCCACTCGGGCCTCATCATCCCGCACTACGACGCCGCGCCCGCGTACCGCAGGGTCATGGAGCCAGGGATGGTCTTCACGATCGAGCCGATGCTCACGCTCGGCACAATCCAGTGGGACATGTGGGACGACGGCTGGACGGTCGTGACGCGCGACCACAAGCGGACTGCCCAGTTCGAACACACGCTCGTCGTCACCGACACCGGGGCAGAGATTCTGACGCTCCCCTAGTCGAAACTGCCTCCCACCCCTCCCTTTCCTCCAACCCACCCCGCCCTAAACTCCCACGAGAGGCAGAACGCATGTCCAAGAGCGACAAGAAGCACAATCACCTCATCGGCATCGACATCGGGGGCACCGGCATCAAGGGCGGCATCGTCGATCTCAAGAAGGGCAAGCTCGTGGGTGACCGCGTGCGCATCGACACGCCTCAGCCCTCTGCGCCGGAGCCCGTTGCAGAAGTCGTGGCCCAGATCGTCGACGAACTGAGCGAGCGGGACGAAGCACCGTCCGAGGACCTGCCCGTTGGCGTCACGTTCCCGGGCATCATCCAGCACGGCGTCTGCCACTCGGCGGCCAACGTCGACAAATCGTGGATCGACTTCGAAATCGACAAGTTCTTCACGAAGCACCTCAACCGCCCCGTCGAGGTCATCAACGACGCCGACGCCGCTGGCCTCGCCGAGGTGAGGTACGGGGCGGGCCAGGGCGTGGACGGCACGGTCCTCGTCATCACGCTCGGCACCGGGATTGGTTCGGCTTTCGTCTTCAACGGCCAGCTCGTGCCGAACGCCGAGCTCGGCCACCTCGAGATCGACGGCTTCGACGCTGAGACCAAGGCCTCCGCGGTGGCGCGCGAGCGGGAGGGCATCGGCTGGGAAGACTACAGCGTGCGCCTGCAGCGGTACTTCTCGCACGTCGAGTTCCTCTTCTCCCCCGAGCTCTTCATCGTCGGCGGGGGCATCTCGAAGCGGGCCGACGAGTATCTGCCGCGGCTCAAGCTCCGCACGCCGATCGTCCCGGCCGAGCTCAAGAACGAGGCTGGGATCGTGGGCGCGGCCCTCCAGGTGGGCATCCACCACAAGCTCCACAAGTAGACCGCACGCGAAAAGGGGCCCGACGCCGGGCCCCTTTCGCACGCCGACAGCCGAATCAGGCCCGAGCCTCCTCGGCGGGCGACGCATCGGCCTGCTCGGATCGCAACAACGCAATGGCCGCCTCGAAGTCCTCGAGGGATTCGAACGACTGATACACGCTCGCGAAGCGCAGGTACGCGACGTGGTCGAGCTTCCGCAGCGGGCCGAGGATCGCGAGGCCCACCTCGTGGGCGTTGATCTCCGCGGCCCCGCTCGAGCGCACCGCCTCCTCGACCTCCTGTGCGAGGAGCGCGAGATCGTCTTCAGTGACTGGCCGCCCCTGGCACGCCTTCCGCACTCCGTTGATGACCTTGCTCCGGCTGAAGGGCTCGCCGACACCCGAGCGCTTGATCACCGTCAGGCTCGTCGTCTCGATCGTCGTGAACCGCCGCCCGCATTGCGGGCACTGCCTCCTGCGGCGGATCGACGCGCCGTCGTCCTGGATGCGACTGTCCACGACGCGCGAGTCCGGATTCCGGCAGAACGGGCAATACATCCCTCGATTCTACGGGGCGAGCCCCGCGTCACCAAGGAAAGACCACCAGATGTAGTGGTCCCCCCTACTAGGGACGGTGATTTCCCGAGGCTAGGGACGGCGATCGAAGCGCCGGTCCACGGCATCGCCGTGGGCCGGAAGGTCCTCTGCGTCCGCGAGGCTCCGGATGTGACGGGCGACGGCGCCGAGTGCCTCCGAACTGTAGTCGATGACTTGGACGGCCTTGAGGAACGTCCCGACGTTGAGCCCCGAGGAGAACGCGGCGGTGCCGCTCGTGGGGAGCACGTGGTTCGAACCGGCCGTGTAGTCGCCAAGGCTCACGGGGCTGAAGTCGCCCACGAAGATCGCACCGGCGTTGCGCACGCGGGCGGCGACCGCGGCGGCGTCCGCCGTCATGACCTCGAGGTGCTCGGCTGCGTAGGCGTCGCAGACCGCGACGCCCGCGTCGACGTCGTCCACGAGCACCGCGCCCGACTGCCGCCCTGAAAGGGCGGTGAGCACGCGGTCGCGGTGTTTCGTGCCCTCGGCCTGCTCGGCGAGGCGCTCGCGGACCGCCTCGATGAGCTCCGGCGAGTCCGTGATGAGCACGGAACCGGCGCGCGTGTCGTGCTCGGCCTGGCTCACGAGGTCGGCCGCGACGAGCTCGGGGCGAGCGGTCGCGTCGGCAAGGATCGCGATCTCGGTCGGCCCGGCTTCGGCGTCGATCCCGACAACGCCCTTGACGAGTCGCTTGGCCGTCGCAACGAAGATGTTCCCGGGGCCCGTCACGACGTCGGCGGGCTCGATCGCGGGGAGCGCCCCCGCCGAGTCCGATCCCGCCGGAATCCCATAGGCGAACGCCACGACGGCCTGGGCGCCGCCGATCGCGTACACCTCATCGATCCCGAGCAGGGCCGCGGCCGCGAGGATCGTGGGGTGCGGGAGGCCGCCGTGGTCCTTCTGCGGCGGCGAGGCGAGCGCAATCGAGCCCACCCCGGCGGCCTGCGCCGGAACGACGTTCATGACCACCGACGACGGGTACACGGCGAGGCCACCCGGCACGTACAGGCCGACGCGGCGCACCGGGACCCAGCGCTGGGATACGGTCGCGCCGTCGCCCGGGCGCACGGTGACGTCCTCGGGGAGCTGCGCCGCGGCAAACAGCCGGGCCCTGCGGATCGATTCCTCCAGCGCGGTGCGGACGCTCGGGTCGAGCGAGGCGAGCGCGCCAGCGATGGCCTCGGCGGGGACGCGCGGATGCCGCTGGGCCACGCCGTCGAACTTCTCTGCGAGGAGCGAGAGCGCCGCGAACCCGCCCGAGCGGACGTCCGAGATGATGCCGTGGACGGCGTCCTCCACCGCGGAGCCCTGCTCCGGCTCGAGCCGCGGCACGACCGCTCGCAGCTCGGCGAGGCTGAGGCTCCGGCCCCTGAGATCGATCGTGCGGAAGTCGAGGGAAAGGGCTGGGGAGGTCACGAACCCCAGTCTACGGTCCGGACGGGTGGGCGGGGATTAGGGTCGGGCGGGTGGGGCCTAGGGTCGGGTGGGTGGGCTCCATAAGACCGTAACAAGCCCGAGGATGACGACGGCGACGATCCCCGGCCACAGCGCGAGGGCGCTGAACGTCGCGAGGCCGAACGCCGAGCCCACGACGCTCGGATCGGACCGCGACGAGCCGAAGACCATTCCGAGGCCCACGCCCGTGAGCCACATGAGCACGCTCCCGGCGCCCGAGCCGACGAGCGCCGCGAGGTAGCGCCCCGCGAAACCCACCCGCACGTGTGCGCGCACCGCGAAGACGACGACGACGACCGCGGCGAGCGCCGAGAGGCCCGTGAAGACGAAGTCGCGGGGGATCCACTGCCCGTAATCCGAGCCGTCGCCGTAGAGCCGGCCGCCGGGGGCGGCGAGCCACCACGCGACGCCGAGCACGGGCCCGGCGACGGCGGGAAGCACGCACCATCGGACCATCGTCGCGGCACTCGCCCAGGTGCGCGCTCGCGACGAAGCTTCCATGACGTCCCCGGCCTCACGCATCGAGGCACGCAGGGCCGAGGAGGACCTTGAGGTCACCGAACAGGGCGGGGTTGGGGTTGACGCGGAGGTGCACACCGAGCTTCATGACCTCGATGCTGCGGGTCCCGTGGAGCCTCAGCTGCACCTCGCTGTGCCCAGGATGCGTGCGCAGGACCTCCCCGAGCCGCGTCACGATGCGCTCGGTGGCCTTGTGCGTCGGCATCGAGATGACCACGGGGCCTCCGTCGGTCTGGCTGAGGTCCGGCACCGTGAGCTCCATCGCGCTCAGCGTCACCGCGCCGTCGTCCCGCCGCTGGAGGCGGCCCTTGATCACCACGATGAGGTCTTCCGCGAGGATCGAGGCGATCGGTCCGTAGACCTGGCCGAAGAACATGACCTCCATGGACGCGCCGAGGTCCTCGATCTCGGCGCGCGCGTACGCGTTGCCGCTCGCCTTCGCGATGCGTCGGCTCAGCGAAGTGATCATGCCCGCAATCGTGACGATCGCGCCGTCCTGGGGGCCGTCGTCCGAAATGAGCTGGGAGATCGCATGGTCCGCGTGCCCGTCGAGCACCCCCTCAAGGCCTTGGAGCGGGTGGTCCGAGACGTACAGACCCAGCATGTCGCGCTCAAACGCGAGCCGGTCCTTCTTTTCCCATTCGGGGAGGTCCGGGATCTCGACGGCGAGGCCGGAGGCCAACGAGCCGTCGCCTCCATCGCCGTCGAACGCGCTGAAGAGGTCGAACTGGTTCGCGGCCTCGTTGCGCTTGAGCGTGATGACCGCGTCGACAGCCTCCTCATGCACCATGGCGAGCGAGCGCCGCGGGTGCCCGAGCGAGTCGAAGGCGCCGGCCTTGATGAGCGATTCGATCGTGCGCTTGTTGCAGACGACCGCGGGGACCTTCTGGAGGAAGTCGCTGAAGCCCGTGTACGCGCCCTTCTCGGTGCGGGCCTCGACCATCGAGTGCACGACGTTCGCGCCGACGTTGCGGATCGCGCCCATGCCGAAGCGGATGTCGTTGCCCACCGGGGTGAAGTTGAGCGCGGACTCGTTGACGTCCGGCGGCAGGACCGTGATGCCCATGCGCCGGCACTCGTTGAGGTACATCGCGAGCTTGTCCTTGTCGTCCCCGACGGACGTCAGCAGGGCGGCCATGTATTCGGCCGGGTAGTGCGCCTTGAGATAGGCGGTCCAGTACGAGACCACGCCGTACGCGGCCGAGTGCGCCTTGTTGAACGCGTAGTCGGAGAAGGGCAGGAGGATGTCCCACAGCGTCTTGACCGCGGCGTCCGAGTACCCCCGATCGTGCATGCCTGCAGAGAAACCCTCGAACTGCTTGTCCAGCTCGGACTTCTTCTTCTTGCCCATCGCGCGGCGCAGAATGTCGGCCTGTCCGAGCGAGTAGCCGGCGAGCCTCTGCGCGATGGCCATGACCTGCTCCTGGTACACGATGAGGCCGTAGGTGCCGCCCAGGATGTCTTCGAGCGGCTCCGCGAGCTCGGGGTGGATCGGCGTGATCTCCTGCTGGCCGTTCTTGCGGAGCGCGTAGTTGGTGTGCGCGTTCGCGCCCATGGGGCCCGGCCGGTAGAGCGCGAGGACGGCGGAGATGTCCTCGAAGTTGTCGGGGCGCATGAGCTTCAGCAGCGAGCGCATGGGGCCGCCATCGAGCTGGAAGACGCCGAGCGTGTCGCCGCGGGCGAGGAGCTCGTAGGACGGCGCGTCGTCGAGTTCGAGGCGCTCGAGGTCGAGCTCCGTTCCTTGGTTGAGCTTGATGTTGTCCAGGGCGTCAGTGATGATCGTGAGGTTCCTCAGGCCGAGGAAGTCCATCTTGATCAGCCCGAGGCCCTCGCAGGTCGGATAGTCGAACTGCGTGATGACCTGGCCGTCCTGCTCGCGGCGCATGATCGGGACGATGTCGATGAGAGGGTGCGAGGACATGATGACGCCCGCGGCGTGCACGCCCCACTGGCGCTTGAGCCCCTCGAGGCCGAGCGCCGTCTCGAACACACGTTGGGCGTCCGAGTCCGAGCGCAGGAGCTCGCGCATCTCCTCGGCCTCGCCGTAGCGCTTGGCCTCGGGGTTGTGGATGTCCACGAGCGGCATGCCTTTGCCCATGACGTCCGGCGGCATCGCCTTCGTGAGCCGCTCCCCCACGGAGAACGGGTAGCCGAGCACGCGGGAGGAGTCCTTGAGGGCCTGCTTGGCCTTGATGGTCCCGTACGTGACGATCATCGCTACGCGGTCGTCGCCGTACTTCTCCGTCACGTACTTGATGACCTCGGGGCGGCGACGATCATCGAAGTCGACATCGAAGTCAGGCATCGAGACGCGGTCCGGATTGAGGAAGCGCTCGAAGATGAGGCCGTGGGCGAGCGGGTTGAGATCCGTGATACGCATCGCGTACGCGGCCATAGACCCCGCACCGGAGCCACGGCCCGGGCCCACGCGGATCCCGTTGTCCTTAGCCCAGTTGATGAAGTCGGCGACGACGAGGAAGTAGCCCGGGAACCCCATCTGGGTGATGATCCCGATCTCGTATTCGGCCTGCTTGCGGACCTCGTCGGGAATGCCGCCCGGGAACCGGTAGTGGAGACCGCGTTCGACCTCCTTGACGAACCACGATTCCTCGTTCTCCCCCTCGGGGCAGGGGAAGCGCGGCATGTAGCTCGCCTTCGTGTTGAACTCGACATCGCAGCGCTCGGCGATGAGCAGTGTGTTGTCGCACGCCTCGGGGTGGTCGCTGAAGATCGCCCGCATCTCGGCTGGGGACTTGAGGTAGAACTCGTCGGCGTCGAACTTGAACCGCTTGGGGTCGGCGAGCGTCGAACCAGATTGGACGCAGAGGAGGGCGGCGTGGCTCGAGGCGTCCTCGGCGTGCGTGTAGTGGAGATCGTTCGTGGCCACGAGCGGAAGGCCGAGGTCCTTCGCGAGCCTGATCAGATCGGCCTGAACCGCCCGCTCGATGTCGAGGCCGTGGTCCATGAGCTCGCAGAAGAAGTTCTCCCGCCCGAAGATCTCCCGGAACTCGGCGGCCGCCTCGCGAGCCTCCTTGTACAGCCCCAGCCGGAGCTTGGTCTGGACTTCGCCAGACGGGCAACCGGTCGTGGCGATGAGGCCCTTCCCGTACGTCTGCAGGAGCTCGCGGTCCATGCGCGGCTTGTACAGATAGCCCTCGAGGGACGCGAGCGAGGACATCCGGAAGAGATTGTGCATGCCCTGCGTGTTCTCGGCCCACATCGTCATGTGGGTGTACGCGCCGGCGCCGGAGACGTCATTGCGTCCGCCGTCGCCCCAGCGCACGCGGGTCTTGTCCTGGCGGGCGGTGCCCGGCGTCAGGTAGGCCTCGACCCCGACAATCGGCTTGATGCCGGCGTCCGTGGCCTTCTTCCAGAAGTCGAATGCCCCGAAGACGAAGCCGTGGTCCGTGGTCGCAACCGCGTTCATGCCGAGCTCCTCGGCGTGGCTGAACAGGTCCCCCAGCCGCGCCGCGCCGTCGAGCATCGAGTACTCGGTGTGGTTGTGGAGGTGCACGAAGGAACCGCTGGAAGTCACCGCTCCAGTCTAGGCTCGGCGTCGGTCGGCTCTGCGCTGCCGCGCCGCAGGAGGCTCGCAGCAGCAAGCTCGTCGGCGACATACCGGTGTCGGCGAACCGTCAACGGTCTGAGGGGCCTCCGCGGAGCGCGTCGATCGCGTACTGCAGATCGGCCGGGTAGGGGCTCGTGGCCTCGACCCATTCGCCCGTTCGCGGGTGCGCAAAGCCGAGGCGGTGCGCGTGCAGCCACTGCCGCGTGAGGCCGAGATCGGCCGCGAGCCGCGGGTCCGCGCCGTACGTCAGATCTCCCGCGCACGGGTGGTGTAGCGCCGAGAAGTGGACGCGGATCTGGTGCGTCCGGCCAGTCTCGAGGTGGACCTCCACGAGGCTTGCGCGGCCGAAGGCCTCGAGCACTTCGTAGTGCGTCACCGAGGCGCGGCCGTCCTCGACGACCGCGAAGCGCCAGTCGTAGCCCGGGTGCCGCCCGATCGGCGCGTCGATGGTCCCCTCGAGCGGATCGGGCAGGCCCTGGACCACGGCGTGGTAGACCTTCTCGACGGTGCGCTCCTTGAACGCTCTCTTGAGCACGGTGTACGCGTGCTCGGTCTTCGCGACGACCATGGCGCCGGACGTGCCGACGTCAAGCCGGTGGACGATCCCTGCGCGCTCGGGCGCACCGGACGTCGAAATGCGGAAGCCGTCAGCGGCGAGGCCTCCCACGACGGTGGGCCCTACCCATCCCGGGGAGGGATGCGCGGCAACGCCGACGGGCTTGTCCACGACGACGAAGTCCTCGTCATCGAGGAGGATCTCGAGGCCGTCCACGTGTTCCACCACCACTTCCAGGGGATCGCGCTGCTCGGGCGCGTCGATGTCAATCTCCGCGTCGGCGGCGAGCCGATCCGATTTGGCGAGAGCCTTGCCTGCCATGCGCACATGGCCGCCCGCCAGTAGCTGCGCCACGGCCGATCGGGACACCCCGAGCAGGGCCGCGAGACCCGCGTCCGCGCGCGCTCCGGCGAGTTCCTCGGGGACGGTGTGCCGCTCAGGCACCCGGCGTCCCCGGTTGCCCTTCGCCCCCGGACCCTGTACCGGTCCCGGCTCCGCGCTCGTCGTTTCGGGCGCCGTCGCGCTTCGTGTGCCGGCTTCCGTCCGCGCCGATGCCGAGGAGCGTCAGGAGGCAGATGAGGGCGACCCCTGTGACGACACACGAATCGGCGACGTTGAAGATCGCGAAGTTGGGCAGCTGGATGAAGTCCACCACGTGGCCCATGCCGAACGAGGGCTCGCGGAACAGCCGGTCGGTGAGGTTGCCGAGCGCACCGCCGAGCACGAGCCCGAGAGCGACGGCCCACCCGACGGAACGCACCCGCCTCGCGTACACGATGATCGCGACCGAGACGACAGTCATGATGATGCTGAAGACCCACGTCACGTTCTCACCGATCGAGAACGCGGCACCCGAATTGCGGATGTAGTACCAGTGCAGGAGCGGCGGGAGGACCGGGGTCCTTTCCCCCTCCGTCATGGTGCTCGTCACCCAGAGCTTCGTGAGCTGGTCGAGGACATACGCCATGACGGCGAGGGCGGCCAGCACGCCAATGCCCCGCCAGTGGAGGCGACGGCGCCCGGCGGACGACGGCGCGTGGTCATGCGGGGGCGACGTCGGTGTGGAGTTGTCCATGCTGCTTTCCGTTGGCATGCCGAAGCCGGCGACCGCGTGGGCGGCCGCCGGCTCTGACGAGTTTCTGACTTAGACCTCGGCGTTGTCGGGGATCTCGTTCGACACGACCGAGCCGCGGGCGTCGAGATCGCGCAACTGGCCCTCGATGTAGGCCTTGAGGCGGGTGCGGTAGTCGCGCTCGAAGCCACGGAGCTGCTCGACCTTGCGCTCGAGCACGGACCGCTGCTGCTCAAGGGCGCCCAGCGTCTTGCGGGACTTCTCCTGAGCCTCGCTCACCAGGCTGCTCGCCTCGATCTGCGCCTCGGCGATGATCTTGTCGCGCTGGTCGATGCCGTCCTGGACGTGCTTGTCGTGCATCTGCTGGGCCATCGCGAGGAGGCCAGCGGCCGACTCGGCGGTCTGCGCGTGCACCGTCGAGGGGGCAGCCGCCTGGACGGGCGCGGGCGCCGGAGCTACCGGAGCGGGCTTCGCGACCTCAACCGGCTTGGGCTCTTCAACGGCCGGCTTCTCGGGTGCCGAAACACCGCCCTTCGAGGTGAGCTCGGCGACCTTCTTGCGGAGCTCGTCGTTCTCCTGGTTCAGCCGGCGGAGCTCAATGACGATCTCGTCAAGGAAGTCATCAACCTCGTCCTGGTCGTAGCCCTCGCGGAACTTGGTCGGCTGGAATCGCTTGTTGACGACATCTTCTGGCGTCAGAGCCATCTGCTCACCTCATTTGGTCTTGTCAGTCGGGAAGGCTTGCCTCCCCCGACTACCGTAGCTGACATTCACCCGGTCGCTCCACTTCCGACTTAGCACGTAAGTACAGAAAAAGAGAAGCCCCCGGTTCTTTGCTAAGAACCTACGCGAGATTCCGAACGATATCCATAGCGATGTAGACCGCGAACACGAGGACAATGAACGCGATATCGAGGCTCAAACCACCGAGCCGGACAGGCTTGAAAAGCCTCCTGGACAACCGCATGGGCGGATCGGTCATCGAGTAGATGGCACTCGCGGCTACGAGGGAAAACCCCCGCGGTCGCCACGACCGGGCAAACGACTGGACCCAGTCCAGTACGAGGCGCCCCACGAGCCCCACGAGCAGGAGATCGAGGAGCACATACACGAGTGCCCAGACAATGCCCACGCGAAACTCAGCTCTGGTTGAAGAAGGCGGTAGTCCCCTCGCTCGCCTTCTTGTCCTCGCCGAGGACCTCGATCGTCGCGGGGGTGAGCAGGAACACCTTGTTGGTGACCCGCTCGATGCTGCCATGGAGGCCGAACACGAGGCCGGCCGAGAAATCGACGAGGCGCTTGGCGTCTGCCTCGCCCATGTCCGTGACGTTCATGATCACGGGAATGCCCTCGCGGAAGCTTTCTCCGATGATCTTGGCGTCGTTGTAGGAGCGCGGGTGGACCGTGGTGATCTGGCGCAGGCTGCCGTCCTCACGCACGGCTGCGGCACGCTTGATGGGCGTCACCGGAGCCCGGTACTCCTCGACCTCGGCGGCGGCGGGCTCGCGGGTTGCGAGTGCCTGTCGGCGTTCTTCGCGCTCGGTGTGCACCGGCTTGTCCTCTTCCGTACGTGTGGTTTCCGTGCGGGCGTGATGGGCCTCGGCCTCGAACTGCTCATCGCTGTCTGCGAGGCCGAGGTAAACCATGGTCTTCCGCATAACTCCGGCCATGCTCGACTCCTGTACTCGGGCCACGCGGTCCTCAGGCACCGGGTCCCGGCCCTTGAGGTCCCGACGCTTCGACGCTACAGCACGCGTGGCCGCGGACCGAGGACATCTGTCCCGATCCGCACGTGTGTCGCGCCCGCCGCAATGGCCTGTTCGAGGTCTTGACTCATACCCGCAGACACCATCCTCGCATCTGGATGGTCCGCGCGCAGCTTCGCGGCGCAAGCGGACAGGCGCTCGAAGGCTCGCGCAGGGTCTTCGCCGAGCGGCGCGACCGCCATGACGCCCGCGAGGCGCAGCCCCTCCGCGTCTGCGACGAGGTCGCCAAGCCGCGCAAGTTCGGCCGGCAACGCTCCCCCTCTCCCGGACACCGCATCCTCGTCGAGGTTCACCTGGAGGAGGCACGCTAGAGGCGGGCGGCCCGCGCGCGACGGTTCATGGGCCGCGGCTTTCGCGAGGGCCGTCACGAGCGAGGAACGGTCTACCGAGTGCACGGTGTCGGCGTAGCGAACAACGCTTTTCGCCTTGTTCGATTGGAGCTGGCCGATGAAGTGCCACGAGAGCTCCAGGCCCGCAAGCTCGGCCGCCTTCGCGGAGGCCTCCTGATCGCGGTTCTCTCCGACGTCGGTCACGCCGAGCTCGGCAAGCAGCCTCACATCGCCCGCGGGGTGGAACTTCGTCACGACGATGAGCTTGGGCTCCTCGCCCCGCCCGGACGCGCGCGCCGCCTGGGAGATCCGACGACGAACGCGCTCGAGGTTCGCCGCGAGCTCAGCCCGCCGGGCCTCGAGATCACGCATGCACCCACACCAGGCCCGCGAAGCGGCCCTCCCCCGGCGCGCGCCGATGCGAGAAGAGTCGCTCTTCCTCGAGCGTGCACGCCGCGGCCTCGGAATGAACGGGGACGCCCGCAGCCGCGAGCTGGGCTGCGACGCCGCCCGGGAGGTCAAGTGCCGGCGTGCCCCACGACGTCCGCGACGCCGTCCCGGGGACCGCGGCATCAACCTCGTCTCGGAGGGTCGCAGGCACTTCGTAGCAGCGCCCGCAGATGCTGGGACCGATCCACCCCTCGAGTCCGCCCGCCCCGGCATCGCGGAGGGCCGCGACAGCTGCCGGGACCACTCCCACGGCGAGCCCGACCCGCCCCGCGTGAACAGCTCCGAGCGCGGGCGAGCCATCCGGGAACTGCCCCACCAGGACGATCGGGACGCAGTCGGCGACCATGACCGCCACGGGAGTCCCGCGTGACAGGAGGGCATCCGCGACCGGTACCTCGCCGGCCTGCTCGGCCCACACGGCCGTGTTCCCGTGGACCTGCTCCATGTACTGGAAGCGGTCTACCCCCGCGGCCTCGGCAAGCGCAGTGCGATGGGCGCGCACGCCGTCGTCGTCTTCGCCGACGTGGAAGGCGAGGTTTCCCGCCGAGACCTGCGTGAACGCGGCGGTGACGCCGGGACGGATGTCCCGGCGCCACCAGAAGAGTCCCTCCGCCCCGTCGCCTTGGGGCGCCGGGGCGGCCGCTCGATCAATCACTTGAGGAAGTCGGGCACATCGAGATCGTCGCGAGAGCCCGAGAGGTCCGGCTCGACAACCGCCGGAAGCTCGACGTCAAAACCAGAGTCGGCCGTGGTGTGCGACTGGCTCCACTGGCTCAGGCCGGCGTGGACCGGCTGCGGCTGGGCGGACGGGCGCGGTGCCGGCGGCACCTGTGGCGCCGACGAAACGGCCGACGCCGCCGCGGCAGCCGCCTGCTGGGCGGCGGCCCTGGCCTTCGTGTCCTCGAGCGACGGCGACGTTGCCTTGACGTCGTCGAAGCCAGCCGCGATGACCGTGACGCGAGCCTCGTCGCCGAGGGCGTCGTCGATGACGGCGCCGAAGATGATGTTCGCCTCGGGGTGCGCCACCTCCTGCACGAGGCGCGCGGCCTCGTTGATCTCGAAGAGGCCCAGGTCGCTGCCGCCCTGGATCGAGAGCAGGACGCCGTGCGCGCCGTCGATCGAGGCCTCGAGGAGCGGCGACGCGATCGCGAGCTCGGCGGCCTTGACGGCGCGGTCCTCTCCGCGCGCCGAGCCGATGCCCATGAGGGCGGAACCCGCACCCTGCATGACGGACTTGACGTCGGCGAAGTCGAGGTTGATGAGACCAGGGGTCGTGATGAGGTCCGTGATGCCCTGGACTCCGGAGAGGAGAACCTGATCGGCGGAGCGGAACGCGTCGAGCACCGACACGTTGCGGTCGCTGATCGAGAGGAGCCGGTCGTTCGGGATCACGATGAGCGTGTCGACCTCGTCGCGGAGCGCCTCGATGCCGTTCTCGGCCGACGACGCGCGGCGGCGGCCCTCGAACGTGAAGGGACGCGTCACGACGCCGATCGTGAGCGCGCCGAGCGAGCGCGCGATCCGCGCCACGACGGGAGCGCCGCCCGTTCCGGTTCCGCCGCCCTCGCCGGCCGTCACGAAGACCATGTCCGCGCCGCGCAGGACTTCCTCGATCTCATCCGAGTGGTCCTCCGCAGCCTGGCGGCCGACCTCGGGGTTCGCACCGGCGCCAAGGCCACGGGTCAGTTCGCGGCCGACGTCGAGCTTGACGTCCGCGTCGCTCATGAGCAGCGCCTGGGCGTCCGTGTTGATGGCGATGAATTCCACTCCTCGCAGACCGACTTCGATCATGCGGTTTACTGCGTTCACGCCACCGCCGCCAATGCCGACGACCTTGATGACGGCCAAGTAGTTCTGCGGTGCTGCCACGTTGAGTGTCCCTTGTTCGAAGCCTGCTGGTTCTGCAAGAAGCCGGGTTCACAACCTTAACCCTCAAGTCGAAGGTTATAGTTATGTCAACTAGCTCTTGTTGAAGACGGTATTTGCCGCGATTCCCCGGTGCAACGACCGCCTAGGCGTGTCGCGAGCTTTGCCGCAAAGCGGGCCCTAACGCGTGACCGGATGGCGGGGCGTGCTCACGTCATAGACCGTCACGGGCGTCTGTCCCTTGACCGGCGTCTCGTTCGCCTTCATGAGCGCCGCAAGAACCTGGGCCTTGAGATCGCGGTCCTGGGCGTTCCCCCAAATCACCGTCTTGCCGTTCGCGAGCTTGAGCTGCACCGAGTCGACCGAATCGGCCTTCGCGGTGGCGAGCTGCGCGAGGATGTCCGCGGGAAGCGCGGCGAGGACGCTCGTGATCGCGAGGAATGTCGGGTGCGCGATCGCGCCGCCCGACGCGTCGATCACCGGAACCGCAAACGCAGACTTGTCCTGGGCTTGGGCGACCTCGACGCCGTCGCCGTCCACCACCGAGAAGCCGTTCGACTGCTTCACGAGCGCGACGGGGACTCGCTCCACGACGGTCACGAGGAGCGTGTTCGGCGGCACCGCGCGGCTGCGGACGGACTTCACCTGGACGATGGGGTTCACGAGGCGCGTCACATCATCCGGCCCGACGAGCGGGAGCGGGCGGCCCTGAAGCGGCTTGAGCGCGGCGAGGACCTGCGCAGGAGCGAGCATTTTGGTGCCCTCGACCGTGATGGTCCGCAGCGCGAGCAGCGGCGAGAAGACGAGGAGCGCCATGAGCCCCGCGACGAGCGCCACGGCCGAGACAGCGACGGCAATCGCGCGGCGGCGAACCCGCTTGACGTGCGGAACGGGGAACGCGAGGACGTCGCGCGAGGCGGCCGCCTGCTCCGCGGCCTTGGCCTCGGCGGCCTTCCGGGCGCGCCGGGAGCCCCAGCGCCGCCGGCGGGCTGGCTTCTCCCGTTCCGTGTCCGGGCCCGCTGTGTCGCTCGCCTCGGGCGCGTCGTCGCGCGTTCCAGAGTCGTCGAACCCGCCAGACCAGTCTTCGGGAGCGTCGACGAACTCTTCTTCCGGAGCCTCGTCCCGAACCGGGCGGAGGACGGTGACCTTGGAGCTTGCGCCGAGCGACACCCGGCTCCGCTCCTCCCCCGCCGACCCGGCGCCTGCCGGAGCCTCCCGAGAGCCGCCCCGAGCGGCGCCCTCCGACGGCCCTTGGCCGCCCGTCGAGCCGGAGCGCGGAACGCGGGGCTTGCGGGGGCTAGCCATCGGGTGACTCTGCCTTCCCCGCGGCCGTTGCCCGCGCTCGTAAAGCAGCCACGAGCGCGGGGCCCTGAGCAGTGACGTCGCCGGCCCCGACCGTCAGCACGATGTCCCCCGGCGAGGCGAGCGCGGCGATCTCACCGACCGCGTCCTCGGGCGACGCGGCATAGGCGCCGTCCGGAAGAGCGTCCGTCACGAGGCGGCTCGTGACGCCCGGGATCGGGTCCTCGCGCGCGGGATAGATCTCGAGCACCCTGACGGTGTCCGCGACCGAGAGGGCCTGGGCGAACTCGGCGGCGAACTCCCGAGTGCGCGAGAACAGGTGCGGCTGGAACAGGACGTGCACGCGACCCGTCCCGGCGACACTCCGCGCCGCCGCGAGGGCGGCCCGGACCTCAGTGGGGTGGTGCGCATAGTCGTCGTAGACCCGCACACCGTTGGCCTCTCCCTTGAGCTCGAAGCGGCGCGCCGCCCCAGTGAACGTCGCGAGCGACGCTGCGGCGGCCTGCGGCTCGGCACCAAGACCGAGGACGACGGCGGCGAACGCCCCGGCCGCGTTGAGCGCGTTGTGCGTTCCGGGAACGGTCAGCGGGAGGCGGGCCGCGCCGCCGTCCCACGCAAGCGTCGCGCCGTCGGCATCCTGCGTGAGCCTCAGGTCCGCGCCCGCCGAGGTTCCGTAGAGCACGACCCGTGGGCCGCCGTCGTTCGTCTCGCGAGCTGCCGCGCGGAGCCGTTCGGCCACGCCGCGCGCCCCCGGATCGTCGGCGCACGCGACGAGCAGGCCCTCCCGCGGGAGGAGCCCCGCGAAGGCGTCGAAGGCCGCGTGGACGGCCTCGGCCGTCCCGTAGTGGTCAAGGTGGTCCGCCTCGACGTTCGTGATGATCTCCACGAGCGGGCGGTAGTTGAGAAACGATGCGTCTGATTCGTCCGCCTCCGCGACGAACACGTCGGTGGTCCCGGACGCGGCGTTGACGCCGAGGGCAGGGACGTTCGCGCCGATCGCGAAGCTCGGGTCGAGGCCCGCGCCGCGGAGCATCCACGTGGCCATGGACGTCGTGGTGGTCTTGCCATGCGTGCCGGCCACGGCAAGCACGCGGCTCCCCGCCATAGCGGCCGCGAGCCCCTCCGAGCGGTGGAGCACGCGCAGGCCCCTCGCGCGGGCCTCGGCGAGCTCGGGGTTGTCGGGGCGGATCGCGGAGCCCGCGACGACCGTCTCCGCGTCCCCGAGATGCGCCGCGTCGTAGCCGACGGCGATGCGCGCGCCGAGCGCGGCGAGGTCGCGCATGATGGGAAGGTCCTTCGCGTCGGAGCCGCTCACGGGTACGCCGCGGGCCACCATGACCCGGGCCACGGCGGACATGCCCACGCCGCCGACCCCGACGAAGTGCACGCGCCCCAACTGGGCGAGCGCCTCCCCGAGCCGCTGTGTCTCGTGTCCCGTCACGCGCCCACCGCCTCCATGACCATCGCCGCCATCGCATCGTCAGCGTCCCGCACCCCGAGTGCCTCGGCCTTGCGCGACATCTCGGTGAGGCGCCCCGGGTCCGCCACGAGCGGGAGAACCTCGCGTGCGAGCCATCCCGGCGTGAAGTCCGCGTCCCGCACGAGCAGCGCGGCACCGGCCTCGGCGAGACCCCGCGCGTTGAGCGCCTGCTCGCCATTGCCGATCGGCAGCGGGACGAACACCGCAGGAACCCCCGCCGCTGCCACCTCGCACACCGTGCCCGCGCCGGCGCGGCAGACCAAGAGGTCCGCGGCCGCGTAGGCCATCTCCATGCCGTCGACGTACTCGACCTGATGGTAGCCGTCCGCGGCGAGCGGCACGCCGTCGTTCCCCGTCACAGTCTTGCCGCGGCCCGTGATGTGAAGGGTCTGGACCCCGGCCGCGGCCAGAGCCGGAAGAGACGCCGCGAGCGCGCGGTTGATGCTCAGGGCCCCGGACGAACCGCCTGTCACGACGAGCGTGGGCAGGTCTGGCTCGAGGCCGAGCGCGCCGCGGGCGCCGCCGCGCGCGGCGTTCCGGTCCAGGCCGGAGACCTCCCGCCGCATGGGCATCCCCACGAGGCGGGCATGCCGCAGCTTCGTCTCCGGGAACGCCTTGCCGACCCGCTCCGTGAACAGCGCGCCCACGCGATTGGCAAGGCCTGCCCGCGTATTGGCCTCATGGATGACGATGGGGGTGCCGCGGCGCCGCGCCGCGAGGTACATGGGCGTGCACACGTAACCGCCAACCCCGACGAGCACGTCCGCGTGGGCCTGCTCGAGCACACGCTCGGCCTGCCGGACGGCGTTCGCAAGCCGGCTTGGCAGCCTGAGGAGATCCAGCGTTGGCCGGCGCGGAAGCGGGACGCGGTCGATGGTCACGAGTTCGAACCCAGCCTCGGGCACGAGCCGCGTCTCCATGCCCGATTCGGTGCCGACAGCGAGGATCCGAGCGCCTGGGCTGCGCCGCGCGACAGCGCGCGCGATCGCGAGCAGCGGGCTGATATGCCCTGCGGTTCCCCCGCCAGCGAGGACGACAGACGGGCCGGGGAGGGGCGGGCGCGCAGTGGGCCCGGTGGGGTCCTGAGGGGGCATTGCTAGGTGGTGGCCTTCCGCTTCGTCGGCTTCTTCGGGGTGGCGCGCTTCGCCTTCTTCACGGTCCCCTTCGTGCGCGCGGCGCGGCCTGGCCGCATCTCTTCGCGAGCCAGAGACAACACTACGCCGACCGCACACAGGCAACTGACGAGAGCGGAACCGCCCGAGGAAATGAACGGCAGCGGCACGCCGATGACGGGCATGAGCCCCGTGACCATCGCCATATTGAGTGCAGCTTGGCCCAGAAGCCACGCCATGATCGTGCCGGCGAGGATGCGCGGGAAGAGCTCCTTCTGGCGGACCACGACGCGGAAGATCGCCACGGCGAGCACGGCGAAGAGCGCGAGCACAAGGAGGGTCCCGAAGAGGCCGAGCTCCTCGCCGAGCACGGAGAAGATGAAGTCGTTCTGCGCCTCGGGGATCCAGTTGTACTTCTGCCGGCTCTGCCCGAGCCCAACGCCCAGCCAGCCGCCCGAGGCGAGCCCTTGGAGGCCGTTCTGGACCTGGTAGCCGAAGTCGGCGCCGTCCGCGGTGCACGTCGAGTTGCTCTGGCCGAGCCACTCGTAGATGCGGCACATGCGGTTGGCGCTCGTGACGGCGAAGGCGATCGCGCCGGCAGCCATGACGGCGCCGCTGATCGCGAAGATCTTCGTCGGAATGCCGCCAAAGAACAAGGCCGCCGCGACCACGAGCAGGATCACGAGAGTGGTCCCGAGGTCGTGGCCCCAGATGACGAGCCCCGCAACCCCGAGACCCACCGGAACCACGGGCACGAGGGCGTGGCCCCAGCGCCCCAGCAGGTCCGCCTTCTTGTTGAGGATCGTGGCCATCCAGAGCGCGAGGAAGAGCTTCGCGAACTCCGAGGGCTGCAGGCTGAAGCCCGCGATGTCGATCCAGTTCCGGTTGCCCAGCACGCGCTTGCCGATGAGCTGCACGAGGACGAGCAGCACGACGGTTGCCCCGATGCCCGGCCACGCGAGCCGTTTGAGCCAGCGGACATTGATGCGCGAGATGATGAACATCCCGACGACGCCGACCGCCCCGAAGAGGGTCTGCTTGAGGGCGGCCGTGTAGGGGCTGTCGCCGAGCGAGATGCTCTCGACGCTCGACGCCGAGAGCACCATCATGATTCCGATCGCGGTGAGCGCGAGCGTCGAGCCGAGGATGAGGTAATAGCCGGCACCGGCGCCGAGCGGGCCCGGGCCCTCGAGGCGCCGCCACAACTTCTGCGCGGCCGGGGCGAGGCGCTCCTGCTGCGCTGTGGCCATGCTCTTACTCCTTGCTCGGTGCCTGCCTCTCGACGAGCCGACGGACTGCGTCGATGAAGGCGTCCCCGCGCTGGGCGTAGGACACGAACTGGTCCATCGACGCTGCCGCCGGCGCCATGAGCACGGTATCCCCGGACGCCGCAGCGCTGGCCGCGCGCGCGACGGCCGCCTCCATGATCGACGCCCCGTCCGGCCGGTCTCCTCCAGTCTCGCCCGGCTCCACGGGGATCACCGGGACATTCGGCGCGTGTCGCGCGAGAGCACTCGCGAGCTCGCTGCTGTCGACCCCGATGAGCACCACCGCCTTGAGCCTCGACGCGTTCCGCGAGACGAGCTCGTCGTACGTCACGCCCTTCGAGAGCCCGCCCGCGATCCATACCACGGACGAGAACGCCGCGAGCGAGGCGCCTGCGGCGTGCGGGTTGGTCGCCTTCGAGTCGTTGACCCAGACGACGCCGCCGACCGTCGCCACGGGCTGGATGCGGTGGTCGCCCGGGAGGAAGCGGCGGAGGCCCTCGCGCACGGCCACCGGCTCGACACCGTACGCACGGACGAGCGCCGCGGCCGCGAGGGCATTCGCGACCGTGTGCCGCGGCGCAATCGAGCCGAGGTCCTGCACGGCCGCGAGCTCTGCGGCGTGGTCGCGGCGCTCGGGGATGAACGCCCGGTCCACGAGAAGCCCCTCCACAACCCCGAGCATGCTCAGGCCGGGCACCCCGGTCGAGAACCCGATCGCCCGGCAGCCCTCGACGACGTCGGCCTCCTCGACCATGCGCTCGGTCTCGATCTGCTCGGCGTTGTAGACGGCCGCCTTCTGGGTGTTGCGGTAGATCTTCGCCTTGTCCGCGAGGTAGCTCTGGTACGAGCCGTGCCAGTCCACGTGGTCCTCGGCGACGTTGAGCACCACGGACGCGACCGGAGACAGGGATTCGGCCCAGTGCAGCTGGAAGCTCGAGAGCTCGACCACGAAGACGTCGTACTCGACCGGCTCGCGGATCGCGTCGAGGATCGGCTTGCCGACGTTGCCGACTGCGATCGCCTTGAGCCCTGCGGCTTGGAGCATCGACTCGGCCATACCGACCGTGGTCGTCTTGCCGTTCGTGCCCGTGACGGCGAGCCAGTCGGCGGTCTTCTTGCCGCGCCGGCTGCGCACGCGCCACGCGAGCTCGACGTCGCCCCAGACGGGGATGTGCTTCCGGGAGGCCGCCGCGAGGACCGCCTGATCGGGACGCCACCCGGGTGAGGTGACGACGAGGTCTGGCAAGCCGCCGTCGACCGTCGGAAGGGCCTGGACCGCCGTAGGCCCGAGCAGCACCTCGACTGCCCCGACGATGCGCAACGTCTCAGCTTGGGCCCTGGTCCGCTCCGTCTCGGACCCGTCGACGACGACGACGCTCGCCCCGAGCTCGATGAGCGTGTCCGCCGCGGCGAAGCCCGCGACGCCGATCCCGGTCACGACGACCCGGAGTCCGGACCAGTCGGCATCCCACGACGTCAGGGACGCGAGCCTTCCCGCGCGCTCACTCACAGCCCAGCCACCCACTCCGCATAAAAAATCGCGAGCGCCACCGCAACGAAAAGCCCCGCGAGGATCCAGAATCTGACGACGACCGTCACCTCGGCCCAGCCCTTGAGCTCGAAGTGATGTTGCAAGGGTGCCATCTTGAACAGACGTTTGCCCTTCGTGAGCTTGAAGAAGCCCACCTGGAGGATCACGGACAGCGTGATGATCACGAACAGCCCGCCCATGACGCCGAGCAGGAGCTCGGTTCGCGTGAGGATCGCGAAGCCCGCAATGGCCGCGCCGATCGCGAGGGAGCCCGTGTCACCCATGAAGATCTTGGCCGGCGAGGTGTTCCACCACAGGAACCCGACGAGCGCGGCGCTCATGATCGCGGCGAGGAGGGCAAGGTCGAGCGGATCGCGGACCTCGTAGCAGACAGAGCCGGGGACCCGGGCGGAGCCGCAGCGCTGGTTGCTCTGCCAGATGCCCATGAGCGTATACGCACCGAACACCATGATCGACGCGCCTGCCGCGAGGCCATCGAGGCCGTCGGTGAGATTCACGCCATTGCTCGCCGCCGTGACGAGGAAGTTCGCCCAGATGACGAACAGGATCGCCCCGACGACCGTCCCGGCGAACGCGAGATTGAGCCACGGGACGTCACGGAGGAACGAGATCGTCGCCGAGGCCGGGGTCCGTCCGCTCGCGTCGGGGAACTGGAGCACGAGCAGGGAGAAGCTGATGCCAACCGCACCCTGCCCGAGGAGCTTCGCGCGGGCGCTCAGCCCGAGGCTGCGCTGCTTCGAGATCTTGATGAAGTCGTCGAGGAACCCGACGAGCCCCATGCCGACCATGAGAAAGAGCAAGAGCATCGCGGACATCGTCGGGCCGCCCGTGCTCGGATGCATGAGCCACACGATGAGGTGCGCCAGGAAGTACGCGAGCACCGTGGCAAGGACGAAGACCGTGCCGCCCATGGTCGGCGTGCCGCGTTTCGTGTGGTGGCTCGTCGGCCCGTCGTCTCGGATGAACTGGCCGTAGCCCTTGTGCACGAGAAGTCGGATAAACAGCGGGGTTCCGACGAACGCGAGTACGAGGGCGAGCGCCGCCCCGATCAGCAGTGCGATCACGTGAGCTCCGTTCCCGCGGTGCCAGTGGACTGAGCCCGCGCGGCCCATGCTATCCGATCGCCGAGGTGCCGGAGGCCGACCCCGTTGGACGACTTGACGAGCACGAGGTCGCCAGGGGCGAGCTCGCGTTCGAGCAGTTCGAAGGCCTCATCGACGTCCTCGACGAACGAGCACTCGTTGCCCCACGAGCCCTCGTTGACCGCTGAGACGTACAGCGGGCGCGCCTCGCGGCCCACGACCACAAGACGGTCGATGTTGAGCCGGACCACGAGCGTGCCGACGGCCGTGTGGGCCGAGATGGACTCGTCCCCGAGCTCGAGCATCGCGCCGAGCACGGCCCACGTCCTGCGCCCGCGGCCCAGGACCGCCAAGGCCTGGAGGGCGGCCCGCATCGACTCGGGATTCGCGTTGTAGGCGTCGTTGATCACGGTCACGCCGTCGGGACGCTCGGTGCGCTCCATGCGCCACCGGCTCGCGGGTCCCTGCGACGAGAGCGAGGCCGCGATCGTCTCCGCGGAGACGCCCGCCGCGTGCGCCGCGGCCGCGGCAGCCAAGAGGTTCCCCGTGTGGTGGGCACCGATGAGCCGGCTCTGCACCGGAAGGGGCTCGCCGCCGTCGATCTGCAGACCGAAGGCGGGGCAGCCATCCTCCGTGGTGCGGGCGTCGACGGCCGCTACGACCGTTCCGCGGGCCGCGTGGGCGTCTGCCGCCTCGGGGAAGGTGGTGAAGAAGGCCTTGCGGGCCCGGGTGCGGGGTTCCATCGCGCGGACGCGCGGATCGTCGAGGTTGATGACGGCGGTCCCGTCCGGCGCGAGCGCCTCGACGAGCTCGCCCTTGGCCTTCGCGATGTTCTCGACGCCGCCGAACTCTCCCGCGTGGGCGGTTCCGACGGCGAGCACAACGCCGATGTCCGGAGCCACGAGGTCGGCGAGGTACTGGATGTGGCCGATCCCGGTCGCGCCCATCTCGATCACGAGGTAGCGCGTCGACTCGTCGGCCGTGAAGACCGTGAGCGGGACACCGACCTCGCCGTTGTACGAGCCCTGGGGGGCGATCGTGGAGGCTGGGGTGGCGGATCCCTCGGGCGTCGACCGGAAGATCCCGGCGAGGAGGTCCTTCGTGGTCGTCTTGCCCGCGGAGCCCGTGATGCCCACGACCGTGAAGGCTTCGCCGCGCGCGGATCTGGCCTCGCGGATGCGCCGCACAGCTTCCTTCGCGAGCTCGCCCATGGCGAGCACGGCGTCCGGCACGACGACCGCCGGGTAGACGCTCCCGCCGTCGTCCGCGACCTCACGCTCGCAGAGCGCGAGGATGGCGCCGGCAGCGAAGGCCGCGCCGACGAAGCTGTGCCCGTCCGCATGCTCGCCTGGCTTGGCGACGTACAGGGATCCCGCGCGGGCCTCCCGCGAATCCGTGGTGACGTGACTTGGGGTGAGGCGTGGATCGCCCGTGAGGCGGCCGCCCGTGATGCGGGCGATCTCCTCGGCGCTGAACTCAATCATCGGTTGTGGACTCTATCTGCTCGGCCCCCACTGTGCGGAATCCGCGCGCCTCGAGGGCTGCCCGGAGTTCGATCCTGTCGTCGAGGTCGAGATTGACCCCCTGAACCTCCTGGAACACTTCGTGGCCGCGGCCGGCCACGAGGATCACGTCCTCGGCCCCTGCGAGCTCGACGGCGCGGCGGATGGCGGCCGCGCGCGGCGCGACCTCCTCGACGATGCGGCCCAAACCGGCCGCCTCGTTCTCGGCGCGGGCGCCGCCCACGACGTCGGCGCGGATGGCCGCGGGGTCCTCGTCGTGCGGATCGTCGTCAGTCACGACGACGACGTCCGCACCGCGGACGGCGACCGCGCCCATGATGGGCCGCTTGCCCTGATCTCGCTGCCCGGTCGCGCCGAAAACCACGACGACGCGCCCGGCACCGTCCGGCGGGCGCACGGCCTCGAGCGCGCGCCCGAGGGCATCGGGGTTGTGCGCGAAGTCGACGACGGCGGCCGGCTCCGTCCCCACGAGCTGCATGCGCCCGGGGACCTCGACGCTGAACGGCTCGGCGACGTCCGCGGCACGTTGGATCTCCTCAAGCGAGGCGCCCGCCGCGTGGACCAGGAGCGCCGCGAGGGCCGCGTTGGCCACGTTGAACTGCCCAGGCAGGCCCGTCCGGAGGTGCAACGACTGGCCGTTCGGTCCCTGAAGCTCGAATGCCGTGCCCAAGCCATCCCGCTCGCTCGAGGCGAGGAACCAGTCGGCCCTCTCCCCCGCGACGGACAGCGTCGTCACCGGGATCGCCGCCTGCTCCGCGAGCCGCCGGCCCCACGCGTCGTCGACCATGACGACACCGCGGGCCGCGCGCTCGGGCGTGAAGAGCTTCGCCTTCGCGGAGAAGTACTCGTCCATGGTCTCGTGCAGGTCGAGGTGATCCTGCGTGAGGTTCGTGAATCCCGCGACGTCGTAGCGGACGCCGTCCACACGGCGGTACTCGATCGCGTGCGAGGAGACCTCCATCGAGGCCGCTGTGAGGCCGCGCTCGCGCATGAGGGCAAGGAGCGCATGGACGTCCGTGGACTCAGGGGTCGTGAGGCGGCTCGGAATGGCTTCGCCGCCCGCGAGGATCTCGATGGTGCCGATGAGCCCCGTGCGGTGGCCGAGCGCGCCAAGGAGGGCGTTCGCGAAGTACGTCGTGGTGGTCTTGCCGTTCGTCCCGGTCACGCCGAGCAGGAGGGGGCGCGCGGCGTCCTCGGGCTGGCTGGCGAACACGAATGCCGCCACGGGCCCGACCGCCGCGCGCGCATCGTCGACGACGAGGACGGGGACGCCCGCGACGGCGTCGTCAAGAGCCGTGAGCCTCGCGCCCGCCTCATCCGTCACAACCGCGACGGCACCGTTCTCGAGGGCCTGCGCCGCGAACGACGCCCCGTGGCGACCGGTGCCCGGCACCGCGACGTACAGGTCGCCCGGCTCCACGGAGCGCGAATCGAGCGCAACGCCCGTCACGAGCGCGTCGCCGGCAGCCTCGCGAGGGAGCCCGAGCAGCCCGGCCACGTCAGAGAGTGGCACGGGCCGGGTGTGCAGTGGACGGAAGGGGGACCCAACCGGCGCGCCCTTGTGGGGCGCGGGCGCGGGGTCCGTGGGACTCTCGTGCTCGCTCACAATCACCTTCATCGCTTTCGACAGGTTCCAACTCTAGCCGCTTGCCGCGCGGGCCTGCGGGGCGGATCGGGGCGCCCGACCGCGCGCGGTGGCGTGCGCCGCAGCCACCGGCGAGCACCTCCGGCGGGTCGGCACTACTGGGCGTACTGCGGGAGCGCGGCGGGCGTACCGCTGGACGGCGGCACGTTGTACAGGCGCAACGTCTGCGACATGACGGAACGGAACACGTCCGCGTTGCCGATGCCGAAGATGTCCCCCTTGGGCCGCTGGATCACGACGGCGACGATGAACCGGGGGTTCTCCATGGGGGCCATGCCGATGAGCGACGACGTCACGCCGTCGTAGCCCGGCACGCCGTCCTCGCGGGGCGCCTCCGAAGTTCCCGTCTTCGCACCCACGCGGTAGCCGTCAATGCCGGCCGGCTTGACCTCGCCCTTGGTCACGTCGCTCTCGAGCATGTCCTTGACCTGCTGCGCGGTCGCCTTGCTGATCACCTGATTCGAGGGCTGCGTCGCCGCCTTGTGCTCGGTGCCGTTCGCGCCGACGTAACCGTCGATGAGCCGCGGTTGGACGAGGAGCCCGTTGTTCGCGACCGTCTGGTAGGCCCGCACGGTCTGGAGGGTCGACTGCGTGAGGCCTTGGCCGAAGAGCACGGTGTTCTGCTGGCGGCCGTCCCACTTGTCGGGCGTCGCGAGGATGCCGTTCGCCTCCCCGGGCAGTCCGACGTCCGGTGCCTGGCCGATCCCGAACTTCGTGAGCCAGTCGTAGCGGTCCTGCTTGCTGAGCGCCTGCCCGGCCAGCACTGTTCCCGTGTTCATCGAGTAGCCGAGGATGCCCGCAAGCGTCCGTTTCTCAGTCCCGTGGGTGAACGCGTCGGCGAAGGTCTGCCCGTCGATCGTGACGGTCGGGGGCACGGTGTATTCGCTCAGCGGGTTGGCCTTGCCCTCCTGGAGGAGCGCCGACATGGTGAGCGTCTTCTCGACCGAGCCCGGCTCGTAGGCCGCCGTCACGGCACGCACGCCGCGGTCTTTGGCCGCCGACTTTCCAGGGTCGTTGGGGTCCATCGCGTTGGAGTCCGCCATCGCGACGATGTTGCCGCTCTGCGTGTCCTCGACGATGGCAATGCCCCACTCGGCGCTGTACCTGTCGACCTGCGATTGGAGGGCCTGCTGGGTGAAATACTGGAGGTCGGAGTTGATGGTGAGCTTGATGGTCTGGCCGTTCTGGGCGGGCGTGTATTCGTCGGTGCCAACAGGGATCCGGAGGCCGTCGGCACCGATCTCGAAGGTCCTCTTTCCGTCCTTGCCCGTGAGCTGGCTATTCTGCGTCTGCTCGACGCCAGCGAGGCCCGTGCCGTCGCTTCCCACGAAGCCCACGAGGTTTCCGGCCACTGCCCCTTGGGCGTAGACGCGCTGGGAGGATCCCTCGGAGTACACGCCGGGGAACGCCAGGTCGGAGACGCGGCCCTCGACGTCCGGGGTGACGTTGCGGGCCACGTAGTTGAACCTCTTGTCGCCCGTGACCGCCGAGGTGATCTGGTCCACGGTCATCCCCAGCACGCCGGCCAGGTCCGAGATCGCCTGGCTCCGACTCACGGTGACGACTTTGGTGCCGTCACCGTCCTTCTCGGTGCGCCTGTACTCAGTGAAGTTCGATGCCGTCGTCTGATCGACCGTGATGTTGTAGCGAATCACGCTCTGGGCGAGCACCTTGCCGGACGCGTCGAGGATGCTCCCCCGCTCAGCGGGCAGCACGGTCGTTTGAAGTCTCTTGCTCAGGCCGGCCTGAGCGTAGCCGCCGACGCCGAGCCCCTGCACGAGCAGGAGCCGCCCACCGATCACGAGGAGGAGCGCGAGCATGACCCCCACACCAACCCTCAGCCGGCGCGTGGCGCTCCCGGCCCGGTCGCGGTCAAGCGGCCGCCGTGGCGGTCGGCCGGCGGGCTTCTTGGTCGATGTGGCCACGCTCTTGTCCCTTGCTCGTCCCCGGCCCGGTGCCGGTGAGGTCGGACCCGTCTACTGCCCGGGAGTCTTCTGCTTCGGCGCGGGCACGGACCCGCCGTTCAGCTGCGGCGCTGGCGTGGCCGGGGTCGCGGCCGGTGCCGGCGACGCCGCCGAGGCGGGCGTGCCTGAGGCGGACTTCGCCGTGGCGGGGTCCGGCTTGAGCGCGTCGGCCGCCTGCGCGGACGGCGCAGGAGTGGCGACAACCAGTCCGGGCACCTCCGGCGCGGCGATGACCGCGCCCGCGGCGCCGCCCTTCGCCGCAGGCTTCGGCATCCCGGTCACGAGGAGCGTCTTGAGATCGATCTGACCCTTCGACGTCGCTGCGACCATGCCCAATTGTGACGCGCGGGCGGCCAGATTCTGGGGAGCCTCGAAGTTCTGGACGCGTTGCGCCAGATCCTGGTTCTGCTTTTCGAGCCCCATCTGCTGGCTCCGCAGCTGCACGAGCTGGTACTGCCCCGTCGACACCGCGATGTTGAGCACGAGGACCGCGACGAGCGCGACCGCGAGCACTCCGAGGCAGAAGATCGCGAACGGGGCGCGGCGGCGGGCCGGCGCGCTGCGCACAACAGAGAGGGGCGCGCGGCGCGGGGCACTCGTGGCGGGTGCGAGGGGACGCGCGACGGCGGAGGTCCCGTTCGTCACGACCTTCCGCTGGGCGGCTGCGCTCATCGTGTGCTCCTGATCTTGATGCGTTCGGCGGCTCGCAGTCGGGCCGAGGCGGCCCGGGGGTTTTCTTCGATCTCCTGTGCGGTCGGGACTTCCGTGCCGCGGGTGAGCGTCTTGAGTTCGGGCTTGTGCTCCTCGAGCTCGACCGGGAAGCCTGGAGGGGCCGACGAGCGCGAGCGGGACTGCAGCGCACCCTTGACGATGCGGTCCTCGAGCGAGTGGTAGGACATGACGACGATTCGCCCGCCGAGCCGCAGCGAGTCGACGGCGCCGGGCACGGCCCGCTCGAGCACGTCGAGTTCCTCATTGACCTCGATCCGAAGGGCCTGGAACGTGCGCTTCGCGGGGTGCCCGCCGGTCCGCGCGGCGCTGGCCGGCACGACCGCCCGGATGGCCTCGACGAGCTGTCCCGTGGTCTCGAAGGGCCGGTCGGCTCGGTCTTCGACGATGCGCCGCGCGATCCGCCCGGCGAACTTCTCCTCGCCCCACGTCCGGATGATCCGCGTGAGGTCCTCGACGCTGTACGTGTTGACGACGTCCGCGGCCGTCTGTCCGCGGCTCGTGTCCATGCGCATGTCCAGCGGCGCGTCATAGGAATAGGCGAAGCCGCGCTCCCTTTCGTCGAGCTGAAGCGAGGAGACGCCGAGGTCCATGAGGATCCCGTCGGCGCCGTCGAGGCCGAGCTGTTCGAGCACCTCGGGGATCTCGTCGTAGACGGCGTGGACCAGGCGGGCACGCTCGCCGAATCGCGCAAGCCGGGCTCCGGCGAGCTCGAGGGCCTGCTCGTCGCGGTCGACCCCCACGAGCGTCACGTCGGGGAAGCGCTCCAGGATGGCCTCGCTGTGCCCGCCCATGCCGAGAGTGGCATCGACGACGACGGGGGCGCGCCCTGCCGAGCGGGCGGCCTCGACGCCGGGCGTCAGGAGAGCGACGCAACGCTCCTTGAGGACGGGAACATGACGTTCCGAGGTCGGTCGTTCGTCGTCCTGCTGCGGCATGTCCCCTCCTTGGTGCCGTGTCTGTACCGGGAGTGCCGCACCTGTCCCGTGCTGCATTCCCGTTGCCGCACCTGTCCCGCGCGGCGATCCGCCGGCTGATCGGGATCCCCCTCCGCACCGTGGGTTCCAGCCTGGCTCCGGGGAAGGTGAGCCAGGACGGAGCCGCGGGCGGCTGGAGATCTCGGCCAGCCGGCCGTTCCGTCAGAAGAGCCCTGGCAGGGCGTCCTCATCGGTTTCCGAGAAGGAGGCTTCCTTCTCAGTGAGGTAGTCCTCCCACGCCTGGGCGTCCCAGATCTCCGCCCGAGTTCCTACGCCGATGACGGCGAGGTCCCGGTCGAGCCCCGCGTATTTGCGAAGGTTCAGCGGAATCGTGACGCGCCCTTGCTTGTCAGGCACCTCGTCAGAGGCTCCAGACAGAAAGACCCTGAGGTAGTCCCGTGACTGACGCGAGGAGATAGGGGCTTCTCGCATCTGTTCGTGGATTCGCTCGAACTCTTTCTGGCTGAAGACGTAGAGGCAGCGTTCCTGGCCCCGGGTCAGAACCAGCCCGTCGGCTAGTTCGTCGCGGTATTTGGCCGGGAGGATGAGCCGCCCTTTCTCGTCCAGACGCGGCGAATGAGTACCGAGCAACACCGGCACCACCACCCGTCTGATCCGAGGAGCTGCACGTCCCTATCCGCCACTTCCCTCTTACAGCCACCACTTTACTCCACTACTCCCCACCGTCAACGCGACACGGCGTGTTCTCGCGCACGTTCAGCATGAAAAAACCCCGGAATCTCAGGAGAGATCCGGGGTGGGGGAAAGTGGATGGTCTGGGGAGGGGAATGGTGGCCGGGGCCCGTTCCGAGCCATTAAACGACCGCGGACCCGCATTCAGCGGGTCCCTGCGGTGGCCTGGGGAGGAAAGTGGGGGCGTTCTGGGGGCTAACCCTGATCGCGTCGCCGCTCGTCCCACCGCGCCTCGAGGCGGGCCAGGAACCCGGCCTTCGGCGCCACAGCTGCCTTGCGCGGGCCGCGCATCCGCCCCGCGCCCCGCAACGTTCCGTAGTAGACGCTCGCGCCCATGATCAGGAATCCGATGACGCCGACGAACACGTTGGAGAATTGGACCCCGCCGAGGAGCAGGACCATCAGCCCCACGATCACACCCAGGACTCCGAGGACGATGTGACGCGTGGAGAATCGGCGTAGCGCATCGGCACCCATGGAATCGGCGAACTTGGGGTCTTCCTCGTGCAGCTGCTTCTCAAGCTGCTCGAGCATCTTCTGTTCGTGCTCGGAGAGAGGCATCGCGACTCCTTCATGCTTGCTCCGACGGACGGGTCCGCCAAGAGCACAACGCATCGGACCGACGTCCAGTTCCGCGAGCATCTGACGGGGCCGACGAGCGTGCCGCCCGCCCTTGAGGCTCCCCGACTGCCCGCCGATACGATGCTTTCACCGATATTCAAGGTCTTTTAAGGATAGGCCCCGGACCCGTCAACCAAAAGAGGCCGAAGGTCCCCCGGGCGGCGGAGGGGCACCGGAGGGCCCGGGCGGACGGCGGCGCTCCCCACTTTCGTCCAGCAGACTCGCAGGCTTGAGGGACGAGTGCCCGAAGCGGGCCGTGACGGCATCGAGCGTCTGTTCGGCGGTGCGCCAGTTGTCGTCGCGGCGCTCGAGGCTCAGCTGAACGGCTCCCCCGCCGCGCGAAAGCTTCTCCCCCCGGAGCCCGATGAGCCGTACGCTCTGCGGCCGCGCGCCGAGGTTCGCGAGGAGACGCGTTCCCTCCTCGTAGAGGACGTGGGCTGAGTCGGTCGGTATGGTGAGGGCGCGGGACCGCGAAAGGGTCGAGAAGTCTGCGTAGCGGAGCTTGAGTGCCACCGTGCCGGCCTGGACCCCGGCCGAGCGCATGCGGCCAGCGATCCGATGCGCGAGGCGCAAGAGCTCGCGGCGCAGCACCTCATCCTCGGCCACGTCGCTCGCGAACGTCTCCTCGGCGCCGATGCTCTTCTCCTCCCGCTGCGGCGTCACGCGGCGATCATCAAGGCCCCAGCTGAGCGCCTTGGCGTGGAGGCCGGGGGCGCCGAGGGCGCGCTGGAGGGTCGAGTCCGGAGTGTGGGCAAGATCCGCCACGGTGTGGATGCCGAGCCGGGCAAGCACCTCGGCCGTCTTGCCGCCGATCCCCCACAGAGCCCCAACGGGAAGCGAATGCAGGAAGGGAACCGTGTCCTCGGGCCGGATGACGAGCAGCCCGTTCGGTTTGCTCCGCGTCGAGGCGATCTTGGCCACGAACTTGGTCGAGGCGACGCCCACCGACGCCGTGAGCCCGAGGCGGGATCGAACCGCCTGCTTGATCGACGCGGCGATGGCCTCCGGCGCGCCCAGCCGACGGACGGCTCCGGACACGTCGAGGAAGGCCTCGTCGACGCTGAGCGGCTCGACGAGGTCCGTGAACTCGCCGAGGAGGGCCATGAGCTCGCGCGAGACGCCGTAATAAAGAGAGTGGCGCGGCTCGACGACGATCGCGGTCGGGCACAACCGGAGGGCGGCCGACATGGGCATGGCGCTCCGTACACCGAAGGCCCGGGCCTCGTAGCTCGCCGAGAGCACCACGGAACGGTCCGCAGGGAAGCCCACGATCACCATGCGGCCGCGGAGTTCGGGCCGCTCGCGCTCCTCGACCCCGACGAAGAACGCGTCCATGTCGACGTGGAGGATGCCGCGCCGGCGCAGCTCGTCGAGCGGCTCGCGGGGGTCGCGCCCATCTCGGTTCTCCACCTACCCATGGTAGGCGGGCGGGGCCGCCAACGGTCCCCGGCTGAAACGTGCCCCACACGGCCACTTAGACTTGTCCGGGGGCTCGGCCCTGACGGCAGGACCGAGCAGCAGCGAGACGACTGAACGAAACGAACGTGTGGAGGATACGAGTGCCAGTCAACTTGATGAACCGTCGCGGAGGCCTGATCCCGGGGGTGGCCCTGGCTGTTCTCGCCCTCGTCGGCTGCTCGTCCAATGCGGGAGCGAGCCCGTCCCCGAGCCCCACGCAGACCGCCGCAGCATCGTCGCCGTCGTCCTCGGCCAGCGCGAGCGCCTCCGGGAGCGCCCGCTCGACGCCCTCGGGCTCCGCGTCGGCCACGGTCAACGCGCTCGTGCCGGGCTTCCCGCAGCAGGTGGTCCCGATCATGCCGGGGTCCACAACGCTCCAGACGAGCTACGACGCCACGGCCAACCCCCAGACCGCCTCGCTCGTGGCCTCGACCTCGGCGACCGCGGACCAGATCCTCGACTACTACGCGGGCCAGTTCACGGGCCAGGGCTTCACGGCCGCCGCCAAGACCAAGGTCGGAACGACGGACAGCCAAGACTTCGTCCGCTCGGGCGGCAAGGAGACCGTCAACGTCGCGGTCGTCGTCGTCAACGGGCGCACGACGTTCACGGTCGGCGCATCGGTGGCCCCCGGGACCATCAAGTAGCCATGTCCGCCGACCACGCCCAGCCCCAGCAGCACGAAGAGGATCTCGGCGACCAGACACAGCAGGAGCAGTCCGCCTACCGCGACGAGCTCGCGGTCCAGCTCGACAGCTTCCTCGCTGTCCAGAGCGAAGCCATGTCCGGGGTCTCCCGCGACGTCGCGCCGCTCATGGACGCCATCACGGGACTCGTGACCGGAGGCAAGCGCCTGCGCGCCCTCCTGTGCTACTGGGGCTGGCGGGGAGCCGGCGGAGGCAGGCTCGGCCGCGAGGCCGTCCAGGCCGGCGTTGCGCTCGAGCTGTTCCAGGGCGCCGCCCTCATCCACGACGACATCATCGACCGCTCCGATATCCGCCGCGGGGGTCCGAGCGTGCACCGCAGATTCGGGCAGCTGCACCGCGACCGCGGCTGGGCGCTCGACGAGGAGCGTTTCGGCCAGGCGGCCGCGATCCTCACGGGCGATTTGTGCCTCTCGTTCAGCGAGGAAGCCTTCACCGCCATCGGACCCGCGGCCGCCTCGGGGACCGCCGCGCGCCGCATCTTCAATACGATGCGGGCCGAAGTCATGGCGGGCCAGTACCTCGACATCCTCGAGGAAGTTGCCGGGCCGAGCAGGCCGCGCGGCGAGGCCGTGGCTGCGGCCGCCAACGTGATCCGCTACAAGTCGGCCAAGTATTCGACCGAGCATCCGCTCGGCATCGGCGGAGCCCTCGCCGGCGCGGACGCCGCGCTCCTCGCCGCCTACTCGCGCTTCTCGCTCCCCCTCGGCGAGGCATTCCAACTCCGCGACGACGTGCTGGGCGTCTTCGGCGATCCCCAGACCACCGGCAAGCCGGCCGGAGACGACCTGCGCGAGGGCAAGCGCACCGTCCTCGTCGCCTTTGCCCTTGAGCGTGCGACGGCGCAGGGCGGCGCACTGCTCGAGCGCAGCCTTGGGCGGCAGGACCTGGGCGACGACGACGTCGAGCGGCTCCGCGGCGTGATCAGCGAGAGCGGCGCGCTTGCCGCCACGGAAGACCTCATCGAGGGCCTCTCGGGCCGGGCGTTCGACGCCCTCGAGGACCTCCACCTCGCGGCCGACGTGCGTGCGGCCCTGCGCAGCCTCGGGCTCTCGGCGGTGCAGCGCGCCGCCTAGCCCCGACGGCCCTTCAGCTCACCGGGCAGGGCCGTCGCATGACCCACGCGAGGACCGGCCTACCACGCGAGAATCTGCGCCCTCCGTCGGATCTCCGTCTTGCGGCCCTCGCGGAGCGCGTCGATCGGACGGCCGCGCAGTGACTCATCGGGGGTGAAGAGCCACGTGATGAGCTCCTCGTCGGAGAAGCCCGCGTCCGCAAGGACGGCGATGGTGCCCTTAAGGCTGTCGACCACGTGCGCGCCGTCGAGGAAGAGCGCCGGGACCGATCTGATGCCGCGCTCGCCAACCCTCAGCGCCACGAGGGCTCTCTCATCGAGAAGGCCGTGCACCTTGGTGATCTTGCAGCCAAGCTGCTCCGCAACGTCAGGCAACGGCAGCCACTCGGACACCAGCTGTTCAATTTCACTCACGCGTCAAGCGTGCCACGGACCCCTTCACCGCTCCTAGTCGGCGCCCAGATTCTGGGTGCGCGCACGCTCGCGCCTTGTGCTCATGACGGATCCGTGAGAGATTCACTTCAGTCACATATGTATCGCAAGTGTTATGTCATCACTTTAGTCACATCAGTCACAAGCGCCACACGGAGGACTTGTCATGTCGGCCATCCGCAACGCTCAGCCCGGGGCCAAGACCATGCTGCCTGCGGTCGCCGTCACGACGGCGACCCTGCCCGCGGTGGTCTTGTCCTCGCTCGCTCTCGCCCAACCCGCCAACGCCGAGCCCGCGCCCGCCCAGGTCCAGAGCGCCTCGGCCGTCGCCCCAGAGGGAACGAAGCAGGCCGACGTCGTGCCGGCCTCCGAGATCGCCGCGCTCGTCCCCTCGCGGCTCGCGCCGGCGCTGGTGCCCGAGGCCCCGCAAGCGCCCGCCGACTACACCGTGGCAAAGGGCGACACCGTGATCGGCATCGCGTCGCGCTACGGGCTCGACTGGCACAACGTGCTCCAGCTCAACAACCTCCAGCCCAGCTCGCTCATCTTCCCGGGGCAGAAGCTCAAGCTCACGGGTTCCCCCGCGCCGGCAACCGCGCCCGCCGCGGCTCCGGCCCCGGCCGCGCAGCCGGGCGGATCGTACCAGATCAAGCCCGGAGACACGCTCTACGGCATCTCCGCGAAGCTCAAGGTCCCCATGGGCGATCTCCTCGCCGCAAACGGCCTGAGCCTCTCGTCCGTGATCTATGCCGGGCGCTCGCTCAAGCTGCCGGCCCCCGCTATCAGCCCCGCGTCGTCCGTGACGCCTGCCTCTTCCGCAGCGCCCAAGCCGCTCGTGGACAAGAGCTTCCTCGGCTTCACCTACCCGGACGCCGTGGTCGCCTCGGCCAACGAGAACAAGCGCCTGCTCAACGCCTCGCCCGTCCCGACGCGCGACCAGATGCGCCAGATCGTCGCGGACACCGCGCGGAAGATGGGCGTCGACCCCGTGCTCGCCCAGGCCATCGCATACCACGAGTCCGGCTTCAACCAGCGCGCGGTGTCCCCCGCGAACGCGATCGGCGTCATGCAGGTGGTGCCGTCGACGGCGGACTGGGCGTCGTCGCTCGTGGGGCGGACGCTCAATCCGCTCGATCCGCGCGACAACGCGACGGCCGGCGTCGCGATCCTCCGTGCACTGGTCGCGGCGACCCACGATCAGAACACGGCCATCGCGAGCTATTACCAGGGCCAGTCTTCGGTCGCGAGGCGCGGGATGTTCAACGACACGAAGGACTACGTCAAGGCGGTCACCGCTGACATGGCCCTGTTCCGCTGACACTCGCCGTTCGGCTCCCGCCTCACGGCGGCTCGGAGACCTGCGACATAGGATCGTAGGGTGAACGGACAGCACACCGACGGCCTCGTCGGCTCCCTCGTGGGGGCCCGGTACGAGGTCCTGTCGCTGCTCGGAACCGGGGGCATGGCGACCGTCTATCTCGCGATGGACACGTCGCTGCGCCGGCGGGTCGCCCTCAAGGTGCTCCACCCCCATCTGAGCCGCGACCGCAGTTTCGCGGAACGCTTCGAACGCGAGGCCATCGCCGCTGCCCAGCTCTCGCATCCCCACGTGGTCTCGATGCTCGACCGCGGCGAAGACGGCGGCGTCCTGTACCTCGTCATGGAGTACGTCCAGGGCCGCACGCTCCGGGACCTCCTCGACGAGAATGGGCCGCTCGCGCCGAAGCAGGCGCTCGCGCTCATCGACGCGGTCGTCGATGGCCTCGCGGCGGCCCACTCAGCCGGAATCATCCACCGCGACGTCAAGCCCGCGAACGTCTTGCTCGCGGACGACGGTCGCGTCAAGGTCGGCGACTTCGGCCTCGCCCGGAGCCTCTCCGCGACCTCGGTCACCGACACGCTGTTCGGAACCGCCGAGTACATCCCCCCGGAGATGCTCACGGGGCGCCCCGTCGACGCGCGGAGCGATCTGTACTCGACCGGCATCATGCTCTTCGAGATGCTGACCGGCACGCTGCCGTTCATGGGCCCCGAGCGGACCCACGTTGCCTACCAGCACGTCAACGACGACGTTCCGCCGCCGTCGGAGCGCGCACCGGGCCTCGCGCCCGAACTCGACGAGCTCGTGGGGTGGATGACCCGCAAGGACCCGGCCGGCCGGCCGCCGAGCGCGAGAGCCCTCCTCGGCGAGATCCGCGACATCCGGCTCTCGCTCACCGACGCTCAGCTCGACTACCGAGCCCCCGGAGCCCTCGATCCCCGCGACTCCCTCACGGAACGACTGTCCGGGGACCGGACCGAGGCCATGCCGCGCGGCACCGAGGTCATCACGGCCTACGGCGGGTCCCACACCTCGGTCATGCCGCGGCCCGAGCCCGAGGAACCACCCAGCCCGCGCGAGCAGAAGCGGCAGGCCAAGGAGGCAGATCGCGCCGCGCGCGCGGCGGCCGCGCGCCCCACGCACCAGCTCGGAAAGGGCAATCCCCGGCGACGCGGCATCGTGTGGCTCGCCATCGTCGTCGTCCTTGCCCTCCTCGCCGCTGCGATCGGCTGGTTCTTCGGCTTCGGACCGGGCGCGCTCGCCACGGTGCCTCCAGTCAAGAACCTCACGGTGGCCCAGGCCCAGACCCTGGTCCAGCAGGCTGGCTTCGGCTTCACGACCCACGACATCTTCGACGACTCGGTCAACGCCGGGCTCGTGGTCGCGAGCACGCCCGACGCCGGCGCCCAGATCCGCAAGTTTCAGGGCGTCGAGCTCATGGTCTCCAAGGGACCTGAGCTGTTCCCGCTCGCGCAGCTCACGGCGACGCCCCTCGACGCCGCAAAGCAGACCATCGCGAACGCGAAGATGGCCCTCGGCAACGTGACCGAGTCCTACAGCGACACCGTTGCGGCGGGGACTGTCATGGCCCAGGATCCGGCGGCTGGGACCCCGCTCAGGCACGGTAGCCGCGTCTCCCTCACGGTTTCAAAGGGCCCGCAGCCCATCCCGATCCCCAAGGTCGTGGGCATGACGCAAGCGGACGCCGTCGCGGCCCTCACGGCGGCCGGCTTCCAGCCCTCCGTCGTGGACACCCCCGTGTTCGACCGCACGATTCCGGCTGGGTCAATCGTCACCCAGAATCCCGCCGCGGGTCAGAGCCTCACGCGGGGCTCCACCGTTGCGCTCACGCTGTCGAAGGGCCCGCGCATGGTGCACGTGCCCAACTTCGTGGGCCAGCAGGTCAGCACGGCGCAGGACGCGCTCCAGAAGCTCGGCTTCACGGTCAAGATCCAGAACGTCCTCGGCGGGTTCTTCGGCACCGTCCGCTCCCAGAGCCCCGCGGACCAGGAGGTTCCGGAGGGCTCGACCATCACGCTCACGGTCGTCTGAGAAGGTTGCGCCGTCACATTCGCGGGGTGGGACACCCTGCGAACGTGACGGCGCAACCGTAGAGCGGTCAGCGTTTGGCCGGAATCACCGTTTGGCCGGAATCACCGTTTGGCCGGAATCACCGTTTGGTCAGCGCCTCCGAGACGAGGAACGCCATCTCGAGCGACTGCATGTGGTTGAGGCGCGGATCGCACACCGACTCGTAGCGGTCCTCGAACGCGGCCTCGTCGATCGGGTCTGAGCCGCCGAGGCACTCGGCCACGTCGTCTCCCGTCATCTCCATGTGCAGGCCGCCGGGCACGGTGCCGAGCGCGTGGTGCACCTCGAAGAAGCCGCGGACCTCGTCCACGACGTCGTCGAAGCGCCGCGTCTTGTAGCCGTTGCGCGACGTGACGGTGTTGCCGTGCATGGGATCGGTAACCCACAGCACACGGGCGCCCGAGGCCGTGACCTTCTCGACGACGGGAGGGAGCTTCTCGCGGATATTCTTCGCCCCCATGCGGGTGATGAACGTGAGGCGGCCGGGCTCGCGCTCGGGGTCGAGCCTGTCAATGAGGCGCAGAGCGTCGTCGCCCGAGACGCCGGGGCCGAGCTTGACGCCGATCGGGTTGCGCACGCGAGAGAGGAAGTCGACGTGGGCGTGGTCGAGCTCGCGCGTGCGCTCCCCGATCCAGAGGAAGTGCGCCGACGTGTCGTACGGGAGGCCCGTGCGCGAGTCAATCCGCGTGAGGGCGCGCTCGTAGTCGAGCAGGAGCGCCTCGTGGCTCGCGAAGAACTCAACGCGCCGGAGCGCCTCGAAGTCTGCCCCGCACGAGTCCATGAACGTGATCGCCCGGTCGATTTCGCGGGCCAGCGACTCGTACCGAGCGTGGGCGGGGTTCCTCGTGAACCCCTGGTTCCACGCGTGGACGAGCCGCAGGTCCGCGAAGCCGCCCTGCGTGAACGCGCGGATGAGGTTCAGGGTCGCCGCCGACGTGTGGTACGCCTGCAGCATGCGGCCCGCGTCGTGCGCGCGCGTCTCGGGCGTGAACTCATAGCCGTTGACGATGTCACCCCGGTACGCCGGGAGCGTCACGCCCTCCCGCGTCTCGGTGTCCGAGGAGCGCGGCTTCGCGAACTGGCCAGCCATGCGACCCATCTTGATGACGGGCATCGCGGCGCCATAGGTCAGCACGACCGCCATCTGGAGGATCGTCCGCACGCGGGCACTGATCCGGTCCGCCGTCGCGGCCTCGAATGTCTCGGCGCAGTCGCCGCCCTGGAGAAGGAACGCGCGGCCCTGTGCCGCGTCCGCGAGGCGATGGCGAAGCAGGTCCACCTCGCCCGCGAAGACGAGGGGCGGGAGGACGGAGAGCTCAGCCACGGAACGCGTGAACGTCGCCGCGTCCGCCCACGAGGGCTGCTGGGACGCGGGGAGCGAACGCCAGTCGTCAAGCCCCGGGTAGTCGGCTGCGCCGCTCTGGGACGTGCTCGTGAACGGGGCCGGCGGAGGCGTGGAGAGTTGAGTCACGAGACAAGGCTAGCTCAGCGCGAATGCCTGCCAAGCCGCGTGACGACGGCGCTTCACGCGCCCGTCGTCGTCCCCTCGCCGTGCCGCTTGCGAGGCTTGCGCTTCGCGTCCCCCGGCGCGGCCTCGGCCTCAGGCTTGGCGGCGAGCTGGGCCTTGACGGTCGCGGCGTAGACGTCCACGTATTCCTGGCCCGAGAGGCGCTGGAGCTCCTGCATGATCCGGTCCGTCACGATGCGCTGCACGTCGCGGTCGTCGGCGCGATCGTAGTACTCCGAGAAGTCGAGGGGCTGGCCGAAGATCACCCCTACGCGGCGGATCGACGGGAAGCGCTGACCGATCGGCTGGACTTTGTCCGTGCCGATCATCGCGACCGGGACAACGGGCACGCGCGTCTCGAGCGCGAGCCGCGCGACGCCCACCTTTCCCCGATACATGCGCGCATCCGGCGAGCGGGTCCCCTCGGGATAGATGCCGAGCAGGCCTCCTTGCCGGAGCACCTCGGCGCCGGCCGTGAGGGACGCCGTCGACGCCGTGCCGCCCGAGCGGTCCATGGGGAGCTGATTCGTGAGGCGGAAGAACGCGGCCGTGAGCCAGCCCTTGAGCCCCGTGCCGGTGAAGTATTCCTGCTTCGCGAGGAACACCACGGGCCGCCGGACCATGAGCGGCATGAAGATCGAGTCCGAGAACGAGAGGTGATTCGAGGCGAGGATCGCGGGCCCCTCATTCGGAACGCTCGCGCGCCCTTTCACCCACGGCCGGAACAGGAGTTTGACGATCGGTCCGATGAAAATCCGCTTGAGGACCCAGTAGATCAACGTGTGCCTTCCGCCGTCAGGGCGTGCGCTTGCCGCTCCCACTCTAGTGAGGACCCGCCCGGCGTGCTGGGGAATTCGTGCGCTGGCAGCGTGGCGGTGCCACGATGGGAGCATGGCCGCACCGATCGATCGTCCCGGAGCCCGGTGGGGAGTGGCGATGTGCCACGGGTTCTCGGGTTCGCCCTCGTCCGTCGCACCGTGGGCGAAAGGGCTCGCCGCGCGCGGCTTCGACGTCGAGGTCCCCAGGCTTCCTGGCCACGGAACCGACTGGCGGGACCTCGAGGGGCGCCGCTGGCGCGAGTGGACCGAATGCTTCGAGGAAGCGTGCGCACGCGTCGCCGCGCGCAACGACGTCGTGTTTCTCGCGGGCCTCTCGATGGGCGGGGCGATTGCCTTGCGGACGGCCTCGCGTCTCCCCGTTGCCGGCGTCGCGGTCGTCAATCCCGGGCTCGGCTTCTACGACTGGCGCGTGCGGTACATCGGCGCGATCCGGCACTTCCTCCGGACAACAGCCCCCATCGACGAGCCCGCGGCGCCGGAGCCCGTTGGCGACGAGGGCGACTATCCCGTCACGCCGCTTGCGGCCGTGTACGAGCTCCGGCAGCTCTTCCGCGCCACGGACCGCGCGCTCCCCAAGGTGACGGCACCCCTGCTCGCGTTCAAGTCGGACGCCGACCCCGTGGTCCCGCCGTCGTCCATGACCCGCATCCTGCGGCGGGTCGCGAGCGACGACGTCGAATTCGTCCCGCTCCATGAGAGCCCGCACGTCGCGACGCGCGATCGCGAGGCGCTGCTCATCGTGGCTCGCACGGCCGAATTCTTCGAGCGCTGCGCCGCGAAAGCCGCTCACCCCGCCGTCGGGGCGTGATCGGGGCATAATGCTTGACATGAACAGCGTCACGGCGCCGGTCGGCGTCGTCCTGAGCCATGGCTTCACGGGGAGTCTCGCGAGCGTCGAACCGTGGGCCGATTCGCTGCGCCGCGATGGATTCCGGGTCGCGACTCCGCTCCTGCCCGGCCACGGCACCACGTGGATGGATCTGGCCACCCGGCGGTGGCACGAGTGGTACGACGCCCTCGAGGCCGCGTACCTCGACCTCGCCCGGGAGTCCTCGAGCATCGTCGTCGCGGGGCTCTCGATGGGCGGCGCGCTCGCGCTGCGGCTCGCGGCCCTCCATCCCGTCGCGGGCGTCACCGTGGTCAACCCCGGCCTCGTGGTCGACGATCCCCGCTCGCACTTCTCCGCGATCATCCGCTACGCCGTGCGCTCCGTCCCGGCGATCGGCAACGACATCAAGAAGCCGGGGCAGGACGAAAAGTCCTATGCTCGGGTGCCCGTCGCCGCCGCCCACGAGCTCAAGCTCCTGTTCCGCGACACGGTCCGCCTGCTCCCCCAGGCCACGGCGCCGCTCCAGGTCTTCCGCTCGACGGTGGACCACACCATCACGAGCGAGCGCAGCGTCGCCGCCATCGCGCGGCGCTACGGCGGCACGGAAATCGAGCTCATCCGGCTCCCGAACAGCTATCACGTCGCGACGCTCGACAACGACGCCGAGACGATCTTCGCGCGGTCCTCGGAATTCATCCGCAACGTCACGTCGGCGCAGTCCGAGGGCGCGCAGCCGCAGACCCAGGAGCAGGCATGAACGGCCAGCCGGACCCGGATCGCGCCGACCACGAGGCCGACGACGACATCTGGCGCGACCTCGTCGCGAGGCTCCGCTCCGGCGACCCGCGGGTGAGCCCCGGCTGGGACGACGAGGAGTTCGGCCCAGCGCCCCTCGAGCCGTCCGCGGCCGAGCGCGCTGCGGCAGCCCACTCGTCAGAGGCCGGGCCCGGACCCGAACATGGAAAGCGCCCGGGCTTCACGGAATTCGACCCACTCGGCCTCAGTGGCGCTCGGGGCGAGGGACCTCGGGACTACGAGGCGGCCGGCGGTGACGGAGAGTTCGTCCCCGAGGAACCCGAGCCCGTGCTGGCCGGGGCCGATCCGGCGTCGGTCCTCTCCTGGATCGGTGCGCTCGGTGCACCCGTGGCGCTTCTGCTCTCGGCGCTGTTCTGGCGCGGGATCCCGAGCTACGCGATCGCGGGGCTCGTCGCGATCTTCATCGCATCCGTGGGCTTCCTCATCATGCGGCTCCCGCGCGACAAGCCCGAGGGCGACGACGGCGCCCGGCTCTGAGCCCCTCAGGCACCACCCGCATGGGTAGCGAAAACGCAGTCGGCGCCCGGCTCTGAGCCTTAACCCACCTGAGCCTCAACGCACCGCCCTCGCTACCCCCAGCCACCCGCCCGGGCGTTGACCCGTGAAAGGTCCGCCGCGCCGATGAGTCCGGCCTGCGGGCCGAGCTCGGCCCGGTGGATGCTCGCGGCCGGCCGGAAGCCGCGGCCCGTAAGGTTGCGGGCGAACGCCCTTCGCGCGGGGTCGAGCAGGAGGTCCCCGGCGTCGCACAGGCCGCCGCCCACCACGAACGTACCCGGGTCGAGCGCGGCGGCGAGGTTGGCGAGGCCGAGGCCGAGCCATTCACCCACGTCCTCGAGCAGCTCGCGCGAAGCCGGGTCGCCGAGGCGCGCAAGTTCTGTGACGACCGCGCCCGTGATCGAGTCGACGTCTCCGCCGACTGCCTTGATGATCTCCTGCGCGACAGGCGAATTGGCCCGCGCGAGCTCGCGCGCCTCGCGGCCTAGCGCGTTTCCGGATGCGTACTGCTCCCAGCAGCCTCGGTTCCCGCACTCGCAGCGGTGGCCGCCCGGCATGATGATCTGGTGGCCGAACTCCCCGGCAACCCCGTAGCGGCCGCGCTCGACGCGACCGCCCATGACCATCGCTCCCCCGATGCCCGTGCCGAGTGTGATGCACACGAGCCGCGGCTCGCCCCGCCCCGCGCCAAAGCGCCATTCGGCCCATGCGGCGGCATCGGCGTCGTTCGTGAGGAGGACTCGGCGTCGCAGGAGCCGCTCGAGGTTGTCGCGCAGGGGCTCGTTGCGCCACGCGAGGTGCGGGCTGAACAGCACGGTGCCGCCCTCGAGGTCCATCCAACCGGCCGCGCCGATGCCCACCGAGGCAATGCGATGGTCGCCGCTCAGCTCGTCGACAAGCTCGACGATGACCCGCTCGACCTCACGTGGTTGCGAGCCGGGCGTCGCGCGGCGTGCCTCCCGCAGGATCGTTCCGTCGGCGTCGACCACTCCAGCCGCGACCTTCGTTCCGCCGATGTCGATACCGATCGCGAGCCCGCGGCGTCGGAGTCGGGGGCCGGCCGGGCGGCGCGGCGGAAAAGGGCGTCGTTGAATGGGCACCGGCCCAGTCTAAGGCTGCGGACAGTGGCGGACTCGCGTCCTCCCGAGTAATGTTACTGGCCAGTAGCTTTCGCAAAGTGGCGGAGGCCACACTGCCGCCGCCTTGGCTATGGTTGAGGTAAGCACCCCCAGTGGGGTCAGCACCCCCTGTGGGGACAGCACCCCCCGTGGGCACAGCAAAGGAGTCACCGTGCGCGAGAAGATCGTCCCGCCCCTTGTTCCCCACGCAGTTGCGCGGAACACGACGGACTTCGTCATCGAGCAGGCAGAGAAGCCAGCCAATCCCGCGATCTTCGCCCGCCGCGACGCCTCGGGCGCCTGGCAGGACATCCGCGCCAAGGAGTTCCGGGCGGACGTCGAGAAACTCGCCAAGGGACTCATGGCGAGCGGAATCGGCCCCGGCGACCGCATCGGGATTATGGCACGCACGTGCTACGAATGGGCGCTCGTCGACTTCGCGATCTGGTTCGCAGGCGCCGTGTCCGTGCCCATCTACGAGACCTCCTCACCGTCCCAGGTGGCGTGGAACCTCGGCAATTCGGGCGCGATCGCGGCCTTCGGCGAGACGGCGGGCCACGAGGACATCATCCGGATTGCCGCCGACTCCGAGGGTCTGCCCGTCAAGGACGTCTGGCAGATGACCCCCGCGGGGCTCGATCAGCTCCGCGCGGCCGGCACCCGCATCACCGATGAGGAGCTCGAGGCCCGCCGCTCCGCCGCGACGCTCGACTCGCTCGCGACCATCATCTACACCTCGGGCACGCTCGGGCGGCCCAAGGGCTGCGAGCTCACGCACGGCAACTTCGTGGGGCTCTCCGAAAACGCGGTCGCGGCCGTGAGCGAGGTCTTCACGCCCGGGGCGAAAACCATCATGTTCCTCCCCCTCGCCCACGTGTTCGCGCGCTTCATCTCGGTGCTCGCGGTCGCGGCAGGCGTCCAAGTGGGCCACACGCCGGACATCAAGAACCTGCTCCCGGACCTCCAGAGCTTCCAGCCGACGTTCATCCTGGCCGTCCCGCGCGTGTTCGAGAAGGTCTACAACTCGGCGTCCACGAGGGCGGAGAACGAGGGCCGCGGCAAGATCTTCTCCGCGGCCGCGGAGACCGCGATCGCGTGGTCAGCCGCGCACGACGACGGCGGGAAGCCAGGCATGGGCCTCCGGCTTCGGCACGCGCTCTTCGACGCGCTCGTGTACCGCAAGCTCCGGACAGCGATGGGCGGGCACATCCGCTACGCGGTCTCGGGCGGCGGGCCGCTCGGCAAGCGCCTCGGCCACTTCTTCCACGGCATCGGCCTCCTCGTGCTCGAAGGGTATGGCCTCACCGAGACGACCGCCCCGATCAGCGTCAACACGCCGTCGCTCATCAAGATCGGCACCGTGGGCGCGCCGCTGCCCGGCAACGCCGTGCGCATCGCGGACGACGGCGAGATCCTCACCAAGGGCGTGTGCGTCATGCGCGGCTACTACCGGCTGCCTGAGCTTCAGGCCGAGACGTTCACCGACGGTTGGTTCCACACGGGCGATATCGGCGAACTCGACCCCGACGGCTACCTCACGATCACAGGACGCAAAAAGGAGATCATCGTCACGGCGGGCGGCAAGAACGTGGCCCCCGCGCAGCTCGAGGACCAGATCCGCGCGGACGCGCTCGTCTCCCAGGTCGTGGTGGTCGGCGAAGGGCGGCCGTTCATCGCGGCGCTCGTGACGCTTGACGAGGAGGCCCTCCCGGGCTGGCTCGAACGCCACGGCCAACCCCCACTGACCGTCGCGGAGGCCACGGACAACATCGTGGTCCGCGAGCACGTTCAGACCGTGATCGACCGGGCGAACGGCTCGGTGTCCAAGGCCGAGGCGATCAAGGCGTTCCGCGTTGTTCCAACCGACTTCACGGAGGAGTCGGGACACCTCACGCCCTCGCTCAAGGTCAAGCGCGCCAAGGTCATGGCCGACTTCAGCGACGTCGTCGAGCAGATCTACTCGGCGCCGAAGCCGACGGCCGTCTGAGGGGCCGCCGGCTCGGGATTCCCTTGGGCGGGAGGGCGTCAGTCGGTGAGCTCGTCCACCACGAGGGCGGCGAGCTCATTGGCCGCGTGCCGCGTCTCGGAGCGGAGCTTCTCGAACTCGATCTGCGAGCCCTCGGCGAGGTGCCGGTCGTGCGGGATGCGGATCACGTGGGCCACGCGCGTGCGGAAGTGATCCTCGATCTCGTCGATGTCCACGCGGGTCCCGTCGCCGGCAGCCATGTTGACCACGACGATGGCCTTCTTCACGAGGTCGTGCCGGCCGTGCGCCTCGAGCCACGAGAGGGTCTCGGAGGCGAGGCGGGCCTCGTCGACGCTGCCGCCCGAGACGAGGACCACGGCGTCAGCCTTGTCGAGCGTGCCCTTCATGACCGAGTGGACCATGCCCGTTCCCGAGTCGGTCAGGACGATCGAGTAGTAGCGGCCCAGGATGTCGGTCACGGCGCGGTAGTCGCCGTCGTCGAACGCGTCGGCGACCATGGGGTCCGCATCGGACGCGAGGACGTCGAGCCGCGAGCCCTCGCGGGCCGTGTAGGCGGAAAGCTGCGCGAATGAGTCGACGCCGAAGCGGTCCTTGACGAGGCTCCGCGCGGTGAAGTTGGCGCGCCCGGGGTTGCGATCTGAGAGCGTCCCGCGGTCGGGATTCGCGTCGAGGGCGATCACCCGATCCTCGCGGAGCCCCGCGAGGGCCATGCCGAGCAGGGTCGTGACGGTCGTCTTGCCCACGCCGCCCTTGCGCGAAAGGATCGGCACGTAGCGCGTGCGGTCCCCGAGGCGGATCGAGATGCGATGCTCGAGGGCACGCTGCATCCGCACGGCGTCTGAGTCGCCGAGGTTCACGTATCCGAACGTGAGCTTGTAGAGCCACAGGCGCCAGCCGCCGACGGGCGGCGACGCGACCTTCTCAATGAGCCGATCGGACGTGAGGGACGAGGCCGGCTCGGGTCCGGTGGGACGCGCGCGCCGCTCGCTGACGGCGGCCTCGGGCGCGGCGTCCGCGTGCTCGACAACAGGCTCCGCGGAGACGTGAGGCTGCGGGTCGCCGACGGTCATCCGGGTCGGCTCGGTCTCCCCCGCAGGCGGGAGCGGCGACTGGGGCAGATACCCCGCGGGCGGGCGCCCGGGCTCCGGTGGCACGAGCGAGCCGAGGACCGGCTCGGGCATCGTAAGGGCCGCGAGCGAGCCCGCGGACGAGCGGTCCTGCGCATCGGCGACGGTGACCACCTCGATCGGCGCGCCGGCCTCGGCAAGCTCCTCGCCGCCGTCGTGCGTCTCCCCCTCGGGCTCCGCGGCCTGGCTGGTCTCGGCGCCCTCGTCGACGGCCTTCGCCGCCTTCGCTGGCTGGTTCGCGGCGTCCTCGGCCTCCGGAGTGGGCTCGGCGACGCCCTCAGGCTCGGCGTCGTGCTGGTGCGTGTTCTCCTCGGTCATTGCTCCCGCTCAGGCTCGTCGGTCAGTCACTGGGTGACGTTTGAGGAGGCTGGGGCGGCGGCGCTCACGCTCCGCCGCCCCAGCCTCTGATCGCTGTCAGTGTAGCCGCTTGCCTGCCCGGGAGCCCCGAATTTGGCGGTCAGGCAGGCGACACGACGAGCAGCAGATCGCCGCCCTGGACCTGCTGGACCCCGTTCATGACGACCCTCGAGACCGTTCCAGTGGCTGGCGTTGTGATGGACGCCTCCATTTTCATGGCCTCGATGGTCGCGATCGTGTCGCCGGCCTTGACGGCATCGCCCTCGTTCGCCGTGACGGTGACGGCGCCAGCGAACGGCGCCGCGACGTGGTTCGGGTTCGCCGGGTCCGCCTTCTCGGCCTGCTTGACGTTGCTCTCAACGGACCGGTCGCGCACCGAGACGGGGCGGGACTGGCCATTGAGCAGGGCCAGGACGGTGCGCATGCCCTTCTCGTCCGGCTCGGACACGGCCTCGAGCTGAGCGATGAGCCGCACGCCGCGCTCGAGCTCGATCACGTGCTCCGTGCCGCGCTGGAACCCGTACAGGTAATCGCGCGTGTCGAGCACCGCGAGGTTCCCGTACGCCTCGCGGCTCGCGAGGTAGTCCTTCGTCGGGCCGGGGAACAGGAGGCGGTTGAGCGTGGCCCGCCGGGTCGCGGAGTCGCCGCGCAGCGCGTCCGAGTCCTCGGGGCTCAGCCGTTCCTCGCGGACCTTGACCGTGCGGCCCTGGAGCGCCTTCGAGCGGAACGGCTCGGGCCAGCCGCCGGGCGGGTCGCCGAGCTCGCCGCCGAGGAAGCCGATGACCGAATCCGGGATGTCGTACTTCTGGGGGTTTTCCTCGAAGTCCGCGGGATCGGCGTTCAGGCCCACCAGGTGGAGCGCGAGGTCGCCCACGACCTTCGACGACGGCGTGACCTTGACGAGGTGGCCGAGGATCCGGTCCGCGGCGGTGTACATGTCCTCGATGGCCTCGAATCGCTCGCCGAGCCCGAGCGCGATGGCCTGCTGGCGGAGGTTGGAGAGCTGACCGCCGGGGATCTCGTGGCGGTAGACGCGGCCCGTGGGGCCGGGCAGGCCCGACTCGAACGGCGCATACACGCGGCGCACGGCCTCCCAGTACGGCTCGAGCGCGCTCACGGCCTCGAGCGAGATGCCCGTGTCGCGCGGGGTGTGCGCGAGGGCCGCGACGAGGGCGGACGCGGGCGGCTGGCTCGTGGTTCCCGCGAGGGAGGCCGAGGCGACGTCCACCGCGTCGACGCCCGCGTCGACCGCCGCGAGCAGCGTCGCGAGCTGGCCGCCTGCGGTGTCATGCGTGTGCAGGTGGACAGGGAGGTCGAAGCGCTCGCGCAGCGCGCTGACGAGCTTCGCCGCCGCGGCGGGCCGCAGGAGCCCGGCCATGTCCTTGATCGCGAGGATGTGTGCGCCGGCGTCGACGATCTTCTGCGCGAGCCCGAGGTAGTAGTCGAGCGTGTAGAGCGACTCGTTCGGGTCGAGGAGATCGCCCGTGTAGCACAGCGCGACCTCGGCCACCGCGGTGCCCGTCTCGCGGACGGCGCGGATGGCCGGGGCCATCTGGTTCACGTCGTTGAGCGCGTCGAAGATGCGGAAGATGTCGATGCCGGTCGCTGCCGCTTCCTTGACGAACGCGTCCGTGACCTCCTCCGGGTACGGCGTGTAGCCCACCGTGTTGCGCCCTCGCAGGAGCATCTGGAGGCAGATGTTCGGGATCGCCGCGCGGAGCGCCGCGAGCCGCTGCCACGGATCCTCGCCGAGGAAGCGGAGCGCGACGTCGTAGGTCGCACCGCCCCACGCCTCGACGGAGAGGAGCTGCGGGGTGAGCGCCGAGACGGCCGGTCCGGCGGCGACGAGGTCACGCGTGCGGACGCGCGTCGCAAGCAGCGACTGGTGTGCGTCGCGGAACGTCGTGTCCGTCACCGCGACGGCAGTCTGCTCGCGCAGGGCCTTCGCGAAGCCCTCGGGGCCGAGCTCGAGCAGGCGCTGGCGCGATCCGGCCGGCGCCGACGAAGCGTTCACCGCGGGGAGCTTGGCGCGCGGATCGGCGTGGACGGTGAGCTCGCCGTTCGGCTTGTTGACCGTCACGTCCGCGAGCCACGTCAGAAGCTTCGTGCCGCGGTCGGCGGAACTCCGAGCGCTCAGGAGCTCAGGACGCTCGTCGATGAACGAGGTGGCGACATTGCCCGCGACGAAGTCCTTGTCATCGAGGACGGCCTGCAGGAACGGGATGTTGGTGGACACACCGCGGATGCGGAACTCGGCGAGAGCGCGGCGCGCACGTTTGACGGCTGTCGCGTAGTCGCGGCCGCGGCACGTGAGCTTGACGAGCATCGAGTCAAAGTGGGGGCTGATCTCGGCGCCCTGGTAGACGGTGCCTCCGTCGAGGCGCACGCCCGCACCGCCGGCCGAGCGGTAGCCCGTGATCTTGCCGACGTCGGGGCGGAAGCCGTTCGCGGGGTCCTCGGTGGTGATGCGGCACTGGAGGGCGGCGCCCTTGAGCTGGATCGAATCCTGGGTGAGCCCGAGATCGGCGAGCGTCTCCCCCGATGCGATGCGCAGCTGTGCCTGCACGAGGTCCACGTCCGTGACCTCTTCGGTGACCGTGTGCTCGACCTGGATGCGGGGGTTCATCTCGATGAACACGTGCTGACCGGCGCGGTCCCCGACCGTGTCAACGAGGAACTCGACGGTCCCAGCGTTCACGTAGCCGAGTGCCTTCGCGAACTTGACGGCGTCGGCGTAGAGCGCCTGGCGGATCGACTCGTCGAGCTGCGGCGCCGGCGCGATTTCGATGACCTTCTGGTGGCGCCGCTGCAGGGAACAGTCGCGCTCGAAGAGGTGGACCACGTTGCCCTCGGCATCGGCGAGGACCTGAACCTCGATGTGACGCGGCCGCAGCACGGCCTGCTCGAGGAACACGGTCGGGTCGCCGAAGGCCGCGTCCGCCTCGCGCATCGCGGCGTTGAGGGCTTCCGGCAGGCCCTCGGGGGTGTCGACACGGCGCATGCCGCGCCCGCCGCCGCCTGCGACGGCCTTGACGAAGATCGGGAAGCCGATCGAGCTCGCCGCGGCCAGGAGCGTCTCCGCGTCCGAGCTTGGCGCGCTGGACCTGAGCACGGGGATGCCGGCCTTGCGGGCAGCCTCGAGCGCGTGCACCTTGTGGCCCGCGAGCTCGAGCACCTCCGCTGGAGGGCCCACGAAGGTAATGCCGGCCTCGGCGGCTGCTTTGGCCAGGCCTTGGTTCTCCGAGAGGAACCCGTAGCCCGGGTAGATCGCGTCAGCGCCGGCCTCCTTGGCGACGCGAACGATCTCCTCGATGTCCAGGTAGGCCCGGACGGGGTGCCCTTCCTCGCCAATGAGGTAGGCCTCGTCCGCCTTCTGGCGATGGATCGAATTGCGGTCTTCGTAAGGGAAGACGGCGACGGTCTTGGCACCTAGTTCGTAGCCTGCGCGGAAAGCTCGGATGGCGATCTCTCCGCGGTTGGCCACCAAAATTTTCGAGAACACGTCGACTCCTCGTTCGGGGCACGGATGGGTTCAGCTAGGTGGTGCCTAGTCTCTATCCCTGAAAACTACCAACTCAATGGCGTGTGCCCGGAATCACGATGACAGACCGTGTAATGTGCACGGGCAGCCGGCGGGGACGTGGCTCTCAGCGCTCTTCGGCGGCCACTAAGATGGTGGGGAGTCGGCCAGCGGATAGGTGTGGATTCTCCAGTGCAAGTAGTCAGCATCAGCAGCCTCAAAGGTGGGGTTGGGAAGACTTCTGTGACCACAGGCCTGGCGTCGGCGGCCCTCGCGGCCGGCATTCCGACGCTTGTCGTGGACCTCGACCCCCACGCCGATGCCTCCACCGCCCTCGGCGTGGCCGCGGACGGCAAGGCCGAGGTCGCCCGGATGCTCAAGGCGCCACGCCGCATGCGGATCGCCGAGAACGTTGTCAACAGCAGCTGGGTTACCCGTGCAGGAAATCTCGACGGGCGCAAGAATCGAATGCTCGACGTCGCGTTCGGCGGCTCGCTCAGCAGCGTCTACGACCGCCCCGACCTCGGGCGGCGCGACCTCAGGCGTCTCGCGTCGGTGCTCGACGGAATCGACAACTACGAGCTCGTCCTCATCGACTGCCCGCCGTCCCTCAACGGGCTCACCCGCATGGCGTGGACCGCGAGCGACCGCGTGCTGCTCGTCGCGGAGCCGGGGCTCTTCTCCGTGGCCGGCACGGAACGCACCATGCGCGCCATTCAGCTGTTCCGCGAGGAGTTCGCGCCGAAGCTCGCCCCCGCCGGCATCATCGCGAACCGGGTCCGCCCGTCGTCGACCGAGCACGCCTACCGCCTCGAAGAAATGAAGCAGATGTTCGGCCCGCTCCTGCTCACCCCGACCATCCCAGAACTCGCGAACTGGCAGCAGATCCAGGGCGCCGCGCACGCCGTGCACCACTGGCCGGGCGACGCCGCCCGCAGCACCGCGGCGCTCTATGACCAGCTGCTCGTCTCCGTGGTCAAGCAGAGCCGCGAGTTCCGCCCGCGGTCGTCCCGCTAGCCCGGGCAGCGCTCACCCAGAACATCAACTCGCCAGAACACCGAAAAGGGCACCCCGCACGGGGTGCCCTTTGTCGCACGGCCGAAAGGCCGCCGTCGTGAAGTTGTCAGCCGATCTTCCGCGCGGCCCGCCGCCGGCTCAGCTCGTCGCCCGGGAAGGCCTGATCCTCTGCGTGCTCGCTCGGGAGCTCGGCGAGGCTGCCCTCGACCTCGCGCCACACACGGCCCACGGCGATGCCGAAGACGCCCTGCCCACCCTGGACGAGATCGATGACCTCGTCGGCGGAGGTGCACTCGTACACGGACGCGCCGTCGCTCATGAGCGTGATCTGGGCGAGGTCCTCGACGCCGCGCTCGCGGAGGTGACCCACCGCGATGCGGATCTGCTGGAGCGACACGCCCGTGTCGAGGAGCCGCTTGACGACCTTGAGGACCAGAATGTCGCGGAATCCGTAGAGCCGCTGGGAGCCGCTGCCTGCCGCGCCGCGCACGGTTGGCTCGACGAGACCCGTGCGGGCCCAATAGTCGAGTTGCCGATACGTGATGCCGGCCGCCTTGCATGCGGTGGGGCCACGGTAGCCGGCCTCTTCGTCAAGCACGGGCAGGTCTTCGCTGAACAGCAGGCCCTGCTCGCCGATGGGAACATCGGTGCCGGGACCGCTGGCGCGGTTCAACTTTCCCGAATCGCCTTGAGGACTCACGTCACCCTCCTTCTCTCGCTCCCCCTGGGGATGCTGCACCGCCCAGGAGAGGGAGGCGACCGAAGACCAGCACTGTAATTACAAACGCCAGTGCAACTTCCAGTGTCGCCCTAGCCTGCCGGGGATGCAATGGGAGCTTCCATCAACGACGTTAGAACCGAGGGGAAGCGAAATCAAAGACCTCGGCCTTGAGCGTCACCGTGTCGGATCTACTCGTCGAAGTCCTCAGGCTCAACGTCGGCCAAGAACTCGCGGAAGCGACGCATCTCACGTTCCTCCTCGTCGGAGCTGGGTGCCGCCTCCTCCGTGCCTTCCTCGCTGCCCTCGGCGAGCTGCACGCCTGCCTCCTCGAGCACCGAGTCCGCGCACCAGATGTGGCAATTGACCCGCAACGCTACGGCGAGAGCGTCCGACGCGCGGGACTCGATGACGGTCCCGTCGTCGAAGCCGAGCTGGGCGTAGAAGACGCTGTCCTGCACCGCGACGATCGTCGCGCTCACCACCTGACGGCCCAGCCCGTGGACCACGTTGACGAGCAGATCGTGCGTGAGCGGGCGCGGCGGGACGACGTGCTGTTGGGCGAGGGCGATCGCGCTGGCCTCGGCCGTGCCGATCCAAATCGGAAGGTGCCGCTCCCCATGCTTCTCCCGGAGGAGCACGAGCGGCTGGTTGGACGGCAGCTCGATGCGCACGCCTACGACCTCGACTTCGATCATCACCCCTCCATTCTCGAAATCCGACCGTGCACCAAGGCCCGGTGCAAGGTCAGGCACAAATCGCTGATCTCCCGCGCCGTCTCCGCAGTTCGGGCGCGCGAGGCGTCGTCCCGCCGCGACGCAATGGGGGCGACGGCGCGCTCCACGAGCCCGAACTCACGCTCCGCCGCGGCGCGGAACGGCCCGAGGTGGCGCGGCTCGATGCCGTGCGACTCAAGCTGGACGCACGCGCGGGCCACCTGGAGCGCGTGCTCGTCGTAGCGCCCGTCCTCGGGCGAGATGAGCCCGTAGCTCCGCAGGGTCTCGACGAGGGTCGCGCTCGCGCCGGACTCCGCGCGCAGCTGCTCCTCGGAGAGCGAGCGCGAACGCGTGGTCCGCAGCTCGGCCGCCACGTCCTCGCTCACGGCCCGCGGCGAGAGCGTCAGGCCGCCGGGGAGGTTCTCGGGGCGTTCGCCGCGATCGATCGCGTCGAGATAGTCCTTGATGACCTTGAGCGGAAGGTACTGGTCACGCTGCAGGGCGAGGATGAAGCGCAGCCGCTCCACGTCGCCCTCGCCGTACTGACGGTAGCCCGCCGGGGTCCGCTGGGGCGAGATGAGCCCCTTCTCCTCGAGGAAGCGGATCTTGGACGCGGTCATGCTGGGAAAGTCCTCGGCCAACGCGGCCAGGACCTCCCCGATGTTGAGGGTTGTGGACCCCCGGCGCTCCGGATGAGAGAGTGCCATGCGCGCCCCCTAGGCGGTGTGCCTCACCGCGTGGCCCGCGCGGGGCTCATGTAGAACGTGAGCCGGAACTTGCCGATCTGCACCTCGGAACCGTTGCGGAGCGTCACGCTGTCCACGCGGTCGTGGTTGACGTAGGTGCCGTTGAGGCTTCCCGCGTCGACGACCTCGAAGGCACCGCTCGAGGTGCGGCGGAACTCGGCGTGACGGCGCGAGACCGTCACGTCGTCGAGGAAGATGTCCGCGTTGGGGTGACGCCCCGCCGTCGTCGCCTCCGAGTCGAGCAGGAAGCGCGCGCCCGCGTTCGGGCCCGTGTGGGCGATGAGGAGGGCCGAGCCGTGTGGAAGCGCCGCGATGGCGGCGGCCTCCTCAGCCGTCAGCTGCCGGTCCCGGGGAGGCTCCGAGACCACGGGTGGCAGATGGATCGATGTGGTCTCCGACGCTGAGATGTCGCGTTGCGTGGCCTCACCTGCGTCGAGCCCGCGACGCTCCTCGGTGCCCATCATTCCTCCTCTAAAGACGTACTACCCAGATGTCTACCCTACCTGCTGTTCGTACTGCGACGCACTGAGCAGATCCTCGACCTCCGCCGGGTCGTTGAGCTTGACATCGATGAGCCAGCCGTCGCCGTACGGATCCGAGTTCACGAGGGCCGGATCGCCGTCGAGCGCCTCGTTCCGCGCCACGACCGTGCCGGAGACGGGAGCGTAGATGTCGCTCACGCTCTTGGTCGACTCGACCTCGCCCACGACGGCGTTCGCGCTCACCTCGGTGCCGACCTCCGGCATCTGGACGTAGACGACGTCGCCGAGGGCGTCCTGGGCGAAGTCGGTGATGCCGACGCGGACGATCCCGTCGCCGTCGGCGACGGTGACCCACTCGTGCTCGGCGGTGTAGGAAAGATCGGCGGGGACGTTGCTCATGGGGGCTCGCCTTTCGTCGGGTTGGGAGCGCGCTGGCGCTTCCGTCAGGGCCGTGTCGCTGAAAGTATAGGCATAAGAAAACCACCGCTCAGGGCGCCTTTTTCTGCCACGATGGAGGGTGATGCGGCCTGCCTGCCCCGCGTGGCGGTCGGGCTGCGGAGCCGACCGGACGAAAGGCAGCCATGCCCGAACTTCCAGAGGTCACGGCGCTTGCGGCGTTCCTCGACGCCCGGCTCGCCGGCGCGACCGTGGACCGCGTGTTCATCGTGTCGCCCTCCGCCCTCAAAACCGCCAACCCGCCCTACACCGACCTCGTGGGGCGCTCCATCGAATCCGTGGGCCGGCGGGGCAAATACCTCGTGTTCCGCGTCGCACCCGACGGGTCTTCCGGGGAAGGCGCGGACGACGGCGGGGGCCGGCTTCTCGTCGTCGTCCATCTGGCGCTGGGCGGCTGGGTGAAGGTCCACGACAAGCTGCCCGAGGCGACGGCGGGCCGCGGCAAGGGATACTCCGCGGCGCGCTTCGGGTTCGTGCGCGGGGACGAGACCACGGGCATCGACCTGACCGAGGCCGGGACCTGGAAGCGCCTCGCCGTGTGGATCGTCCCGAGGCTCGAGGACGTGCCCGCGATCGCTGAGCTCGGCCCGGAGCCGCTCGAAGACGACTTCACGCTCGAGCGCTTCCGCTCGCTCCTCACCAAGCGCCAGCAGATCAAGGGGCTCCTGCGGAACCAGAAGGTCATCGCGGGGATCGGGAACGCGTACAGCGACGAGATCCTCCACCTCGCGAAGCTCTCCCCGTTCGCGGTCGCGTCAACGCTCGACGACGGCGAGACGGAGCGGCTCTATGCGGCCCTCCGCAGCATGCTCGAGGGCGCGACCGCCGAGGCGATCGGACGGCCGCCAGAGGACCTCAAGGACGAGAAGCGGGCCAGCATGCGCGTGCACCGCCGGACCGGAGAGGCCTGCCCCGTGTGCGGCGACACGATCCGCGAGGTCACCTTCTCGGACAGTGCGCTGCAGTACTGCCCCACGTGCCAGACCGGCGGCAAGCTGCTCGCGGACCGCACGACGTCCAAGTTCCTCAAGTAGACAGTGCATTCCGCCATGGACGCGACAGCCCCCACCTTCGCCGGCCCTCCCGCGGCCGTCCACCGGCCCACGAACACGGCCGAGGACGTTCTCACGCTCGTCGCCGGGGCGTGGCTCCTCACCGGCACGTACGTCGACGGCTGGGCCCACAACAACCTCCCCGACCTTGAGACGTTCTTCACCCCGTGGCACGCGATCCTGTATTCGGGATTCGCCGCGTGCGCGGTGTGGATCGCCGCCCTGACGTGGCGGCGCCACGCGCCTGGCACGCCGTGGATCTCCGCAGTCCCGGCTGGCTACGGCGCCGCCGCGGCCGGAGTCCTCCTGTTCCTGGTCTCGGGCGTGGCGGATCTCGCGTGGCACTCGGTGTTCGGAATCGAGCAGAGCATCAAGGCGCTGTTCAGCCCGTCCCATCTGGGCCTCGCGACCGGGGGCCTCCTGATCCTCGGGGCGCCTTTCGCCGCCGCCCGGCGCTCGTCTGGGCGGTCGTGGCCGCGGCTCGTCCCCGCGGTGGTGAGCGCGATGCTGTGCGGGATGGTCGGCGCGTTCATCCTCCAGGAGTTCGCCGTCTACGCGCGGCACGGCCTCATCCAGACGTTCGTGCCGACGGCGGGCGGGGCGCGGATCGTGGGCGAGCCGACTTCGTCGTCGATCATCGTCTCGCTCGGTTCGTTCTTCGTCTCCACCGCAGCGCTGTTCGTCCCGATGCTGCTGTTGTCGCTCCGCTGGCGGCTCGCCGCCCTCGTCCCTGCGGCGATGGTGTTCGTGCCCTCGGCCGCGCTTCAGGTGATGGTCGCGCTGCGGGACCCGTGGCTCCTCGCCGCGGCCGCGGTGGGCGCCGTGCTGGTGGGGCTCGTGTGGCTCGCGCTGCGGCCCGCACCGGACCGCCCCGGGCGACTCGTGACAGCCCTCGCGCTCGCGCCCATGGTGTTCTGGGCGCCGTACTTCGCGGCGGTTGCCCTCCACGACGGCGCGCTCAGCTTCTCCCCGGAGGTGTCGGGAGGAACGCTCGTGTGGACCGGGCTCGAGATGCTCGCCCTGACTGTCTTGGCGCGGCGTTCCGGAGCCAGTCGCGCCGACGCGGACCGCTAGATCCGATCGAGGAACGCCAGCGTGCGCCCCTCGAAGAGATCCGGGGTGTGGACCGTGCCGGAACGGCGGAGGCCGTCCGCGAACTCCACGACGCCGGGCGTGAGTCCGAGCGCGTGGTGAAACAGGACGACCTCCGCCACGGTGATTCCCTCTAGTGGCCGGCGCCGGTTGCGCTCGGGACGGTCTCCTCTCGGTCCACGTAGCCGTAGAGCTCGGGGAGGATGAACCTCGCGGCGAGGAAGCCGATGAGGGACAGGACCGAGACGGCCAAGGTCGCCCCGACCTTGCCCCACGAGGCGGTGATGATCGGGAAGATGAACGCGCCGAAGAACGAGGCGGCCTTGACGAACACGTACCCGAAGCCCGAGGCCGTGGCCCGGAACCGGGACGGGGCGACCATCGAGGTGATCGTCATGCCGTTCGAGGCGTCCCAGTAGTGGCCCCACATGAGCACGCACGCGCCGATCACGATGAGCCACTTGATGTCCGCCCCGAGCGCGAACGCGCCGATGAGCAGGCCCACGAACGCGAGCCCGAAGCCCCACATCGACACGCCGCGGTGGCCGATCCTGGTGATCATGATCGGGGCCACGAAGCCCGAGATCGTGGCCAGGACGTAGATCCCCGCGGTGACCAGGTTCGTGCCGGTGATGTTCGTGTTCGCGGCCGTGCCGACCACCCCGACCCCCGCGCTGACCAGGATCACGGGCAGGTAGAAGCCGAACGCGGTGAACTCCGCGCCCTGGCACGCGTTGGAGATCCAGCCGAAGATCGTGGCCCGGCGGCGGGTCCTGTCGGCCCAGATGACCTTGAGGAAGTCGCCGACCTTGGGCTTCTCGATCTCCACGTCCTCATTCGGGAGCATGTCCAGCGAATCGTTGAAGAGCTTCTGCGACACTTCCTTGGCCTTGACGAACTGCCCGCGCTGGATGAGCGACATGGGCGTCTCCGGCAGGTTCAGCCGGGCCAGCAGCAGGATCAGCGCCGGGACGGCACCGATGGCGAGGGCCACGCGCCACAGGATGGCGTGGTCCATGCCCGCGGCGTACATGATCGTGATGACGACGATCGAGAAGACCTCGCCGAGGCCGAACATGAACTGCCAGCGGCTGCCCATGACCTCGCGGGCGCCCTTGGACATCGACTCCATGATGTAGGCGTAGCCGTTGGAGATGTCGGAGCCGAGCGGGATGCCGATGAGGAACCGGATGATGATCAGGTCCCACACGCCCACTGAGAACCCTTGGACGATGGCGAGCACGATGAACAGGACCATCGTGAGGATGAACACGCGCTTGCGGCCCAGCCTGTCGGCCACGTAGCCGCCGATCAGCGCACCGAGCAGGGCGCCGCCCTGAACGCCCGCCGTCACGAGGCCCAGTTCCACGGCCGTGGGGTGGTACTCCGCCGAGATAAACACGAGCACGAACGAGATCGCATAGAGATCCCACGCCTCGATCAGGATCGTCGCGATCATCATCCAGCCGCCGCGGCGACTGGAGGTCGTTCCATTCTTGTTCAGCAGGACGTCGGTCGCCTCATCGGACAACCGACGAATAGTGGCCTGATCCATCTTCGCCCTTCGAAATGTGTGGCGTCGCGTGGCATTGCACGAGACGCCGTCGTCTCCGGTAGACCTTGCTCCCCCAAGCGTTCCGGTATCCGGAATGGTGTTCTAAAATCCAGAACCATCGGCCAGACTAGGACCGCGGTTGCGGACGGTCAAGGGTTACCCCTGGCTGGCGCAGCAGGGCACGGGTTGCACCCACAGAGCGGAGGAACATGGTTGAGGGCGAGCAGGCCTCGGGCCACAAGATCTTGAGCATGCTCGAGGCCCTCTCGGCCTCCGCCCAGCCGCAGCGCCTCGGCGAGCTCGCTGAGCGCACCGGGATGACGAAGCCGACCGTGCACCGGATCCTGGGAGTCCTCACCTCGGCGGGGTGGGCCCTTCAGCGCGAGGGCGGGTTCTACGGTCTCGGGCCCCGGGCCCGCGCGCTCGGTGGGATCGACGCGGGCTGGGGCGACGTCGTCGACCGCGCCATCCACGCGCTCGCCGACGCCACGAATCAGACGGTCCATGTCGCAGCCCTCGCGGACGGCGAGGCGCTCTACACGCACAAGGCGAGCGCCCCCAACGCGTTCATCATGAGATCGCGTGTGGGGCTCCGCATGCCCGCGCACTCGACCGGCGTGGGGAAGGCCATGCTCTCGACCCTGCCCGACGCCCGCGTTGTGGAGCTCCTGACTGCCCGAGGCATGGCCCCCCGCACCCCGGCCACGATCACCGACCTCGACGAGTTCCTCGCGGAGCTCGGCACGATTCGCAGCGTCGGCTACGCCGTGGACCGCGAGGAGAACGAGCAGAACGTCCGCTGCATCGCCCTGCCGCTCGACGTCGGGCCCAACGGGCCCGCGGGACTCAGCCTGTCCAGCATCACGTTCCTGACCCCCGAGGCCGAGCTGATGGCCATGCTCCCCCGCCTCGGCGAGACCGCCGCCGTCGTGGCGAAGGCACTCTCCTAGGGATCCTTCCTCACGCGACCGGCTCCCCCGCGACCGGCCCCTCCGTGTTCGGCTTCCAGCCGAGGGAGGGAGCCACGTGCTTGGCGAAAGCCTCAAGGATGTGAAGGTTGTATTCGACGCCGAGCTGATTCGGGATGGTCAGCATCACCGTGTCCGCGGCCATGACCGCCGAATCGCCCAGAAGCTGCTCGACAAGCTCGTCCGGCTCAGCGGCATACGTTTTTCCGAACGTCGACCGGAAGCCATCGATCACGCCCACCTGGTCGCCGTCCGGGCGGGTCCCGAAGTACATCGCATCGCGCGAGGTCACGATCGGGAAGACGCTCCGGCTCACCGACACCCTCGGCGAGCCCGCGTGGCCCGCGGCCTTGTAGGCGGCCCGGTACCGCTCGATCTGCTCGTGCTGGAGCACGTGGAACGGCACTCCGGCGTCCTCGGTGAGCAGGGTCGAGCTCATCAGATTGAGGCCCTGCGCGCCGGTCCACTCGGCCGTGTCCCGTGTTCCGCTCCCCCACCAGATGCGGTCCCGAAGCCCGGGCGAATGCGGCTCGACGTGCAGCCTCGTTCCTGCTGGCGCCTGCCGCGGGTCGGCCTCGGCGATGCCGACGCCGTCGATCGCCGAGAGGAAGAGCTCGAACTTGGACCGCGCGAGGTCTGCGCCGCGAGGGTCCACCGACCCCGTGTAGCCGAACGCCTCGTAGCCGCGGAGGGCGGGCTCGGGCGAGCCGCGGCTGATGCCGAGGGCGATCCGGTTCCCGGCGATCGCGTCGAGCGCGGCGGCCTCTTCCGCGAGCTGGAGCGGGTTCTCGTAGCGCATGTCGATCACACCAGTGCCCACCTCGATGCGCTTCGTGCGGGCGGCCATCGCGGACAGGAGCGGCATCGGGGACGCCTGCTGCCTCGCGAAGTGGTGGACCCGCACGTAGGCGCCGTTGACGCCGAGCTCGTCGGCACCGACCGCGAGGTCAATGGTCTGGAGGATCATGTCCGCCGCGGTCCGGGTCTCCGAGCCGCGGAACGGGCCGTAGTGGCCGAAGGAGAGGAAGCCGAATGCTTTCACGTCACACGCCAACCATCCGAGGCGCCGCGGAATTCCTTCGGTCGTGCATCGGCTCCGTCACTCCCCGATCTGCCCGTCAATCGACTCGCGGAGCAGGTCGGCGTGACCGTTGTGACGCGCATACTCCTCGATGAGATGGACCAGAACCCAGCGAAGCGACACGGCCTCGCGGCCCTCCCCATTGGCGTGGGTCGTCGCGAGCGCCGCCTGCTCGCCCTCGGCGAGCAACTCGTCAACGATCTCCTTCGATCGCTCGACGCGGCCGGCCCACAGCGCGCGGAGGCTCGCGCCGCCGTCGTTCGTTGCGCTGTGCCAATCCCAGTCGGGGTCCGCCTCCCAGTCGACTCCCGCCCAGGGTTCGGACATCTGCTGCCCCGCGAGGACCTCGGAGCACCAGGCGTCCTCGACGAACGCGAGGTGCTTGAGCATCCCGCCCAGCGTCATGGACGACGGCGGGAGCGTCACCCTGAGTTGTTCGTCGCTCAGCCCGCGGCACTTCCACTCAAGCGTCGCGCGGTGGTAGTCGAGGAAGCCGAGGAGCGTCGCGACCTCCTCCCCCGCGTACGGCGGCTCGGGACGGCCATGATCGTCGATGAGGATCTCCGTCATGGTGGCCACGGTACCGGAGCCGCGGCCGGTAGGCGCACCTCGCCTCGAGGGTCGGCGACAGGGCGGCAGGGCGTCACCCGGTCTGGGCAGCAAGCGCCGCGCGGATCACCGGGGCCGTGAGCGACCGGAACAACTCGTCGAGTTCGGCGGGGGCCAGGGCAAATCCGTTGGCCACCCACCAGCGCAGGCACGCCAGACAGCTGGCCACGGAATTGCGGGCCAGGAGATCCAGCGGAACGGCGAGGGGCCGGTCCGGCCCGATGAGGGCGCGCAGCTGTGCGGCGGCGGTGTCGTGCAGGACGGCTTCCAGTCGCGACATCACGGTGCCCGAGGCCTCATGGGCCAGCAGCGCAGTGAGAAGGGGGCGCTGGTCGGCGACGTGCTGGAAGAGCAGCTCGCTGAACGGCAGGGGCCGCTTGAGCGTCGGCTGGCGCCCCGCGCCGGCACTGTCGACGAGATCGCGCATCCCGGCGAGCGACTCGTCCAGCAGCTCGTCCTTGTCCGAAAAGTGCGCGTAGAACGTGGAGCGCCCAACATCGGCCCGATCGATCACGTCTTGCACGGTGATCGCTTCGTACGGGCGCTCGGCCATGAGGCCGAGGAGGGCTTGCGTGAGCGCGGCGCGGGTGCGGCGGATCCGACGGTCTTCGGTGCGAGTCATTTTCCCTCGTTTCGGCACGGCTTGATCCTGGTTCGTCCACAACTGGCCATCGCGGCGGGTTCTGTCGATTGCCGAGGAGCGTTGCCGGACGCTATGAAGTATATCGGACACCTTGTTCGATAACGTTCCCGGCCCTGCAACCGGGCCTTCACGCGAAGGAGCCACGATGCCTTCACTGGACACCGCGCGGTCACTGGACACCGCGCCGTCGGACGCCGTTCTCCGCGCCCGCGGGCTGAGGAAGGACTACGTCGTGGACGGCGCCGTCTTCCCCGCTCTCGCGGGGGTCGACCTGGAAATCTCGGCCGGGGAACTCGTCGCAGTGTTCGGCCGCTCCGGCAGCGGCAAGACGACGCTGCTCAACCTGCTCGCGGGCATCGATGTTCCAAGCAGCGGCGAAGTTGACATCGCCGGGACACGCGTAGACCAGCTGAAGGGGTCAGCCCTCGCGGCGTGGCGCGGCCGCTCGATCGGACTCGTCTTCCAGTTCTTCCAGCTCCTTCCCACGCTGACGGTCGTGGAGAACGTCATGCTTCCGATGGACCTGTGCGGCAGAGCCCCGGTGCGGGAACAGCGCGCTCGGGCCATGGCGCTGCTCGACCGCGTGGACATCGCCGATCAGGCTCACAAGCTCCCGGCCGCGCTGTCGGGCGGCCAGCAGCAGCGCGCCGCGATCGCGCGCGCCCTGGCAAACGATCCTCCACTCGTGCTCGCCGACGAACCGACCGGAAACCTGGACTCGGCGACGAGCGACCGGATCCTCGACCTGTTCGCCGAGCTCGCACGCGACGGCCGCGCGGTTGTCATGGTTACCCACGAACGCGACGTATCCCGCTGGGCAAGCCGCGAGGTGGCGCTGCTGGACGGGCGCGTCACCCGCGACCAGCGGCTCGTTCGGGCGGTGGACTGATGCGGCCCCGCTGGCGCAAGATGGCGCGAGATCTGTGGGCCGCGCGGGGGCGGACCGTGGCCATGATCGCGGCCATTGCCCTCAGCGTGGCCGCCGTCACCGCCTTCCTCGCCGCCGCATCGATCCTCAGCACCGAGATCGACGCGAACTACCGCGCGGCGAACCCGGCGTCGGCAACGCTTCACCTCACCGGACCCATCGGACCCGAGCAGCTCGCCGTCGCGCGCGCAACGCCCGGCGTGACCGACGCGGCGGCACGGTCGACGGTCGCCGCCCGCATCCGTGTGCAGGACGGGCCATGGCAATCGCTCCTGCTGTTCGTGAGCGCGGACGGCGACCCCCAACGGGTCGCGTCCGCACGCGTCGAAACCGGCAGCTGGCCGCCCTCTGCCCGCCAGCTTTTCCTCGAACGCACCGCCCTGCCGTTTCTCGGCGCGCACGTCGGCGGCCGCGTCGAAGTGCTCGCCCCGCATGGCCGCCTCACGACGCTCGACGTCGCCGGGGCGGTGCACGACGGCGGAGTCGCACCTGCCGATCAAGAGCGCACCGTCTACGCCCGGACGACGACGGCGGCGCTCGCCGAGATGGGCCTTCCGACGGGTCTCGACGAACTCGAGATCGTGGTCGGCGGACCGGGCGGCCCGAGCGGCGACGCCGCTCACCTTGAGGCCGTCGCCCAGGACCTTGCGTCTCGGCTCGGCGCAGCAGGGTATCCGACGGCGTCGATCGACGTGCCGCCGCCGCTACGGCATCCGCATTACGGCCAGATGGTCATGGTCGCCACCTCGATGCTGCTGTTCGGCGCGCTCTCCCTTCTGATGAGCTCGATCCTCGTGGCGGCGATGATCGGCGGCACGCTCACCGCCCAGATCCGTCAGATCGGCGCGATGAAGGCCGTCGGGGCGACGACGTCCCAGGTGTTCGGGATGTACCTGACGATGACCGCGGTGATCGCTGGTCTCGCGACGGCCATCGCCGTCACGCCGGGCTTGCTGCTGGGCCGATTCATCGCGGGCATTGGCGGCTCGATGCTCAACCTCGACATCGACTCGACCGCGATGTCGCCCCTCGTGATCGTCGTGGCGATCGCGACCGGCGTCCTCGTTCCCGTGCTCGTCGCGGTTCCCGCCCTGCTCCGCGGGACCCGCAGGACCGTCAGGGAGACCATCGACGATCACGGCACCGAACCCGTCGGCGCGACCGCCCGGCTCCTGACCGTGCTGCGCCGGCTTCCGCTGGGCCGCGACACAGCGATCGCGGCACGCGGACTGCTTCGCCGCCCGGGCCGGTTCGCCCTGACGGTGGGCATGCTCGCCCTCGCCGGCACCGGCGCGATCACGGGCCTCAACACGTCCATCGGCTGGGACCGTCTCGTGCAGAGCGGTCTCGACGCCCGCGCCTACGACGCCGAGGTTCGGTTCGCCGGTCCCGTCGCCACGGCGGCCCTCCGCGAGATCACGGACGCTGTCCCCGGCGTCTCGCGCTCCGAGCCCCTGCGAGCTCTGCCCGCGACTGTCCACGGCGCCGCGCCCGTCGACGTCGTCCACGTCTATCCCGATGACGCGCACGGCAGCCTCACGATGGTCGCCCCGCCGCCGAACGCCTCGTTCACCGCGCCGCCCATCGTGGCCGGGCGATGGCTGCGCGACGACGACGCGGAAGCCGTGGTCCTCACGACCTTGGCGGTCGCGCAACAGGCGCCGGCCGCCGTCGTCGGCGATCGCCTTGCCGTGACGGTCAACGGAAGGACGTCGAGCTGGACGATCGTCGGGATCGCGCAGGAGTTCGGCACCCAGGGAACGGCCTACGTCACGAGCGCCGAATTCACCGCGGCGAGTGGCACTTCCGCCGATGTGGCCACGATCCTTCGGCTTGGCGCGTCGGGGGCCACGCAAGCGGACCGAAGCCGCACCCTCGACGGGTTGACCACGGTCCTCGACGCCAAGGGGCTCCCAGTCGAACGAGCGTTCACCACCGACGCCCTCAGAGCGGCCCTCGACGGGCACGTCTTCGTCCTCGTCGAAGCGCTTTTCGTCATCGCGGCGATCATGGCGATCGTCGGGCTCCTCGGGCTCAGCACCTCGCTCAGCACGAGCGTCACCGAACGCACCCGCGAATACGCGATCATGCGCACGATCGGGGCTACGGGAGGATTCATCCGCAGCACGGTTGTCATCGAGGGCGTGCTCACCGCGGGCGCGGCGCTCGTACTCGCGATCGTCGCCGCGATCCCCGCGGGCGCCGCATTCGGCGTCTTCATCGGCCAGAACGCCTTCCGGCAGGACCTGCCCTTTACCTATGCCCCAGCCCCGCTGCTCATCTGGTCGTTGCTGAGCCTCGCGGGGGCGGTCGTCGCGACCATCGCAGCCGCAAACCGAGCGGCCCGCCTCACCGTCAGTCGGGCCCTCACGATCAGCTGAGCCGACAGGCCCAATCCCCCCTGCCGGCGACCGCCGGCGCCGAACGAAAGGAAGCCCCCACATGACCCGCCGCCGCCTTCGAATCGCTCTTCTGGCCGTCGCCGCCGTGATCCTCGTCCTGGCGACCATCCACTTCACCATCAACGGATTCCCAGAGCTCGGTTCGCTCAACCCACACGCCAAGTGACCGCCCAACGCAAGCCAGTCATCAGAACGTCCGACCCCAAGGAGCACCCCATGCCCATGCCCATCTCCACTCCCACAACGCAGCCGGCGCCCGTCGTCGTCGGTCGTTGGACCGTCGTCCCCGTCATCGATGCTGTCGGACCCGCCATGCAGGCCCGCGCCGCCTTCCCGGCTCTGCCGCCCGACGAGCTCACGGCCCTGCTCAGCGAGTTTGGCGATGCCCACTCGACTCCGGACCGCCGCCAGCTCGTCCTGGCCTCGCAGGGCTTCGCGATCCTCGGGCCTGGGCGCGTCATCCTCGTCGACACGTGCCTCGGCGGCCCTAAGGTCCCGGGCGGGACCGGCATGCGCGGGTTCAGCTCACAGTGGCTCGCATCACTGGAGGCGGCCGGGGCACCAGTGGAAGCAGTGGACACGGTGATCAACACTCACCTGCACCACGACCACGTCGGCTGGAACACCCACCTCGACGAGGACGGGGCCCAGACTGCCACGTTCCCCGCCGCCCACTATCTCGTAGCCCGCGCCGACTACGAGCACTTCGCCGGCTCCCCCGGGACGCCGCCACAGCGGCACATCGAGGAGTGCATCGCGCCGCTCCATCGTGCGGGCATCCTCGAACAGGTCACCGGCGAGGTGAGGATCGACGACGGCGTCCGGCTCGTTCCGGCGCCCGGCCACACGCCCGGGCACCTGCTCGTCGAGGTCTCGGGAGACGGGCGCCGGGTCCTGCTCGCGGGAGACCTCATCCACCATCCGCTTCAGCTGCGCCGCCCCGACGTCTCTGCCGCCATGTGCGTCGATCCGCACCGCTCGGCCGCGACTCGCCTCGAGGTGCTGGACCGCTACGCCGACACGGACACCGTGTTCCTGGCGAGCCACCTCCCGCGGGGCGGTGTGCTCCGCCGCGGCGGTGACGCGTTTCTGCTGGAGCCCGAAGGGCCGCTCCGCAGCCTCGTCTGAGCCCTTCGCGGGACCGCCGTGCTTCTCTGGTCAGACTGCCGGATCCAGGATCTTGCCGAGAACCTCGGACAGAAAGACGAGTTCTTCGTCGCTCAGACGGGACGCGAAGTGCTCCTCGATCGCCCGCAGGTAGACCGGGGCGGAACGGCGGAACTCGGACAGCCCTGCGTCGGTGATGACCGCGTACGCCGAGCGCCGGTCGTCTGGATGCCCTTCTTTGACCACGAGACCACGAGCAGCCAGTTCGTCGACGAGGCGGCTGACCCGCGACCGGCTCAGAACGACGCGTTCCGCGAGGTCGGTCATTCTGAGCCGGCCGTCGGGCACGGCTGCCAGTTCGAGCAGCACGTCGTACCAGGACAGCGGCAGCCCGGTCTTGCCCTGGACTGCTTTGTCGAGGACTGGGACGAGCGCAGCGTGCACACGGAGCAGTGCGCCCCAGGCGTCGGCGGCAAGCTTCCTGCGAGGTGGCATGGCGTCCACCCTACTCGGGATTGCGTGCGCACGCACGTATTCGTATAGTTGTGTGCGCACGCACCTAAAACCGAAAGGAAGGCACCCTCATGACAGAACTCATCGGCCGGGACGAACTCAAGGCGGCGATCGACTCCGGAACTGTGACCGTCGTCGACGCCCTCGGGGGCATGTACTACGAGCAGCAGCACCTTCCGGGCGCGCTGCCGCTCGTCGAAGCCGACGTCGCGGCACAGGCACCGAGCCTGCTGCCGGACAAGGCGGCGGCGATCGTCACCTACTGCTCGAACGAGACGTGCCCGAACAGCCAGGCCGTCGCGAACCTGCTGACGGCGGCCGGGTACAGCAACGTCCGCAAGTACAGAGAGGGCATTCAGGACTGGGTCGAAGCCGGTCTGCCGGTCGAGTCGGGGTTGTTCGCGCCCGCCTGACGCGTTCGCGCATTCCTGACCGGGGCCTCGCCGCTGACCACTGTGTCCGCGGCGGGGCCCCAATCCTTGCGGCCCGGCTCAGCCCTGCGTTGGGTGCTCGACGTCGAGCTCGACGCGTGACGCGGCGAACCGCGTGACGCCCAGCTGTAGCGGAGTGCCATCGGGCAAGGCGTCGAGTGCGCGGACCACGAGCACGACAGAGCCGGCGGGGAGCTGTAGCTCCTCGGCCTCCTCCGCCGTCGCATGCCGGCCGCCCACAGTGGTCGAGGCGCGCACATAGTCTTCGATGCCAAGTGCCCGCAGTGCGCCGGTGATTGTGCCTTCGGCAGCGAATTTCTCGGGAAGGCCCGGGACGAGCTCGGCCACGTACCATTGCGTTCCGCGCGAGATCGGGAGCCCGTTGACCGAACGGATCATCTCCATGCGGAGCGCAGGCCGGCCGCCCAGACGCAGCCTTTCGGCGATATGGTCGGGCGGTTCCGATTCGAGGGCCCAGTCCAGCAGGCGCCCGGACGCGGTGCCGCCCCTCGCGATGCTGTCGCTCAGTCGGGTCCGGGTGCCGATGCGGTGCACGAGCACTGTGTGGTCAGCGACGAAGGTGCCGCTGCCGCGGCGCGAGACCACGAGCCGTTCCGACGTGAGGGCCGCGATGGCCTGCCGGACGGTGTTGCGGTGAACCCCGAAGCGCTCGGCCAGTTCATTCTCGGAAGGCAGCCTCGTCCCCGGGGGGCTCGCTCCGTCGATGATCTCGCGGCGCAGCTCCTCGGCGATCAGCCGCCACGTCGAGTATCCACTCGGCGACCTGCTCTGCGTCGTCATCTCGTAGCCACCGCCATCTCGAAGCAACCCTATCGGAACGGTTTCAGCGGTTCCTCCGATGTTCTCTCATAAGTTCCCCGATTGTTCACCTAGGCCGCACATCCGGCGGGTAACGTGAAGTTATCTAGATATCTAGACAACTTCACGGAGGACGTGTGAGCCCACAGATGACGCAGCCCGGACCTACGAGCAGGCAGACCCAGCTTCGACAGAGCTGGATGCGTACGCTGGCGATGGCCAGCAGGCCGGCACTCGAGCGGGCCTGGGCCCACTGGGCTCCTCAGCCGGCCGTCGAGCTGATCCGTGGGCCTCAGGCCGGACTCGTCATGGTGCGCAGCCGCATCGACGCGGGCGGGGCTCGCTTCAACCTCGGGGAGGCAACGGTGACCCGGGCGACCGTGCGGCTGCACGGCGGCCCCCTCTCGGCCGACTCTGTCGGCAGCGCCTACGTGCTCGGCGCCGACCTTGAGCACGCGCGCCTCGCTGCGATCTTCGACGGGCTCCTCGCCGACGAGGGGCAGCACGACCGTGCTATGGCCAACGTCGTCGTGCCACTGCAACTGGCCCAGACCCAACGCGACGCCGCTCGCCGCGCCGAGGCCCGGACCACCCAGGTGGACTTCTTCACTGTCGCACGGGAGCACGAGTGATCGGCTCGGCGGGCCGCGCGCCCGCGATCCCCGCGCCCGGCTTTGTCGATCCCCCACGCGACGCGCAGCACGCGTTCCGCGCGGTCCTCGACGCGCTCGCCCGCCCCACTCGGAGTTTCCCGCTCAAGAGTCCCCCACAGCCTCCGGCAGCGCTCGGCCGGGGCCTCGCCGCCGTCGCACTGACCGTCCTCGACGAAGACTGCACGGCATGGCTCGGTGGCGATCTGGACGACCCCGAGGTCACGGCGTGGCTCGACTTCCACACCGGGGCACGACGCGTCGAGGCACACAACGCCGACTTCGTGTTCGCAACGCCCCGGTCCCTGCCGCAGCTCGCCTCGCTGCGGCTCGGGACCGACGAGGCGCCACACCTCTCGACGACCGTTGTGCTCGACGTGCGCGGATGCCAGGGCGCACGGCGCTTCAGCGCGGAAGGACCGGGCATCAACGGCGCGGCCGGGGTCGACGCGTCGTGGGCCGATGCCGCCTTCGCCGAGCAGTGGCGGCGAAACGCCGCCCTGTTCCCGCGCGGCGTCGATCTTCTGCTCGTCGATGCGGACGCGGTCTCTGCACTGCCGCGGACCACGCGGCTCACACCCACCCCCGACGGACAGGAGGACTGAGCGATGTACGTCGCGGTCAAAGGCGGAGAAAGAGCAATCGCCAACGCACACGCTCTCCTGGCGAAGGAGGGGCGCGGCGACGAGCAGGTTCCTGCAATCCCCCACGAGGCCGTCGCCGGCCAGCTCGCGGTGCTCGTGGCCCGCGTGATGAACGAGGGCTCCCTGTACGATCGGGAGCTCGCGGCCCGCGCCGTCCTGCAGGCTCAGGGCGACGTGCTCGAGGCGGTCACGCTCGTGCGTTCCTACCGCACGACGCTCCCGCGCTTCGGCTACACGCTTCCGGTCGACACGGCGCGGCTTCAGCCGCAGCGCCGCGTCTCGGCGACGTTCAAGGATCTGCCGGGCGGCCAGCAGCTCGGCGCGACCTTCGACTACACCCACCGCCTCTTCGCGGGCCGGGGCGTCGAGGAGGCGGCGCTGGGGGATGCGGCTGGCGGTACGGCCGACGGCGAGGCGATGCCGCGCGTCGCCGACCTGCTCGGCGCCGAGTCGCTCATGGAGCCCGAGCGGCCCGAAGGCTTCGACGACCCCGAGCCCGCAGACCTCACGCGGGAGCCGACGCTCTTCCCCATGAGCCGCGCGGAACGCCTCCAAGCGCTCGCGCGCGGGGACGAGGGATTCCTCCTCGGCCTCGCATACTCGACCCAGCGCGGCTTCGGGCGCACCCATCCGTTTGCCGGTGAGATCCGTGTGGGCGAGGTGGAGGTCGAGTTCGAGGCGCCGGAACTGGGCTTCGCGGTTCCACTCGGCCGCATCGAGGTCACCGAGTGCCACATGATCAATCAGTTCACCGGGAACGACGAAACCCCCGCCCAATTCACGCGGGGCTACGGCCTGGTCTTTGGTCGGGCCGAGCGCAAGGCGATGTCGATGTCCCTCGTTGACCGCGCACTCCGCGCCGACGAGTTCGGCGAGCGCATCGTGGCTCCCGCGCAGGACGAGGAGTTCGTGATCCACCACGCCGACAACGTTGAGGCAACCGGATTCGTGGAACACCTCAAGCTGCCGCACTACGTCGACTTCCAAGCAGAACTCGGCCTGGTGCGTCGGCTCAATGCGGAATTCCGGGAGCGGGTGGAGGCCGCGCCGGAGGCCGGCCCGCAGGAGATGGAGACGCAGGCATGACGGAGACGCAGACAACGCAGCCCGTCTACAACGTGGGCTACCTCGACGAGCAGACGAAGCGGATGATCCGCCGGGCACTGCTCAAAGCGGTCGCGATTCCCGGGTTCCAGGTGCCGTTCGCCTCGCGCGAGGTGCCCATGCCGCGAGGCTGGGGCACCGGCGGAGTGCAGGTCACGGCGGCAATCATCGGCGAAGACGATGTGCTCAAGGTCATCGACCAGGGCGCCGACGACACGACGAACGCCGTCTCGATCCGCGCCTTCTTCGCGAAGGTGACGGGCGCGAGCACCACGACGCGCACCGACGAGGCGACGATCATCCAGACCCGTCACCGCATCCCGGAGGGCGAGCTGACCGAGGGGCAGACGATGGTCTACCAGGTGCCGATCCCTGAGCCGCTGCGGTTCCTCGAACCGCGCGAGACCGAGACCCGGCGCATGCACGCGCTCGAGGACTACGGGCTGATCTACGTGAAGCTCTACGAGGACATCGCCAAGTACGGCCACATCGCGACAACGTACGCCTACCCCGTGATGGTCAATGGGCGATACCTCATGGACCCCTCCCCGACGCCGAGCTTCGACAACCCGAAGCTGCATCAGAGCCCGGCTCTGCACCTGTACGGCGCGGGTCGCGAGAAGCGCATCTATGCGGTGCCTCCGTACACGGACGTGGTCAGTCTCGGGTTCGAGGATCACCCGTTCGAGCCACAGCGCTTCGATCAGCCGTGCGCAATCTGCGGCTCGACCGGCGTGTACCTCGACGAGATCATCACGGACGATTCGGGCGGCGTCATGTACGCCTGCTCGGACACCGATCACTGCGAGCGAAAGGCGGCCGTATCGGCGGCCGCCTCGGAGGCATCCCCCCGCGCCGACGGGACTGACGAGACTCACGAGACCCAGGAGACGCACGAATGACGCTCGAGCAGCTCAGCTTCGGGGCCGACGAGCGGCCGCTGCTCGAGGTTCGGGGGGCGAGCCATCGCTACGAAGACCGCTATGGATGCCGCGACGTGAGCTTCGCCCTGTGGCCAGGCGAGGTCCTCGCCGTCGTCGGCGAGTCCGGCTCGGGCAAGTCGACGCTCCTGGGGACGCTCTCGCAGCGCCTCAAGCTCAGCGAAGGGAGCATCCGCTACCGCCTCGCGGACGGCGCCGCCGTCGAACTCGCCGAGCTCAGCGAGAGCCGCGTGCGCCGGCTATGGCGCACTGAGTGGGGCTTCGTGCATCAGAACGCCGCGGACGGCCTGCGCATGCACGTGAGCGCGGGCGGCAACGTGGGAGAGCCCCTCATGGCCACCGGATGGCGGCACTACGGCAAGATCCGCGCCGCCGCGGCCGAGTGGCTCGAACGGGTGGAGATCCCGGCGCATCGCATCGACGACACCCCGGCCTCGTTCTCCGGCGGCATGCGCCAGCGGCTGCAGATCGCCCGCAACCTCGTGGTCTCGCCGCGGCTCGTCTTCATGGACGAGCCCACGAGTGGTCTCGATGTCTCGGTCCAGGCGCGCCTGCTCGATCTGCTGCGGTCCCTCGTCGCCGAGCTCGGCCTCGCCGTCGTGATTGTGACCCACGATCTCGCGGTCGCCCGCCTGATCTCGCACCGCACTCTGGTCATGAAGGACGGGCGAGTGATCGAGTCCGGCCTCACCGACCGCGTGCTCGACGATCCGCAGGCCGCCTACACGCAACTGCTCGTTTCCTCGATCCTGCAAGGATGACCGTGACACGGAACAGCCCGATTTCCGCCGAGCCGACCCTCGCGGAGCCGATCCTCGCCGTTTCCGGCGTCGACAAGACCTTCACCATGCACCTGCAGGACGGAAAGCAGCTACCCGTGCTGCGCGGAGTGAGCTTCGAGGTGTACTCGGGCGAATGCGTCGTGCTCGGCGGCACGTCGGGCGCGGGCAAGAGCACGATCCTCAAGATGGTCTACGGCAACTACGCGGCCGACGGCGGGAGCATCCTCGTGAACGCGGGCGTCCCCGTGGATATTGCCTCGGCAGATCCGCGACGGGTCCTCGCGGCTCGCCGGCACTCGCTGGGCTACGTCAGCCAGTTCCTCCGGTGCGTCCCCCGCGTCCCGGCGATTCAGGTGGTCGCCGAGCCCCTCGCGGAGCGGGGGGTGAACAACGACGAGGCGCGTGACCGCGCCGCCGCGCTGCTCCAACGCCTCGCGATCCCCGAGCGGCTCTGGCCGCTCCCACCCGCGACCTTTTCGGGCGGCGAGCAGCAGCGCATCAACATCGCCCGCGGATTCATCACGGACCTGCCGCTCCTGCTGCTCGATGAGCCGACCGCGTCCCTCGACGCGGCCAACCGCGACGCCGTCGTCGAGCTCATCGCCGAGAAGCGCTCACGCGGCGTCGCGATGCTCGGGATCTTCCACGACGCCGAGGTATGCACTCGGGTCGCCGACCGCGTCATCGACGTCGAGCATTTCGCGCAGCTTCTCGAGGCGACGGCGTGAGCGGGCGGGTCGCGATCTACGCGGCGCCGGGCACGACGGCGGCCGACGTCGCCGGGGCGCGCCTGCGCGAGAGGGCCGAGGCGTGGCTCGGCAGGAGCGTCGCGGGATCCCCCGTTGCATCGGCCGCGCCCGAGGGATGGACGCGGGCCGCCGTCGACGAGATCACGGTTGACGCGCGCCGCTACGGATTCCATGGGACGCTCAAGGCGCCCTTCCGCCTCGCCCCCGGCCGCGGCCTCGACGAACTCGAGGCCGCCCTCTCACAATTCGCGGCCGATCGTCCCGCCGTCACGCTGCCCGAACCGTCCCTCGCGCGCCTCGGCCGCTTCTTCGCACTCGTGCCGGGAGCCCGCGCCGAGCCACTGCATTCGCTCGCCTCCGAGCTCGTGACCGCCTTCGACGAGTTCCGCGCCCCCGCCACCCCGGCCGAGATCGCGCGCCGCAATCCGAGTGCGCTGACCCGGCGGCAACGCGAGCTGTTCGACCGGTGGGGCTACCCCTACGTGCTCGATGAGTTTCAGTTCCACCTGACGCTCACCGACCAGATCGAGCAGGAGCGGCAGCCCGAGGTCGAGGCAGCGCTCCGTGCGTGGTTCGCGGGCTGCCTGGGCCGGACCATCCCGATCAGCTCCCTCGCTATCTTCACCGAGGCGGAGCCCGGCGCGCCTTTTGCTCTCCATTCGGTGCATCTGCTGCGTGCGCCGTTCGAACCCCTAGACCCGGAACGCCTGGCCCTCGCAGAAAGAACCCGATGAGCCCCGAAACCGTCCTCAGCAACGCCCGCATCGTCCTCTCAGACGAGATCCTGCACGGCTCCGTCCTGATCCGCGACGGATTGATCGCCGACCTCCAGCCCGGTGCGTTTCAGGCCGGCACAGCTGCCGCCGGCGAGGACCTTGACGGCGACTACCTCATGCCGGGACTCGTTGAGCTGCACACTGATCACCTCGAGTCCCACATCCAGCCG